>CAXBIE010000011.1:0-74717 GCA_963975635.1 uncultured Hoeflea sp. | reverse complement strand
CTTCAGGCCGCGCTGGATGACTGGACACATGTGGGGCCGCGGCTTCGGGATGTGGCTGACATGCTGGAAACCGGTGCGGAGCCGACAGAGCGGTTTCATGAACGCGATGCCTTGTCGCCGCTGCCACGGGCCTATCAGTGGGCCGACGGCTCGGCCTATGTCAATCACGTCGAACTGGTGCGCAAGGCGCGCGGCGCGGAAATGCCGGCAAGTTTCTGGGAAGAGCCGCTGATGTATCAGGGTGGCTCGGACACGTTCCTGTCGCCGCGCGGTCCGATCCGGATGGCGGACGAAGCCTGGGGAATCGATTGCGAGGGAGAAGTGGCGGTGATTGTCGGTGATGTGCCGATGGGCGCCGACATCGACACCTGCCGCAACGCCATCGAGCTGGTAATGCTGGTCAATGATGTCAGCCTGCGCGGGCTGATCCCTGCGGAGCTTGCGAAAGGCTTCGGCTTCTTCCAGGCCAAGCCGTCGTCGGCATTCTCGCCGGTGACCGTGACTCCGGACGAGCTTGGCGAAGCTTGGGATGGCGGCAAACTGCATCTGCCGCTTGATGTCGACCTAAACGGCGAGGCCTTCGGGCGCGCCAATGCCGGCGTCGACATGACATTCGATTTCCCGCAGCTGATCGCGCATGCGGCAAAGACCAGGGCGCTGTGCGCCGGCACCATCATCGGGTCGGGCACCGTGTCGAACAAGGGGCCTGATGGCGATCCGGGCAAGCCGGTGGGCGAGGGCGGAGCGGGCTATTCCTGCATCGCCGAGATCCGGATGATCGAAACCATTGCCTCAGGCAAGCCGTCCACACCCTTCATGCGTTTCGGCGACACGGTTCGCATCGAGATGAAAGACGCCGATGGCCATTCGATCTTTGGCGCCATCGAGCAAACAGTAGAGAAAGTCTAGGACCTCCCAATGAGCAAGAAATTCGCATCCGCCGGCGACATGGCGGAAAAAGCGATCTCGTTTACCGAGATCGGCCGCGACCTGTGGGCCTTCACCGCCGAGGGCGATCCCAATTCCGGAGTGATCATCGGCGATGACAGCGTCATGGTGATCGAGGCGCAGGCCACGCCGCGTCTGGCCAGCAAGGTGATCGAGAAGATCCGCACCGTCACCGACAAGCCGATCAGCCATCTGGTGATGACACATTACCATGCGGTGCGCGTACTCGGGGCTTCGGCCTACAACGCGCCGACCGTGATCATGGGCGATATTGCCCGGGCGATGGTCGAGGAGCGCGGCGCCGAGGACTGGGCATCGGAATTCGAGCGCTTCCCGCGGCTGTTTCAGGGTCATGAGAGCATTCCGGGCCTGACTTACCCGACAACGACCTTCTCCGAACGCATGACGGTCTATCTCGGCAAGCGCCGGGTTGACCTGATGCATTTGGGACGCGCCCACACCGCCGGTGACATTGTCGCCTGGGTGCCGGACGAAGAGGTGATGTTCACCGGTGATATCGTCGAGTACCACTCGGCCTGTTATTGCGGCGACGGTCATTTCGCCGACTGGGGCGACACGCTCGACATGATCCGCTCGTTCGATCCGCAGGCGATCGGGCCGGGACGCGGCGATGCGCTGGTGGGCCGGGAGATGGTCAATGCGGCGATCGACAGCACCCGGGATTTTGTCGAATCGACCTATCGCCCCGCGGCCAAGGTGGCGGCGCGCGGCGGAACGCTGAAGGAAGCCTGGGATGCGGTGCGGGCCGAATGCGACCCGAAGTTCAAGGACTTCGCCATCTACGAGCACTGCCTGCCGTTCAATGTCGCCCGCGCCTATGACGAAGCCCGCGGCATCGACACGCCGCGGATCTGGACTGCGGAGCGCGACGCGGAAATGTGGGCGCAATTGCAGGGGTGAGGACTCTATTGGGGGCGGCGCTGTCCGCCCCTGATTTCTTCGGGAGGTGCCATGAGCAAGATTTTTGAAGTTCCGCTGTATCCCTATCAGCGATCCGCCGATCAGGATGCCGCGACACCGGTGCGCCACCCGGTGGTGGTGGTCGGAGCCGGGCCGGTGGGGCTGGCGCTGGCGATCGATCTGGCGATGCAGGACGTGCCTGTTGTGGTGGTCGACGAGAACGACAAGGTGAGCTGGGGCTCGCGCGCCATCTGCTTTGCCAAGCGGCCGCTGGAAATTCTCGACCGGCTGGGCTGTGGCGATCCGATGGTCGACAAGGGTGTGGTCTGGAACCTGGGCAAGGTCTATTTCGACGAACGCCAGGTGTTCGGCTTCAACCTGTTGCCCGAGCAGGGCCACAAGCGTCCGGCCTTCATCAATCTGCAGCAATATTATCTCGAGCAGTATCTGGTCGACCGGCTGCGGGCGCTGCAGGCTGAAGGCAAGCCGATCGAGCTGCGCGGCGGCAGCAAGGTGCTCGACGTCACCCAGGACGACAGCGGCGCCGGGCTGACGGTTGGCACGCCGGACGGGCCCTATCAGCTCAAGGCCGACTGGGTGGTGGCCTGCGATGGCGCGGCGTCACCAATCCGCACCTTGTTGGGGCTGGATTTCACCGGCCGGGTGTTCGAGGACAATTTTCTCATCGCCGATGTGGTGATGGAAGCCAAGTTTCCGACCGAGCGATGGTTCTGGTTCGATCCGCCGTTCAACCGCGGCCAGTCGGCGCTGCTGCACAAGCAGCCGGACAATGTCTGGCGCATCGATTTCCAGCTTGGCTGGGATATTGACCGCGCGGAAGAGCTCAGGCCGGAAAACATTGACAAGCGGCTGAAGGCGATGCTCGGCGACGAGATCAGCTACGAACTGGAGTGGAGCTCGATCTACACATTCCAGTGCCGACGCATGGAGCGGTTTTGCGAGGGACGGGTGATCTTTGCCGGGGATTCGGCGCATCAGGTTTCACCGTTCGGGGCGCGTGGCGCCAATTCGGGGCTGCAGGACACCGACAATCTGGCCTGGAAACTCAAACTTGTCATTGATGGTAAGTCACCATCTACGTTACTCGAGAGTTACAATGCCGAGCGGGTGCAGGGCGCGGAGGAGAATATCCTCAATTCCTCGCGTTCGACCGATTTCATCACGCCGAAATCCGAGATCAGCCGGATCTTCCGCGATGCGGTGCTGGATCTTTCCGAACGTTACGAGGCGACGCGGCCAATGGTCAATTCAGGACGGTTGTCGGTGCCGTGCACCTATGATGGCTCGCCGCTCAATGGACCTGATTGCGCGGCAATGCCGGACCGCACCCGTCCGGGCTCGCCGATGGTCGATGCGCCGGTTCCGGCCGGCTGGCTACTCGATCAATTGGGAAGCGCCTTTCATCTGATGACAATTGATGCGGATGCACCGGATACCGCGGAGATTGACGGGGTGGAGTTGAAGCGGCTGGCCCTGTCGAGCGCAGACGATGCCGATGGCTATCTCAAGCAGCGCTATCTCGGCGAGGCCGATGCTGCGGTCTATCTGATCCGTCCGGATCAGCATGTCGCCGCGCGCTGGGACCATTATGACGAGGCGGCGGTCAGAGCGGCGCTGCGCAAGGCAATCGGGAGATAGGTCGTGGCTGAACTCAATACCAAAGCCAATATCAAGGTTCCGGATGAATTCTACGCCGAGTTGCTGGCTGTCCACGAGGGGCTAGGCAAAGCCGAAAGCGATGCGCTCAATGCGCGGCTGATCCTGCTGCTAGCCAATCATATCGGCGACCGGCAGGTGCTGAGCGAAGCACTGCAGGCGGCGGCACTTAAGGAATGAGTGACATGACGGAGCAGATGCCGGTTCTTTATGACTATTGGCGGTCCTCGGCGAGCTACCGGGTGCGGATTGCGCTGAACCTGGCGGGTATCGAGTACAGGCCGGTGGTGGTCAATCTGCTCGATGGCAGCCACCGTGGCCAGGAGCATCTGGCGCGCAATCCGCAAGGCCTTGTTCCTGCACTGGAAATCGACGGGTTGATGCTGACCCAGTCGCTGGCGATTGTCGAGTATCTGATCGAGACGCGGGGGCTGTCGCTGTTGCCGGACGATCCCCCGGGCCGGGCACGGGCCAGAGCGCTGGCGCATGCGATTGCCATGGACATTCACCCGGTGTGCAATCTGTCGGTGGTTGCCCATGTGATGGACATCACGGGCGGTGGCGCGGAAGCCCGGTCGGAGTGGATGAAGCGTTTCATCTCCCAGGGACTGGCGGCGTTTGAGCTTATGCTCGACCACGCTGACACCGGCAGATTCTGCCACGGCAACACAGTGGGGCTGGCGGACATCTGCCTGATACCTCAACTCTACAACGCGGACCGGTGGGGCGTGGACATCAGCGGGATGACCCGCATCAATGCGGTTCGCCAGGCGTGTGAACAGCTGCCGGCCTTCGCAAGAGCCCACCCTGACAACAACAATTTCTGAATCTGTCAGCCGCGAATGCCGAGAAGGCGCTTCTCGATTGAAGCAAGATAACGCGCGCGGCTTTCAGGCGTTGATTTGTCCATCAAATAGTGGGCCATGAACAGGCGTCGGCAGCGTTTGCCGCAGAGTGCGCGCATGCCGCGCAGGATGGTGCGCTTGCCGGGATGCGCCACGACATAGGACCACCAGCGCGGTGCGCCGCAGGTGGTGATGACTCCGAGCAGATCGATGTGGGTCATCAAGGGTTCGATCGGTCCGGGGCCGTCCGGGATGCGGAATGTGAGATCCGGAGTCCAGACCCGGTCAAGCCAGCCCTTGAGCATGGCCGGCAGGCCATACCACCAGGTTGGATAGATGAAGAGCAGCCCTTCCGCCGCCTGAAGCCGTTCGGCATGATCCGGAAACGGGTGATCGGCCAGTTTCATCTCGTTGTAGTGACGGCGTTCTTCCACCGGCATCACCGGGTCGAAGCCTTCGGCATAAAGATCCAGCAGATCGATTTCGTGACCGGCCGTTTCAAGACTGCGGATGGCCGTGTCGCGGATGGCGGCGCAAAAGCTTTCGGGTACCGGGTGACAATAAACAACAAGAATACGCATCAGATTCTGTCCAAAGCTCTTTCCACCCTGGACATGAAAGATTGCCGTGTCTGGTCGGTTGAAAGGTTCATTTCGTAATGGGCGAGATAGGTGACAGGAGCGCCCGGCCTGACCGTGGCGCGCAGCATCCGGTTGGCGATCTTGCGCGGCGGATCGCCCATCAGCCAGGAGCGGAAACGGGATCCGCCATAGGAGGTGATGACGAGGATCTTGCCGATATTGTGCAAGGTCGGCCGGACCTTGCCATCCACCAGTCCAAAAGACACACCGGGAAGAAACACCCGGTCAAACCAGCCCTTGAGGATGGCCGGGAAGCCGTAGTTCCACACCGGATAGACCAGCACCAGTGCTTCGGCGTCAAGAAGCCTGTCGACATAGGCCTCGACCGGTTTCCGGTTGGTCTCCAGATCGTGGTAATTCAGCCGTTCGTCTTCGCTCATGACCGGATTGAAGCCGTCCCGGTAGAGATCGATCGCATCGACCTGGTGGCCCGCCTTGGACAGACGTTCAACGGTCATGCGGAACAGGCTGGCATTGAAGCTTGACGCAACCGGATGCGCGTGGACGACGAGAATACGCATTGCACCTGCCTCAACTTGCCTGCTTCAAACCCCTGAACAGCCAGGTTTTTCCGGAGCTGAAATCATAGTCCGGATCATCCCAGGCAATCATCTTGCCGGGATTGAGCAGACCTTTCGGGTCGGCCTGCCGCTTGAAGGCAAGCTGGATCTCGTCGGTCTGCTTCATGCCGCCTTCCTCGAGCGTGTAGCGGTGCGGATTGAAGACCGGGCATCCGTTTTCATTGTGCAGGTCGATAATCTCGTTGAGCCGGTCCTCGGTGGTGAAGCGGACCAGCGGCAGGCCGAAACAGGTGATGTCGCCATCAAAGTGGACGAACTCAAGATGCGAGATCAGCTCGCCGGGGAACATGCGCTCCATCTTCGAGGTGAGGTCGAGCTGATTGGGGAAGGGGTAGAGTGTCTGGAGATAGGTCCAGGCCGGATCAGCGCGCAGTGCGCGCAGCGTTGTGTGGTTCCAGGCCAGTTCAAACACCGGCGGCAGACCCTTGAGGTCTCCGGCTGTGGTCGCATCAAAGACGATCTCGCCGGCATTTCGGGCGGTGAACGCCTTGAAGGCGTCATGGCTGTGGGGTGCGACCATGACCAGAACGACGCTCTGGCCTTCGGTGAGGAATTTCTGGTGCCGCTTGAAATAGTCGAAGGGGCAGGGCGCGGCGACAACCGAAATCAGCTTGGTCAGGATGCCGTCCTGGCGTGCCAGCGCATTGGCGTAGACGGTGGCCTGGTCAAAGCTGTCGAAACCGACAATGGCGTCGACCCAGTCATAGGCCGGCGCCAGCGGCATCTCGACTTCGGTGATGATGCCGTTGGTGCCGTAGGCATGGGTGACCTTGTGCAGATCCTCGCCGGTCAGTTCCAACACCTGGGGCTCGGCCTCCATGGTGACGACGCGCAGGCGGATGATGTTGCCGAAATCGCGCAAGCCGCCCCAGGAGATCGAGCCGACACCGCCGGAGCCGCCGGCGATGAAACCGCCGATGGTGGCGGTGTGCGCAGTGGAGGGATGCATGCGCAATTCCTGCCCCGACGCGGCGCGGGTTGCCTTGTCGAGATCGGAGCAGATGACGCCGGGTCCGCAGATCACCCGGCCGGGGGAAATCTGCTTGATCTCGTTCATATCCGCAAGGCTCAGCACCAGCCCGCCGGACAAGGGCATGGCCTGGCCGTAATTGCCGGTGCCGGTGCCGCGTGGTGTTACCGGAACATCATGGGCGTAGCAGGCCTTGAGGATGCGGATCAGCTCTGCTTCAGTTTTCGGCGACGCAACCAGATCACCGGTGACATGGTCGAGCTGGCGCTTGAGCACCGGCGAATACCAGTAAAAATCACGGCTTTTCTGCTGAATAATCTTGTCGTTGTGCTCGATGCGGATGCCGTCGAGGTCGGCGATCAGTGCGGTCATGTCCATGGCTCAGGGCTCCATCAAATCGTCTAGGTCTTGGTAGTCGGGGACAGTCGCGTCAATGAGCTTTCCATTGCGGATAAGTGTTCGGCGGCTTTCGGGGCGGGAGAGAAGTTCGGTCAGGCTGCGGCCGCGGAACAGAACCAGATCTGCGGACGCGCCGGGTTGCAGCATCGCTGTTTGCGCAAGACCCATGGCCCGGGCCGGATTGCCGGCAACCGTCGCCGGCCATTCGCCGACCGGATGATCAAAATGCAGGATCCGGGTGGCTTCGCGGTAGACCTCCAGCACATCGAGATCGCCATAGGCATAGAACGGGTCGCGGGTATTGTCGGAGGCGACACAGACATTGATGCCGCGCGCCGCCATTTCGTGCAGCAAGGTGACGCCGCGCCAGCGCGGTGTGGTGGCGTCGGCGCGGCGGTCCTGAAGGTACATGTTGCACATCGGCAGCGAGACGACGGAAAGGCCGGCGCGGGCCACCTTGTCCAGCGTCGCTTTCACCCGGTCGTCTGGCTGGCGCGCCAGCGAGCAGCAATGGCCAACCAGAATTCTGCCCTCAAAACCATGGCGCAAAGCCGCGTCGGCAATGCGGTCGAGCGAGATCGCGTTGACATCATCGGTCTCGTCGGCATGAAAATCGAGGTTGAGGCCGAGATTCATGGCCTTGACGAACATGCGGTCGAGCAACATGTCCAGATCCGGCACCATATAGGTGACCGCGCCGAGAATGCCGCGATGCCGGGCGACAATCTCCGCCAGCCGGTTGAACCAGTTTTCGTCCAGGGCCTGATCGATGCCGAACAGACAGGCGGCCTGCAGCTCGATCCGGCCTTTCCAGCGGTCGCGGACAGTCTCGAAGACCGGCCAGGAAATGTCCTCCTGCGGCGGCACGGAGTCGAGATGGGTGCGCATTGCACGCGTGCCGTGGGCATAGGCGCAGGCAAGGGAAAACTCCATGCGCCGTTCGACATCATCCGCTGTCCACCGCGCCAGACGGTCTTCTCCTACCGCGGTCAGGGCGCCGGGAAAGCTGCCGTCGGGATTGGGCTTGCGCGCCCAGATGTGGCCCTTGTCGATGTGGGTGTGGCAATCCACGAAGGCAGGAAAGGCGATGGCGCCCCGGCAATCGATTGCTGCGGATCGTGCTGCCCCCTGACCGACCGGGCCTATCCGGTCAATCGCGCCCGCCGAGATGTCGATTTCCGCCAGTGCAAAACCTTCGGTGTCGAAGACCAGGCCGTCGGGCTTTTCCAGATGTGACCTGTGCAGCCTGAGATTGACCAGCGAATACGCCCCCGATGCGGGCAGGGTTATGGAAGGCTGTGTCACTTACTGCTCCTGCTTGAGCGCACTCTCGTGCCAACGATGCAGCACAAGGTGGGAAATCCAGGACAAGACCAGGAATATGATGATGCCCGTCAGCGAAATGAGGATCAGCGCTGCGAAAAGACGCGGGGCGTTGAGCCGGTAGCCGGCTTCGATAATGCGCGATGCCAGACCGGATGACTGGCCGGCGGTGCCGGCGACAAATTCCGCGACCACGGCGCCGATCAGCGCCAGGCCGCCGGCGATCTTCAATCCGCCGAGAAAATAGGGCATGGCGGCAGGCAGCCTGAGATGCCACAGCGTTTGCCAGCGGCTCGCGCCATTCAAGCGGAAATAGTCAATCAGATTGCGGTCGACCGAATTGAGCCCCAGCGTGGTGTTGGACAGGATCGGGAAGAAGGCGACGATCCAGGCACAGAGCAGCAGCTTGGTGGTCTGGTCATCGACATAGATGTTGATCAGCGGGAATATCGCGACGATCGGGGTGACCTGCAGAACGATGGCAAAGGGAAACAGGCTCATCTCGATCCAGCGCGACTGGGTGAACAGAACCGACAGTCCGACGCCACCGAAGACAGCCAGCGCCAGAGACAGCACCGTAATGCGCAAGGTCACCAGTAGTGAAGAGAACAACAGGCCGGCGTCTTCGATCATGGTGCTCAGGACAACGCCGGGACGCGGCAGGATATATTGCGGGATTTCGTTCCAGACGCAGATCCGGTCCCAGAAGAAGACAGCCGTTGCCATGATGAGCAGCGGCAGCAGCCAGCGGCCGGTGCGTTCCAGGCGGCGGCTACGCTCACGGCGGGCTTCATCGGCGTCGATCACGGCTGGAACGGCCCCGCTCGTCTGTCTAGCTGCCCGCATTGGTCACTGCCTCCCGATCCTTCGACGTCGCGTTGATTGCTCCGACCAGAACGTCAGATGTCTTCCGGCACAAGGCGGCATATTCAGGCGAAGTCCGGAAGGTCTGGTTGCGCGGGTAGGGCACATCGACCTTGACCTCATCAAACACGCGCCCCGGCCGGGCGGCCATCACGGTGATGCGGTTGGACAGGAATACGCTCTCAAACACCGAATGGGTGACAAAGATCACGGTGAAACCGCGCTCTTCCCACAATTCCAGAAGATCATTGTTGAGCTTGAAACGGGTAATTTCATCGAGCGCTGCAAAGGGTTCATCCATCAGCAGGATGCGCGGCCTGGTGACAAGCCCCCGGGCGATGGAGACGCGCATCTTCATGCCGCCGGAGAGTTCTCGGGGGACTGCGGTCTCAAAGCCGGTCAGGTGAACGCGTTCGAGAACCTCGGCGATCTGAGGTTCGGCATCCTTTTGGGACACGCCGCGCAGCCGCAGCGGCAACCAGACATTGTCATAAACACTGGCCCAGGGCAGCAAGGTCGGCTCCTGGAAGACAAAGCCGATGTCATTTTGCTGAAGTGGCGGTCCGCGCCAGTCAACCACGCCGGACGTCGGCGACGACAGCCCGGCGATGATCCTGAGCGCGGTCGACTTGCCGCAACCGGAGGGGCCGAGAAGGCTCATGAAGTCGCCTTCGTTAACGGTCAGATTGACCTGATCAAGCGCGGTGACGCCGGATGCAAAGGTCTTGCCAATGGATTGCAGGATCAGGAAAGGGTTTGTCCGGTCGGGCATGGCTGTCCAGGGAGTATGCTTGCGAGGTGAGCAAGTCCCGCCCGAAAGGATCCTTCCGGGCGGGGCATTGCATTACTTCTTGAGATCGAGTCCGACGCCGTTGTTGACATAGTCGAGCGTGTAGGACGCCTTGATGTCGATGCCTTCCTTGACAACGCCGGCCTTGACCATATTGGCGTAGAAGCTTGCCATCCGTTCGTCCGTCATAGCGCCGATACCCATGGTTTCGGTGTCACCGGAATCGACAATGCCGAATTCCTTGAGCTTGTCGATCGAGAAGGCGATCTGCTCGTCGGTCATGTCCGGATTGTCTTTCTGGATCATGGCATTGGCAGCGGCATTGTCGCCGTAGAGATAATTGTACCAGCCCTTGATCGAGCCTTCGACAAAGCATTTTACCGCTTCAGGCTTGGTATCGATCGTGTCCTGCATGGTCTCAATGGTGGTCGAATAGGTGTCGAAACCGTAGTCCGCGACCAGGAACAGGTTCGGCTTGAAGCCGCCTTCACGTTCGACAGCGAAAGGCTCGGAGGTGATATAGCCCTGCTGCGCCGATTTCGGATTAGCAATGAACGGCGCCGGATTGAAGGTGTAGGGAACTCGTTTGGAGGCATCGAAGCCGTACTCGGTGATCATGTACTGATAGTAGCTCTGGAACCCGGCATCGCCCAGAATGAACTGCTCGGCATTCTTGAGCTCCTCCCAGGTGTCGAGTCCCTGGCCGGGGTGGGTCATCAGCACCTGCGGTTCTTTCTGAAACGAAGCTGCGACCACCTTGACCGGGATGTTCTGTTCCACTGCCGAGAAGGCCTCGAGCATATTGCCGCCCATGTGAAACTCGATCTTGCCCGCCAGCAGCAAGGCGCGGTTGTTCACCTGCGGGCCGCCTTGGGCAATGGTGACATCCAGGCCGCATGCGGCATAGGTGCCATCGGCGACGGACTGGTAAAAACCGCCATGCTCAGGCTGCGCCAGCCAGTTTGTTCCAAATGTCACCGGTTCGGCGGCGGATGCCTGCGCCCCAAGTGCCAGGATTGCCGCCAATGCGGCCGAAGAGCGAAGAAGAAGCGTCATATACACCATCCCTTTGATTTTGATCGGGGTTTCGAATCACCCCCTGGATTTTGCCAACTACACATTCCTGCAAGCGCCATGCCATCCGTGCCTAATCCGGTCTGCCGTGAGATTGCGGTGCCATCTCACTGTTCCGCTTGCCAAAGCTGCATCTTCATTGGACACATTGCACAATAATATACCTCTGCCCAACGGCAAGGCAGCAGATTGGACCATAGCCGTCTGGTTTGGAATAGACGGCGAAAATTTTGTGGGTTTAATGAAAGCCCATCCACATTCATTCCGGGACCAGGTCATGAAATATCACACGCCAGATACCATCAGGGCTCCGTTTGCCCGCTACAGCCACGGGGTGGAAATACCGCCTGGTTACCGGCTGATGCTGTGCTCGGGGCAATTGTCGGTCACGCCGGACGACCAGATACCCGAAAGCTCCGAAGAGCAAACCGAATTGTGCTTCAGAAATGTCGCGGCGATTTTGGAGTCAGCGGGCATGACGCTGCATGATATTGTGCGGATCAATGCCTTTGTCACGGACAGGACGCATTTGCCCGGTTACATGAAAGTCCGGGACCGGCTGTTTGGCGACCCGGCACCGGCCTCGACGCTGATGATTGTCTCGGGTTTTGCGCGTGAGGCGTTCAAAGTGGAAATCGAAGTCGTCGCAGCAGCGCCGGACTGAACCTCGCATGAGAATTGAAGGACATCGACAATGACACGGAAAATCTGGTGGGGCGACTTTACCACAGAGGAATTCCAGGGACTGGATCCAGACCGGACAATTGCCGTGTTGCCGCTTGCGGCCATCGAGCAGCACGGACCGCATCTTCCGGTATCGACTGACAGTTCGATCATGGCCGGCATGCTCGACACGGTTATCAAAGCCGCACCGGACGATCTCGATATCCGGATCCTGCCAATCCAGTCGGTGGGCAAATCCAACGAGCATCAGCATGCCGCCGGAACGCTGACCATTCCGGCGACGACGCTGATTGATCACTGGGTCGAACTTGGCCATTCGATCGCCCGTGCCGGTATCCGCAAGGTGGTGCTGGTCAATTCCCATGGCGGAAATGAAGAAGTGATGGGCATTGTCGCCCGCGAATTGCGGGTGAGAGCGAGAATGCTGGCGGTGAAAACATCCTGGATGCGGTTTGGCCTGCCGAGCGGACTCTACAGTGAAACCGAGACGTCTTACGGTATCCACGGCGGGGATGTTGAAACATCGCTGATGCTGCATTTTCGCCCGGAGCTGGTGGCCATGAACAGGGCGGAGAATTTTGTCTCCGCGGTCACCCGAGCCGAGACGGAGTTCGATCTGCTGCGCCATACCGGCCCGCATGCCTTTGCCTGGATCGCCAGCGATCTCAATTCAAACGGGGCTGTTGGCGAAGCCGCCCTGGCGACCGCGCAGAAGGGCGAGGCGACAGCCCGGTACCAGGCCGATGGTTTCCTGAAACTGATGGTTGATGTCAGATCCGCCAAGCTGGATGACTGGCTGGCGTAGCGGCAGGATTGGCGCATGCGCAACAACCTGCCGAGTGTGAACGCGGGCTTTACGGCTTGGGGATCGTCTTGATGCGGGCGACCATTTCAACGACGTCCGACTGGAGGAGTTTTGTGAAGCGGACGTTGACGGTATGCGCGCCTTGCGCCCTGGCCTTGCCGCGCACGGGCGTACTTATCCCGGGGATGGTCAGGTTGATCTCATCAACCTTGCGCGGAAAATAATCCGAGGAGAGAAGGCAGCCATCCTCGCACAGATTGACCATCCAGCACGGTACGGAGATTTGCTCTTCGCGTTCGCGCTGACGGACACGGGCGATGACCGGACAATTTGCGTCGCGCCGGGGGAAGACCCTTCTTTTCTCTTTCGGTTCTTCGCTCGTCCGGGTGAGAAGATAATTTCTGGGCTTCATGATATCGGTCCTCGCTTAGCCGCAGTTGGCCAAGAGAGAGAGTTATGATTTGCGGACGCTAAATAAGCATTATATTATTTATTAGATTGTTACGGATTGCTGGATTATCAGGCCAGATTACCCTCGTGAGCGCCTGAGAACGGTTGATATCGGGACACTAACGCGACGGCCCTGGCCATCAACCGGGTTTGACGAACAGGAGGGCAATCCGGCTGTAACTGATGATGAGTCCAGTGACCGGACTGTTTAACAGCCCGGCCATTGGTGCTCATCAGCTTCAGTCAGGCGTCGAGAACGGCTTCAAAACCTTCAAAATTCGGATGGCCGGCATACATGCCCTTGTTGTTTCCCGCGTTTTTGTGGGCATTGCGGAAATGCTCGGAATTTGTCCAGTCGACAAAATCATCATGCGTTGCCCAGACCGTATGGGATGCGTAGAGGGTTTGTCCGCTCTCCTGGTTCTTCGGGCCCTTGAGCAGGTGGAAAGTCTGGAAGCCCGGAACTTCTTTCAGGCTTGAGTCGCGGTTGCGCCAGACGTCTTCAAATGCGCTCTCAAAGCCTTCATTGATGATGAAGCGGTTCATTGCGATAAACATGTATGTAGTCTCCTTGGTGGTGTGATGGGTGTTGAAACCGGGGTTGGTGGAGAAGTTGAAGCATCTCTTCTGATTGCTTGTCTGGATCTGGTTGGTGGCCTGGACGGCGATGCGGTGCATCCGGCTATCTGCGGAATTCGATGGGGATGACAAAGCGGGTCTGGGCGCCCGGTGGCGGCTTTGCGAAGGGGGACGCGCGCTTGACATGCGCAACCGCGGCGCGATCGACTTCCGCATTTCCCGAGCTTCTGACAATTGAAACAGAGACCGCCCGGCCACTGGACGAAACCGTGAACCGCACCTGGGCCGCGCCTTTGCCGCCGGCGTTTCTCAGGCGTGTCCTGGCGATTCTGGCATAGACCTTGCCGGGATAGTTGGAGGCCGCCGTGTTGCCCGAGGTGTTCGACCTGGACTTCGCCTTGCTTGTGCCGCTGGAGGCCGCCTTGGCGGTTTTCTTGCCGCTTTGGGTTCCCGACCTGGCGGTGACTATGGATTTGGCCTTGCTGGCGCCCGCAGTGGTTTGCTTGCGCTTGCTGACTTTCCGGGGTTTCTTCTGTTCCGGCTTTGGCGTGGGCGTCGGAACGACCGCGAGCTCTTCAACCGGTGCAAAGGTTTGCGTGGTCTCGACCGGTCTGATGCTGGCTTCGGCCGGCTTCGGGTCCGGCTGTTCAACCGCTTCGGGCGCTGTTTGCGGGACCACCAGTGTATGCTCCACGGCCTGCAGTTTTTCGACCGGGGAAGGCGGGATCAGGCCTTCCGTCCGGGAGGGTTCGACCGTAAACCGAGGCGTGGTGACTGCCGCGTAAGATTGCGGGGCCGGCGTAGTCACATCGGCTTGCGTCTCGGCTGGCTGTATCGGCCGCGTAACCGCAGGCTCGGTCGTGGTGATTTGCTCTGTCTCGGCCGGATCGAGTTCGTCTCCGGCCTTGACCAGGTCTGCAAAATCGCTTCCCAGCGCCGCGGCCTGTTCGGTTGCGCTGCCCTGGATGCGGATATCCTCGGCAAGCTCCGGTGCGATCGCCATGGCGCCAACATGCAGAAGCGACGATGCGAGCAGTGCGGCAATCGCTGCGATACGCAACCTGGATGCGGACGTAATCACTGCGCCAGCCCCTGTTCGGTGACAAGCATGATTTTCTCAGCGCCAAGGCTGCGCAATTCGGTGCCAATCTCGATCAGTTTGACAGCCGAGAGTTCACGGTCGGGAACGAGACGGATCGCCTTGAGATCGTCCGGCGCGGATTCCTGCTTGATGGTGAAATAATGAGCTGGCGTAACCAGCGCGCCGCGATACTTCATCAGACCGTCCGGCATCACGACAAGCGCGTCGGGTGGTTCGCGGTTGTCCAGATCGGTTGTGGAAACCAGTTTGAGCTCGCCTTCAAGCGGCGGCGCAATCTGTGCAGCGACGATGAAGAAGATCAGCATCAGGAAGACGATGTTGATGAGCGCAATCGTCGGCTCGGGCTTCGCGCGTTTGGATGAAGTCGGTGAAATGCGCATCAAGCGGCCTATTTTACAATCTGTACGTTGAGGTCAGGCACCTTGCGCAGGACCAGCAGCATATCGACGAGTTGCTGAGCATTTGCGGTCGGGGCCACGGACAGGATGACGGCATTGATCCGGCTATCCACCGTTAACCGCTCGAGTTCCCCTGCAAGCGCGTTCTTTTCGAATTCGACGCCATTGAGCAGGATCCGGTTCGCCGACAGCTTAAGAAATGCCGGCACAGCGGTCTGCGCGCCGGTGCTGCGGCTGCCGGTAGCGCTGAGTTCGACGTCGGCAAACTTTGAAAAGGTGGAACTGAGCATGAAAAACAGCAGAAGCAGAAAGATCACATCAATCAGCGACGTCACGGAAATCTGACGCCGCACATATCCCGGAGATTCAAGCCGCATCGGCAGGCACAGGCCAGATGCCTGCCTTGAGTTCCGGCTCGCGCTGCCCGTCAAGGGCTGCCTGGGCAACCGGATTGAGAATGCGCGTCACCGCCGTCTCGATTGCCAGCTGATGACGCTCGACCCGGCTTTCGAAATAGGTCAGCACAATGCTGGTCGGCATGGCGACGGCAAGGCCAACGGCTGTCGTCAGCAGAGCAACCCAGATGCCACCGGCCAGGATCGACGGATCAACGCTGTTGCCCGACTGCTGCAGCGCCTGGAAGGCGGTGATCATTCCAAGCACTGTGCCGAACAGGCCGATCAGCGGAGAAATCTGGGCGATGGTATCGAGAACGCGAAAGCCGCGCTGGAGCCACTTGATCTGCGTATTCGCCGCAACCGCCAGTACATCCTCGATATCGCTGCGATTGGACTCCCGGTCTGCATGAAGCCGTTTGAGGCGAACTGCCAGCGACACCATGTCGTGCAGCCCCTTTTCGGTGCCCAGCCTGAGCGATCTGAACTGCCAGAGCTTGAACAGCATGACCGACACCGCAATGACGGAGAGCGCCAGCAAAAGCACGACCACCGGGCCGCCGATGTCGATGAACTGCTGAATTCGGGCGAGAGGATTATCAAAGAGGCTCATCCGACAATCTCCATGCTGGAAGAACTTTTCAGATCGAGGTGATCCATGCACTCGGTGCCCTTGAGCGACGGGCCCTTGCAGGACGCGGCACCATTGATCAGGACCCGGCCGATATCGCTGCACCGGGTGTCGGGCAGGTCGAACTGGCGTACCCGGGTCTTGCCAAGCGGCAGATCCTTGAAATCGAACAGCGCAAAGCGATCAACTTTTCCCGAGGCATCAAACAGCACGGTTTCGAGTGACATTGCGTCGATTGATGCGCTGGTATTGTTGGCCGCGACAAACACCAGACGGCAGGCTTGTTCGAGCTGTTGCGTTGCATTCAGGTCGACGGAAAGCGACTGCTGGTTCTGGTCTTGCGCATGCACGGGTGTGCCGGCAACCGAAAGCCCGACAACGAGCGCCAGAATGACAGATTTAGGGCCAGTGATTGCCATGTGTCTCAGTCTCCTTGAAGAGTGCCAGGCATGGCCCGCGCCGAGTGCAAGGCGGTGCAGCAGGGGGAAGCCCTTGCGTGGCTTGGCCTGCTCCGGGGCGTTGGCAACCGGAATTGCCGCGCGTGTCATAGATGGCTTGATCGTCATCAAATCGCTTACCTGATCCATTGTTTCTGTTGGATGGCTGGCTGGCGAAACGCTTGCTTGCCCTCTGGGGATTCTGTCATTTTGACGACAATATCAAACTTGACAGTTCCACTCATCTTATGCGAAACACCGACTACTAAATCATGAGCGTTTTAGTCAAGTTAATTCGCACAACAATTCGCGCCAAGCCAGCTCGCAGCCAGCCAGGCCAACAAATGGATGTTGACCTTGGAAAATAATTCAAGCGGACACAGTTCGCTCAGCCGTGACATTGAGTTTTCAAAATTCGACCGGGTGATTGAATCGCGGTCCCTGTTCGGTGAGAGCAGGGAAGTCGCCATCGAGCATGATGGAGCGATCTACCGCTTGAAAATCACCAAACAGGGCAAATTGATACTCAACAAGTGAGCAGGCGCATGACCAATACCATTTCCCACGACGCGGCAGCGATCAAAGAAGCGCGCCGCAACAATCCCAAACTGCGCGAGCGCGATCTGGCCAGCCAGCTGGGCATATCCGAGGCCCAGTTTCTGGATGCGTTCGTCGGTGACCATGTCGAACGCATCGTACCGGATATCGACAGCTTTTTTCCCATGCTCAATGAGGCAGGCGTTGTGATGGCGCTGTCCCGCAACGCCCATGCGGTGCACGAGAAGACCGGGATTTACGAGAGATATTCGTCCGGCAAACATGCATCCATCGTGCTGGGAAAAGACATTGACCTGAGGATCTTTCCCAAACACTGGCGCCATGCCTACCATGTCACCAAGGCAATGGATGACGGGTCCTCGCTGCAGAGTTTTCAGTTTTTCGACGCGCGCGGCGATGCGGTCCACAAGGTGTTCGCCCGCGATGCGACAGACATGGCGAAATGGAACCAGATCCGGGAGCGGCTGCAAAAGGCAGACACGGGCCCGGCGTTCATGGCAGCTTCACCGGTCAGTCCGGCAGAACAGCCCACAGACGAAGCAGTGGCAGTCCTGCGTGAGACCTGGTCAACGATGGAAGACACCCATCAATTTCAGTCGATGCTGCGCAAGACAAAGATTTCGCGCCATGACGCGATCCGCCTCATCGGCGAGGACTATGCCCGGAGATTGAGCGGGGATGCAGCCGAGCTGTTGTTTGACCGGCTTGCCGCGCAAGAGGTTTCGATCATGGCCTTTGTCCGCAATCCCGGCATTCTGCAAATCCATTCCGGTCCGATTCGCACCATCAAGCAGATGGGGCCATGGCTCAATGTGCTCGACAGCGGCTTTCATCTGCACTTGCGCAAAGATCATTTCGCCGCAATCTGGCTGGTCCGCAAGCCGACCAGCAGCGGCGATATCTACTCGATCGAGATCTTTGACGAGCACGACGAGCAGGTCATTCTGATCAATGGTGACCGGCGCGGTGGCGATGTTTCCGAAGCGGTTGCCCAATGGGATGGCCTGGTGCAGGCCCTGCCGCGCGCGCAAGCCTCAACCGAGATGGAGCCGGCACAATGAGCAACCTGAACAAGAGACATGCGCCTGGACTTCAACGCCGGTCCTTGATGGGCACAGGGCTCGCCACATTGATCGCAGCCGGCTTGATTGCGTCGCCGCTGTATTCGGTTGCAGCCATTGCCGAAGAGCTCCAGGCGCAGAGAGTGCTGGCCATCGGCGGCGCGGTGACGGAAATTGTCTATGCGCTGGGCGAACAGCACCGGCTTGTCGGCCGGGATTCCACCTCCACCTATCCGCCGGAAGCCAACGCCTTGCCGAATGTCGGCTATATCCGTGCGCTGTCCCCCGAGGGCGTGCTGTCAGTCAAGCCGGATCTCATTCTGGCGCGGGAAAACAATGGTCCGCACGAAGCGGTCGAGGTGCTCAAGAGCACCGGTGTGCGCTGGGTTGATGTACCCGATGATTTCACGCTGGAAGGCATTGATGAAAACATCACCATCATCGCCGCGGAACTGGGTGTCCCGGACAAGGGTGAGGCTCTGAAGAAGAAGGTGGCGGCCGACATTGCCAAGGCCCGTGCGCATCTGGCCTCCATTGAGCGCAAGCACAAGGTGATGTTCGTGATGGCCCTCACCGACGGCAAGGTCAATGCCGCGGGAACCAATACGGCAGCCAGCAACATCATCGAACTGGCCGGCGGCGACAACGTCATCACCGCGTTTTCAGGCTACAAGCAAATCAGCAATGAAGCGGTCATCAATGCGGCGCCGGAGGTCATTGTGATGATGAACGGGCGTGGTGTGTCTGCCGATCACGACGCGCCCAATGCGCTGCTCGAGGCGCATCCGGCACTGTCTTCCACACCGGCGGTCAAGGCCGGCAAGATCATCCGCATGGACGGGATGCTGCTGCTGGGTTTCGGTCCGCGGACAGGTGAGGCGATCACAAAGCTGGCAGAAGCGCTTTACGGCCATGAGCATTAGTCTCGATGCGGCTGCCACTCCAACCGCAGCAGCACAGGCGGGTGACCGGACGATATTCGCCCGCCGTATGATCCTGGTGCTGGCGATTGTGCTGCTGTTGACTGCGGTGCTCAGCCTTGCATCGGGCGCAACCGGCACCTCGGCGCGCTCGGTGGTCTGGGCCTTGGTCTCGGGTCAGGATGATCTGATCAGCGCAGTCGAGCGGGTGGTCATTTTCGATATCCGCCTGCCGCGCACCGTGCTGGGCATGATGATCGGTGCGTCGCTGGCGGTGTCCGGGGCCACCATGCAGGGCCTGTTTCGCAACCCGCTGGCCGATCCGGGGATCGTCGGCGTGTCCGCCGGGGCGGGGCTTGGCGCGGTGACCTTCATCGTGCTCGGCGGCAGCGTTCTGGCGCCGGTGGCGGCTCTGTTCGGAATTTACCACGTGCCATTCGCGGCGTTTCTGGGCGGGCTCGCCTTCACCTTTGCGCTCTACCGTATCTCGACCAGCAATGGCCGGACCTCGGTGGCGACCATGTTGCTGGCGGGCATTGCGCTCGGCGCCATGGCCGGCGCCTTCACCGGATTGTTGATTTTCCGGGCCGATGACGAGCAATTGCGGGATCTGACCTTCTGGGGTCTGGGATCGGTTGCCGGAGCGACCTGGCCAAAAGTGCTGGCTGTCGCGCCGATCATATTGCCGATTCTGGTGTTCGCGCCTTTCATGGCGCGCGGACTGAATGCGATGACGCTGGGCGAGGCGACGGCCCAGCACTTGGGCATCCATGTGCAGATCTTCAAACGGGTGGCCATCGTCATGGTGGCGGCAGCAACCGGAGCAGCGGTTGCAGTCTCCGGCGGCATCGGTTTTGTCGGTATCGTCGTGCCGCATTTGTTGCGGCTGTGGATCGGGCCGGATCACCGCTATCTGCTGCCGGCATGCGCGCTGCTTGGTGCGATCATGCTGTTGTTTGCCGATGCCATCGCCCGGCAGATCGTGGCTCCGGCCGAGCTTCCGATCGGAATCGTGACGGCGACTGTCGGCGCGCCGTTCTTCTTGTGGATTTTGCTGCGCAAGCGCGGACTGACGGATATCTGAAATGCTGGAAGCCAAAAACATCCATGTCCGGCTGGGCAAAACAGCGATCCTGCACGGCATCGACATGTCGGCGGCGCGGGAGCAGTTCAGCGTCATCATCGGGCCGAACGGATCCGGCAAGTCGACCCTGCTGCGGGCGCTGACCGGCGAAATAGCATTTGAAGGTGATGTGCATCTCAATGGCATCGACATTTCCCGCGCCCGCCCGGTGGACCTCGCCAGCCTGCGCGGGGTGCTGCCGCAATCTGCCAGTCTTTCGTTTCCATTCACCGTGCATGAGGTGGTCAGGCTGGGGCTGATAGCGGGAATTCAGCCGGGCACCGACAGCTCCATGCGGGTCGGTGAAGCGCTGGCCATGGTCGACATGGCGGGGTTCGGGGCGCGGCTCTACCAGGAGCTTTCCGGCGGCGAGCAACAGCGTGTCCAGCTGGCACGGGTGTTGGCGCAGGTGTGGGAGCCGGTTTTCCAGGGGCAGCCGCGATGCCTGTTTCTCGACGAGCCGATTTCCAGCCTGGACATCAAGCATCAGCTGCAGATCATGCAGATTGCCCGGCGTTACGCCGATGCCGGCGGCGGCGTGGTGGCCATCCTGCATGATTTGAACCTGACGGCACATTTTGCCGATCATGTGGTGTTGATGAGCAAGGGCAGTGTTCATGCCTGCGGCGCGCCTCGTGAAGTGCTGACACCGGAAAACCTGGAAGCCGTCTATGGCTGCCCGATGGCGGTCGGCGAAGTTCCGCAGGGGATGGATTTCTTCGTGTTGCCGCTGATTGACGCAGACGGGCGGGGCGGGCAGACACCGCAGCTTGCTGCCTCCGGCTGAGCCTTCCGGATCTGCGGCGGCGCACGCGGTCGTTTTCGAACCATGACCGATTGCCACTAAGGGCACGGAGCGATAGCTTCCGCCCGATTGACAAGAGGAGCTCCCATGACCGCTGCGCCACATCTGTTCAAACCGCTGACTCTTCGTGGCATTTCAACGCGCAACCGGGTGGTGATTTCCCCAATGTGCCAGTATTCGGCACATGACGGACACATGGATGACTGGCACCTGACGCATCTCGGCCGGTTTGCGATCGGCGGGGCGGGGATCGTGTTCACCGAGGCCACGGCGGTTCAGAAAAACGGCCGCATCACCCATGGTTGCCCCGGCATCTGGACTGACAGCCAGATCCCCGGCCATGCCCGGGTGGCGCAGTTCGCCCTGAGAAACGGCGCCATTCCGGCGATCCAGCTTGGACATGCGGGACGCAAGGGCGGCATGCAGCGTCCCTGGTTCGGCAACGGCCCGTTGAACGAGGCGGATTTCGCGCGCGGCGACATGCCGTGGACGCCGGTCGGTCCTTCGGGGCTTCCGGTCGCCGATGGCTGGCCGGTGCCGCATGAACTTACCGTCGAGGAGATCGGCGATCTGCTTGATGATTACGAATCGGCAGCGAGAAGGGCGCTTGCCGCCGGCTACAAGATCGCCGAGATCCACGGCGCGCATGGCTATCTGGTGCACAGTTTCCTGTCGCCACTGTCCAACAAACGCAGTGACACATATGGCGGTAGCCTGACCGGGCGGATGCGGCTGGCACTCGAAATTGCCGAACGGGTGCGCACCGTCTGGCCCGATGAGCTGCCGCTGTTTTTCCGCACCTCCGCCGTTGATGGCGTCCCGGAGGGCTGGACGCTGGATGATACGGTCGTGCTGGCGGGCGAACTCAAGCGCATCGGCGTCGATGTGATGGATTGCTCCTCAAGCGGTATTGCCGGAGCTGCGACAGCCAGTGGCGGCCAGAAACGCCAGCCCGGCTTTCAGGTTGGCTACGCCGAACGGGTGCGCAAGGAGGTTGATATGACCACCATGGCGGTGGGACTGATCCCCCATGCGCAGCAGGCAGAGGCCATTCTCGCCGAAGGCCGCGCCGATCTGATCGCCATTGGCCGCGAAGCGCTTGTCGACCCCAACTGGGCGCAGCATGCGGCGCGCGAGCTGGGCCACGACACCCTGTTCGAGACCTGGCCGCAGCAGGCGGGCTGGTGGCTGGCCGGGAGGCAGAAAACCTCCGAGTTCTATCAGCCGGCGGACGATGCGCGCGCAGGCTTTCGGGGCGTCTGACGGCCGGATGGCTCGACATGGGCAGGATGCGGACGCATAAACACCACAGGGATGGAGGCTTTTGATGGCAGATAAACGGGTGATGATTGCCGGCGGCGGCATAGGCGGGCTGGCTCTGGCACTGACGCTGCACCAGATCGGTGTGGACTGTGTGGTCTTCGAAGCCGTCAATGAACCCAGGCCACTGGGCGTCGGCATCAATATCCAGCCCAATGCCGTGCGCGAACTCTTCGACCTCGGATTGACGGCGGAAGACCTCGATACACTCGGGGTTTCGGTCAAGGAATGGGCGCTGGTCGGAATGAACGGCCAGGAGATCTACGCCGAGGCGAGGGGGCTGGTGGCCGGTTACCAATGGCCGCAATATGCGATGCACCGGGGCGAGTTTCAGATGGCGCTGTACCGGCGTTTTGTCGAGCTCGCGGGTCCGGATGCGGTGCGGCCAGGCAGCCGCGCCAAGGGCTATGAAGTCAACGCAGACGGAACCGTTACCCTCACGCTGGAAACGAAAGCCGGCATCCGAGAGGAAACCGGCGATCTTCTGATCGGGGCCGACGGCATTCATTCCGCGATTCGGGCCCAGATGCATCCGACCCAGCCGCCGATCCACTGGGGCGGTGCGGTGATGTGGCGCGGAACCTCGCTGGCAAAACCGGTCCGCACCGGATCGTCCTTCATCGGGTTGGGGACGCATGAAAAACGCATGGTGATCTATCCGATCTCGCCCCCCGATCCGGAAACCGGACTGGCGCTGACCAACTGGATCGCCGAAGTCACCTATGAGGATCCCTCGGCGCATGAAAATGTGGGCTGGTTCCGGCCGGTGGGAATCGAGAATTTCATCCACCATTTCGAAAGCTGGACCTATGACTGGATGGATGTCCCGGCGCTGATCCGTGGCGCTGATACCGCCTTTGAAAACCCGATGATCGACCGCGACCCGATCCCGACATGGGTGGACGGGCCGGTTGTGCTGATCGGCGATGCCGCGCACGCGATGTATCCGACCGGCTCCAACGGTGCCAGCCAGGCGATCATGGATGCGCGCACACTTGGCGCAAAGTTTCTCAAGCACGGCGTCGGGCCAGATGCGCTGGAAGCTTTCAATGCGGAGCTGTGCGAGCCGGTTTCGGCGCTGATTCTGCGAAACCGGGGCGCAGGGCCGTTCGGCCTGCTCAACGTGGTCAATGACCGCTGCGGTGGCGAGTTCGACGATATCGATGCCGTTGTCAGTGCGGACGAACGGGCCGACTTCATGGCAAAGTACAAGTCCGCCGCAGGCTTCGCCCGCGACACCCTGAACGCAGCACCTCCGACGATCGCGCCGGGCGCACGGGTAGGCGGCTGAGTTCCGGGCTGACAAGGAAGAACACGCAACGCAATTTCTTGTTGCGTTGCCGTTTTCAGCACCGCTGACAGGCTTTGCTGCCGAAGCCGTCAATTACCATTGTTGTGAGGGGGAGCTGTGTTGCGTCACCTTGTGCAGGTTTGCAGATGATGTTTGGTGAGAGCGCAGGGGTTCGAACCCTGGACCTACTGATTAAAAGTCAGTTGCTCTACCAGCTGAGCTACGCTCTCTCAAACCGGATCAGACGCTGTTCGCGTCGGCCCGAATGGCGCGGAACATAGGGAGGCATCTGCCTATGGTCAACAACTAATCCAGTGCTTCCGGGTGTTTTTTCCATGCGCCGAGAAAGCGCTGAAATATCAAGTGCTCAAGGCCTGTGCGCAAGAGCCGGTATCAGCGGCGGCCGCAGATTTGCGGAACTTGCAAACAGTGGACAAATCACGCCCTGCGCTCCAAAACGTGACTGGCGATGCGGCAGGCAGGCGGTTAGATAGGGTCCAGAAATCGTTGTTCGGTTTTGCTTGCTTCGCCACACAGGGAACCTGAATTCGTGATGATTGCCGACATTCCGCTGCTGACCGTCATTCTGGCGGGGGCTCTGTCTTTCCTGTCGCCGTGCGTGTTGCCGCTGGTGCCGCCTTATTTGTGCTACATGGCCGGCGTGTCGGTCGAGGATTTTCGCGGCAGCGGGGCCGAGGCGAGAGCGCGGGACACGCGGCGCGCGGTGTTTTTTGCCTCGCTGTTCTTCACGCTCGGCTTTGCCACGGTGTTTGTCGCACTCGGCGCCGGCGCGTCCAGCATCGGGGCCGCGCTCCGCCAGCACATGGATCTGCTGGCCAAGCTTGGCGGCATTGTCATCATCGTGATGGGCCTGCATTTTCTCGGCGTGTTCCGCATCGGCCTGCTGGCCCGTGAGGCCCGGTTTGCCGGCAGCGGCAAACCGGCGACCCTGTCCGGCGCCTATCTGATGGGGCTGGCCTTTGCCTTTGGCTGGACGCCGTGCATCGGCCCGGTGCTTGGCGCTGTGCTGGGCGTTGCCGCAGGCCGGGAAACCGTCAGTGCGGGGGCTGCGTTGCTGGCGGCCTATTCACTTGGGCTGGCGGTTCCGTTCTGGATAGCGGCCTTGTTCTCCGAGCGGTTCATGCGCTTCTCGCAGAAATTCCGCAAACATCTGGGCACCATCGAGAAGGTCACCGGCGCGCTGCTGGTGCTGACCGGTATCCTGTTTCTGACCGGCGGCATGGCGACGATGGCCTACTGGCTGCTCGAGACATTTCCGGCGCTGGGCATGATCGGCTGAATCCAACGCGGCTTCGGAGTGATCCGGATCAGCGCTTGCGCCGCGGAGCCGTGGCCAGCACCAGTCCGGTCAGCACGGTGAATATGCCAATTGCATGATGGGTCTGGAAAGGTTCGCCCAGAACCAGAACCGCCAGGCCGACGCCATAGGGCGGCAGCAAATACATGAAGACGCTGGCGGTGGAGGCACCAAGCCGTGCCACACCATACTGGTAACCGGAAAAGGCCAGCAGCGACGAGAAGACGACGATGCCGGCAATGCCGCCCCAGGCGGTCCAAGTGTGCGGCATCATCGCCCCTGTCAGAAACTCCCAGAGCGCAAACGGAGCCAGCAGCAGGGCACCCGAAAGCGTGACGATGCCGAACAGTGCGGAAACCGGCAATCCGGCCGTGCGGTGTCCCTTGAGCAGGACCGAGTAACCGGCCCAGGACAGCGCCGCGGCGATGAACATGAGATCGCCCCAGTTGAAGGACGATTGGGCGATGCCTGCGAAATCACCTTGCAGAACGATAATCGCGACACCGAGGAAGCCGACCAGGATGCCGGCGATTTCGCGCCAGCTGGTCGGGCGTCTAAAGAACAGCCGTTCCAGAATAATGATCATCAGCGGCGAGGTGGTGTAGATCAGCGTGCCGTTGGTGGCGGTGGTGAATTGCAGCGCGTAATAGACGCCGGCACCACAAATCCACATGCCGAGGAAGCCGAGCAGCAACCAGTGCGCCGGGTAGGTGGTGACATAGCTGCGCACACACGCACGCGCTCTCCACAAGAAGGGCGAGAGCAGCAGGAAGGCAGCACTCCAGCGCAGGAAGGCCAGTGTGAAGGGCGCCACCTCAGGAATGGTGGAGCGTCCGAAAATCAGATTGGACGAAAAGAACAGCGGCGTCAGCAGCATGACAATCAGCGGAATGAATCGCGCCAGGGAAGGCGGCGCGGCAGGTGTGGCTTCGGCGGTCATGGGGGCTTTCATCTCGGGGCAATGTTTGCTTGAAAGGATTTTATTGCAGTTCCGGTGCTATAGCGTCGGGGACAGGTAAACAAGCGATTCGACGATGAGGTGAAGGAATGGCGCGGACATGTTTGGCGGTGGTGCTTGCTGCGGGTGACGCGACGCGAATGAAATCGTCGAAATCCAAGGTGCTGCATACGGTTGGCAACCTTCCGCTGATCGCTCATGTGACCCGGGCTGCGGCGACAGCGGGCGTCAACAAGGTGGCGCTCGTGGTTGGCCGCGATGCGGATCTGGTAACAGAGGCAGCCAGCGCTGGCCTTGATGTGCCGGTCTCGCCTGTGCTGCAGACCGAACGCAAGGGCACCGGCCATGCGGTGCTGATGGCACGCGACATCATCACCGAGGGTTTTGATGATGTGGTCGTGCTTTACGGCGATGCACCGCTGATCAATCCCGAAAGCCTGGTTGCCGCGACAGCAGAGCGGGCAAAGGGCGCTGATGTGGTGGTGCTGGGTTTCCGGGCGGCAGATCCGACCGGCTATGGCCGGCTGCTGGAGCGCGACGGAGAACTTGTGGCGATCCGCGAGCACAAGGAAGCCTCGATCGAAGAATTGGCCGTCGATTTCTGCAATGGCGGCATTATTACCTTTTCCGGCTCCAAGGCGGTCGGCCTGCTTGAAGCAATCGGCAATGACAACGCCAAGGGCGAATTTTATCTGACGGACATTGTCGAGATAGCCCGCAGCCATGGATTGAAATGCATCGCCATCGAAGCCCCGGAAGAGGACATGATGGGGTGCAACACCCGTGCCGAACTGGCCGAGATTGAGCAGGTCTGGCAGACCCGCGCACGCCATGGCGCGATGCTGTCGGGTGTCAGCATGATCGATCCGTCGAGCGTGTTCTTGTCGCATGACACGGTGCTTGAGAGCGATGTGAAGATTGAACCCAATGTCTGGTTCGGTCCGGGCGTCAAGGTCGGTTCGGGCGCGGTCATCCATGCGTTCAGCCATCTTGAGGGGGCCGATGTGGGCGCGAATGCCACAATCGGGCCCTTTGCCCGGCTTCGTCCCGGCACCGAGTTGGCGGAAAAGGTCAAGGTTGGCAATTTCTGCGAAATCAAGAAGGCAAAAGTTGGCGCGGGCGCCAAGGTCAATCACCTGAGCTATGTCGGCGACGCGGTTGTCGGAGCGGGAGCCAATATCGGGGCTGGCACGATCACCTGCAATTATGACGGCCAGAACAAGCACTTGACCGAAATAGGGGCCGGTGCCTTCATCGGCTCGAACTCGTCGCTGGTTGCCCCGGTCAAGATCGGCGACGGGGCTTATGTCGGCTCGGGAAGCGTTGTGACGATGGATGTTCCGGACGACGCGCTGGCCATCGCACGGGTACGGCAGGAGACAAAACCGGGCCGCGCGCGCCGTCTCAGAGAGAAGATCGCGGCCATCAAGGCGCTCAAGAAAAAGATGTGAAACGGCCCGGGTGTCAGAACCAGGTAACGCAGAGTCACGAAAATTGAGCGGGTCCAATACGTTAGGGCACTGGTCTAATCCGGCGTTGCTGGGTAAGAGCTTGGCCGATACATTACCCAGGAGAGACGCATGTGCGGCATAGTCGGGATAGTTGGTAAGCGCGAGGTTGCTCCGCTGCTGGTGGATGCGCTCAAGCGGCTCGAATACCGCGGATATGATTCCGCCGGTGTCGCCACCGTTCATCAGGGACATCTCGGGCGCCGCCGGGCCGAAGGCAAACTCGCCAACCTGGATCACAAGCTCGGTGAAGAGCCGCTGGCCGGCCAGATCGGCATCGGTCACACCCGCTGGGCGACCCATGGCGCACCGACCGAAAGCAATGCGCATCCGCATTTTTGCGACGGTGTGGCCGTGGTTCACAACGGCATTATCGAGAATTTCGGGCCCTTGCGCGCCGAATTGACGGCCAAGGGCGCTACATTCTACAGCCAGACCGATACCGAAGTGGTTGCGCAATTGCTGGCAGCATACCGCCATGAAGGGCTCACGCCGCGCGAGGCGATGCAGAAGGCGCTGGGGCGGCTGGAAGGTGCCTATGCGCTGGCCGTGCTGTTTGAAGACCAGCCTGACATGATCCTCGGTGCACGCTCAGGTCCGCCTCTGGCGGTCGGCCATGGCGAGGGCGAAATGTTCCTCGGCTCGGACGCAATAGCACTGGCGCCGTTTACTGACGACATCACCTATCTCGATGATGGTGACTGGGCTGTGATCACCCGGGATACGCTTGAGATCTACGATCAGACCGGCAATCTTGTCGCGCGCAGAAAGCAGAAATCGCAGGGTGCGGCCTATGTCGTCGACAAGGGCAATCACCGGCATTTCATGGAAAAAGAAATCTACGAGCAGCCGGAAGTGGTGTCCCATACATTGAGTCACTACATCGATTTCGCCGAGGGACGGGTGAAACTCGACAGCGCGCAGATCGATTTCGCCAATCTTGACCGGTTGGCAATTTCGGCCTGCGGCACCGCCTATTATGCCGGCCTGATCGGCAAATACTGGTTCGAACGCTTTGCCAGATTGCCGGTTGAAATCGATGTCGCCTCGGAGTTCCGCTATCGTGAAATTCCGCTGACAGGCAAGATGGCGGCACTGTTCATCTCGCAATCGGGCGAGACGGCGGACACACTGGCCTGCTTGCGCTACTGCAAGGACAATGACCTGACGATCGGCGCCGTGGTCAATGTGCGTGAATCCACCATTGCGCGGGAATCCGACGCCGTTTTCCCGACCCTTGCCGGCCCGGAAATCGGTGTGGCGTCGACCAAGGCTTTCACCTGCCAGCTGTCGGTTCTGGCTGCTCTGGCGATGATTGCCGGACGCGCACGCGGCACCTTGTCAGCGGAAGATGAAACGGCGATGGTGCAGGCGCTGGTCGAGGCTCCGCGGCTGTTCAATCAGGTGATGAATGCGATCCAGCCACAGATCGAAACATTGTCGCGTGAACTCTCGCGCTTCAAGGACGTGCTTTATCTCGGCCGCGGCACCAATTTTCCGCTGGCGCTCGAAGGCGCGCTCAAGCTCAAGGAAATCTCCTATATCCATGCCGAAGGCTATGCGGCCGGTGAACTCAAGCATGGCCCGATCGCGCTGATTGACGAGAACATGCCGGTGATCGTGATTGCGCCGCATGACCGGCATTTCGAGAAAACAGTGTCGAATATGCAGGAAGTGGCGGCGCGCGGCGGTCAGATCATCCTGATCACCGACGAAAAAGGCGCGGCGGCAACGACACTCGACACGATGGCGACCATTGTCCTGCCGGAGGTCAACGAGATCGTGACACCGATCCTTTACGCACTCCCCGTGCAGCTGATCGCCTATCACACGGCGGTGTTCATGGGCACAGACGTTGATCAGCCGCGCAATCTGGCCAAGTCGGTTACCGTCGAATAGGCAAAGACCCAATTCAAGTGCTTGTCTTTGCTGGCCTGCGCTCCCTATATTAAGGGGGCGCACGATGATGCGACTGCATGCCACAAGACAAGGTGATGAATGAGCGAGAAGCAAAAACGGCTGGGCGCGGGCCGGCGGCTGAGAAACTATTTTCTGACGGGCCTGATCATCGTGGCGCCGCTTGCCATTACCGCTTATCTGACCTGGACCTTTATCGGCTGGGTCGACAGCTGGGTGAAGCCCTATATTCCGCAAGTCTACAATCCGGACAATTACCTGCCATTCGCGGTGCCCGGCTTCGGCTTGCTGACGGCGCTGTTCCTGATCACCATGATCGGGTTTCTGACCGCCAATCTGGTGGGCCGCTCGATCATCGGTTTCGGGGAATCGCTGCTTGACCGGATGCCCTTGGTGCGCAGTCTCTACAAGGGACTGAAGCAGATCTTTCAGACCGTACTGGCGGAACAGAGCGGCTCCTTCAAACAGGCGGCGCTGATCGAGTATCCGCGGCGCGGGCTGTGGTCGATCGTTTTCATCGCCACCGATACCAAGGGCGAGGTCAGCAGCCGTTTGCCGGAGGAGGAATCGATCTCGGTTTTCCTGCCAACCACCCCCAATCCGACATCGGGATTTTTGCTGTTTGTCCCGCGCAAGGATGTCCTCATTCTCGACATGAGTGTCGAGGAGGCGGCCAAAATGGTGATCTCCGCCGGGCTGGTCTCACCAGACTTCCCGAAGACCTTGCCGGTACAGTCGAAATCCAAACTCAAGCAAAACAAGGCAGCAGCGCCGGAGTAAGGCCTCAGCCGGCGCGCAAGAACCGGATCGCCTCGTCGCGCCGCATCAGGTAGAGCAGCATTCTGAGCGCCTCGCCACGCGAGGTCTGAAGCGCCGGATCGGTTTCGAGAACATTGCGGGCGTCGCTGCGGGCAATCTCCAGCAAATCGGCATGAGCGCTGAGATTGGCAAGGCGGAAGCCGGGCAGGCCTGACTGGCGTGTGCCCAACACTTCACCTTCGCCGCGCAGTTTGAGATCTTCCTCGGCGATGCGAAACCCGTCTTCGCTTTCGCGAAGCACCGTGAGCCGTGCGCCCGCCGTTTCCCCCAGTGGCCCGTGATAGAGCAGAATGCAGCTCGAGGCGCCCGAGCCACGGCCGACACGGCCGCGCAGCTGGTGGAGTTGCGCCAGGCCGAAGCGCTCGGCATGTTCAATCACCATGATGGTGGCATCAGGCACATCGACGCCAACCTCGATGACCGTCGTGGCCACCAGCAGGCGGGTCTTGCCGTCCTTGAATTCACGCATCGCCTGGTCTTTTTCCTCCGACGTCATCCGGCCGTGGACCAGCGACACCAGCGGCGCCAGTTCCTTGCCGAATGCCTTTGCCAGGCTTGCATGGCGGCTTTCCACCGACATCAGGTCGCTCTGATCGGAATCCTCGACCAGCGGGCAGATCCAGTAGGCCTTCTTGCCGTCCTGAAGTGCTGTCTTGAGCCGCTCGACGATCTCTCCCAGACGGTCGTCGGGAATGGTGACGGTGGCGATCGGCTGCCGGCCAGCGGGCTTTTCGGTCAGCTTGGACACATCCATGTCGCCGAACGCCGCGAGCACCAAGGTGCGCGGGATCGGCGTGGCGGTCATCACCAGCATGTGCGGCGCGGTGCCTTTGGCGGTCAGCCGCAGACGCTGGTGCACCCCGAACCGGTGCTGCTCGTCAACCACGGCCAGTGTGAGGTTGTGGTAGACGACCGAGTCCTGAAACAGGGCGTGGGTGCCGATGACTATCCGGGCGTCTCCGTTGGCGATGCGTTCAAGCAGCTCGGCGCGTTCCCGGCCCTTGGCGCGGGCCGTGAGCACCGCCACTTCAATGCCGGCAGCCTCAGCCATTTTGGCAATCGTGGCATAGTGTTGGCGGGCAAGGATCTCGGTCGGCGCCATCAGCACGGCCTGTCCGCCAGCCTCCACCGCATCGGCCATGGCAAGCATCGCGACTGCGGTCTTGCCGGACCCGACATCGCCCTGCAGCAGCCGCAGCATCCGGTCTGATCCGGCCATGTCTTCAAGCACTTCCTCGACGGCGGTGGTTTGGCTGCCGGTCAAGGAAAACGGCAGCGAATCGAGGATCGCCTGCCGCAGCCTGCCTTCTGCGACGACCGGATGGCCGGGCAGTTTTCGCAAGGTCTGGCGCACCAGAGCCAGCGACAGCTGTCCCGCCAGCAACTCGTCATAGGCCAGCCTGCGCCGGGCCGGGGTTTGTGGCTCGATATCAAGGGCCGATTCGGGGTGATGCAGCTCGCGCACGGCATCGGCGAAGGACGGAAAACTGTTCTTGCTGACCAGGTGCGCGTCCGCCCATTCCGGCAGCTCGGGCAGGAGTTCAAGCGCCGAATCGATGGACCGCCGCAGTATTTTTGGTGAAAGACCGGCGGTGAGCGGATAAACCGGCTCGATCAGCGGAAAGCTCGCGGCATCGGCTTCCAGGGCAATATGATCCGGGTGAACCATCGACGGACGGCCATTGAACCATTCCACCTTGCCGCTGACCAGCACGGTTTCCCCCACCGGCAGGATCTTTTCCAGCCAGGCCTGCTTGGAATGGAAGAATGTCAGCGCCAGTTCACCGGTGTCGTCATGGACAAAGACCCGGTAGGGGGCGCTTCTGCGTCCGGGCGGCGAGGGCTGGTGGCGGTCGACCCGGACCTTGAGCGTGGCGATGGTGCCTTCCGGCGCTTCCGTGATTCCCGAACGCATGGTCCGGTCAATCAGCCCGTGCGGCGGCAGCAGCACAAGATCGAGCGCACGGGTGTCTTCGGGTCCATCGCGCCCGGTGACCCGGGCCAGCGCTTCGGCCAGCTTGGGACCGATTCCGGGCAGGCTTTCGACGGTTTTGAACAGGGGATCGAGTTGGAGCGGTCGCATGCGTTCAGATGAACGGTAATTTTGAGCCAAAGGCAAGGCTGACAATTGCCTGATGACAGGATATGGAAACCGTCCAACCAAAAAAGGCTGATCATGACCGGAACAACACGTTCAAGCGCCGACCTCGATCCGCGCCGCCGCCGCATTCTTGTGCGGGCATGGCGACGTGGGATCCGGGAAATGGATCTGGTGATCGGCGGCTTTGCAGATGCGGAGATTGCCGATCTCAGTGATGCCGAACTTGACGAGCTGGAGACGCTGATGGCCGAGGAAGATGCGGATATCTTCCGCTGGGTCACCGGCGAAGCAGAGACACCGGAGCGTTTCCGCACTGCGCTGTTTGACCGTATGCGCGCTTACGTGCCGGATTTCGAACCATCTGATCCCAAAGCTGAAGGGCAGGCGTCCAAACCATGAAACCTGTCATCCCGGCCGCCAAGATCGCCGGAGCCAAAACCCCGATCACTCTGGCCGGTGTACCGCAGGGCATGGAGGCGCTGGCGCTGGCTGAACTGGCGCGTGCCGAGGGCCCGCTCGCCCATATCATTTCCGATGGTCAGCGCATGGCCGACCTGGAGCAGAACCTGGCGTTTTTCGCGCCTGATATCCCGGTTCTGACCCTGCCAGGCTGGGATTGCCTGCCCTATGACCGGGTATCGCCCGGCGCCGATATTTCGGCCCGCCGGCTTTCGGCCCTGTCATCGCTGGCGCAGTTTTCGGACAATCCGCATCCGGCGATCCTGCTTGTGACCGTCAATGCGATGCTGCAACGGGTTCCATCGAGGTCGGTCATTTCCCAGCTCGGATTTTCGGCCCGCGCCGGCAACCGACTGAAGATGGAAGACCTGTCGGCAAGCCTGGCGAAGAACGGTTTCGAGCGGGTCGATACCGTCCGCGAAGTCGGCGAATATGCGGTGCGCGGCGGTATTCTCGATGTCTTCGTGCCGGGAGCTGAAGAGCCTGTGCGGCTGGATTTCTTTGGCGACACGCTTGAGAGTGTGCGGCATTTCGACCCGGCATCGCAACGCACGACGACCCAGGCCAAGGAACTGGCGCTCAATGCGATGAGCGAGGTCACACTCGAGCCGGAAACCATCAGCCGGTTCCGGACCAGGTATCTGGCCATGTTCGGTGCTGCAACCCGCGATGATGCGCTTTACGTCGCCATCAGCGAAGGCAGGCGCTATCCGGGCATGGAACACTGGTTGCCGCTGTTTCACGACGAGATGCAGACGGTGTTCGACTATCTCGACGGGTTCCGGATTTCCAACGACCACATGCTGGCGGAAGCGGCAAGTGAACGCCGCGCCCAGATTGTTGATCATTACGAGGCGCGGCAGGCCGCGCAAAGCATCGAAAAGGGCCGGGGGGTGCAGGCCACGCCCTACAAGGCAATTGACCCGGATCTTCTGTATCTCGACGCGCAGGGCCTTGTGGCCATGCTCGAGGCATTGAATGCCATCCGGCTGACACCCTTTCACGAGCCGGAGAATTCGGCCCGCCGGGTGATCGATCTTCCGACCCGGACCGGCCCGCGTTGGGCCGCGGACGCGGAGGCCGACAAGTCTGAAGAGGGCGGCCGGGCCAACCTGTTCGAGAAGCTGGTCGCCCATGTCGGCGCCAAACGCTCCGATGGCCGCAAGGTGCTGATCACCGCCTGGACCGAAGGCTCGCTCGACCGGCTCTTGCAGGTGACCGACGAGCACGGCCTCAAGCGCGTGGTTCGGATCAACAGCCACAAAGAACTCGACAAGCTCAAGCCAGGCGAAGCCGCCGCCGCGGTGTTGGCCATCGAGGGCGGTTACGAGATTGATGATCTTGTGGTCATCGGCGAGCAGGACGTGCTGGGCGACCGTCTGGTGCGCCGCGCCAAGCGCAAGCGCCGCGGCGCGGACTATATTTCAGAAGTGTCGGGTCTCGATGAGGGCAATTACGTTGTTCACGCCGAGCATGGTATCGGCCAGTTCATCGGCCTGCGCACGATCGAGGCAGCCGGAGCGCCGCATGCCTGTCTGGAACTGCACTACGCCGGCGACGCCAAGCTGTTTCTGCCGGTTGAAAACATCGAACTGCTGACCCGCTACGGCTCGGACAGCGCCGAAGTGCAGCTTGACCGGCTGGGCGGCGTCGCCTGGCAATCGCGCAAGGCCAAGCTGAAGAAACGGCTGCTGGACATGGCCGAAGGCCTGATCCGCATCGCCGCGGAACGTCATATGCGTTCGGCGCCCGCCCTGGCAGCACCTGAAGGCCTTTACGACGAATTCTCGGCCCGCTTTCCCTATGACGAGACCGAGGACCAGGCGGCGGCCATCGAGCGGGTGCGCGATGACCTGGCGGCCGGCCAGCCGATGGACCGTCTGGTTTGCGGCGATGTCGGGTTCGGCAAGACCGAAGTGGCGCTGCGGGCGGCGTTCATCGCTGCGATGAACGGCGTGCAGGTGGCGGTGGTGGTGCCGACGACGCTGCTGGCGCGGCAGCATTTCAAGACCTTTACCGAGCGTTTGCGCGGCTATCCGGTGCGCATCGCCCAGGCCTCGCGGCTGGTCGGCGCCAAGGAGCTGGCTCTGACCAAGGCGGAACTGGCCTCGGGCAAGACCGATATCGTGGTCGGTACCCATGCGCTGCTCGGCTCATCAATCGATTTTGCCAATCTGGGGTTGCTGATCATCGACGAAGAGCAGCATTTCGGGGTCAAGCACAAGGAACGGCTGAAGGAGCTGAAAAGCGATGTTCACGTTCTGACACTGTCGGCGACACCGATCCCGCGCACATTGCAGCTGGCGATGACCGGCGTGCGGGAACTGTCGCTGATCACCACGCCGCCGGTCGACCGGATGGCGGTGCGAACCTTCATCTCGCCGTTTGATCCGGTGACCGTGCGCGAAACCCTGATGCGCGAGCATTATCGCGGCGGCCAGAGTTTTTATGTCTGTCCGCGGCTGGCGGATCTTGAAGATGTTGCGGCGTTCCTGCGCTCGGATGTGCCGGAACTCAAATTTGCAATCGCCCACGGCCAGATGGGCGCCGGCGAACTCGACGACATCATGAACGCGTTCTATGACGGTCAGTATGACGTGTTGCTGTCGACGACGATCGTTGAATCGGGTCTTGATGTGCCCACAGCCAACACGCTGATCGTGCACCGCGCCGACATGTTCGGCCTGGCCCAGCTCTATCAGTTGCGCGGCCGCGTCGGCCGGTCCAAGATTCGCGCGTTTGCGTTGTTCACGCTGCCGGTCAACAAGATGCTGACGGCGACGGCCGACAAACGGCTCAAGGTGCTGCAATCACTTGATACACTCGGCGCCGGCTTCCAGCTGGCAAGCCACGATCTTGACATTCGCGGCGCAGGCAATCTGCTCGGCGAGGAGCAATCCGGCCACATCAAGGAAGTCGGCTTCGAGCTTTACCAGCATATGCTGGAAGAGGCCGTTGCCGAAGTTCGCGGTGAGGACGAAGTCGTCGACACCGGATGGTCACCGCAGATCACCGTCGGCACACCGGTGATGATCCCCGAGGATTATGTGCCGGATCTGCATCTGCGGCTCGGGCTTTACCGCCGTCTGGGCGAGATCATCGATGTCACCGACATCGACGGCTTTGGCGCCGAAATGATCGACCGGTTCGGACCGTTGCCGATCGAAGTTCAGCACCTGCTCAAGATTGTCTTCATCAAGGCACTGTGCCGCAAGGCCAATGTCGAAAAACTCGATGCCGGGCCGAAGGGCGTGGTCGTGCAGTTCCGCAACAAGGAATTCCCCAATCCCGCGGGGCTGGTGGGGCACATCTCGAAACAGGGCAACATGGCCAAGATCCGGCCCGATCAAAGCGTGGTGTTCATCCGCGATCTGCCGACACCGGAAAAGCGGCTCAACGGGGCTGCCGTGGTGATGACGCATCTGGCAGAGCTGGCGGGCAAGACCGGGTGAGGGCGGCGCAGGGTTTGCTGCAGCATCGGGACCCTCCGCGACGCTGGCAGCCGCGGCCTATCTCGCATCAGCAAAGGCGCATGTGATGTTTCACCTTGTTACCGGGCTTCCGTGGCTGGTCGTGCTGGTCCGTTTCATCCTGCCGCTTCCCTGGCCATGGACGCTCAAGGCACTGCTCGCATTGGTGTTGCTGATTGCCTCGCAGTATCACTATGTCAGCCGCCTCTCGTCGGGCTCGGTGTTTGCGCCCGAATTTCCCAGACCACTGGTGATTGCGTTCAATGTGCTGTTTGGCGCGATCGTGCTTTTGGCCATGTTCCAGATTGCGCTTGATGCAGTTTCGCTTCTTGTCATGGTGTTTACCGGTGCGTTCCCGTTGCTTGCTCCGGAAGTGAGATATGCGGCAGGCCTTGCGGCAATCGCCTTGTCTTCTTTCGGCGTGAACCGGGCGATCATCGTGCCGCCGTTGAAGGATATCGAGATCGTCATACCGGGACTTGCGTCTGCGTTCGACGGATACCGGATCGTCCAGCTGACCGACCTGCACATCAGTCGGCTGTTTCCGGCCGTCTGGTCTCAGGCCATGGTCGCCAAGACAAACACGCTTGAGGCCGACCTGATCGTCATCACCGGTGATTTCATCGATGGAAGTCTCGAGCACCGGCGTGCCGACATCGAGCCGCTGCGCGGGCTTTCCGCGCGTGACGGGGTTTATGCCATTTCGGGCAACCACGAGTATTTCTTCGACGCCCACGCCTTCCTGCAGCATTTTGCAGCCATGGATATGCTTTTGCTCTCCAACAGCCACGCGGTCATCGAGCGCGGGACAGCCAAACTGGTGGTCGCGGGTGTGCCCGACAGGTCTGCCGGCCGCAATGGTTTTGCTGCTCCGGACCTTCACGCAGCACTCGACGGCAGACCGGATGAGGCGCCCGTCATCCTGCTCGACCATCAGCCGATGCAGGCGAGACAAGCTGCGGAAGCCGGCGTCGCCCTGCAACTGTCCGGCCATACCCACGGCGGGATGATCCGCGGCATGGACCGGCTGCTGGCGCGCGCCAACAACGGTTTCGTCTCCGGCCATTATCAGGTCGGGTCCATGCAGCTCTACGTCAACAACGGCACGGCGCTGTGGCCCGGATTCGCCCTGCGGCTGGGACGGCCGGCGGAGCTGACCCGGATCACCCTGCGCCAAGCGGCTTGAGGCCCTCCATAAGAAACGGCTGGGCCAATCACTCGGGCGCTGCGGCGGCCTGCCTGGCTTTTTCCTGAACGACCTTGCGCATGGCATCGGCAAGCGCTTCGCCTGACTGCGCACCGACGACGGCATATTGCATATCAATGATGAAGCACGGCACGCCGGTGACGCCCATCTGCCGGGCCTGATCGATCTCGGCTGCAACGGTATCGCGATCAGCGTCACCTGCCAGCAACCGTTCGATCACCGGCATTTCAAGGCCGGCCTGTTCCGCGATCTGCTTCAGCACCGCATCATCGCCGATGTTCTTTCCCTCTTCGAAATAGGCCTTGAACAGCAGGTCCACCACCTGTTGCTGGGTCGTCAGTCCCAGAGATCCGGCCCAGCGGATCAGCCGATGCGCATCGAGCGTGTTGGCCGACACTTCAATCTTGTCAAAGGCAAAGGGAATGTTTTCGTCAATGCCAGCAGCGCGAATGGCGGCATAGGCCTGCTCAGCGCCGGCAGCGCCGCCGAATTTGTCTTCCAGATATTGCTGCCGGTCCTTGCCCTGCTTGGGCAGGGTCGGATCAAGCTGATAGGGACGCCAGCGCACTTCGACATCCATCTCGGCGCGAACCTCATCAAGCGCAGCTTCCAGCCGGCGCTTGCCGATATAGCACCATGGGCACATGACATCGGAGACGACGTCAATGGTCAATGCGGCAGCAGTCATAACTTCACCTTTCGGGTGTCTTCAATTTCGAGCTCTTAACGAGCGGCGGTGGTATCCCACCAGGCCGGCAGATAATAGCCGTAGAGCGGCGGTTCGCCTTCTGGCTCGGCTATGCGGCTGCGGTGCGCCACCCAGGATTTGCCGAGGTGGAAGGCCGGGATGACATAGTGCCCGGACAGCAGGACGCGATCATAGGCGCGCACGGCAGAGCGGAAATCATCGGCAGTACGGGCGTTGAGCAACGCATCAATGGTCGCATCCAGGGCCATGCTGGCAGCGCCGGAAAAATTGAATGAGCCCTGCTGGTCACGCGAGGCGGAGCCCCACCGGCCCAATTGTTCGGTGCCCGGAGACAGTGAAGACGAAAAGGCTTTCATGATCATGTCGTAATCGAAGGTCTGGGAGCGCTGCTGATACTGCGCGTCATCGACGGTCCGGATCGCCATTTCGATGCCCAGAGCGGAAAGCGAACGCTGAAAGGCGATGGCAAGCTTCTCCTGTCCTTCGTTCTGGGTCATCAGATCAAAGGCAAAGTGCTTTCCGTCAGAATCCAGCAGCTTGCCGTTGTCGATGCTGTAACCGGCGTCCTGCAGCAGGGTCAAAGCCGCGCGCTGGATCTTGCGGTCACGGCCCGATCCATCGGTGACCGGCAAGGTCCATGTGCCGTCCATGATCTCCGGCAAGACAGCGTCAGGGTAGGGTGCAAGGATCTCGCGCTCGCGCGCATCGGCGGGTTTGCCGTAACTCGACAGATCCGAGCCGTCCCAGAACGAGTGGGTGCGCTTGTAGGTGTTGTCGTAAAGGCTTCTGTTGGCCCATTCGAAATCAAACAGCATGGTCAGGGCCTGACGGACCCGCACATCATCAAACAGTTTCTTACGCGTGTTGAAGACAAACCCGTACATTCCGGAGGGAGTCTTGCTGTCATATTCCTTGCGGACAATTTCACCCGAGGTGACGGCCGGGAAATCATAGCCGCGCGACCAGTTGGTGGCGCTGCCATCGGGATAGATGTCGAAGACTCCCTTCTTGAAGGCCTCGAACTGGGCGGTCTCGGAGAGAAAATATTCGACCGCGATCTCGTCGTAATTGTCGATCCCGCGCTTGATCGGCAGATCTTTGGCCCAATAGTCTTCACGTCGCTTGAACGTGATGCGTTCGCCGGGTTTGATTTCACTGATCAGATAGGGGCCGGAGCTGATGCCGGGCTCCAGCGTTGACTGATCAAAGGTTTCGGGATCGATCGCGTGTTTTGGCAGTACCGGCGAGAGTGACAGGATCAGCGGGAACTCGCGATTGGATTTATCATTAAAGGTGAAGCGCACGGACAGTGGCCCGGTTTTTTCCATCTTCGCCACACGGTTGAGCCGGGTGGAGTAGGGCGGGCGGCCCTTGTCCTTCAGCAATTCCATGGTGAAGATCACATCATCCGCGGTGACCGGCTCGCCGTCTGACCAGCGCGCGGCGGGATTGATGTTGTACTGGATGAAGCTGCGCTCCTCGTCCCACTCAACGGTTTCGGCAAGCAGCCCGTACATCGTGAATGGTTCGTCCTGAGAGCGCTGCATCAGGGTTTCGTAGATCAGGTTGCCGAAGACCGGGTCAACCACGCCGCGGGCATGGGTCCGCATGCTTCTGACGATGAATGGCCGGACGCTGTCGAATGTGCCGACAACGCCATAGGTGACCTTGCCGCCCTTTGGGGCATCAGGATTGACATAGGGCAGATGGCTGAAATCGGCGGGCAACGCCGGCTCGCCATGCATGGCGATGCCGTGAACCGGTTCCGCACAGGCCGTTGAGCCGGCACTGAACAGTGCTGCAGCAAACAAGGCAAGTGATGTCAGCAAAAGTCTCATAGTCAATCCTCGCGGGTTTGAAGAAAAGTGACGAAGCTGATTTCGCCACCGCCGAATCCCTCAAGGAGGATATACGGACCGCGCCATGCAGACCACCGTTGCGGGAGTACGGCTGTTTTTTTTGATCGGAGACCGCTGCCGGGCTGGATATTAATGCCTCCACGCGTTAACAGGAACCCGAAACAAGCCTTGCTGTCGCCGCATTTTCAACCGAGAAGGCGCGACATACAGATGAGGGCGCGGACTCCGCGCGAACCCTACGCTGCCCAAAGGCGGCATTTGAGGAGAACTGGAACCAAATGAACGCCATCACAAAGATCGTTTCCGCTGCTGTCATGTCGGTTGGCGTCGCCGCCGCTTTCATGCCTGCAACAGCTTCCGCTCAAGGTGCCAATCAGGGCTGGTACAAGACCTGCACCAAGCAGGAAGACAATGATGTCTGCATCGTGCAGAACCTGGTCACTGCGCCGACAGGTCAGCTGCTGACGGCAGTCGGCCTGATCAATGTGACCGGCAAGGTGAACCGGATGATCATGCAGGTCACAGTCCCGACCGCGCGTTTGATCCAGCCCGGAATCAACCTGCAGGTGGATGGCGGCCAGGCCCAGCGCCTCGAATATGCGATCTGCATGCCTGAAACCTGCGTTGCCGAAGCACTGCTGACCGACGCCATGGTTGCTTCCTTCAAGAAGGGTGGCGAACTTGTGCTGACCTCGGTCAACTACCAGCGCACACCCAACCCGCTGAAAATCTCCCTGGAAGGCTTTACCCAGGCCTATGACGGCGACCCGATCGCCCAGTCGGAACTCCAGGAACGCCAGCGTTTGCTGCAGGAAGAAATGTCCAAGAAGGCAGAGGAAGCCCGCAAGAAGCTTGAAGAGGCTCAGGCTGCAGCGAAGAAGAACTGATTTCACCAGACTGGTAAAGAAAAGGCCCGGATGCGACATTGCGTCCGGGCCTTTTCATTTGGTGAGAGCGAATGCATCTGCCGGCCTGACGCTCAGTGGCTGACCCGTTCCTTGGGTTTGTAGACACCATCCACCGGCGCGTCGAAAAACTCGTTGAGCTGAGGATGGCGAACCGGGCTCTCATTGTCGTCAACCAGGAGGTTCTGTTCGGATACATAGGCCACGTATTCGGTCTCATCGTTCTCTGCGAGCAGATGATAGAACGGCTGGTCTTTGCTGGGACGGACCTGTTCGGGAATGGCATTCCACCATTCTTCGGTGTTGGCATAAACCGGATCAACATCAAAAATCACGCCACGGAACGGGAAAATCCGGTGCTTGACGATTTGTCCGATGTGAAATTTGGCTTGTTTGAGCTGCATGTCTTTGTTCCTTTGGCCTTAAAGATGGGAGCTTTGGCCAGAAGTTCAACTGTTTGGCCTTGACGCCGGTGCGCCGGGAACCTACCCCCTGCAAGGGCTGAAGCATTGTATTAACAGCGTTCGCGGGTATCAAGTATGGCTGAAATCACAGGGTTGGTGCTGCCGTTTTTCGGCCTTATCCTGCTTGGATACATTGCTGCGCGCATTACCAAGCAGCCGCATGAGGCGATGGGGTGGCTCAACACCTTCATCATCTATGTTTCGCTGCCGGCGCTGTTTTTCAAGCTTTTGTCGCGAACCCCGATCGAGGAGCTGGCGCGCTGGGATTACGTGCTGACCAGCATGGTGGTGACCTACACGGTCTTTGCGATCGTCTTTGCCGCCAGCATTCTGGTTCGCCGCGCAACCATCGGCGAGGCCACTGTTCAGGGACTGGCCGGAGCCTATGGCAATATCGGCTATATGGGCCCGGGGATTGCCATACTGGCCTTCGGGGAACCGGCTGCGGTGCCCGTTGCGCTGATCTTCTGCTTTGAAAACATCATGCATTTCACCATCGCGCCGATGATGATGGCGCTTGCCGGCGGCGACCACCGCAGTGCGGGTGCGCTGGCGCTGGGGGTGACGCGCAAGATCGCCTTCCACCCGTTCATCCTCGCCACCGCGGTTGGTGTTGCAGCTGCCTGGATTGAATTTGTGCCACCACTGCCGGTCGGGCGCCTGATCGACTATCTGGCTCAGGCCGCGGCTCCCTGCGCGCTGTTTGCGATGGGGGTGACGCTGGCGTTGAGGCCGCTGAAGCGCGTGCCGGTCGAACTCGGCTTTATCGTGCCGATGAAACTGATCGCCCATCCTGTGTTGATGTATGTCGGATTGAGCCTGATGGGCGATTTTGAGCCGGTCTGGGTTTACACCGCGGTGCTGCTCGCGTCGCTTCCCACCGCCACAAACGTGTTCGTGATCGCGCAGCAATACTCGACCTGGGTGGAGCGTGCGTCAGCTACCGTGCTGGTGACCACCGTAAGCAGCGTCGGCACGGTTTCCGCCTTGCTCTGGCTGATCACCAGCGGAACATTGCCACCTGATCTGTTTCCCGGCTGAGCCGCCGGTTCGAACATCGTTCCGGCAATGGCAAGGCCTTTAAAGCGTTTTGTATCATGGCATTACAGAAATTACTTATAAACCACATCAACCACGCGAAGGCAGCGGACTGCCGTTATCCTTCTTGCGCCAGCCCGGTGTCATGCCTTCGCGCATGGCCAGGAGCCTGAGCGGCGGGATTGCCGACAACGCAGCCAAGCCTCCGGCGCGCAGAGCCTGGACCGGCAGAAACGAGCTTAACAGGGCGCGATTGAGCAGGTCGACGCCGGCTGTGCGGCTGGTCACATCGATACGGCGCTGGCGATTGAATGCCCGGACTGCCTGTGGCGCATTCTGAGGTCCGCCCGCATCGGTGATCGACTGTATCGCCTGCATGATGTCGCGGAGACCCAGATTGAGGCCCTGCGCTCCAATCGGCGGGAAGGCGTGGCCAGTCTCGCCCACCAGCATGGTCCGGCCGTTGCCGAAACTCTCTGCGATGAGGCTGGACAGCGGCCAGGCCTGCACTTCACCCTCCACCTCGACTGCGCCCAGAATCGACCGCATTCGCGATTCAACTTCGGCGTTCAGAGCTTGCCGGGACAAAGCACGTATTCCAGCTTCCTCTTCAGGTCTGACCGCCCAGACGAGGCTGGAGCGATTACCCGGAAGAGGCACCTGGGTGAATGGTCCACGTTCGGTGTGGAATTCGGTCGAGGTGTCGGCATGGCTGATGGAGTGGGAGAAATTCATCACCAGCGCGGTTTGCGGGTACGACCATGTCTTGACCTTGATGCCGATCGCGTCCCGCAGCTTCGAGCCACGACCGTCCGCGGCCAGAGCCGCAAGCGCCATTACGACCGTGCCATCATCCAATGTGAGGCTTACCACCTCATCGGACTGTTCAGCCTGAGCCATCGGGCTTTCGAACCGATCAATCAAACCCGATTGGCGTGTGGCGGTCTGAAGCACGTCGAAAAGCGGCTGGTTGGGAATATTGTAGCCGAAGGCATCCAGATCGATCTCACTGGAGCGGAAAGAAACCGGCGGGGCCCGGAAAAGCCGTGTGGTGCCATCCAGGATTCGCATGGTACGCAGCGGCGCAGACACCGGCCGCACGTCGTCCCAGATGCCAAGCCGGGTCAGCAGGCCGATTGATTCCGACAGCAAGGCGGTGGTCCGGCCATCCTGGCGCGGTGGCTGGGGCGCGATGAAGGCCACCCGCCATCCTTGTGCCGCTGCCGCAAGGGCTGTCACGGATCCGGCAAGGCCGCCGCCGATGACCGCGATGTCATACTGCTCACGCAATTCTTTGCCCTTTCACTGTCTCGCCAATTGCCATTGGGCTGCTGCATCCTTTACATCGCCTGAGCAACGAACTCCATGGGATCATTTGGCGCATGTTCACACCCCGCGCAGAGACAGATCCGCTCGAAGGCCGGTTTGATCAACTGGACCGCTCAGGGCGCGTGATCGCCAGGCTGGCGCGTCGGCCGGTGTGGCCGGTGCTGGCAATGGTGTTGCTGACCGCCGGACTTGCCTGGTGGTTCGTGATATCGATGGCTGGCTCGATCGTCGAGCTGCAGGGCTCGGCGCGTCCGCTTGGACCGGGCATGTCGTTGATTTCCCGCTTTCTACCGGTTGAGCCGGGCTCGTTCGCTGCGACGATTGCGGATCTGTGCCTGTCGGCGGATTCGGGGCTGGTTCTTTCGGGCGCTTCCTTTCCGGGCCTTGCCGTGGCGTTGTTCGTGATGTGGCTTGCGATGTCGGCGGCCATGATGTTGCCGACCGCAGCCCCGATGATACGCACCTATGCCGAAATTGCCGACACTGCAGTGGCGCGTGGTGAACCGGTGATTCACCCCGCTGTTCTGACCGCCGGATATATGAACGTATGGGCTCTTGCCGCCGTCGGCTTCACACTGGTTCAGCTCGCCATCGGGCATGTCACCGGCATGTCGGCCACCGCACCGGTCAAAGGCGTGATTGCCGGTCTGATCCTGCTAGGTGCGGGTTTATATCAGTTTACCGCGCTCAAGCAGGCCTGCCTGACCAAATGCCGCAATCCCTTCACCACGCTGTTTGCGCGCTGGAAGACAACTGCGCGCGGAGTGTTCCGGCTCGGAATCGAACAAGGGGTTTGGTGCCTCGGCTGTTGTTGGGCATTGATGCTGATCATGCTTGCGGTAGGCAGCATGAATGTGGTCTGGATGGCGGCGCTTACCCTGTTCACATTTCTGGAGAAAACCGGGGCAGGGCGGGTGACAACGAAAGCCGGCGGCGCGATAATAAGTGTCTGGGGAGTTGCGCTGATCTGGAGCGCACTGGCCTGACAAGGCCTGAGGGAGAAAACGTGAATGGCGAATGTCGAGTGGGCCTTGAAGGGCGAGTTGGTACTGTCCTGCAATTGCACGGTTTTTTGTCCCTGCGTCATCTCGCTCGGCCAGCATCCGCCGACGGAAGGCTATTGCCAGACCTGGGCCGGATTCCGGATCGACAACGGCTATTACGGCGACACTGATCTGTCGGGTCTCAACCTGGGACTGATCATGGAAATCCCGGGCTATATGAGCCGCGGCAACTGGACCGCCGGCCTGTTTGTCGACAAGCGTGCCTCGATTTACGCAACCAAGGCCTTCACGAAGATCTTCACCGGAAAAGCTGGCGGCACCACCGCTCTGCTTTCGATACTGGTTGGCAACTTCCTCGGCGTGCAGCAGGAACCGATCAGCTACGAGGTCGAAGGCAAGAAGCGGATCATCAAGATCCCCAAGATCATCGATGGAATTGTTTCGCCAATTCCGGGCAAGACCCATGGCGAAGATACGGTGATTTCAAATTCTGAATACTGGATCGCCCCGGAAATCATTGTGGCCAAATCGGAACGCTCCAAGATGCGCGCCTTTGGCCGCAACTGGAACTTTGCCGGACGCTCGGCTGAAATCTGCGCCCTCGACTGGAGCGGCCCCAACTGACATTGCGCTGGGAGGCGCTGGCGGCATGAAGCTTCCATTTAAATACCGCCGCGTTCCCTACGCGGAAATCCGGGCGTTTTCGGTGCATATCCTGACCGCCAGCGGATCTTTCATGGCATTTCTGGCGCTGGTGGCGGCGGCGGAAGGCCGGTTTGTCGATCTGTGGTGGTGGCTTGCCGTTGCCATGCTGATTGACGGCATCGACGGCCCGATTGCGCGCAAGCTCAACGTCAAGGAAGTCCTGCCGAACTGGTCCGGCGTGATGCTCGACAATGTGATCGACTACGTCACCTATGTGCTGATCCCTGCATTCGCGCTCTATCAGAGCGGCATGATCGGCGAGCCGCTGTCCTTTGTTGCAGCCGGTCTGATCGTGGTGTCGAGTGCGATCTACTATGCCGACATGGGAATGAAGACCGACGAGAACTTCTTCTCCGGTTTCCCGGTCGCCTGGAACATGCTGGTCTACACCCTGTTTGTGACAAACGCATCCGAGGCGGTTGCCTTCGCCATCGTTCTGGCCGCCGTCTTCATGACCTTCCTTCCGATCAATTTTCTGCATCCGGTCCGGGTCGTCAGGCTTCGGTGGCTCAATCTGAGCGTATTTGCGATCTGGTCCGCGTTGTCGGGCTATGCATTGTTGTTGCGGTTTGACAGCCCCGAGTGGCTGATGTGGGCGGTGATGCTGACCGGCGGTTATCTTTTTGTCATTGGCGGGATCATGCAGATGTTTCCCGGCCTTGGACGACGCCCAAGCGTTTGATTTTTTGTCCGCCCTGCCGTCGTTGGCGTGGCTTGCATTGGAGACTACCGATATGAAAGCGATCCTCGTTTCACAGCACGGCGGCCCGGAAGTTCTGGAATGGGGCGATCACCAGGTTGGAGAACCCGGCACAGGCGAGGTCAGGATCCGGCACGAGGCTGTTGGTCTGAACTTCATTGACGTGTATTTCCGCTCCGGACTTTATCCGGCTCCCAACGGCTTGCCGCTGGTTCCCGGCAATGAGGGCGCCGGCGTGGTGACGTCGGTGGGTGAGGGCGTCACGCTGCTCAAGACAGGCGACCGGGTTGCTTATGCCGGCCCCATCGGCGCCTATGCGCAGCAGCGGCTGATTGCTGCCGAAAAGCTGGTCAAAGTGCCCGACGGTATCGAGCTCGATGTCGCCGCCAGCATGATGCTCAAGGGCATGACGGCGGAGTATCTGTTGCGCCGAACCTATGATGTGAAGCCGGGCGACACCATCCTCTATCATGCCGCGGCAGGCGGGGTCGGCCTGATCGTCGGTCAGTGGGCCAAGGCACTTGGCGCCACGGTGATCGGAACCGTTGGTTCACCAGAGAAGGCTGAGCTCGCCGCAGCAAACGGTTATGACCATGTGATCAATTACCGGACAGAGGATTTTGTCGAGCGGGTCAGGGAAATCACCGGCGGCAAGGGCGTCGATGTGGTTTACGATTCGGTCGGCAAGGACACCTTTCCGGGTTCGCTCGATTGCCTGAAACCACGCGGCCTGTGGGCCAGTTTCGGCCAGTCGTCAGGTCCGATTGAGCCGTTCAACATCGGTATTCTTGCGCAAAAGGGATCGCTGTTTGCAACGCGGCCAACCCTGTTCACCTATATTGCCAGCCGTCCGGAGCTCGAAGCTTCTGCCAGCGCCCTGTTTGACGTAGTCTCCCGCGGGATTGTGAAGATAGAGATCAATCAGCGATATCCGCTTGCCGAGGCCGCGCGTGCGCATACCGACCTGGAGGCACGCAACACCACCGGAACCACGGTTTTGCTGCCGTGAGCCCGGCCCATAATCAACTGACCGGATCCGAAACACTGTCAGGATATTTTTGAGAAAGCCGGCCGGTAGACGCACTTTTCGAAGAATCAAAATCGCCGCACTTTGAAATTGCTCGGCGATTTCGATCGCGTCCCACTTGTGCGACGCACAATTATTGCGTTTGATGGTGAAAAGCAGAAATGATTGCCGGTGTCATGCCACTTGAATTTCGTGGGCATATGGTGAAGCTTGTTTCTTGTGCTTCGGAGATAATCGCCTCAAAAATAGGCGATTCCGATGGTGCGGAATTCGGGGGGTGACGTGCAGAATCAGAAGACCGAAACGCCGCTTTTGGAAACAAAAGGGCTGACAAAGATTTTCGGGAGCCTGAGAGCTTGCGACGGGATCGATCTGGCAATCGCTCCGGGGGAAATTCACGCGCTTCTGGGCGAAAACGGAGCGGGCAAATCAACGCTGGTCAAGATGTTGTTCGGTGTTCTCGACCCCAGCGACGGGGAAATCCTCTGGAAGGGCAAGCCTGTCAGCATCGGCAGCCCCGGCGAAGCGCGCGCCACCGGTGTCGGCATGGTGTTTCAGCATTTTTCGCTTTTCGAAGCCCTTACGGTGGCAGAGAACATCGCGCTCGCGCTCGATGGAAACGTTCCCATTGACCGGATCTCCGAAGAGGCACGGCGGCTTTCGCTCGAATATGGTCTGCCACTGGATCCTTCGGCCCACGTTGCCGATCTCTCGGTTGGCGAACGCCAACGCATCGAAATTGTCAGGGCGCTCTTGCAGAATCCTGAACTGATCATTCTTGATGAACCAACATCGGTGTTGACCCCGCAAGAGGCCGACAAGCTGTTTGAAACCCTGGACAAGCTGAAGGCGGAGGGGCGCTCGGTTCTTTACATCAGCCACCGGCTTGAGGAAGTGCAGCGGATCTGCGACCGCGCCACCGTACTACGCCATGGTAAAGTCACAGGCGCCTGTAATCCGCGCCAGGAAACACCGTCTTCGCTGGCCCGCATGATGGTCGGCGGCGAAGTGGCCGAAATCACCGGCGCCGGGCTTGGCGAACCGGGCGACCTGCTGATTGAAATCAAGAAACTCAGCGCACCATCACGCAGTCCGTTTGCGGTGTCGCTCAAGGATATCAACCTGTCTGTTCGGGCCGGCGAAGTGGTTGCCATTGCAGGTGTTGCCGGAAACGGGCAGAGCGAATTGTTCGATGTGTTGTCGGGCGAAGACCGGGTCGCCGATGCCGATGCGATCCGCATTCGCGGCAAGGCGGTCGGGCGCATGGGGATCACCGAGCGGCGCTTGCTGGGATGCGGCTTTGTTCCTGAAGAGCGGCATGGCCATGCAGCGGTGACCGAAATGCCGCTGACAGCCAATCTGGTGCTGTCTCGTCATGCCTCGGATGGCGCAGCTTTCCTCTCAGGAGGGCCGCTTGGTCTGATCAACACCGACGCGGTCGCAAAGGCCTCCAAACGGATCTGCGAGGTCATGGACGTGCGCAAGTCGGGCGATGACCCGGCGGCCGGCTCGCTGTCTGGCGGCAATCTGCAGAAATTCATCGTCGGGCGCGAACTGGACCGCCAGCCGGCTGTGCTGGTGGTCAATCAGCCGACCTGGGGCGTAGACGCAGGCGCGGCCAGCCGTATTCGCCAGGCGCTGATCGATCTGGCCAAGAGCGGCTCTGCCGTCGTCGTCATCTCTCAGGACCTTGACGAGGTTTTTGAAATCGCGAGCCGCATCGCCGTGATCAACGAAGGCCATCTTTCGGATCCCGAACCGGCATCGTCGATGACACGCGAACGCATCGGGTTGTTGATGGGCGGGTTCCATGATGGCGCCGGTCATGCAGATGCGGAGGCCGCCCATGCGCATTGAACTCAAAAAGCGCGAAAACATGTCTTCGCTGTTTTCGATCCTGTCTCCGTTCATTGCGCTGGGGCTGACCCTCATCGCCGGTGTCATTCTGTTTGTGTCACTTGGCAAGGACCCGGTATCGGCGCTCTACAGCTTCTTCATTGAACCGCTGACCGAAGTCTGGTCACTGCATGAACTGGCGATTAAAGCGGCGCCGCTGATCCTGATCGCCGTCGGCCTGTCTGTCTGCTACCGTTCCAACAACTGGAACATCGGGGCGGAAGGACAGTTCATTATCGGCGCTATGGCCGGATCGGTGCTGCCGGTGGTGTTTCATGGCTGGGAATCGCCGTTGATGCTACCGCTGATGATGATTTTCGGGATGATCGGCGGGGCTGCCTATGCCGCCATTCCTGCTTTCCTGAAGGCGCGCCTCAACACCAACGAGATTCTGACCAGCCTGATGCTGGTCTATATCGCGCAGCTGCTGCTTGACTGGACCGTGCGCGGGCCGTGGCGAAATCCGGAGGGTTTCAATTTTCCTGAAACCCGCAATTTCGCGGACAACGCGGTGCTGCCGCGGATCATCGAAACCGGAAAAACCCACTGGGGTTTCGGTTTTGCGCTGATTGCAGCGATTGTGCTGTGGTTCGTCATGCGGCGGATGCTCAAGGGCTTTGAGATCAGCGTGCTGGGCCAGTCTGCGCGGGCAGGGCGGTTTGCCGGCTTCTCCGACAAGAAGATGGTGTATTTCGCGTTCCTGGTGTCAGGCGCGCTTGCAGGACTTGCCGGTATCTCCGAAGTCTCGGGCGCCATCGGCCAGCTGCGTCCGGTGATCTCTCCGGGGTATGGCTTTACCGCGATTATCGTGGCCTTCCTGGGGCGGCTCAATCCGCTCGGCATTGTCGCTGCGGGTCTCATTCTGGCATTGACCTATCTGGGCGGTGAAGCGGCGCAGATCTCGATCGGAATCACCGACAAGGTGACCCGTCTGTTCCAGGGATTATTGCTGTTCTTCGTCCTGGGCTGCGACACGCTGATCCATTACCGCATCCGGCTTGTCTTCGGAGCGGCACAGAAAGGGAGTGCTGCCTGATGGACATGACCCAAGCGATTATTCTGACCATCATGACCGCGGCCACACCGCTTTTGCTCGCGGCAATCGGAGAACTGGTTGTGGAACGGTCCGGTGTTCTCAATCTGGGCGTCGAAGGTATGATGATCATGGGAGCGGTTTGCGCCTTTGCTATCGCACAGCTGACCGGCTCAGCAGGACTCGGCGCAATCGGTGGATTGCTTGGCGGCATGCTTTTTTCGATGCTGTTCGGGTTCCTGACCCTGACGCTGGTTGCGAATCAGGTGGCAACCGGTCTTGCCTTGACCATTCTCGGTCTTGGACTGTCGGGAATGATCGGCGAGGCTTTCATCGGGCTTCCGGGTCTGAAACTCGCTGCAATGCCGATTCCGCTGCTCTCGGATATTCCGTTTATAGGCCGGCTGCTGTTTGATCAGGACCCGATCTTCTACACCTCGATCATCGCCGTCATCGGTGTGAACTGGTTCCTCTTCAAAAGCCGTGCCGGGTTGAGGCTGCGCGCCATCGGTGACAGCCACACCTCGGCCCATGCGCTTGGCGTGAACGTGGTTCGCACCCGCTATCTAGCCGTGATGTTCGGCGGCGCCTGCGCAGGCCTCGCCGGTGCGCATCTGTCGATCGTCTACACCCCGCAATGGGTGGAGAACATGACCGCCGGGCGGGGTTGGATCGCTCTGGCGCTGGTGGTGTTCGCCTCATGGCGGCCCGGGCGGGCGCTGATCGGCGCCTATCTGTTCGGCGCCGTGTCGATCGGACAATTGTTTGCGCAATCGCGTGGCATCGGAATTCCCTCGCAGTTCCTTTCGGCTCTTCCCTACCTCGCAACGATTGCGGTACTTGTTATCATCTCGTTGAATCGCAGGATGACGCTGATCAACACGCCGGCCTCGCTCGGCAAACCATTTGTGCCGGAAAGGTAGACGAAAAACGCCGGCTTGATGTCAACAACCAACCAGACAGGGTGAACCCAATGAAAAAAACACTTCTCCTCCTCGCCGCGGCCACAGCGCTCGCCGGCACCGCAATCCCGGCAAGTGCGCAGGGCATGGACAAGGTCAAGGCCTGCTTCATCTATGTCGGCCCGGTGGGCGACTTCGGATGGTCCTACCAGCATGACCAGGGCCGCAAGTTCGCCGAGGAAAAATTCGGTGACAAGCTGGAAACGGCCTATCTCGAAAGCGTTCCGGAAGGTGCAGACTCCGAGCGCGCCATCGAGCGCTTTGCCCGTTCCGGCTGCAACATCATCTTCACCACCTCCTTCGGCTACATGGATCCGACCAACAAGGTGGCAAAGGACTTCCCGGATGTGAAATTCGAGCACGCCACCGGCTACAAGACCGATCATCCGAACGTTGCGACCTATGATTCGAAGTTCTTCCAGGGCCGTTACGTGATCGGCCAGATCGCCGCGAAGATGTCGGAGACCGGCTCGGCGGGCTACATTGCCTCATTCCCGATCCCGGAAGTGGTGCAGGGCATCAACTCCTTCATGCTCGGCGCCCAGTCCATCAATCCGGACTTCAAGCTCAAGGTCGTGTGGGTGAACACCTGGTTCGATCCGGGCAAGGAAGCCGATGCGGCCAAGGTACTGCTCGATGGCGGCGTTGACATCCTGACCCAGCACACCGATTCCACGGCGCCGATGCAGGTTGCCGCCGAGCGCGGCGCGCATGCCTTCGGACAGGCTTCCGACATGATCGCCTTCGGCCCGGAAACCCAGTTGACAGCAATCGTCGATGACTGGGGTCCCTATTACGTCGAGCGCATCGGTGCTGTTCTTGACGGCACCTGGGAGCAGTCGCGCACCTGGGCCGGCATGGCCGAAGGCCACGTCGTGATGGCGCCTTACACCAACATGCCCGACGATGTGAAAGCCATGGCCGAAGAAACCCAGGCCAAGATCACCTCAGGCGAGCTTCACCCCTTCACCGGCCCGATCATGAAGCAGGATGGCTCCGAGTGGCTGGCTGACGGTGTGGTTGCCGAAGACGGCGAACTGGCTGGCCTGAACTTCTACGTCAAGGGCATCGACGACCAGCTTCCGCAGTAAGCCTGGCGATACCCATACAGATACATGAGCGGGGGCGGCTACATTGGCCGCCCCTTCTTTTTCCCTGCGTCTTACCGACTCTATCCAGCGGGCGCAGGGTATCGCGTCATTGTCCGGGGCAGGAAACGGGCAGCAGGCAAGAACAGTGTCCGGATGACCTTGCGGCCGACGGGTTCAATCCGTGCGTAGATCCACCAGCTCACAACGATGGACAGCGCCAGGGCCAGCGCAAACGCGGCCCATTTGCCGATCACCGGTGTGGCCAAGTTCATCAGGATATATCCGGCGTTCTGATGGATCAGGTAAAACGGGTAGCTGAGTCCGCCAAGCGCCAGAATCCACGCCGAGGCCTTGATTCGGCTTCCGAGCCCGGCAGCCAGCAGAAACAGGCAGATAATCCCCGCATTTGCCATCGCCACGAGTGGAGCGCTGGAGGCTTCGCCGAGGCGGAAGATGACATCGAGCCGCTGCACTTCGGCGGCATGAAACGTCATGATCAGCGCAAGTGCAGCCACAAGCAGGCGCAGAGCGCTGCCGCCCAGTGATGAAATTCGCCATGTCATGATGCCCAGTGCGAAGTAGCTGCCATATTCGGTGAGGAACAGAAGCTCCACCGGACGGGACCCGAGCATGGTGTTGTTGACCATCACAAGCAGCATCCAGATTGCAGCGGCACCGTCGGTGTGCCGGGGCAGAAAACCTGTAAAAAGTCCGATCGCCACCCAGCCATAGAAAATAATCTCGATGACGATCGACCAGTAGGCCCCGTCCATGAACCCCGCGCCGAATATCGGTGCGAGCATGGTCAGGTTGGCCACCCACTGGAAAAAGTCCGTGGTGAACGGCGGTTGAGCCCACCAAGCCATTGTCAGAAAGGTGATGGTCATGGCGACCAGATGTGCTGGATAAAGCCGCGCCAGACGGCTGACCGAAAAGCCGTACCAGTCGCGCCCGGACGCTGACCAGATGATGACAAAGCCGGAGATCATGAAAAACAGATTGACGCCGAGATAACCCAGCGAAACCGAGACGCCTGCCGCGCCAAAGCCTTGGTCCAGATAGCCCCCGCTTTGGGCGCCGCGATAGAGGAAATGGTAGATCGCCACCACAAGCGCGGCGGAAAAACGCAGCAGATCGAGCAATCCGTTCCGTTGACCGGCACTCTCGCCTGTCCGGTTTGGTGATTGGATATCGCGCATCACAGCCTCCTTGAGAGACGGAATTATAGCGCGTTTCAAAACGCCGGGTCTGATAACCCGGCGTTAAGCTTAAGTGTAAAGGTTAAATCCGGATGGCCGCAGGATCAGGCCAGGCCTTGTTTGCGGACATCATCCAGGGCTTCATCCAGCGTCTTTTTGGCCGAGGCAATGAGGGTATCCACCTCTTCCTCGGTGATGCTCAGCGGCGGCGAGATGATCAGCGCATCGCCGACCGCGCGCATCACCAGTCCGTTGGCAAAGGAATGATCACGGGTGATGGTGCCGACCTTGCCGGCATTGTCGAAGCGTTTCTTGAGATCATTCTCGTCGGGGACCAGTTCCAGTGCGCCAAACATGCCGAGGCCGCGGGCCTGGCCAACCAGCGGATGCTGTTCCAGCGCCTGCCAGCGCTGCTGGAAGTAGGGTCCGATATGATCCCGGACGCGCTCCACCAGGCCTTCACGCTTGATGATTGTGAGATTGGCAATGGCGGCTGCGCAGCAGGCGGGGTGGCCTGCATAGGTGTAGCCGTGGAAGAACTCGACGCCCTCGCGGTGCAGAACTTCGGCGATCTCGTCGGAAACCAGAATGCCGCCCATTGGCAGATAGCCTGACGTTAGCCCCTTTGCGATGGTCATCAGATCGGGCTTGAGTTCATAATAGTCGGAACCGAACCATTCGCCCGTGCGGCCGAAACCGCAGATGACTTCGTCCGCAATAAACAGGATATCCCGGCTTTCGAGGATGCGCTTGACTTCGGGCCAGTAGGTGGCCGGAGGAACGATTACGCCGCCTGCACCCTGGATCGGCTCTGCGATAAAGGCGGCGACATTCTCCTCGCCGATCTCCTCGATGGCGCGCTCGAGTTCACGCGCCGCCCAGAGGCCGAACTCGTCCTCGCTCATGTCGGTCATCATGCCTTCGCCGAACCAGTAAGGCTGGGCGATGTGGTGAATGTCGGGGATCGGCAGGCCGCCCTGGCTGTGCATGGCGCCCATGCCGCCGAGCGAGGCGCCGGCCATGGTTGAGCCGTGATAGGCGTTCTTGCGGCTGATCACGACTTTCTTGGAGGGCTTGCCCCGCAGCGCCCAATAGGTGCGAACCAGGCGCAAATTGGTGTCGTTGGCTTCAGACCCGGAGCCGCTGTACATGACCATGTTGATGTTGTCAGGCGCAACACCGGCCAGCATTTCAGACAGTTCGATGACTGGCGGATGCGTGGTCTTGAAAAAGGTGTTGTAGTAGGACAGCTCGCTCATCTGCGCGCGCACCGCCTCCACGATCTCCTGACGGCCGTGGCCGACATTGACGCACCACAGACCGGCCATGCCGTCCATGATCCGATTTCCGTCGGTGTCCCACAGCCATACCCCATCGGCTTTCGATATCACCCGCCTTTCATCGACGCCCAAGGCACCATGGTCGGTGAATGGATGAAGGTGGTGCTTGTGATCGGATAGCTTGAGGTCATGGGAAGACACGTTGACGCGCATAGTTTTATTCCTGATTGTTTTTTCACAGAGGCCGCGATGAAATCGGTTTGACCTTTAGTTGAGTGTGTGCACAAAACTTGGGTGCGGACAAGCACCGCAATATCCGCATTATGCGGCAACAGATAGTCCTGAAGGGGCATGGTGATACTATGCGCGAGAGCGCCGGCACGGAAAACCAAGACAAGAGCCTTCCCAACAATGATGAAGCAGAACGTTTCATGGCAGAGCATCCGGACATCGAATCTGTCGATTTCCTGATTCCCGACATCAATGGCGTGATGCGTGGCAAATGGGGCCCGGCGGAGGCTCTGGCCAAGGCCAGCTATCCCGGCATCAACATGCCGTTGTCGATCTTCGGGCTGGATATCTGGGGCAGGGAGGTGGAATCCACCGGCATTCACATCGAAACCGGCGACATTGACGGCTACTGCCGCGCCATTCCGGGCCGAATCAATATCGCGCCCTGGTCTCCGCGACCGTCGGCTCAGGTGCTGATGTCGATGTACACAGAGGCTGGCGAGCCGTGCGAATACGATCCGCGCAATGTGCTGCAAAAGCTGATGGACCGGTTTGCAGCCCTCGGCCTGCGTCCGGTCACGGCATTTGAACTTGAATTCTATCTGGTCGACCCGAACGTGTTCCAGCGCTCGGGACGCATGGGCAAAGACCTTGGTCCGGGCCCTGAACAGCAGCAGATGTATTCGCTGTCGGAACTTCGCGGCCAGAGCGAGCTGTTTGCCGAAATCCGGGCTGCGGCCATCGCGCAGGGACTGCCGATCGACACCATCATCAAGGAAGCAGCGCCCGGCCAGTTCGAGGTCAACCTCAAGCACCGGGACGATGCCATGGCGGCGGCAGACGACACCGTTCTGCTGCGCCGGCTGATCACAGAATCAGCGCACAAGCACGGGCTGCGCGCCACCTTCATGGCCAAGCCGTTCCTGGAATGGCCGGGCAACGGCATGCATGTGCATGCCAGCATTCTCGACAAGGAAGGCAACAACATCTTTGCGGGCGAAGCCGGCGACCTGCGGCTGCAGCACGCCGCCGCCGGTCTATTGCAGACGCTCAAGGATACGCTTCTTCTCTATATTCCGGGTTTTAACGGTTACCGCCGTTTGCAGCCCGGCTCATACGCCCCGACACGGATCGCCTGGGGACGCAACAACCGCTCCGTTGTGGTGCGGGTGCCGGCGTCTGATGACAAGGCACGGCGGCTGGAACACCGCATGTCAGGCGCGGATGCCAACCCGTATTTCGTTCTTGCGGGCGTTCTTGGCGGGATGCTTGAAGGTCTGGAGCACGGCAAAATGCCGCCGCCGCCGGTGGAGGGCAGTGCCTATAACGTGCCTTTGCCGCAACTGTCCGATGACATGGATGACGCGATCGAGGACTTTGAAAACTCGGCTTTCATCGAGCGGCTTTTCGGCACCGACCTGCGGCGCATATTTGCGGAGATCAAACGCGAAGAGCTCAAGGCCTTCGACAATGAAATCACGCCTCTGGAGCGCTCCACTTATCTTTGACAGGCAAAATTTAAGGCCAACGGAAAGGATTTATGCTATCGGGCAAACTTAACTGCGCGATTTGACATAGGACAAAGATTTCCGTTCGCGGACCATGCGACCATATGACTGTCTTCCAACACGCGATTTTCGGGTTGACGGAAGCGGCGATGTTTCGCATGTTGGAACTGACACATAGGACTAATGCAATGGATTTTGAAGCGTTCTTCGAGGAAAAGCTCGGTGGTTTGCACGAGGCGGGCAATTACCGGGTGTTTGCTGATATCGAGCGTCACGCAGGCGGTTTTCCGCGGGCGACGCGCTATCGTGCAGACGGTTCGACGCAGGACGTAACGGTCTGGTGTTCCAACGACTATCTGGGCATGGGACAAAATCCATTGGTCACCGGCGCTATGAAAGAGGCGATCGAACGCTGCGGCGCCGGCGCCGGCGGTACCCGCAATATTTCCGGCACGAATCACTACCATGTGCTGCTGGAAAACGAGCTGGCCGATCTGCACGGCAAGGAAGACGCACTGATTTTCACGTCTGGCTATGTTTCCAACTGGGCGGCGCTTGGCACTCTGGCAGGGAAAATTCCCGGCCTTATCGTTTATTCGGATGCGCTCAATCACGCCTCAATGATCGAGGGCATCCGCCATTCGCGCTGCGAAAAACGGGTTTTCAAGCACAATGATCCGGAAGATCTGCGCCGCTTGATGGCGCTGGACGATCCTGCGGCGCCGAAAATGGTGGCGTTTGAAAGCGTCTATTCCATGGACGGCGATGTGGCACCGATCGCAGCCCTGTGCGACGTGGCCGATGAATTCGGCGCCATGACCTATCTTGATGAAGTTCATGCGGTTGGCATGTACGGGCCACGCGGTGGCGGTATCGCCGAGCGCGAAGGCATCATGGACCGTTTGACCGTGATCGAGGGAACACTCGGCAAAGCATTTGGCGTGATGGGCGGCTATATCACCGGATCGCGTCATTTGTGCGATTTCGTTCGCAGCTTTGCATCGGGCTTCATCTTCACCACAGCCCTGCCGCCGGCGCTTGCTGCCGGTGCTGCGGCATCAATCCGTCATCTCAAGGCCAGCCAGCTTGAGCGCCGCCGGCATCACGACGCGGTCGCCAAAGTGCGCCGTGCGCTTGATTCCCACGGCATTCCGCACATGGAAAACCCGAGCCATATCGTGCCGGTGATGGTTGGCAACGCATCGAAGTGCAAGTGGATCTCCGACGTGTTGATGGACAATCACGGCATCTATGTGCAGCCGATCAACTACCCGACGGTGCCTGTGAAGACCGAACGTCTGCGCATCACACCGACACCAATGCATTCGGATGCCGATATCCGGCATCTTGCCGGCGCGTTGAGTGAGTTGTGGTCGCAATGCGCTCTGGCGCGGGCAGTGGCATAGTATCGCTGGCTCACAGCCGGGCTCTATCGGCTCGCTGCGAAGAACCAATGTGACGAGGCTGATCAGGTGTTTCTGGTCAGCCTTTCTGGTTTTGCTGACAAGGCACAGCCCGGCGCGCCGCATCCAGGCGGATCAGCAGGACGAAAGCAAAAAGCTGAAACTGTGAACACGTGTCGCTGAAATCGCTGGCTCGGGCGTTTTTCAGCCGGCCTGATCGGCCTTGTCGCGCACCGGCGCGCAAAACAGTGAATACAGTGTCCCGATGACGGAAGAGACTTCCTGATTGAGGATCGAATAGTAGATCATGCGGCCTTCGCGCCTTGTGTCGACCAGGCCATCGAGACGAAGCCGCGCCAGTTGCTGCGATACCGCCGCCTGGGGCATATCGAGGATGTCCTCAAGCTCGGACACCGACTTTTCGCCTTCGGACAAAATGCACAGGATCATCAGCCGTGTTTCATGACTGAGTGATTTCAGCAGGTCACTGGCCTTGCGTGCCTGAACGAGCAGCAGGTTCATTTCTTCCTGGTTCATGTCGGACTTGATGTGTGGCAGCGTCATGTCGGTGTGTGCTCGATGGATAAACGACTATTATATATTGCATATGCAATCCGGAAAAGAGCAACGCCGGCAACAGCCGGAACTCACTCGACTACATGCTGGCCTTGTTGTGCGTTAGATATGCATTTTCACGACCGGTATTCTCCCTAGCGTATTTGTGCTGTGCATTGCAACAATCCGGACCAATTTGCGCCTCAAGGGTGGAAAGCCCTTGCCCCCCAAGGTCGTCCAGCCCTACTCTCAAGATGAATATGCGACGCGGCCGCACAGTCATTGACTGCAGCTGGCTGGGATAACTGCTGTTTCATTCTGCCCGATTGATCACGGGCGCGGGAGGTTCTTATGTCCGGATTCAAACATATCCTTGCATGTCTGATGGTTATTCTTCTGTCTGCCCCCAGCATCGCGCAAGAGGGATCGCGGCGCATAGAGACAACGGTGGACGCCGACTATTTCGGATTTGATCTGCGCACCGTGCAGAATATCGATCTTGATCAATGCAAGGCAGAGTGCCTGAATGACGGCCAATGCATGGCCTTTACCTACAACGTCAAAGCCGGCTGGTGCTTCCTGAAATCCGACTACAACACCATCAATCCGTTCGCCGGGGCGATTGCGGGCAGGGTGGTGAGCAGCGGCGAGCCCGATCTCGGCGCGGCGCCTGATCTTGGCTTTGTCTCCGCCAGTTTGATGGATGAAGCCCGGTCCTATCGCGAACGCACGCTGGCACGGTACAGCGGCGGCGACGGCGACGGCGGCATCTCGACCCTGATACGTATTGCCAAAGCTTCGCTCTCTGCCGGCAACATGGAGGGCGCGGTGCGTAACTTCGCCATCGCAGTGGCCTCCGCTCCGGACCGCAGCGATCTCTGGGCCGATCTTTCGCGGACAGCGCTTGCTTACACACCGCAGGATGCCAATTTACGGCGCAGCCTGTTGTCAGTCTCGGTGTCGGCGGCGATCAACGCCTACAAGGAATCGCGGACAATATCAGAACGCACCGATGCGCTCGCCGTTCTGGCCGAAGCCTTTGCGGGCATCAAGAACTGGCGGCCAGCGCTGTCAGCCTACCGCGCAAGCCTTGAGCTGCGGGAGAGCCCCGCACTTCGCGCCGCCTATGAAGAGCTGCGGGCCACGCATGGGTTTCGGGTTGTCGACAACACTGTTGATGCGGACAGCGAAACGCCTCGTGTGTGTGTCCAGTTCTCCGAAGACCTTGTGAAAGGCCAGGATTATTCCGGTTTTGTGAGTGTTGATGGTGTCCGTGATGCCGCCATCGACACCGACAACCGGCAGATCTGCATCAATGGCCTGGAGCATGGCGAACGTTACCGGTTGGTGCTGCGCCAGGGATTGCCCTCGTCTGTCGGTGAGGTGCTGGAAGCTCCGGTGGAGCTGTCGCTCTATGTGCGGGACCGGTCGCCCGCGGCCCGGTTCACCGGTTCCAATTTTGTGCTGCCGGCAAAGTCGCGGCTTGGCATCCCGCTCGTGACCATCAATGCGCCGTCCGCAGATCTGAAATTGTTCCGCGTCGGTGACCGGGCTTTGTCGCAAATCATCACACGCTCGGACTTTCTGAGGCAGTTGGACAGCTATTCCATCCAGTCGATCCTGGAGGATCTTGGCGCTTCGGTGTGGGAAGGTGCGGTCGATGTGGCCAACGAACCCAACCGCGAAGTCATCACCAGCATTCCGGTGGACACTTTGCTGCCCGAACGCCAGCCCGGTGTCTATGTGCTGACGGCGACGCCGCTTGGCGACAAGAGCGACAGCTGGGAATCGCGTGCCACGCAATGGTTTGTCATCTCCGACATAGGCATGAGCACTTTTGCCGGCGACGACGGGCTGTCAGTGTTCCTGCGCTCACTTGAAACTGCCAAGCCACTGGGCTCGGTTGCCCTGACCCTGCTTGCCCGCAACAACGAGGTTTTGGGCGAGGCGGTCACCGACGCTGACGGCCGCGCCACATTCCAGCCGGGCCTGATCCGCGGACAGGCAAGCCTCGCACCCGCGGTCCTATTGGCCAAGGGGCCGGAAGGTGATTTCGTTTTCCTCGACCTGACCCGCGGTGGATTTGACCTGTCGGATCGCGGCGTGGCTGGACGCGCCTCATCCGGCGGGGTTGACGTGATGGCCTGGACCGAGCGCGGGATCTACCGCGCGGGTGAGACGGTGCATCTGTCGGCGCTGGCCCGCGACGGCAAGGCCGAAGCGCTTGCCAATTTGCCATTGACGCTGATCCTGCAACGGCCCGACGGTGTCGAGGACCGGCGGCTGATCTCGGACGGTGCTGCACTTGGCGGCCATGCGCTGGCGCTGTCATTGCCGGACAATGCCATGCAGGGTGCATGGCGCGCGGCGCTGCACACCGACCCGAAACGGCCAGCGGTAGCCGAGGTTTCATTCCTGGTCGAGGATTTCCAGCCCGACCGGATTGAAATCGAACTTGATGCCGGTAATGGCGTCGTCGGCCCGCTTGCTCCGGCGGAAATTGCGGTTACCGGGCGGTACCTCTACGGCGCGCCGGCAGGCGGGCTTGCAACCGAGGGCGAAATCCTGCTGAGCCGCACCCGCTCGCTTGACGCGTTTCCCGGCTTCGAGTTCGGGCTCGCCGATGAGGAGTTCGAGAATTCCCGGATAGCGCTCGACAGCCTGCCGCAGCTTGACCAGGCCGGCAAAGCTATGGTGGAAATTGATCTGGGCACATTGCCCGACACCACCCAGTTCCTCACCGCAGATGTCACGATCCGCGCCTCTGAAGGTGGTGGCCGCGCGGTAGAGCGCTCTGTCGATCTCAAGGTCGCCACCGAGGGCCCGCGGATCGGGATCAAGCCGCTGTTCGAAGAGGCCCAGGTTGCCGAGAACAGTGAAGCCGGGTTCCAGCTGATCGCGGTTGATGCAGAAGGCAGGCGCATTGCCATGCCCGGCGTCTCCTGGTCACTGGTCAAGGTCGAACGGAACTACCAATGGTACCGTCAGGGGAATTCCTGGAACTATGAGGTTGTTAATTTCACGACGGAAATCTCTGATGGCCTGATCGATATCGCAAATGATGCCGCCGCATCGGTGTCCTCCGTCGTCGATTGGGGCCGCTACCGCCTCGACGTCATCGGAGCCGACGGTGCAGAGACCAGCGTGCTGTTCGATGCAGGCTGGTATGTCGAAACCAAATCAATCGAGACCCCCGACGGTCTGGAAATCGCACTCGACAAGGACCGGTACAAGGTCGGCGAAACCGCACAATTGCGGATTTCGCCGCGGTTTGCCGGTGAGGCGCTGATTACCGTAGGCACGGAGCGGTTGATCGAGACGGTAACCGCATCGGTGGGTGAGGCGGGCACCACCATTGACCTGCCCGTCACGGAAGAGTGGGGTGCTGGCGCCTATGTCACTGTGACGCTCTACCGGCCCGGTGATGCGCAATCGCGGATGCCAATGCGCTCAATCGGCGTCAAATGGCTGGCGGTCGACCCCGAATCGCGCAGACTGTCTGTCAGTCTTGATCTGCCCGAGCAAACCACTCCGCGCGGCGCATTCACGGTACCTGTCACACTTGCCGGACTGACACCGGGTGAAGCTGCGTTTGTCAGCGTGTCAGCGGTGGATGTCGGCATTCTCAACCTGACACGGCACGAAGTTGCCGATCCGGAAGCCTGGTATTTCGGGCAACGCGCACTGGCTCTGGAAATCCGCGACCTATATGGCCGCCTGATCGACGGTTCGGCCGGCGTCACCGGCCGTATCCGCTCAGGTGGAGACGGGGCGATGATGCGCTCGGAAGGCAGCCCGCCACGCGAAAAACTGGTGGCGTTTTTTGAAGGCCCGGTCAAGGTCGGGCCGGACGGCACGGCCAGCGTTACCTTCGATATGCCGCAGTTCAACGGAACCGTTCGTGTCAACGCGGTTGCCTGGAGCGCCAACGCGCTTGGGCATGCGACAGCCGATGTGATCATTCGCGACCCGGTTGTCATCAGCGCCAGCCTGCCGCAATTCCTGGCGCCCGGCGACCGGTCGCAGGTTCTCATTGAACTGGCCAACACCGATGGCCCGGCCGGCGACTATGGCGTGGAACTGTTTACCGCTTCTGGCAAGGTTGAAAGCGGCAACGGATTGCGCCAGACGATCAATCTGCTCTCAGGCGCACGAAGCAGCCTCGTCATGCCGCTTGAGGGACTGCGAAGCGGCAGGGACACTTTGACGATCGCTGTTACAGGCCCGGACGGTTTGTCGCTCGACCGCGAGGAAACCATCACCGTGCGCCCCGGCGCCATGCCGGTTACCACCAAGCGCATCATCAGCCTCGCGGGCGGCGGCGGCACCCTGCGGATCGACGGCGAGTTGCTTGCAGATAGTCTGCTTGACGGCGCATCGGTCACCGTTGGCGTGACCCGCAATGCGGCTTTCGATGTGGCCTCTCTGCTGATGGCGCTGGACCGCTATCCCTATGGATGCGCAGAGCAAACCACCAGCCGGGCGCTGCCGCTGCTGTATCTGAGCGAGCTCGGAGACAACCATGCGGGCGATGACGCGGACGCAATCGCCAAGCGCATCAACGATGCCATGACCCGGCTTGTGGCCTATCAGTCTGCCTCGGGCAGCTTTGGGCTGTGGGGCCCCGGATCGGGCGATCTCTGGCTTGACGCCTATGTGACGGACTTCCTGACACGGGCGATGGAAAAAGGCTTCTCGGTTCCACCGGTGGCAAGCCGTCTGGCGCTCGACAATCTGCAGAACGCACTGGCCTACACCACCGATGTCAGTTCCGAAGGCAGCTCGATCGCCTATGCGCTGTATGTGCTGGCGCGCAACCGCAAGGCAGCGGCGACCGATCTGCGCTATTACTCGGACAGCCAGATCAACGCCTTCGACCAGCCGCTGGCTCGCGCCCAGATTGGCGCGGCACTTTCGCTTTATGGCGATCCGCAACGGGCTGCGGACAGCTTCCGCTCGGCCTTCGACCACGCCCGCTCGACCGCAACGCTGGTCGGTGGCCGCGATGACTATGGATCGGCGTTGCGGGATGGTGCAGCGATGCTGGCGCTGGCCGCGGAATCGTCCCCGACACCGGGCATCGTGCCGGAGCTGATCCGCTTTGTCGGCGACGCCAGAACGGCTCGCCAATCCACCAGCACGCAGGAAGACGCCTGGATGGTGCTGGCTGCACGCGCAATCTCCGCGGGCAACAAGTCGATCTCGGTCAATGTCAATGGAAAGGCCTATGCAGGTGCTTACGAGGCACGCCTGAGCGGTGAAGAAATCCGCGACACTCCGCTGACCATCGTCAATCAGGGAACCGACCCGGTCGATGCCGTGGTGACCACCATTGCGGCGCCGGTGCAGCCCTTGAGCGCCGGTGGTGCTGGGTTCGAGATCACTCGCAGCTACTTCACGCTTGATGGACAACCGGCCTCGGTTTCCTCGGTGCGGCAAAACGAACGCTACCTGGTAGTCCTGCAGATGCGGGAAGCCAATGCCTGGCCCTCCCGGGTGGTCGTCACCGACCTGTTGCCGGCCGGCTTCGTCATCGACAATCCGCGTCTGATCGGTAGTGCCGAGCTTGGCAATTTCCCGTGGCTGGGCGACATTTCCGCCAGTCACGCGGAATTCCGCAGCGACCGTTTCATGGCGGCATTTGACAGGCGCGGGACTTCGAACCGCGATTTTGTCGCCGCCTATGTCGTTCGTGCCGTGACGCCCGGCATTTATACACATCCGGCAGCGGTGGTTGAGGACATGTACCGTCCCGAACTCGCGGCCCGGACCGCGACGGGCTTCATGGAGGTGCTCGGCGCGCCATGACAGCACCAACCAGCATCCGCCGGTGGCGGCCGGTGGCGGCTGGTCTGGCCGGGTGTGCGATCATAGTGGGAGCCGCACTTTTTGCGCTCGACCGGGCAGACCGGATGTACCCGCCGCCGCTCAATGTGGCGTCAGACTTGTCCCGGGAGGTCGTGGACCGCAACGGAACATTGTTGCGCGCCTACACGGCAAGCAACGGTATCTGGCGGTTGCCGGTGTCCCTTGAGGCGGTTGATCCCGACTATATCAACATGCTGATTGCCTATGAGGACCGGCGTTTCCGCTCTCATTGGGGTGTTGATCCCCTGGCGCTGGTGCGCGCAGCGGGGCAACTGGTTGTCAATGGCGGGCGGATCGTTTCGGGCGCCTCCACCATCACCATGCAGCTGGCGCGGCTGATCGAACCGCGAAGCGAGCGATCACTTGCCGCAAAGCTCAGACAGATGGCGCGCGCACTACAAATCGAGCGGCGGCTGAGCAAGGATGAAATTCTCGCCCGCTACCTGACCCTCGCACCCTATGGCGGCAATCTGGAGGGTGTTCGGGCGGCAAGCCTGGCCTGGTTCGGGCGGGAACCGAAAAAGCTCAGCTTGTCACAATCCGCGCTGCTGGTGGCTCTGCCGCAGTCGCCAGAAGCCAGGCGTCCTGACAGGCAGCACGCCGAGGCACGGCTGGCCCGTAACCGGGTGCTTACCCGGATGAGCGCCGCCGGCCTGATTCCGCAAAGCGAGATTGACCGTGCGTCGGCAGCACATCTTCCGGGCCGCCGCCTGGCGATGCCGGATCTCGCGGCGCACACGGCTGATCTGGCGATACACGCCCGCCCTGAAGCCAACTCGATCAGTCTGACGCTTGACGCCGGTGTTCAGCAGCGGCTCGAGCAACTGGCAGCCGAGAGCGCCAGCCGCCTTGGCCCGAAACAATCGCTTGCCATGCTGCTTGCCGATGGCAGGACGGGCGAGATTGTTGCCAGTGTCGGCTCCACCGGACATCTCGACACTGCCCGTGCCGGGGCTATCGACATGAGCCGCGCCGTCCGCTCGCCGGGCTCAGCGCTCAAGCCGTTTATCTACGGTCTCGCCTTCGAGGATGCGCTGATTGCCGCCGAAACTCTGATCGACGATACACCGGCGGATTTTTCAGGCTACCGGCCGCGCAATTTCGACCGTGGCTACATGGGTGAGGTGAGCATTCGCGAGGCGCTGCAGTTCTCGCTCAATGTTCCGGCTGTCCGGCTGCTGGAAGCCGTCGGTCCGCAACGCTTGCTGTCCCGGCTGCGGCGCGGCGGAACCCGGCTGGAATTGCCGCCTGGCGGCGCACCGGGGCTGGCAATCGGCCTGGGAGGCGCAGGTGTCAGCCTTCGCGGTCTGGTGCAGCTCTACACCGCCTTCGTCAACAACGGCATGGCGCACACGCTCCGCGACGGCTCTGAACCTAAAATTGCCGATCCACTTGATCAGCAGGTGATGGCGCCAGCCGCCAGTTGGCAGACCGCTGACATTCTTGCCGGTGTGAATGCGCCGCAAGGTGCGCCGCGCATGGCCATCGCCTACAAGACCGGCACGTCCTATGGATACCGCGATGCCTGGGCGGTTGGTTTTGACGGCCGCCATGTGCTGGGTGTCTGGGTGGGACGGCCCGATGCCGCGCCGGTGCCGGGACTGTCAGGCATCGACACCGCCGCGCCTTTGCTGTTTGAAGCTTTTGCGCGGTCCGGAGTTGAAAGGGTCGACTTTTCGGCGCCACCCGCAGGAATGGTTGTGCGGGCCCGTGCCGCCTTGCCCTATGCCCTGAAAAAATTTGAAAGCCGCGACACACAAGGCAGCGGCCTTGTGGCCGGTGGAACGCTGCCGCCACGGATTGTCTACCCGCCGCAGGGCGCCCGCGTGGCACTTGGCTCAGCTGGTTCCGGCCCGTTGATGCCGCTGGTCATCAAGCTGCAGGGCGGGGCCGGGCCCTACCGGCTGATTGCCAATGGTCACGCCCTGCCGAAGTCCACGCGGCGGCGGGTGTTGAACTGGATTCCTGACAGTCCGGGAGCCTCATCCCTCACGGTGATGGATGCTGAAGGCCGGGCGGCCAGCGTGAATGTGTTTATCGATACCAACTGAGTGCGCGAACCGAAGCTTTCGAAAGCGGGTCAAGGCGCTGACCGGTTCATCGCCGCAAAAACCAGCTCGCGCAACCGGGTTGCGACCGCGCTGATCATCACATTCCTGCGCGAGATCAGGAAGTAAGGGCTGACCTGGATTTTCTCCTGCGGTTCGACGGTTGTCAGACCGCCCGCCAAGCCGTTGGCAACAAACAGATGGGCCACCTGCCTCGGGATCGGCGCAATCGCGTCGGACGAGGCGAGATAAGCGACCATCACCAGCATCGAGGTTGTATTGACGATGTCGTCCGGCAATTCCACGCCGGCGGACACGAACACAGCTTCAACCGCCTGACGCAACGGCGTGTGCGGCGCCTGGATGACCCACTCATGGGCTGCGAGTTGGTCCAGCGATGCCGCCGCCTGGCCGGACAACGGGTGTCCGGTCCGGATCATGAAGCAGATGTCCTCATGCCGGGCCTGGCGAACCTCAAGCTGCCGCTTGTCATATTGCGGCGGAATTCGCGACAGCACGAAATCATATTCACCGCGAAACAGGCCTTCGACCAGAACATCGCTGGGGGCGACATCGACATGAATGTCAGCGCCGGTCGCCGTCTTCTTGAGCTCCTGTATGGCGGGAACCACAAACGCCACGGATCCATCGGTGACCGAGCCAACCCGTGCTGTCCCCGCAAGTCCTTCGCTTACCGACGAGATTTCCCTGAGCGTCTGATCGAGACCATTGAGCAGATTGTGGCCGTTGCGGATGAGGGTTTCACCGACAGGCGTTGGCGTCATGCCTTTGGGATGGCGAAGAAAGACCGGCCCGCCAACAAAGCGTTCAATGCTCGCGAGCATCCGTGATGCGGCCGGCTGCGACATTGCCATTTGCTCTGCCGCCATGCCCAGTTGGCCGGTCTCGTGGATCGCCCGAATAAGACGGAAGTCCTTGAGTTGCATACTGCGAGATGTTTTGGTCATTCGTTTCTTATCAAATTTGATATGCAGAATGTCAATTTATTCATTTGAAATGCATACCGCGCTTTCAGTAAATTGATGTGGGTTCAACAGGACCCTTATGGCTGGACGGCTTTACCTCTGAGGAGGGGTGGGCCGCTGCATAGCGCTGACTCGGGAGGACTTTATGAGAAAGCTTACATCTATTTTGGCGACGATCGCACTCGGCGTCGGGCTTGTTTCGACGCCTGCACTCGCGCAGGACAAGGGTACCGTAGGTATCGCAATGCCGACGAAATCATCCGCGCGGTGGATTTCAGACGGCAATTCCATGGTCGAACAGTTCACCGCTGCCGGTTACGAAACCGATCTGCAGTACGCTGAAGACGACATTCCCAATCAGCTGGCACAGATCGAAAACATGATCACCAAGGGTGTCAATGTTTTGGTGATTGCAGCGATTGACGGCACCACGCTGTCGAATGCTTTGGAAAATGCGGCTGCGTCGGGCATCAAGGTCATTGCCTATGACCGGTTGATCCGCGAAAGCGGCAATGTCGACTATTATGCGACCTTCGACAATTTCAAGGTTGGCGTACAGCAGGCAAGCTCGCTGGTTGCAGGCCTGAAGGAGCGCTTTGGCGACGGCCCATACAATGTCGAGCTGTTTGGCGGCTCGCCAGACGATAACAACGCGTTCTTCTTCTACAACGGTGCGATGAGCGTGTTGCAGCCGCTGATCGATTCCGGTGAGATCGTCATCGTTTCCGGCCAGATGGGCATGGACAAGGTCGGCACGCTGCGCTGGGACGGCGCTGTTGCGCAGGCCCGCATGGACAACCTTCTGTCGGCTCACTACACCGACAAGCAGGTCCACGGCGTTCTTTCTCCCTATGATGGCCTGTCGATCGGCATCCTGTCGTCGCTCAAGGGCGTCGGATATGGCTCCGGCGACCTGAAAATGCCGATCGTCTCCGGACAGGATGCGGAAGTGCAGTCGGTCAAGTCGATCCTGGCAGGCGAACAGTACTCCACAGTGTTCAAGGACACCCGCGAACTCGCCCGCGTCACTGTCGGCATGGTCGATGCGCTGCTTCAGGGCGGCACACCGGAAATCAACGATACAACCACCTATGACAATGGCGTCAAAGTGGTCGATTCCTATCTGCTTGAGCCGGTCTCGGTCGACAAGTCGAACTGGGAAGAGATCGTCATCGGTTCGGGCTACTACACGATGGACCAGATCAAGTAGGCTGACCCAAGCAGCCGACATGCAGTCCGGGCCGCGTGCTTCAACGCGCGGCCCGGACCCTGTGTCCCATTTCCTCGATACCGAGATGCAGCAATGACACCGCTTCTGGAGATGCGCTCCATAACCAAGACGTTTCCCGGCGTAAAAGCCCTCAATGCGGTCAATCTGACCGTTATGGAAGGCGAAATTCACGCACTGGTGGGTGAAAACGGCGCTGGCAAGTCAACACTGATGAAGGTTCTTTCCGGCGTCTATCCGGCTGGCACCTATGATGGCGAAATCCATTATGACGGCGCGCTTGCCCAGTTTGCAGGGATCAGCCAGAGTGAAGACGTCGGCATCATCATCATTCATCAGGAACTGGCGCTGGTGCCGCTCCTGTCGATTGCCGAGAACCTGTTTATTGGCAATGAATGCGCCAGGAACGGCATCGTCGACTGGCACGAAACATTTCAGCGCACCGAAGCGCTTTTAAAGAAAGTCGGGCTGACAGAAGCCCCGGGCACGCTTGTTGACCGTATCGGCGTCGGCAAGCAGCAGCTGGTGGAAATCGCCAAGGCGTTGTCCAAGGACGTGCGCCTGCTTATTCTGGACGAGCCGACATCGGCGCTGTCGGAAAAGGACAGTCAGGCACTTTTGGACCTGCTGCTCGAGCTCAAGGCGCAGGGCGTCACCTCGATCATCATCAGCCACAAGCTCAACGAAGTCCGCAGCATCGCTGACCGGGTCACCGTGATCCGCGACGGCGCGGCGATTTCAACGCTTGATGCGCGCAGCGACGAGATTACCGAAGACCGGATCATCCGCGACATGGTCGGCCGCGACATGGCGCAGAGGTTCCCCGAACGGGTGAGCAATCCGGGCGACGTGCTGATGGAAGTGCGCAACTGGGATGTCTGGCATCCGCAGCACACCGAACGGCAGGTGATCCACGACGCCTGCCTCAATGTCCGCGCCGGCGAAGTTGTCGGCATTGCCGGGCTGATGGGGGCAGGGCGCACCGAACTCGCCATGAGCCTGTTCGGCCGGAGTTACGGCCGCAAGATCAGCGGCGAAGTTCTGATTGACGGCAAACCGGTTGATGTGTCGACCGTCGACCGCGCCATCGATGCTGGCATTGCCTATGTCACCGAAGACCGCAAGCATCTCGGCCTGGTGCTGGATGAAAGCATTCAGCGCAACATCACGCTGGCCAATCTGCCCAAGGTGTCTTCCTACGGCGTCATTTCCGAAGCCGAGGAAGTCCAGGTCGCGGAAAGCTACCGCAAGGCGATCAATATCCGCACGCCCGGCGTGTTTCAGAAAGTGGTCAACCTGTCGGGCGGCAATCAGCAGAAGGTTGTGTTGTCGAAATGGCTGTTCGCCGATCCCAAGGTGCTGATCCTCGACGAGCCAACCCGTGGCATTGACGTCGGCGCAAAATACGAGATTTACGGCATCATCAACAAGCTCGTTGCCGACGGCAGGGGCGTGCTGATGATATCGTCCGAACTGCCCGAACTCTTGGGCATGTGCGACCGAATTTATGTAATGAATGAAGGCGCCCTGGTGGGCGAGCTGACCGCCGCGGAAGCGAGCCAGGAACGCATCATGTCCTTCATTGTGAGGAGTTAAGATATGGCTGCGGAAATCGGCGAAACAGCGAGCGACACTCAGGGCAATTCTGTCGGCCAGTATCTGGCCAACCATTTGCGCGATTACGGCATGGTTCTGGCGTTGATTGCCATCATGGCCTTCTTCCAGGTGATGACCGACGGCACGATGCTGCGGCCGGTCAACATCACCAACCTGTTCCTGCAAAACAGCTACATCATCATCATGGCGCTGGGCATGCTGCTGGTTATCGTCGCCGGGCACATCGATCTGTCCGTCGGGTCCGTCGTCGGTTTCGTCGGCGCACTCGCAGCGGTGATGATGGTGAGCTGGGAATGGTCGATCTATCTCACCGTTCCTTGCTGCCTGGCTGTCGGGATCCTGATCGGCGCGGCGCAGGGTTACTGGATCGCCTATTGGCGCATCCCCTCCTTCATCGTCACGCTTGCCGGCATGCTGGTGTTCCGTGGCGCTTCGCTGTGGCTGCTCGAGGGTCAGTCGATCGGGCCGTTCCCTCGCCAGTTCCAGGCGCTGTCGACCGGTTTCATTCCCGACATGCTGCCGTTCGTGAAAACGCTTTTCAGCGTTGAGCGGTTGAACGGCTTCGGGCTGGTGACCGGCATCATGATTGCCGGCCTGATTGTCTGGATGGGATTGCGCTCACGGGCTCGCAACAAGGCCTATGGCATGGTCGCCGAGCCGATGAGCTTCTTTATCGCGCGAAACGTGATCGTTGCCGGTGCCATCATCTTCGTTTCCTACAAGCTCTCCACATTTCGCGGTCTCCCGAACGTGCTGATCACCATGGGCGTGCTGACCATCATTTATGCGTTCTTGACTGAATCGACCACGCTCGGCCGCCGCATCTATGCGCTCGGCGGCAACGAGAAGGCGGCGAAGCTGTCGGGCATCCGTACCGAACGGCTGACATTCCTGACATTCGTCAACATGGGCATGCTGGCAGCCCTTGCCGGTCTCGTCTTCGCAGCGCGGCTGAACACGGCAACCCCGAAAGCCGGCGTCTCCTTCGAGCTGGATGTGATTGCCGCGGTTTTCATTGGCGGCGCGTCGATGTCGGGCGGAGTGGGCAAGATCGTCGGAGCGGTGGTTGGCGCCTTTATCATGGGTGTGATGAACAACGGCATGTCGATCATGGGTATCGGCATCGATTACCAGCAGGTCATCAAGGGCCTGGTGCTGCTCGCGGCCGTTATTTTCGACGTCTACAACAAGAACAAACAAAGCTGATTCAAAGGGAGAAGCCCTTTGCTGCCGCATCAGGCATAGCACGGGCTTTGGAAACAACATGACATTCAAACCAGCACAATGGCCACGTAAACTCCGTTCCCAGGAATGGTTCGGCGGCACGGGCCGCGATCAGATCTATCACCGCGGCTGGATGAAGAACCAGGGTTTTACCCACGACATGTTCGATGGCCGCCCGGTGATCGGCATTCTCAACACCTGGTCGGAGCTGACTCCGTGCAACGCGCATCTGCGCGAGCTTGCAGACCGGGTGAAAAACGGCGTCTACGAAGCCGGCGGCTTTCCGGTTGAAGTGCCGGTTTTCTCGGCATCGGAAAGCACCTTCCGGCCGACCGCGATGATGTATCGCAATCTCGCGGCACTTGCCGTCGAGGAGACCATTCGCGGTCAACCGATGGATGGCGTTGTGCTGCTGGTGGGCTGTGACAAGACCACGCCGAGCCTGCTGATGGGAGCCGCATCGACCGATCTTCCGTCGATTGTTGTTACCGGCGGACCGATGCTCAACGGCTATTTCCGCGGCGAGCGGGTGGGTTCGGGAACGCATTTGTGGAAATTCTCCGAGGCCGTCAAAGCCGGAGAAATGTCGGCGGAGGACTTTCTCGAAGCCGAGGCGTCGATGTCGCGGTCGGCAGGTACCTGCAACACCATGGGCACTGCCTCGACCATGGCCTCGATGGCCGAAGCGCTCGGCATGGCGCTGTCGGGCAACGCCGCCATTCCTGCCGTTGACAGCCGCCGCCGGGTGATGGCGCAGATGTCGGGCCGCCGCATCGTCGATATGGTCAAGGACGACCTCAAACCATCCGACGTGATGACCAAACAGGCCTTTGAAAATGCCATTCGAACCAATGGCGCTATCGGCGGCTCGACCAACGCGGTCATCCATCTGCTGGCTATCGCCGGGCGGGTTGGCGTCGATCTGACACTTGACGACTGGGACCGTTGCGGCCGGGAAGTGGCGACCATCGTCAATCTGATGCCGTCAGGCAAATACCTGATGGAAGAATTCTTCTATGCCGGCGGCCTGCCGGTGGTGCTCAAGCACCTTGGCGAAGCCGGGCTGCTGCACAAGGACGCAATGACGGTCAGCGGCACCGCCATCTGGGACGAGGTGAAGGGAGCCGTCAACACCAACCAGGACGTCATCCGGCCCGTAGAGAAGGCCTTGACCCCGGAAGGCGGCATTGCGGTGCTGAAGGGCAACCTGGCGCCCAAGGGAGCGGTGATCAAGCCGTCGGCTGCGTCTCAGCACCTGCTCAAGCACCGCGGCCGGGCCGTGGTGTTCGAGGATATCGACGACTACAAGGCCAAGATAAACGACGAGGCACTCGACATTGACGAGACCTGCGTGATGGTGCTGAAAAACTGCGGTCCGAAAGGCTATCCCGGCATGGCCGAGGTCGGAAATATGGGATTGCCGCCGAAGGTTCTGAAAAAAGGCATCACCGACATGGTGCGGATATCCGACGCCCGCATGTCCGGCACCGCCTATGGCACGGTTATCCTGCACACCTCGCCGGAAGCCGCTGACGGCGGGCCGCTGGCCGTGGTCCGGAACGGCGACATGATTGATCTGAATGTCGAAGCACGCAGCATTCATATCGACATTTCCGACGACGAGATGGCGGCCCGGCTGAAGGCCTGGAAGCCTGCCGCCGCCACTGCGCCGTCAGGCTACGCCTGGCTGCACGAAACCCACATCCGGGGCGCTGACACAGGCGCGGATCTCGATTTCCTGGTTGGCTGCCGCGGATCAGCCGTTGGAAAGGATTCGCATTGATGCCGCTCAAGATTGCCCTTGCCGGAATTGGCAAAATCGCCCGTGACCAGCACATACCGGCCTTGATCGCGTCAACCGAATGGGAGCTGGCCGCGACGGTCTCGCGTCACGCAACCGCAATTGAAGGCGTCGAGGCCTTTGACGATTTCAACGCCATGCTGAAGGCGCGGCCGGACATCGAGGTAGTATCGCTGTGCATGCCGCCGGTTCCGCGGTTTGCCTATGCCAAGGCTGCGATCCGCGCCGGACGCCACGTCATGCTGGAAAAGCCGCCCGGTGCAACGCTGTCGGAGTGTCACACACTGGAAGCGATGGCGCGCGACGCCGGGGTTTCGATCTACGCGACCTGGCACTCGCGGGAAGCATTGATGGTGGCGCAGGCCAAGACCTGGCTCCAGGGCAAGATCCTGCGCAGCCTTGTGGTGACCTGGAAGGAGGATGTGCGCAAATGGCATCCGGGCCAGACCTGGATCTGGGAAGCCGGTGGCCTGGGCGTCTTTGACCCGGGCATCAACGCGCTGTCCATCGTCACGGAGATCCTTCCGGACCCTATCCATATCGCCACCTCAGAGCTCATGATTCCGGAGAATTGCGAGACCCCGATTGCGGCCAATCTGACGTTCACCCATCCGCACGGGGCACAGGTGAGCGCTGAGCTGGATTTCCGCAAGGAGGGCGATCAGTTCTGGAACATTGCCATCGAAACGGATCAGGGCAGCCTGGAGCTTTCCGAAGGTGGCGCAACTTTGTCAATCAACGGCGAGACCCAGACGGCCGCCAGCTCGGACAATGCACTTCAGGGTGAGTATCCGCGGCTTTACGCCAATATGGCCCGTCTGGTGCGGGGCAGGGCGATCGACATGGATCTCTCACCCATGGCGCATGTCGCGGACGCCTTTCTGCTGGGCAAACGCATCAGCGTCGAACCGTTTATCGAATAGGACAACCGGCTCCGCCATATGAGCCAGTCTTACCGCAAGACCGCCGGCACGGTGTATCCGGGGTCAGCAGGTATTCCCGAAAGGACAACACAATGAAACAACCGCTCGCAAATATTCTTCCAGTCGCCCCGACACCGTTTCATGACGATGGCCGGGTGGACGAGGATGGCATGCGCCGGGTTATCGACTGTATGATCGATCAGGGCGTTGACGCGATCTGCATTCTTGCCAATTACTCGGAGCAGTTTCTGCTCTCCGATGAAGAACGCACTTTGCTGATGCGGCTGAGCCTCGAGCATGCTGCGGGCCGGGTGCCGGTGATTGTCACCACCAGCCATTTCTCGACCGAGATTGCCACACAGCGGGCCACAGCGGCGCAATCGATGGGCGCGGCGATGATCATGATGATGCCGCCCTACCACGGTACCGGACTGTCTGCTGCGCCACAGGGAATTTTCGAGCACTTCGAAGCGGTCAGCAACGCCATCTCGATCCCGATCATGGTACAGGACGCGCCGCTGTCGGGCGTCACCCTGCCGGTTGATCTGCTGGCGCGAATGGCCCGGGAGCTGGAAAATGTATCCTACTTCAAGATCGAATGTCCGTTTGCAGCCGACAAGCTTGCCGCGCTGATCGAAGCCGCCGGGGAGTATATCGACGGCCCCTTTGACGGAGAGGAAGCGGTGACGCTGCTTGCCGATCTTGATGCGGGCGCCACCGGCACCATGACATCGGCAATGTTTCCGGAAAAAATCCGGCCGATCGTCACGCATTT
>CAXBIE010000010.1:0-74827 GCA_963975635.1 uncultured Hoeflea sp. | reverse complement strand
CATGGATCATGTGGGTGCCTTGAAAGCAGCAGGATTTGACGCTGTTGCGACCGCCAACACGACTGAGACCCTGGCATTTCTGGATACGGCGAAAGCGATGGATCTAATTGTCCACGAGGTCGGGTTGTCCGCTCATATGGCAAGGGTTTTGTCGACTGAGGCGAAGGCCGGGCGGCATGCGCTGCTCAAGCAGGCCATCGAAAAAAAACTCGCCAGCGAACCAGTGGCCCAGCCGGAAGCTGCGCCGGTTTCGACACCGGCACGGGCTGAAAAACCACCGGTTCTGTCTGTGGTCACATCCACGCCGACACTTCCACCTGAAGCGAAGGTTGTTTCCCGAGCTGAGCCGGACAGCCGGGCAGTTTCAGAGCCTGCGGCGAAGACCATCAAAACCGAACCGGCACGCGATCGGGTTCGGGTGCTCGTTGCAGAAGACAATGATGTCAACCAGATTGTATTCGAGCAAATTCTTGAGGGGATCGGTGCAGACTTCCGTATCGTCAACAATGGCGAGGAAGCCGTCTCTGCCTGGCGTGCAGCGGCACCTGATCTCATTCTGATGGATGTTTCCATGCCGGTGATGAACGGCCTTCAGGCTGTCCAGGCCATAAGAAAGGCAGAAGCAAGCAAATCTGACAAAACGGTGCGCGTACCGGTCATCGCCGTGACAGCTCATGCGATGGGCGGCGATCGTGAGCGCTGCCTGGCTGCAGGAATGGACGACTATTTGTCCAAACCGGTCAGCCCTGAAAAGCTGGAGTCGATCATTAAGAAGTGGGTCGACATGTCCGAGCGGTTTCAAGCCGCCGGGTAAGCGTTTGGAGCCTGTTAATCTGAAAGCCAATTGGCTTGTCTCGCAATAGGACAATGTTAAGACATCTGACGCATCTTGTTTTTTACGAATTACTTTCATTTGTGCGGATCCATTTTTATTGATGACCCCTGAAGATGCGAACCAGGACGCTTTGTCCCCGAACCCGAATGCTGTTGCCTACACTGATCCTCTGACCGGGCTGGGAAATCGTCGCCGGTTGATGGACAAGATCCGCAAACTGGCTTCTGAGCGCGCTGACGACCCAGCTCCATTCACCATCGGAATTGCCAATATTGACGGGTTCAAACCGATCAATGATCTCTTTGGTCATGCAGCCGGCGACGAAATTCTGTGTCAGGTGGCGCATCGGCTGCGGGCATGTTTGCCTGACGGAGGATTTGTCGCCCGTATCGAAAGCGATGAGTTTGCCTTCGTTCTTCCGTTGGTTTTTGAAAAGAAGGGCGCCGAGAAGATTGGCCGGATGTTCAAGGATGTCTTGTCGGCACCCTACGACCTTGGCGATCGCAATGTCCGTCTGTCGGCCTCTTTCGGCTTCGCTGTCTACCCGTTCGCTGGTGAGCAGTTTGCCGAATTGCTCAAGAGTGCAGATACTGCGTTGTATCGGTCCAAGCGCCGCGGCCGCGGCCAAATAACAGTCTATTCAGAGGAAATCGCTGAAGAGATGCGCCGCGGCACGCAGATCGAACAGGCGCTTCGCAGAGCCATCATTGCCGACGAGGTGGCTGTCCACTTTCAACCCATCGTCGATCTGTCAGACGGATCCATCCAGGGTTTCGAAGCACTGGCCCGCTGGACCGACAAGGAACTGGGCTTTGTTTCTCCCGGCCTTTTCATTCCGCTCGCCGAAGAGCGCGGTTTCATCGACTCCCTGACCGAGACCTTGCTCAAAAAGGCATCCGAAACTGCCAGACATTGGCCGGACAAGCTGTTTTTGTCATTCAACCTGTCTTCAGCGCAGTTGATTGACCCGGCGACGGCTTTCAACGTCTTGGCCGTCATCAACCGGGTGGGGCTCGACCCTCGCCGCCTGGAGCTGGAAATCACCGAAACCGCGATGATGAGTGATCCGGAGGTGGCAGCCAAGGTGGTAGACGAACTGCACGGTGTCGGAATTCGGGTTTCGCTTGACGATTTTGGTACCGGACAGTCCAGTCTGGGGCGTTTGCGGGATTTCACCTTCAACAAGGTCAAGATTGACCGCAGTTTTGTCAGCGAAATCACCATCGACAAATCCGCCGAGCATATCGTGAGAGCCATTCTGGCGATGTGCGAAGGGCTGAACCTGAAGGTCATCGCCGAAGGCATCGAAACCGAAGAACAGGCCGCCAAACTCAGGGAACTGGGCTGCAAGTCGGGGCAGGGCTGGCTGTATGGCAAGGCGGTCGATGCTGCAGCGACCTTTGCGCTGATCGAAGCCGAGGAACTGGCTCGCGCAAGCGCATCAAGAACCAGCCTCCTCATCCGCTGAATCACGTCCCTCTTTGGCCAGCCAGTTCAGAACGAGTTCGGTCTGGGAGGAAAGTGTGCGGCCTTTCGGCCAGATGACATGGTAGGCGGCGCCGGTCGTCAGCCGGTGACTGGTGACCTTCTTCAACAAGCCCGATCTGACCAGCCGTTCGGTGAGGTGTTGCCACCCAAGCGCCACGCCCTGACCTTCCATCACAGCCTGTATGACGAGCACATAGTCATTGATTGCCAGTCCACGATTCGCCACCACGGCGTCGAGACCTGCGCTTTTGAACCACTGCTGCCAGTCGCAGGCGCGACGGAACGGCTCTTCGAGGTGAATCAGCTTGTGCTGGGTTAGGTGGGCGACGCTTTCAGGTGTGCCGTGTTTTTCCAGATAGGCGGCACTCGCTACGGCAACTATGACTTCCGGTGCGATCAACGCGCTGTCATAGTCGGGCCAGTCCTCCGGCCGTCCGGCGCGGACACCGAGTTCGATGTTCTCATTGCGAATGTCGAGATCGCGGTCAGCTGTTTGAATACGCAGATCAATGTCCGGCAACTCGTCACGCAGACGGTGCAGCCGTGGCAGCATCCACAAAGAGGCAAACGCGGTCGAGCCAGCGAGCGTCACGGTGTTCGCCTTTCCGCGTCCACGGATATCCTCAGCTGATTTTCGGATATGGCTCAGGCCAAGAGTGACATCCGAGTGGAAGCGTCGCCCGGCTTCCGTCAATGAGACGGCGCGGTGGGCGCGATGAAACAGCGCGGTGCCCAGTTGGCTTTCCAGCGAGCGGATGGCGTAGCTCACCGCTGCTTGCGTCATGCCGAGCTCAAGCGCGGCCTTGGTGAAGCTAAGCTTCCGCCCAGCCACTTCAAAGACGACGAGGTTTCCAGCAGAAGGCAACAGGTGACGCAGGTTATCCATAAGCTCACCTTATCCAACGTAGCGGAATTTTCCAGCATTACATCGGCTGGCGATGCTCCTAGACTTCAGTTCTGGAGGACACGTCATGGAAGCTGTCGAGACCCCTGCACCAAAGACGTCACAAGCACGCAGGCGCGAGCGGACCGGCGGTCGCGATGGCCGGCGAACCGGGCAGAGTGCTGCGCCGCCGCACCGGGCCACCCCCTATATCATCCGCAATATCCCCACCTATGACATCTTGGGTGAGGAGAGCATCATCAGGATAGAAGAAGCCGCAGATCGGATCCTGGCTGAAATCGGCATCGAGTTCCGGGACGATCCCGTTGCTCTGCAACACTGGAAATTTGCGGGTGCCGATGTCGATGGACTTCTGGTGAAGTTCGAACCGGGAATGCTGCGCGAGATCCTGAAATCGGCGCCCGCGAGCTTCACTCAGCACGCCCGCAATCCGGCCAACAGCGTGGAGATTGGCGGCAAGAGCGTGGTCTTTGCCCCGGCTTACGGTTCGCCTTTCGTCATGGATCTGGACAAGGGCCGCCGTTACGGCACGATCGAGGACTTCCGCAATTTCATCAAGCTTGCCCAATCAAGTCCCTGGCTGCATCATTCCGGCGGCACCATCTGTGAACCGGTCGATGTGCCGGTCAACAAGCGCCATCTCGATATGGTCTATTCGCATCTTAAATATTCCGACCGCTGTTTCATGGGTTCGGTGACGGCGGAAAGCCGCGCCGAGGACAATATCGAAATGGCCCGGATCGTCTTCGGCCGGGATTTCGTCGACCGCAACTGCGTTATCCTCGGCAATGTCAACGTCAACTCGCCGCTGGTCTGGGATGGCACCATGACCAACGTGCTTCGCGCCTATGCCCGCGCCAATCAGGCCGCGGTGATCGTGCCTTTCATTCTCGGCGGTGCCATGGGGCCGGTCACCAATGCCGGCGCCATTGCACAATCGCTGGCGGAAACCATGGCCGGCTGTGCGCTGACCCAGCTGGAACGCAAGGGCGCGCCGGTGATATTCGGCAACTTCCTCTCGTCAATGTCGCTCCGGTCAGGCTCGCCGACTTTTGGGACACCCGAACCTGCCATCGGTTCGATGGTTATCGGACAACTGGCGCGCCGGCTCAATCTGCCGCTGCGCTGCGCCGGAAATTTCTCCAATTCGAAGCTTCCCGACGCGCAGGCGATGAACGAAGGCACCATGTCGATGCTGTCGGCGGTGCACTGCGGCGCGAACTTCATCCTTCATTCTGCCGGTTTTCTCGATGGGTTGTTGTCGATGTCCTACGAGAAATTCGTCATGGATGCGGACTTCTGCGGCGCGCTGCACTCCTATCTGGCAGGAGTGGTGGTCGATGACAATTCACTGGCGCTGGACGCGTTTCGGGAAGTCGGAGTCGGAAAGCATTTTCTCGGATGCGCCCACACGATGGACAATTATCAGACAGCGTTCTGGGATTCCGCAGTCGCGGACAACGAGCCATTCGAGAAATGGGATGTGGCTGGACGGACTGATGCAGCCATGCGTGCCAACGGCCGTTGGAAGCAAACGCTTGCGGAGTACCAGCCACCAGAGATGGATGTCGCAACAGACGAGGCGCTTGTCGATTTCGTCGACCGGGCCAAAGCCAAGCTTGCGGACGCATGGTACTGAGAATCGGCAACCCGACCGGAGTCGTTCGATGCTGAAGTGTCTTGTCTTGGTGTCTGTCTTTGCCGTTCCTGCAGCCCCCGCCTTTGCCGGCGATGCGTCGCTGGCAGTGCGGTATTTCTATGACAATCTCGGTGCAGAATCCGGGCTTGAAAACCGTGACCGGTTTGCCGGTCCGGCTCTCGAATTTCTCAATGCTGCCGATGCGGCCTGGAACCGGGACGAAACCCTCTGTCTCGATTTCGGCTTTCCGGTCGACGCTCAGGACTTCGATGACGCGGAAATCGCCAGGACACTGAAGCTTGACGAGACCGTTGACGGAGATACCGCAAGGGTCGTGGCACGTTTCAACAATTTTGGTGAACCTTCAGAAGTGGAATGGACGCTTGAGCAAAACACTGCCGGATGGCAGGTTTCAGACGTCGCTTCCACGGCCAATGACTGGCGTCTGTCGACGCTAAGCTGCGAATAAACCGACAAACGCCCGGGGATGGGACATGCCATTCCCGGATACTCCAATCCCGAGGAGCCGCCGCCGATGGTACAAGTCAATGATCCGTTGTTGCAGCCCTATCAGCTCAAACATCTGACGCTGAAAAACCGCATCATGACCACCAGTCATGAACCGGCCTATCCGGAAGACGGCATGCCGAAGCACCGTTACCGTGCCTATCATGTGGAGCGCGCCAAAGCCGGAATTGCCATGACCATGACTGCGGGTTCCGCGGCTGTCTCGAAAGACAGCCCGCCGGTGTTCAACAATGTACTGGCCTACAAGGATGAAGTGGTGGGCTGGATGAGACAGCTCACCGAAGAATGTCATGACCATGGTTGTGCGGTGATGATCCAGCTTACCCATCTGGGCCGCCGCACCCATTGGAACAAGGGTGACTGGCTGCCGGCCCTCTCGACCAGCCACCAGCGCGAACCGGCGCACCGCGCATTTCCCAAGAAAATGGAAGACTGGGACATCGCCCGGGTGATCAAGGATTATGCCGATGCCGCCGAGCGGATGGCCGAAGCCGGTCTCGATGGTGTGGAGCTTGAATGCTACGGCCATCTGATGGATCAGTTCATGTCGCCGCTGACCAATGAACTCGACGGGCCCTATGGCGGCAGCCTCGAAAACCGCGCCCGCTTCGCGCTTGAGGTTGTTGCGGCAATCAAGGCGCGCGTAGGCGACAAATTGCTGGTCGGGGTGCGCTATACCGCAGACGAGAGTGCCAAAGGCGGGATCAGCGAAGACGAGGGCGTTGCCATCGGGCACATGTTCAAGGCTTCCGGCGATGTTGATTTTCTCAATGTCATCCGCGGCCAGATCCATACCGATCCGGCGATGACTGATGTCATCCCGGTACAGGGCATGAAATCCGCACCGCATCTGGATTTCGCTGGCCGGATTCGCGCCGAAGTCGGCATGCCGACCTTTCATGCGGCACGCATCCCCGATGTAGCAACCGCGCGGCACGCCATCGCTGATGGCAAGCTCGACATGGTCGGCATGACACGGGCCCACATGGCTGATCCGCATCTGGTCAGGAAGATCATGGAAGGCCGTGAACATGATATCCGGCCCTGTGTCGGCGCCACCTACTGCCTCGACCGGATCTATCAGGCGGGGGATGCGCTCTGCATCCACAATCCGGCCACCGGGCGCGAGCTCACCATGCCGCATACAATCGAGCCGGCGGCTGTGAAAAAACGCGTGGTCATCATCGGGGCAGGCCCTGCAGGACTTGAGGCTGCTCGCGTTGCCGCTGAACGGGGCCATCAGGTTACGGTGTTCGAGGCGCAACCGGACCCGGGAGGTCAGATCCTGCTCACCGCGCAAAACCAGCGCCGCAAGGAGATGATCGGCATCATCGAATGGCGCATGGCCCAATGCGCCGCCCGGGACGTCGAATTCCGCTTCAATAGCTGGGCTGAAGCCGATGATGTCATCGCTGAAAACCCGGATGTCGTGATCATCGCCACCGGCGGTCTGCCGCACACGGAAGTGCTTGAAGCGGGCAATGATCTGGTGGTCTCAAGCTGGGATCTGATATCCGGCGACGTGAAACCGGGCAAGTCCGTGCTGGTCTATGACGACGCAGGTGATCACGCAGGCTTGCAGGCAGCGGAAGTGGCAGCGATGGCCGGTGCGACAGTCGAGATCATGACACCCGACCGCAGTTTCGCACCCGATGTGATGGCGATGAACCTGGTGCCCTATATGCGCTCACTGCAGGACAAGGACGTCACCTTCACCGTGACCTACCGGCTGACGTCGGTCGAGCGTGACGGCAATCGCCTCAAGGCCACCATCGGCAGCGATTACATGCCGCTCGCCAAGCAACGCCACTTCGATCAGATCGTCATCAATCACGGCACGCTGCCGCTGGATGAGCTCTATTTCGACCTCAAGCCTCAATCGAGCAATCGCGGCCAGGTTGACTACGAGGCATTTATCTCTGGCAAACCACAGACCGTGAATGGGGGACCGGCGCCTGTGCCGGAAGAGGGAGGCCCAAGGGGCTTCCAGCTGTTCCGCATCGGCGACGCGGTGGCGGCAAGGAACACCCATGCGGCGATCTATGACGCGCTGAGGCTGATGAAGGACATATGATCCACGGCAGATGATCTGTGAGCCATCCGCACAGGCGTTCGCGGCAGTGGCAAACGCCTGTGCGGATCATTTGAGACTGAATTCCAACCGGTTAAAGGATGTAATCCGGCTCGAACCGGCCCTTGACCGGGTGGTCGAGCAGGAACGTGCAGCCAGCGCCGGGATCAGCCGCAAGCTGGTCGTCAGACAGGCCTTCTCGGGCTGACGTGACGATCAGCCGGTCGGCGTTTTCTCCGACAAAGGCGGGACAGGTGGTCTTGCCGGCCGGCACTTTCAGCGTTTTCAGCCGGGTGCCATCCGGCGCATAGACGTCGACACAGCCTCCACCCCAGCGGGCGTTCCAGATGCTGCCGTCCAGATCACACACCGCGCCGTCAAGCCCGCCAACATCACCGCCGTGATCATGCAAGACGTCCGGCGAGCCGGTTGGCAGTCCCGTCGAAGGATCGATCGCTACCTGCATCAGCTTCGCTGTATCTGTATCTGTGAAATAGGCGAGCGATCCGTCCGGGGAAAAGCAGATCCCGTTGGGAATGGTGATGCTGGGGAAAAGAACCGTTACCACCCCGCGCGCCACATGATAAATCGCACCGGCGCCTTTCTCTGCGTTCTTGCCCATGGTGCCGATCCACAGCGCACCGCTTGGATGAACTCGTCCATCATTGGAGCGGGTTACATCATTGTCCGATTCGATTGGGGTGACCAGTTCCAGCTCTCCTGTAGCGCAATGCCGGATATGCAGGCCCGTTTCGGTGGCGACCATTTGCCGTTTGTCGTCAATCCGGGCCAGAACGCTGCCCATCACCGGCAGCTCATGAACCGTGACCGTGTCTGAGGCGAGGTTGTACTCAATCAGCTTTCGGCCGATGATGTCGAACCACCAGGCAATACCGGTATGCGGATCATAGGTAGGTCCTTCGCCGAGCATGCACGAAGGCGCGTCGAGTTTCCCGCCGGAAAATGCAAACATCTCGCAGCTCATAGCCCTTCCTCGCTCAGTGCATCGAAGGCTGCGATGGCGGCTGAGCCATGATGCGCAACCTCATCCGCCGTCATGCCGGCCTTATAGAGGCTGGAACCGAGCCCGAAGATGCGGACGCCGATTTTGGCGTAGGCGGCGAAATCTTCGTTGGCAACACCGCCGACCGCGCCTACCGGAACATCCTTGGGCAGGACCGCCCGGATGGCGTTGATGCCTGCCGGTCCAAGCACGCTGGCTGGAAAGAACTTGAGGGCCGAGGCGCCGGCCGCACAGGCTGCCAGTGCTTCGGTCGGGGTGAACACGCCCGGCATCGTCACCATCCCGTGCGAAGCAGCCTGGGCGATGACCTCGCGTTCGACATTGGGGCTGACCATCAGCCGCCCGCCGACGCTGTCGAGCCTGTCGACGTCTTCCACGCTCAACACGGTCCCGGCGCCAATAAGCACGTTTTTGGGGGCGCGCTTCGCGGCAATCTCGATCGAGCGGAACGGATCGGGCGAATTGAGCGGGATCTCGATCGCCGTAAAGCCAGCCTCGATCAGGCTGTCAATGATTCCGGCGGTCTCTTCAGGTTTGATGCCGCGCAGGATCGCCACAAGGCTGCGCTTCATCGCTGGAAATTTGATCCGTATCATGGGTTCTTCTTATCTTTGCTGGTGTTGGAAAAACGCTGCCAGGATTCCATAAGGCCGCGCCGAACGGCCACATCGGCGTCAATGTCGCGCACCTTGACCCCGCAGGCCAGCAATGCGGCATGATAAAGCCGCTGCAGCGCGCCGCTCGAGACAAGCCCGATCTGCTCGCCGCCACGTATGCCGGCGCCGGCAAATTCCGCGCCGATCAGCAGACCGGAGAGCCGGGCGCGGTTTTCGTCCTCGGCATGATTATGCAGCAATTGACCGGCGCGGATCGAAAAGAGCTGATGCGTAATTCTCTCAGGCCGTGCCCAGCCATCACGAATGCCGATGAGGAACGCCGGGTCGTTGGCGTCCACCTTTGCCTCGCCACCGGTGGAATGCACCAGAATGGTCTTGGTGCTCAGCACGGAAAACAGCTCGCCGGTCATAAAGGTCTCGAATCCGGTCACGCTGGCGCCGTCCATACTGACCCATTTCGAATGGGTTCCGGGCATGCAATAGCGCTCGCCGCCGGGCATTTCCAGATAGGCCCCAAGCAGCTGTGTTTCCTCGCCGCGCATCACGTCGGGCTCGCTTTCCGAGCGCACTGCAAGTCCGGGGATGATGATGGTTCGGCGTGCCGTACCCGGCACAATCGTGGCGCTCTCTCCGAGCGTTGTGACATCGGCCGGGGTGTCGAGATATCCCGCTTCCACCCAGCCTTGCCGCGCCCCCGCCATGCCGCAAACCACCACAGGTAGCGTGGCGGGCGCAGAAAGCGCCTGCAGGTGGCCTTCCAGAACAGCTTCAAAACCGCGGTCTGCTACCTCGCTCATGCCCTCGTGACTGCGGTGCTCAGCCAACACCGTTCCATCACGCGACATCAACCAGAGGCGGAAGCTCGATGTGCCCCAATCAACAGCAACTATGGCAGGAGATGTGCTCACATCATGCCTCCATCGGCAATCAGAACCTGCGCGGTGATCATCGCAGATGCCTTTGAGGCCAGGAACAGGCATGGCCCGACCATGTCTTCGGGTTCAATCGGTCGCTTCAGGCATTGACGGTCGACCATTGCCGCAAGGCCTTCCTCGGTAACCCAGAGCTGTTTCTGCCGCTCCGTCATCACCCAGCCCGGGGCAATGGCGTTGACCCGGATTCCTTCAGCACCAAGCCGTCCTGCAAGTCCTTTGGTCAGGCCGACAATGCCGGCCTTGGCCGCTGTATAGGACGGCATCGCCCCGATATTGAGCATGTAGGATGTCGATGTGAAATTGACAATCGAACCGCCGCCCGCCGCGATCATTCCGGGGGCAACGGCTTGCGCGGTAAACGCCACCGGCCTGAGATTGATCGCCTGGTTGGCGTCCCAGTACTCACCGCTCATCTCCAGAAATTCATGCCGGTCATCGAATGCTGCATTGTTGACCAGTACGGTGGCGGCGCCATGCGCGCTTTCTGCACGGGCGACGGCCTGTTTGATGGCGTCGAGATCTGTCAGGTCGGCATGAATGAACAGCGGAGCATGCCTGCTGCCGCTTGCCAGCCGTTCGGCGAGTTCCTGGCTCGGCTTTTCGGCGATATCGATGAACGCGACCTTGGCGCCTTGGCCTACAAATCCTTCGGTCAGAGCAGCACCAATACCGCTGCCACCGCCGGTGATCAGAACCACCGCATCCATTAGATCGGGAAATGCTGCTGTCTGATTGCTCATCAATTGTCCTTTGCTGCGACTCGTTGCCCTTCGATAACTGTCATGGAAGCTGGAACGGCATTGGGCAAGCGAAAGCCGTGTTCCATAAAAATGCGTCCGACAGCCTCAGGGGCAAATCCCGCCGCACGCAGTGGTCGCCGAAAGCTCTGTGATTGAGTATCCGCGTGTCCTGCAAACAGGATAAACCTGTACGCTTGCGGATCAACTGTCATCTCGGCAATCTCCCCTCCATCCGGCAACGGTTCTGAGTGTGTGGCTCTGCTCAGATGTCAAGTCGCGCGGATCTGTTTCGAAGCCGTGTGGCGTGGGGCTGCCAACACCTCTTGCCGCATGATGACCAAGGTTCGGATGTGCGCGCATCCGGGCCTTGGTCTTATGAACTTGCCGTGCCTCAGGTGGTCGGGAACTGATAATCCTTGAGTGTCTGGCGCAAAGTGGTCTTCTGAATCTTGCCCGTTGCCGTGTGCGGGATCTCGTCGATGAACAGCACATCGTCCGGCATCCACCATTTGGCAATCTTGCCGTCCAGGAAGTCGAGGATGGACTGCTTGTCCGGTGGCCGCCCTTCCTTGACCACGATCACCAGCAGCGGCCGCTCGTCCCACTTGGGATGTGCGACGCCGATGACGGCGGCTTCGGCAACGTCGGGATGCCCGATCGCCAGATTCTCGATCTCGATCGAGGAAATCCATTCACCGCCGGACTTGATCACGTCCTTGGCCCGGTCGGTGATCTGCATGTAGCCGTAAGGATCGATATGCGCGACATCGCCGGTATCAAACCAGCCGTCTGCATCGAATTGCTCCGCGCCGCGGCCCTTGTAGTATGACGACGAAACCGCCGGGCCCCGAACCTTCAGCCGGCCGAACGTTTTGGCATCCCAGGGCAGCTCGTTGTTCTCGTCGTCCGTGATCTTCATCTCAACCGTGAAAGGCGGATGTCCCTGCTTGGCCTGGAGGTTGAGTTTCTCCTGTCCCTGAAGATGGCTGTATTCCGGTTTGATGGAGCACAGGGTTCCCAGCGGACTCATTTCGGTCATGCCCCAGGCATGAATGACATCAACACCGTAATCGTCCTGGAAGGCTCTGGTTATGGCCGGTGGACAGGCTGAGCCGCCGATCACCACACGCGAAAGGTCGGGTAGTTTACCGCTGTGTTTCTCCATATGCTGGAGCAGCATCAACCACACGGTCGGCACCGCCGCGGTGATCGTCACCTTCTCCTGTGTCAGAATTTCATAGATGGATGCGCCATCCATTCCAGCGCCGGGCATGATCATTGCGCAGCCGGACATCGGACCGGAAAATGCGGTTGACCAGCCGTTGGCATGAAAAAGCGGAACCACCGGCATCAGACGATCGCGCGATGCCAGACTCAGCATGTCGGGCTGAATCGCTGCCATGGCATGCAGGACATTGGAGCGGTGCGAATAGACCACACCTTTTGGATCGCCGGTGGTGCCCGATGTGTAACACATCCCGGCCGCGGTTCGTTCGTCAAATTCCGCCCAGACGAAATCGCCATCGGCTTCGGCGATATAGGTCTCATAGGATACCGCGTTCGGGAGAGATGTTTCCGGCATATGTGCATCGTCGGTCAGGATCACAATGCGCTCGAGGCTTGGCACTTTGGGCGCAATCATCTCGACCAGCTTGACGAAAGTAAGATCGACAAACAGCATCTTGTCTTCGGCATCATTCATGATCCAGGCAATCTGGTCGGGAAACAGACGGGGATTTAGTGTGTGGTAAACCGCTCCGATTCCCAGAATGCCGTACCAGGTTTCAAGGTGGCGCCATGTGTTCCAGGCCATTGTTGCAATACGATCGCCAACACGGCAGCCATCCCGGTCCAGGCGCTGTGCGAGCTTGAGCGAGCGGGCGCGAATCTGTGCGTAGTTGGTCCGGTGGAATGATCCTTCTATAGACCGGGACACGACTTCTCGCTTGCCGTGATAGATTGCCGCATGATCAATGATCTTGTGGCACAGCAGCGGCCAGTCCTGCATCATTCCAAGCATATGATCCCCCTTGATTTTATCCTCTTCCAGCTTCGGACAGTAGCGCTACAGGGGGGGCGGAGACAACATTGGATTATCGCCAAATTGAGGTTTTGCATCTGTAAGAATTTAGTATAGTCTTAAATAAAGCATAGCCGAAACTTGAAGCATGGAGTTTGGTTTCTGTTCCCGGGGTTGTTTCAAGGTATGTTTGTTTGCGACGGGCTAAGGATTGGATTGTTGGTTTGACGTTCAGCGGTTTTATAAGCGGTCATCGATCCGGATTAAATCCAGTGCCTTCGACAACGCGGAGACGCGCGGATTATCCGGTGCGCTCATGAGTCTGCAGAGTCAGCAACAGCAAATACATCCAAACCTCTGTGAACAGTTACAAAATTGTGAGACCCAGTTTGATGTTCTCAGATTGTTGCGTTCGCTCACAAGTGCCTTCGGCTACCAGTACTTTTTTGTTGCCAATGGAGCGACGCCTGAAGAAAAGTCCTTCTCGGAAGCCATTGTCATCACTTCCGCACCCGCCGAGCTGGTTCAGAACCAGGAGGCAAAGCATCCTGTTTCAAGCAATCCGGTAATTGGTATTCTGGGGCAGACCGGCGCCCCTTTCGAATTCCGGCTGGATGACACGGCAGCGCCCGCACCAGCTGACTTCAGGTCGTTCCTGGAGGGCGTTTCCAGCGCCTTTGATCTGGATTGCTCATTTGTTGTCCCTGTCCATCATCCCGATCACGGCCAATCGGTGGTCTTCTTTGTTGGCAAGCGGACTCCCATGAACATCAGTGAAACCGCCGAACTCGCTCTGTATGCGCATCTGGTGCATCAGCGGCTGAGACAGGTTTCCGCAAGGCCTTCAAAACCGGATTCGCCGCTGACCGAGCGGGAGCGTGAGTGTCTGATCTGGACCTCGGTGGGCAAGACATCGATCGAAATTGCCCAAATCCTGAGCCTGTCCGAGCACACCGTCAATCACTACCTGAACAATGCTGCCCGGAAATTTGATGCGGTCAACCGCACGCAAGCCGTGGCGCATGGCTTGCGCTTCGGCTTTATCGACTGATCAAGCTGCAGCTGGCATGAAAGGTCAACCAGGCAGCCGCTGGGCTATTCATTTTGCAACGGGATACCAGTAGCGGGCATTGGCTTCTCCGCGAATGATCCTGACGTGTTGGTTGGCAAAGACCCGGTAGGGATGGCTCCATTCGCCATCGGGCCATTGCACACGGATGGTCGCACGCTCGGAGACACCGAGGCCCAAATGGACAAACCCGGTCTGGCCTGAGGCGTGGCCGCCGCCGATCTGTATCCTGCGGGTCTGGGTACGTGTGCCGGTCCGGACAGAAATCAACGAACCCACGGCCGATGGATTGATCTTGCCGTTGTCGAGTTCGATCTTCACCCAGTTGCCGAGCGGCCGGTGACCCCATTCTGTCGCCGCGCCGAGGTTGCGGAACAGGCTTGCGGGATGTTCGCGGTTGACGACCAGCAGGTCGAGCATGCCGTCCATGTTGAAGTCTTCGACTATAGCTCCGCGCCCTCGCGTTTTAAGAGCGATGCCGGCCTCCATGCCTTTTTCATGAAATGTGTCATCAAAGCCGCCGAGCAGCAGGTTGTCCGGGTCGTAACTCGCGAAATCCGGCATCGCCTGCACATTGCCTTTGGCAATGAACAGGTCCGTCTTGGTGTCATTGTTGAAGTCGGCGAATTCGCTGTGCCAGCCTGTGGAAGGTTTGGAATCCCCTCCCGTATAGGGCCTGTGTGCGGTGGCGCCTCGCTCGAAGGCTACGTCTCGGTAGGTCGGCCGGTCTTCACCGGCTTCGTCGTCGAGCTTTTGCAACTTGGTATCGCCCATCGAAGTCAGGGCATATTCGGGCAAGCCGTCGGCATCGAAATCGGTTTCGGCTATCCCCATGCCCCATACTGTCAGCCTCTGCCAGCCCTGCGACGAGGTGTAGAGCCGTGGCGGCCGTCCTTCGGACATTTCCCACAATTGCTCTTCTCCGCCGCGATAATACTGCCGGTCATTGGTAATCCTCAGATCCGGTTGGCCGGACCGGTTCCAGTCGGTAAACAGCAAAGACAGGGCGCAATAGCCGGGTTCGAGTTTCAGCGGCTCCGAGTAATCAGGTGTCTCTCCGGCACGGGAGCGGAGCAACTGGTTTGGCTCGCAGGTGCCGAACGGCGTCCCCGGTGCGGACCGGTCGACATAATTGCCGATAGCAATGGTGGGGAATCGGTTGCCCTTTTCCCATATCGCCGACATTCCGGTGGTCCATGCGCGGCCACCGTCAATGGCGAAGCTGCGATTGGCTTTCTCGAACTGGCAATCCGGGCCGCCCTTGAGCACGATATTTCGTCCAAGCCGCAACAGCACAAGGTCCATGTGCCGGTCGTTGTCGATATCCAGCGGGTAGGCACCCAGCACGCGGTCGAGATCTTCTTCCTTCAGTCCAGTGTCCATCGGCTTGAAGGCGAGCGCACCGCCGGTCACGCTTTCATTGACGAAAAACTTTGCAGGCCCGGAACCGCCCGCAATCACCAGATCAGGAAGCCGGTCGCCGTTGCAGTCAAAACTTGCCGCGCCGCCACCGACGAAAAACTCCCATCCGCCAGTGTAACTCTGTTCAATGCCGGCGCTTGCTGCTTCTTCATGAAGAACTGGCACATCCGCTGTGAATGTGGATTCAGCGTTGGCGGAATGGCTGAGGCCGGTGAGCCAGATAGCAGCCAATGCGAAAAGAGGAAAAAATCTCATCATGGGACAATCACCAGGGTCTTGAGAAATGCGATCAGATCAGACTTTTCCGCTTTTGCTGCGGCGTCATAGGCATCACGCGCCTGGCGGCCGTTCCCGCCATGGGCAAGAATGATCTCGTCGAGACTGCTGAAATCGTTGCGGTGCCCGTAAGGCCGGGTCGATCCTACGCCCCAGAGTTCCGCGGTCTGGAAGATGTTGCGGTCGACAAAGCGTTGCGACAACAGTTCGTTGCCCAGGGAATCGATCTGGTTGTCGGTCATCACATGCCGCTTGAGATCGCCAAACAGCGGAACCAGTATGCGCCCTTGGTCATCGCGGGGCAGGCTCTTTGCCCAGTCCAGCAGCGCGATATCGTAGACCGCAGCCGCGCCGACCTGCCCGTCATTGAGAGTGCCGGCCAGGTCAAATGGCCCGGGATCCGCAAATGACAGGCTCTCGAGTGGAAGGGCAGGGCGATGACATGTGGTGCAGCCGAAGTCTGCAAAATGTGTTTCGCCGCGTGCCGCCGCCTCGGCCCAGCCGTCAATCTCGGGAACCATGCGAACCGGCGCCGGCAGGGTCGCCTGCCAGGCCACCATGGCTGAGACGTCGCCGGCCGTGATTTCTCCTGTCTTGCCATCGCCATCAAAATCATCAGACCCGGTCCAGCGCGCGCCAAACCGCTCGTCGGCCTGCATGCCATGGTGCTGGTTGAGCGCATTGACAGTGAATTGCCTCAGCGATGTCATCACGCCTTTCTGCGTGAACGGACGGATCACCAGATCGGTATCAACGCCGTCCAGTTCATCGAGATTGACCGAACCGTCCGGCTCTGCGGAAATATATCCGAAGTCAATTCCCTTTGCGGTGAGGCTCAGGCGTACGGCTTCACCGGTTCTGCGAGCCTGGGCCAGGGCCTCGGTGCGAACGGCCTGGAGGTCAAGGCTCATCTCGCGGGCCAGCAATTCGACAAGACCCGCACCGAAGAGGTGGTTTGTGCCTCGTTCGCTGGAAAACTGCGGGTCCAGTGAATCGAAGTCTGCGCTCTCAAATCCTTCCGACGCAAATACGTTGGCGACAAAATCACCGGCACCCCCGCTTGCCGGCTGATTGTGGCAGGCAGCACAAGATCCGGCATCCGGCCCCGCGGTTCTGAAAAAGGCCTGTTCACGCGGATGCTTGCGCCGGGTGGGATCAATGGCTTGCGTTGCCTCCGGCCGGCCAACGCCGTCGAGCGTGGTGAAGCTGGCTTCAAACAGCGCCTTGCCGGTTTCAGTCAGGGTCTCGAGCTTGTCCCTGGACAAAACACCCGTGGGCATTTCTGCAATTGCACCCAAAGCCCGGGTCCGTTCCGACCATGGCTCATCTGCCAGGGCAACTCCTGTGATCAGAAGTTGCAGCGCCAGTGCGGATACAAGGCAGCGTCTCAATCGTAGCCTGCCGGTCAAGTTTTTCATGCGGCTCCTCCTTGCCCGAAAATTTTGGGCGCGATGACATCGCGGTCAATCGCTGACATGGTGTGGTTGAGATGGCCTTCGAAGACCAGGCGCTCTTCGTCCAGCGAAGCCGACATCTCGGGTGGCCCCTCGATCTGGACTCCGAGCGAAGCCGAGAGGCCGTCATCGATACCCGGCCGCATAAGATCAAAGAAGCGTACTCCCGGACCCGTAAAGACCACCGGCATCTTGCCGTGAAGACTGATCAGACGCGCCAGTCCGTTGCCGATGGCAGTGCCGGCCTCGCGAAACGCGGACTTCGCCACGCGGTCACCGTGCCTCGCCTGATCAGCAATTTTCTCGATTTGTATAAACGGTACGAAGTTTGCGGGAGCTGTGCTGGGCGGTACTTTGAAGGCCGCCCGCAGAATGGCGTATGAACCGGCGTAAGCTTCAATGCAGCCCTGGGATCCGCAACGGCAAAGCGCACCTCCGTGGCTGTGGATCATGTGGCCAAAACCCGGAGCGCGGGCGCGGGGAGACTCATAGCTATCGGCATGCACCACCCCAAGTCCGATCGAATGCCCCAGAGACAGGGCTGCCAGACGTGGAACCGACTTGCCTAGCTTCTGGCTCAGCGAACTGTGCAGTGCACTGGCGACCAGCAGGCTCTCATGATTGAGCGTAACCTTTGCCTGCCAGTCCGGCGCAAGCGTCTTGCGCATGTCGATCTGCTGGCTTCCCAGTACGGAGGACCAAAGCAAAGTAGTGTTGTCATCCGCGACAAGGCCTTTGGATGAGATGGATATGGCCTTCAGGTCGTTGCGGGAGATCCGGGATTTTTCCGCCAGCTTGAAAAGCGCGGCGCGAATATCTGCGGCGAATGCCTCGACCTTTTGCCCCGCATTGTCGCGCTTTTCCTCGATGCGGTAAATCAGCGTGCCCGAATAATCGACCATCGAGTACTGAAGGACGTCCGACGAAATCCGGATAAAGGCGGCATAGGCGGCAGAGCGCCGCTGCTTGAACATGATGCGTGGACGACCCCGTCCGCCCGCGGCCGGCGCCACCGTGCGTTCAATGATATTCTCGGTTTCAAGGTCCTGTGTAATCGCCGTCACAGTTGCCGAAGCGAGCCCGGTCTCTCTTGCAAGATCGGTATGTGACTGGCCAGTCCGGCGCCGCAATGCTTCGAGCACGAGCGCACGGTTCTGCTGGCGAATAAGCTCTGTGCTGGACTTCGTCAGCATTGTTGCCGCCGCCAGTTCATCGCCGCAATTTAACTCCCGTTCCTCGCTGCACGACAGGCCGGCTCTTGCGACCGTTCTCTCCCATGCTCTCTCCCTGCACCGGGCCGGAGGACATGTTATCTCCCTCCGGTGCTTCTGTCTTCAGGCTAGTGGCTTTTTCCCCGTGCTTGCTGCTGGACGAAAAAACGTCATGCGGCACCGGTCCTTTCGTCTGAGTTGACAGCATGGAGCAAGCCTGACATTAATTTTCTCGACTGTCGAGAAAAAGCTCGCGTATTGGCTGCGGGTCTTGCAGTTGGACATTGGCCGGACTGGAAAGCCCGTCCGGCAGGAAAAATTCCTTGGGAGGACTACATGAAATCGATTATCCATCTTCTGGCCGGATCGGCCATTGCGCTCACCATGTCGACGGCAGCTTTTGCCAAGGACATGAAGATCGGCGTGTCCTGGTCAAACTTCCAGGAAGAACGCTGGAAGACTGACGAAGCCGCAATGAAGGCCGCGATCGAAGCAGCCGGCGACACTTACGTTTCGACTGACGCGCAGTCGTCCGCCGCCAAGCAGCTCTCCGACATCGAGAGCCTGATGGCTCAGGGCGTCAATGCGCTGATCGTTCTGGCTCAGGACACACAGGCCATTATTCCTGCTGTTCAGGCCGCTGCTGATGAAAACGTGCCGGTCATCGCATATGACCGTCTGATTGAAGACAGCCGCGCATTTTATCTCACCTTTGACAACGTTGAAGTGGGTCGTATGCAGGCCCGTGCCGTGCTGGCCGCTGCGCCGAAGGGCAACTACGTCATGATCAAGGGATCGCCAACCGATCCGAACGCGGACTTTCTCCGTGGTGGTCAGCAGGAAGTCCTGCAGTCGGCCATTGATGCCGGCGACATCAAGATTGTCGGCGAAGCCTACACCGACGGCTGGCTGCCGGCCAACGCTCAGCGCAACATGGAACAGATCCTGACTGCTGAAGACAACAAGGTCGATGCTGTCGTGGCGTCGAATGACGGCACCGCGGGCGGCGCTGTTGCCGCTCTGACTGCACAGGGCATGGAAGGCATTCCTGTCTCGGGCCAGGATGGCGATCACGCCGCTCTCAACCGCGTTGCCAAGGGCACGCAGACCGTCAGCGTCTGGAAAGATGCTCGCGCCCTCGGCAAGGCTGCCGGCGAAATCGCCGCCCAGCTGGCAGGCGGCACAGCCATGGCTGATGTCGACGGCACCATCGAGTGGACGTCGCCTTCAGGCACCACGATGACTGCGATGTTCCTGGCGCCTGTTCCGATCACCAAGGACAATCTGGAAACAGTTGTTGATGCGGGTTGGATCAGCAAGGACGATCTGTGCCAGGGCGTTTCCGGCGGTCCGGCTCCCTGTAACTAAGACGTCACCTTCGTTGCAAATAAAGTAAATGGTGTCCCCGGTCTTCAGGACTGGGGACACATCTTTGCTTCAGATCCGGAAGACGGTTATGACCGATACGCCCACTCCTGCGAGCGCGCCGCCGAAGCCGCGAAATTTTTTCTCCGCACTCGAAATTGATACACGCCTGCTTGGCATGATCGGCGCTTTTGTCGTGATCTGCCTGATTTTCAATTTCCTGACTGACGGGCGTTTCATGACGCCGCGAAATCTCTTCAACCTGACAATTCAGACAGCGTCCGTTGCAATTATGGCCACCGGCATGGTGTTCGTGATTGTAACGCGCAACATCGACCTTTCCGTCGGATCGCTGCTGGCGACCTGCTCGGCCATGATGGCGATGACGCAAACCTGGTTTATCCCCGACCTGATGGGGTTTGGCCTCAATCATCCGGCCACGATGCCGATCGCGATTGTCGTCGGCATCTTTGCGGGCCTGATCATCGGCGCGTTTCAGGGATGGCTGATTGGCTACCTGACGATCCCTGCCTTCATCGTAACGCTGGGCGGATACCTGGTTTGGCGAAACGTTGCCTGGCACTTGACCAAGGGCCAGACGATCGGTCCGCTGGACGAGAATTTTCAGCTGTTCGGCGGCATCAACGGTACGCTCGGCGAGACCTGGAGCTGGGTCTTTGCAGCTGTCGCCATCGTCGGTTCAATCTATGCGTTGTTCCAGACCCGTCGCACCCGGATGGCGCATGAATTCCCGGTCAAACCTCTATGGGCCGAAATTCTCATCGGCGCGATCATATCGGCGACCATCGTCGGTTTTGTTGCGGTTCTGAACGCTTACGAAATTCCGACAGCACGGCTTGCGCGGATCTACGAGGCGCGGGGTGAAATACTGCCGGAAGGCACCGTGGAGGGCTATGGTATCCCGATCTCGGTTTTGCTGCTGATTGTCATCGTCATTGTCATGTCCATCATTGCGCGGCGCACCCGGGTCGGGCGGTACATCTTTGCAACCGGCGGCAATCCTGAAGCGGCCGCGCTGGCCGGTATCAACACGCGGATGCTGACGGTCAAGGTCTTCGCCATCATGGGCGTTCTGTGCGCCATCGCGGCTCTCGTGGCATCATCACGCCAGACCTTCCACTCCAATGACATCGGAACGCTGGATGAATTGCGGGTGATTGCTGCGGCCGTCATCGGCGGCACAGCGCTTGCCGGTGGCATGGGCACAATCTACGGCGCAGTTCTTGGCGCATTGATCATGCAAAGCCTGCAATCAGGCATGGCAATGGTTGGTGTCGATGCGCCTTACCAGAACATGGTCGTCGGTTCAGTGCTTGTTCTCGCCGTCTTCATCGATATCCTCTACCGCCGTCGGACGGGAGACAAGACATGACCGCACCGCTTGTTGAAATGCGTGACATGGTGAAATCCTTCGGAGGCATCAAAGCCGTCGACCATGTCACGATTGATCTGTATCCGGGTGAAGTGGTCGGCGTGCTTGGCCACAACGGAGCCGGCAAGTCCGTATTGATGAAGATGCTGTCAGGCGCGTTGCGGCGCGATGGCGGAGAGATCTACATCAATGGTGAAAAGGCAGAGATCAACAATCCACGCGATGCGCGGGATTATCAGATCGAGACCATTTACCAGTATCTCGCGCTTGCCGACAATCTCGACGCTGCGTCCAACCTGTTTCTCGGGCGTGAGCTGATGAACCCGACCGGTTTCCTTGACGATGCGCAGATGGAAGCCGAGACCCGCAAGATCCTTGCCCGTCTCAATCCGAATTTCCGGCGCTTCCACACGCCGGTGTCGGGTCTGTCTGGTGGTCAGCGTCAATCGGTTGCGATTGCGCGTGCTGTCTACTTCAATGCCAAGATCCTGATCATGGATGAACCGACTGCCGCTCTTGGTGTGCAGGAAACCCAGATGGTTGCCGAGTTGATCGAGCAGCTGAAATCGGAGGGCATCGGCATCTTGCTCATCGATCACGACATTCATCAGGTGAAGATGTTGTGCGATCGGGCAAATGTCATGAAGAACGGCCAGCTTGTCGGAACGGTCAAGGTTGATGAGGTCACCGAGGATGACATGCTCGGTATGATCATCGCCGGCAAGTGTCCGCCTAACGCGATACCGGGGCCCGGGGCTCTACAGAACGCCTGATACAGAATCAAACCGGGGCTTTTGGCCCCGGTTTTTTGTTGCGACGCCGCATAAATTTTGGAGTAAAGCGTCAAGAAAGAACTAGAATCTTAGAAAAAACTATATTTTACAATGAGTTCCAGAGATTTATCGGATGATAAATTTTTTCGGTTTTTCCTATTGCAATGCAGCATAAACTGTTCCATATATCAATCAACGCCACGCCGAACTCCTCCTCCTCCCAATTCGGCATGGCAGTTGTCAGGACGACAAGGCCGGGATCCTCCTCCCAAGCACCGGTCAAGACGTCATGACGAAGTACAAACGCCTGCCTGGCTCCGCCTGGCAGGCGTTTTGTTTTTCATGCGATGTCTTGTCGTGCACTTGCCTGGAGCGTTGCCTGGCTGACCACCCACGTCGCGGTGCGGCGGCCGAGTGCGCGAAGTCTCACGTCTGTTCGGGAAAGAACTGCGCCTTGTGCTCCTGCGCAACAGCGGAGATGTGATCTGCAACGGTACGGACCCGCGCCAGGTCACGCGCCGATTCGTGATAGACCATGAAGTATGAGCGTCCGATGCGATGTTGTGGCAGCACCCTGATCAGTTCTGGGTCGAGGCTGGCGATGTAATCATGCAGCACGGCGATACCAGCTCCCGAACGCACGGCTTCGGTCTGTCCTGTAGCGCTGGAAATCTCGAACTGTGCCGTCCAATTGCGCAGAATTTCACGGGTGAACTGCAGCGAAGGCGAAAAGATCAGATCTTCGACATAACTGATCAGGCGATGTTGCTTGAGATCGTCCGCGGCTTGCGGAACGCCGTATTCTTCGAGATAGGACCGCGAGGCGTAAAGCGACAGCGAGTAATCCACCAGCTTGCGTGCCACCAGCCGTCCTTCCGCAGGGCGTTCCACGGTGATGGCGATATCGGCTTCGCGTTGCGGCAGCGAAAAACTGCGCGGCACCGGCACCAGTTGCAGGCGCAAGTCCGGATGCCTGGCAATCAGGGCGCCGAGCCTGGGCGCCAGAAAGGACACGCCGAAACCGTCCGGCGCCCCAATCCGGACTGTGCCGGAAATGGCACTGTCGGTGCGCCCCAGGTTGGCCTGCGCTGCCAGCATCTCGGCTTCCATGCGCTCGGCATGGGCCAGAAAGGCTTCGCCTTCGCCGGTCAATCCGCAGCCATTGGTGCGGCGGACCACCAGTTGTGCGCCAAGCGCTGTCTCGAGCGATGTTATGCGCCGCGCGGCGGTGGCGTGGTTGATCCCCAGCCGCCGTGCGGCGGCCAGGATCTGTCCTGAGCGGGCGACAGCAAGAAAAACCCTGATGTCATCCCAGTTCATCGAGCTTATCCGAACACAACGGTCTTGTGACCGTTGAGCATGACTCGCGATTCAACATGCATCCTCACTGCGCGCGCCAGCACCCGGGATTCGATATCGCGGCCGGCGGCAACGAAATCATCTGCTGTCATGGCATGGGTCACCCGTTCGGTTTCCTGCTCGACGATCGGGCCTTCATCGAGATCCGCGGTGACGTAATGTGCGGTGGCGCCGATCAGCTTGACGCCACGTTCATGCGCCTGATGATAGGGCTTGGCGCCCTTGAAGCTGGGCAGGAACGAGTGGTGAATATTGATCACCTTGCCGAACAGGCGGCGCGACAGCTTGTCGGAAAGGACCTGCATGTAGCGCGCCAGGATGACCAGGTCCGCGCCGCTTTTGGTGGCCAGTTCCAGCAATTTCTCTTCCTGCTCTGCCTTGGTGTCCTTGGTCACCGGCAGGTAGTGATAGGGAATGCCTTCAAGCTCGGCGATCTTGCGGCTGTCCTCGTGATTGGAAACAATTGCCACCACCTCGGCATCGAGCCAGCCAACGCGGATCTGGTAGATCAGATGCAGCATGGCATGGTCGAATTTTGACACCATGATGATGATCTTGGGGCGCTTCGAGAGATCGTTGATATCGAGCCGCAATTCAAACCGTGCGATCGGAGCCTGCAGTGCGCGCTTGACTGCCTGGGCGTCAACACCATCAGGTGTTTCAATCGCGATCCGCATGAAAAAACGGTTGGTCTGGCGATCCCAGAACTGACTGGATTCAGCGATATTGGCACCGATCGCGGCAAGTTCCGTGGTGATCGCGGCGACAATGCCTGGCTGATCAGCGCAGGCGATGGTGATAACAAAGTGCGGATGCGCCATGACAGTCTCCGGTTCAAAATGGTTTCGATCGTCGACCACCATCCAGCGGATTTGCAGCATCCATCCGGGACGGTCAACCCCGCCCCGGAATTGGTGTGAGTCCAGTCTAGCCGTGGGCGATCATTACATGCCGCACGGCGGTATAGTCCTCAAGGGCGTAAAGCGACATGTCCTTGCCATAGCCCGACTGCTTGATGCCGCCATGTGGCATTTCGTTGACCAACATGAAGTGCGTGTTGATCCAGGTGCAGCCATATTGCAGCCGCGAGGCACAGTTCATCGCCTTGGATATGTCCTTGGTCCAGACCGAGGAGGCCAGTCCGTACTCGGAATCATTGGCCCAGGTGACGGCTTCCTCTGCGTCCGAGAACCGGGTCACGGATACCACCGGGCCGAACACTTCGCGGCGGACGATTTCATCCGATTGCAGCGCACCCGCGATCAGCGTCGGCTGATAGTAGAACCCATTTCCCTCGCCGGATTTGCCGCCGGTGGCGACTTCGATGTGTTTCATCTCGGTGGCGCGTTCGACGAAACTTGCCACCCGGTCCCGCTGCCGTTTGGAGATCAACGGCCCAATCTCGTTCTCGGCATCATCGGCCTGATCATATTTGATGCTGGACACCGCGCTCGCCAGATTGGCGACGAGCTTGTCGTAAATCTTCGGTCCAGCGTAGATCCGGCAAGCGGCCGTGCAGTCCTGTCCGGCATTGTAGTAGCCGAAAGCGCGCAGCCCATCGACCACTGCGTCGATATCAGCGTCGTCGAAGACAATGACCGGCGCTTTGCCGCCCAGCTCCAGGTGTGTGCGCTTGACTGATTTGGCTGCCGCCTGCAGCACCTTCTTGCCGGTGGCGACATCACCGGTGATCGACACCATGTTGATCTTGGGATGATTGATCAGCGCGTTGCCGACGCTTTCGCCGCGGCCGAGAATGACATTGACGACGCCTTCGGGAAGAATGTCAGCGAGGATCTTTGCAAATTTCAGTGCCGTAAGCGGGGTTTGCTCGGACGGCTTGAACACCACGGTGTTACCGCCACCGATCGCCGGGGCCAGTTTCCATGCCATCATCATCAGCGGATAGTTCCATGGCGCGATCGAGGCAATGATCCCGATCGGATCACGGCGGACCATCGAGGTGTGACCTTCCATATATTCACCCGCTGCCTGACCCGGCATGCAGCGAACGGCACCTGCGAAAAACCGGTAGCAATCGACAATGGCCGGAATTTCGTCGTCTTTCACCGCATTGATCGGCTTGCCGCAGTTGAGTGCCTCCAGCGCTGCAAAGCCGTCGGCTTCCGCTTCGATCCGGTCGGCGATTTTCAGCAGATAAGCCGAGCGCTGCGCCGGCGTGGTCCGCGACCAGGTGGCAAATGCCTTTTCGGCCGCATTGACTGCTGCCTCGATCTGGATCGATGAGGCCTCTGGCAGATTGAGGATCGTCTCGCCCGTGCGCGGGTTGAAGATTTTCTCTTCCGCTTCCGTCCCGGCCTCGAAGCGATTGCCGATCAGCATTTGGGTGTCCATGGCGTTTCTCCCGTGTGTTATTTTCCCTGTCCGGAGATCTGGTCTCCGTCCCGGGTGAGGTAATAGGCAGCAAGAATGGGCAGGAAGGTAACCAGCACCACCACCATCGCCACCACATTGGTGACCGGGCGTTGGCGGGGCCTGACGAGCTCTTCAAGCATCCAGATCGGCAGCGTGGCCTGTTGGCCGGCGGTGAAGGTGGTGACGATCACCTCGTCAAACGACAGCGCGAAAGCCAGCATGCCGCCGGCCAGCAGCGCGGTGCCGATATTGGGCAGGATCACATGGCGGAAGGTCTGGAACCCGTCGGCGCCAAGGTCCATCGACGCCTCGATCAGCGAGCCTGACATCCGCCGGAACCGTGCCACCGCATTGTTGTAGACCACCACCACGCAGAAAGTGGCGTGGCCCAGCACGATGGTCCAGAACGAAAACGGGATTTCCGCCAGATTGAAGGCAGAGCGCAGCGAAATGCCGGTGATGATACCGGGCAGGGCGATCGGCAGGATCACCAACAGCGAAATCGCCTCGCGTCCAAAAAACTTGGTCTGCGAGATCGCCGCGGCACACAGCGTTCCGAGTGTCAGCGCCACCACCGTCGAGATCGAGGCAACACGGACCGACAGGCCAAGCGCTTCCCAGACATCCGGCCGGTTCCAGGTCACCGCAAACCATTTCAGCGTCAGACCCGGGGGAGGGAACTGATAGCTCTTCTCCTCGGTGGTGAAGGCATAGAGAAAGATCAGCAGGATCGGCAGATGCAGGAAAGCGAGCCCGACGCCGGCAGCAATCTTCAGTCCCATCGGGGTGCGGTTTTGCTTGTCAGAGCGCATTGAATGCCCCCGCACGTTTGGCCAGCCACAGATAGATGCCCATGATCACCACCGGAACCACGGTGAAGGCTGCTGCCAGCGGGATGTTGCCGGCTGTGCCCTGATGCGCGTAGACCGCCATGCCGATGAACAGGTGCGATGTCCCGATGATCTGCGGAATGATGTAATCGCCCAGCGTCAGCGAGAAGGTGAAGATCGACCCGGCAATGACGCCCGGCAGCGCCAGCGGCAAGAGCACATTGCGGAAGGTCTGTCCCGGTGATGCGCCAAGGTCTGCAGAGGCTTCCAGAAGATTGCCGGGAACCCGTTCAAGCGCTGCCTGCATCGGCAGGATCATGAAGGGCAGCCAGACATAGACAAACACGAGAAACGTGCCCGTCGTGCTCAGCGAGAGTGAATTGCCGCCGACGACGGGAAGGGCCAGCCATCCGTCGATGAGGAAGGTCAGGTGCAGCTTGTCGAACACCCAGGTGAGAATGCCTTCCTTGGCCAGGATCAGTTTCCAGGCATAGACCTTGACCAGATAGCTCGACCACAACGGCAGCATCACACCCAGATAGAACACCGCTTTCCAGCGCCCCTTTGCATAGCGCGCCGCATAATAGGCAATCGGAAAGGCGATGATTGCCGAGGCGATGGTAACCATCCCCGCCATGGTGACGGTGCGGATGATAATATCGAGATTGGAGGGCCGCAGCAGTTCGCCGTAGGTCTTCAAGGTGAACTCGCGCACCACCAGGCCGGAGAATTCGTCAATCGAGAAGAAGCTCTGGATCAGGAGTGCGAACAGGCTGCCCAGATAGATCACCCCGAGCCACAGAAGCGGCGGTGTCAGCATCAGAAACAGCAACAGACCCGGCTTGCGCCAGAACGCATCCGACAGCGCTCCGCCTATGCCGCCGCGGCCGGGCAGGATTGCACCGGGAGCTGTTGTCGCCAGGGTGCTCATGCCTGGGGCCCCATCAGGTGCAGGGCATTATTGCCCCACGAAAAGCGCACGCTCTCGCCCTGATGCGGCACAGGCGTGCCAGAGGGAAGCAGCACATTGATCTTCTCGCCCGCCACATCCAGCGTCAAGCGGGTCGCGCTGCCAAGAAAGCTCGTGGCTGAAACCTGCGCCTCATGACCGCCATCGGTTCCAAGGCGAATGTCTTCAGGCCTCAGGCTTGCCCATTCTGCGGGGCCGCCGAGCCGCTGGGTGATATCGGGCGGAAGCACGTTCGATGACCCGACGAAATCGGCCACAAAACGGGTCTTCGGGCGGCGGTAAATGTCTTCGGGCGTGCCGGTCTGCATGATCCGGCCTTCATTGAAAACGGCAATACGGTCAGCCATCGACAGCGCTTCGCCCTGATCGTGGGTGACAAAGACAAAGGTGATGCCGAGTGCCTTCTGCAGGACTTTCAGTTCTTCCTGCATCTGCTCACGCAGCTTCAGGTCCAGCGCGCCGAGAGGCTCATCAAGCAACAACACCTTCGGTTTGTTGACCAATGCCCGAGCGAGTGCAACGCGCTGCCTCTGGCCGCCGGACAATTGTCCGGGCTTGCGCGCGCCATATCCCGGCAGCTTGACCATATCGAGGGCTGCCTCGGCGTCGCGCAGGCGCTCGGTCTTTCCGACCCCGCGGATCATCTGGCCGTAAGCCACATTGTCAGCCACATTGAGATGCGGGAACAGCGCGTAGTCCTGAAACACGGTGTTGACGTTGCGCCGGTAGGGCGGAACCCCTTCTGCGGTCTCTCCAAAAATCTCGATATGCCCGGCGGTCGGCTGCTCGAATCCGGCAATCAGCCTGAGGCATGTTGTCTTGCCGGATCCCGAAGGTCCCAGCATGGCGAAGAATTCGCCCGGTTTGATCTCCAGGTCGACGGCGTCGACAGCGCGAACAGGTCCGAAATGGCGCGAGACCTGTTGAAATGAGACGGCATATGTCATGGAGAGTCCAGATCAGTCCTGATGGCCTGGCAACAGGGCGCGCGGGCAGTTGTACATCAGGGTATTGCGATTGGGCACCAGTCTCCCTCCCCAAACGAGGGGAGGGAGGGCAGGCACAAGTGGTGGGGGCTTAGCGGCCGCCGATCACGCCGATATAGTCAGAGACCCAACGATAGTAAGGCACGCACTCGCCCTGGCTTTCGCACTTCGACACCGGAGTGGTCCAGAAGTTGATCTTGTCGAAGTCGTCCAGGCCATTGGCGGTGCAGCCTTCGGCTGTCTGCATGCCGCGGCCGTCGGTGCAGGCTGCCGGCACTGCCGGGTTGGCGCCAAACCAAACCGAGAGATCGGACTGCAGGTTGGACGCCAGCGAATGCTCCATCCACATATAGGCGCAGTTCGGGTTGGCGGCATCCGCATGCATCATGGTGGTGTCGGCCCAACCGGTTGCACCCTCCTGCGGGATGACCGATGCCACCGGCACATTGTCGCCCTTGAGCAGATTGACCTGGAACGGCCAGGAGCCGGAGGCGACAACACCTTCATTCTTGAAATCATCGATCTGGATGAACGCGTCATGCCAGTAGCGGCCGACGAGAGTGCGCTGCACGCGCAGCAGATCAAGCGCTTCCTTGTACTGGTCTTCATTAAGCTCGTAGGGGCTCTTGATGCCAAGCTCCGGCTTGTGGAACATCAGATACTGCGCAGCGTCTGCAATGTGAATGGGACCGTCATAGGCCTGAACCCGGCCCTTGTTGGTCTTGCCGTCCGGCAGATCCATCTCTTCGAACACCACATTCCAGGATGTCGGCGCCGCATCCTTGAAGGCTTCGGTGTTGTACATCAGTACATTCGGGCCCCACATATAGGGCGTGCCGTAATGCACGCCATCGACGGTGTGCCAGGGCGCATCCTTGAGGCGGTCATCGACTGTAGACCAGGAGGGAATGAGATCGGTATTGACCGGCTGCACCCGCTTGCCTGCGATCAACCGGAGCGACGCGTCGCCCGACGCGGTGACCAGGTCGAAGCCGCCTTCATTCATCAGCGCCACCATCTCGTCGGATGTGTTCGCGGTTTTGACGTTGACCTTGCAGCCGGAGGCTTCCTCGAATTTGGTGACCCAGTCAAAAGCCTTGTCGGTTTCGCCGCGTTCAAGGTAGCCGGCCCAGGCGACAATATTGACCTGGCCTTCGCCCGGCCCGACTTCAGTCATCATGTCCGCCGAGGCAATTCCCGGTGTCATGACCGAAAGCGCCATCGCCATGGCCGTGCATGTGTTCAACATCTTTTTCATCTGCTTGAGCTCCCACCGTTGGTGGCCGCCAAAATAGCGGCCAGCGTCGGGAGCCAAGAGTGATACGACCCGTCTGAGTGCGCAAATACTTTTATCAGAATTGTGATATCGGAAAATCCGATAGCGGATCTTCTTCACACCTCCTGATTGAAGAGAGAAAAGGGGCGCCTTCAGGCCGCGCCGTTGAGATCCGATGTCCGGCCGATTGAATCCAGCCGGTCCTGCAATGCGAGCCGGTCGATGCTTGCCAGTGGCAGGTTGGTGAAAATCGAAATCCGGGCATTGAGCATGCGGTAGGCTTCGGAGAAGGCAAGCCGCTTTTCTGCGTCGGTACCTGTAGCGCTGGCGGGATCGGGAATTCCCCAATGCGCGGACATCGGTTGCCCGGGCCAGACCGGGCAGCTTTCCTTTGCCGCATTGTCACAGACCGTAAAAACGAAATCCATAGTCGGAGCGCCGGGGGCGGCGAACTCGTCCCAGTTCTTTGATCGTGCGAAACCGGTATCGAAATTCATCTGCTTTAATAGATCCAGGGTGAAGGGGTGAACCTCGCCCTTGGCTTGAGACCCCGCTGAATAGGCCTTGAACCGGCCCTGGCCGACGCGGTTCATGATCGCTTCCGCCAGGATCGATCGCGCCGAGTTGCCAGTGCAGAGGAACAGCACGTTGTAGATCTTGCCTGTCATGGTTTTCTCGCTTGTTATGAGATCGAGGGTATAGGCGACTGTCGACCCGGAAGGGCTCTTACAGAAACTTATTAAATCAATTAATCTAGAATACTTGATAAATTGATTTGTGCAATGCCTGATCGACGGATTCGGCGTCAAATGGTCTGAGTCCCCGGTTTCTCTGGTGTCTGCCGGGCTGAGCTGTCAGCGCTGCCGGATGGCTCTTTGGGCCTGGGACAGATCGATGAAGTCGCGCGCGGCTTGTGTCATCTGGCTGCCACGCCGCCAGGCCACCCCGACCTGAACCATCGGCAGGCTGCCTGATACATCGCGGCTTTCGATCCGGTCACCTTCCAGCGACCAGGGCCGGTAGACCAGATCCGGCAGCAGCGCGACACCGGCCCCGGTGGCAACCAGGCTGCGCACCGCTTCCACCGAACGCGTTCTGAAGGCAATTTTCGGGCGTGAGCCGATGGCGTTGAGCAATTTGCCGGTGCTTTCCTCGATTTCATCGATGGTCAGCATGATCACCGGCTCTTCCGCCACATCGGCCACTGAGATGCTTTCCGCCGATGCCAGCCGGTGGCCGAGCGGCAACCACAGCCGGTAGGGCGAAACCTCCAGGATTTCGGTTTGCAGCGCCATGCGGTTGCGAAGATTGGAAATCACGATAACGGCGACATCCAGTTCGCCGCCGATCAGCAAATGTTCGAGATAATCGCCATTGTCCTCGATTGCCGAAACCGTAACGCCGGGAAATGCCCGCCGGTAGCGCGCCAGGAGATCGGACAGCACATAGCCTGCAACCAGCGAGGTCACGCCGAGATTGAGTGTGCCTGTGAGGCTTTCCTTGTCGTCCGAGAACGTACGCCTTGCATCGGAAACGTCGGAGAGGATCTTGGTCGCGTGACGCAGGAACTGGTGGCCCTTGTGGGTAATTGTCAGTCCGCGCGAATGCCGGTCAAACAGGTCTACGCCCAGATCCCCTTCAAGCTCCTTGATCGCCTCCGTGACCGCCGACTGCGAGATCGACAGGTTCTGCGCAGCACCCGAGACAGTGCCCTGGGCGGCGACGGCGACAAAGTACTGCAACTGACGAAGTGTGAAGGCCATGGCGCATAACAATCAGCATTCGGCAGTGCTGACAACCATTGTCGGCTGCTGGGCCCTCTGCACCGCTTGTTTGAATGGAATGCGGTTGGTTAAGCCCTGATCAGTCATGTCTGCCAAGGCGAAGGGCGGTCATTTTCCAGTGTGGTTCAAAGACCCGCCGTCTCAACGCGTTTCAGACATTCGCTTGGATAATACGGCCAGTTTGCAGCCTCGCATGAATTGACCGATGCGCCTTTTGACGTGATCAGGCGGACGCCGCGTTCATTCTGGTGCCGGGCGACCCGCTCGCCTCGGTATGTGCGACCACCATCTGACGTGGGAGCTGATGCGGCAAGCGACATCAAAGTCGGCTGGGTTGCGCCATTCAGCATGGACACTCCATCCGCGTCGGCCGCGATAGAGGCGGCGCCCAGGGCGAGGACAGATGCGGAGATGAGAACAATCTTTTTCATGCCATACTAACGCCGCAGAACCGCCTTGGTTCCACTTGTAGCGACGCTGGCGCCTGGTTGGCACAAGCAATCCGGCCTGTAACGGCAAAACGCCCAGACGCTCAGCTTTCCTTTCTCCGTGATAGCCCTTACGTCTTCGTAACCTGAGTCGGAGCACCCCGCATGAGCCTGGACACCCGGATCGCCGAGAGCCGCCACGAGCATTATGAACGGCGCTGGATCGCGATGGCGGTCTTGCTGATCGCGGGTTTCATGAATCTGATCGATGTCACCATCGTCAATGTGGCGCTGCCAAGCCTGCAAGCAGGCCTTGGCGCTACCAGCTCCGAAATCGAATGGGTGGTGGCAGCCTATATCATGGCCTTTGCCATTGGCCTGCTGCCCTTTGGACGGCTGGGAGACATGCTCGGCCGGCGCAGAATGTTTCTCATCGGCGTCGGCGCGTTCACCATTGCGTCCACGCTGTGCGGTCTCGCGCCTGGAATCAATACGCTGATTGCTGCGCGCGTCCTGCAAGGTATCGGCGGCGCCATGATGACACCGCAGACCCTGGCCATCGCGCAGGTGATCTTTCCGCCAAGGGAACGTGCTGCTGCCTTTGCCCTGTTCGGAGTGACGGCAGGCCTTGCTGCAGTCTCCGGGCCGCTGATTGGCGGTTTGCTGATCAATGCCGACATTATGGGCATGACCTGGCGGCCGATTTTTCTCGTCAATATTCCAGTCGGTCTGTTTGCCATCGTTGCCGGCCTCAAGTTCATTCCAGCCATGGAAGGCAACCGTGATGTTGGAATTGATCTTGGCGGCATAGTGCTGGCGGCGCTGACATTGCTGCTGGTGGTTTTCCCGCTGATCGAGGGGCGTGAACTTGGCTGGCCGGTCTGGACCTTCGCGCTGATGGCTGCGGCAATCCCCTCGGCGTGGCTTTTCGTGCACTGGCAGCATCGTCAGGCCGCGGCGGGTGCGCCGCAACTTCTGCCGGTGACGTTGCTGGGCAATTCCAGCTTTATGGGAGGAGTGCTCGTTGCGAGCCTGTTCTTTTCTGCCATTCCGGGCTTCTTCATGGTGTTTGCCGTGTTTTTGCAGACCGGATATGGCCTCACGCCTTTGCAGTCGGGATTGACGACTGTACCTTTCTCCGCGGGCATGTTCCTGACCTCGATGTTGTCAGGAAAACTGGGGACCCGTTGGCAACGTCAGCGCATTTTCCTTGGCTCGGCCATGTTGTCAGTCGCGATGATATGGTTGCAATCGCTTGTTGGCGGGCTGGATACGCCATTGCAGTCACTCATCTTTCTGCCGCCGCTTCTGATTGCCGGTCTCGGGCTGGGAACGGCCATTTCACCATTGTTTCAATTGGTTCTGTCCAATGTACCCGACCGGGACGCCGGATCGGCGTCGGGTGGGGTGCAATCCTTCCAGCAGGTTGGCGGCGCTATGGGCGTGGCGATCATGGGGCAGTTGTTTTTCGGTCAGCTGATGCACAGTGGTGCGCCGGATAGTGCGGCTTTCGGATATGCCGCTTCCCTTGAAAAAGCTGTGTACTACCCGGTTGCCGCCTTTGCTGTAACGGCCTTCGCAGTCCTTTTTATCAAGCCTCAGGCTGACGCCGCCAGCAAAGGATAGAAAAACAGCCATCCTTTGCCAAAATCGCGCCGAAGCAACTTTCTTGCTTGGCCCCGTTTCTTCTTGCTCAATTGTGCTTTATGAGAGGCGCAAAGCTGTTGCCGGATGAACACCCCGCACAGCGCCCGTTGCAACGGGCCTAAACACAAAGTCCGAAAGATCCGAAATGACAGACCTTGAGACCATCCAGCCGGCGATAGCCCGGGCTCTGGAAAAACGCGGCTATGAAAAGCTCACCCCGGTTCAGCAGGCCGTGCTCGCGCCCGAGCTGCGCGATGCCGACCTTCTGGTGTCGGCCCAGACCGGATCGGGCAAGACGGTGGCCTTCGGGATCTCGCTTGCGCCGACCCTGATGGGTGATGAGGAAACCTTGCCGCGTGCCGAAGCCCCGCTGGCGCTGTGTATTGCACCGACGCGTGAACTGGCGCTTCAGGTCGAGCGCGAACTGGCCTGGCTTTACGGCGAAGCCGGTGCGCGCATCGCCACCTGCGTTGGCGGCATGAACATGTCGGTCGAGCGCCAGACATTGAAGCGCGGTGCGCACATTGTGGTGGGGACGCCGGGCCGCTTGCGCGATCACATTGATCGCGGTTCACTCGATCTGTCGGCGATGCGGGCCGTGGTGCTTGATGAAGCCGATGAAATGCTTGATCTCGGATTCCGCGATGATCTGCAGTTCATTCTCGATGCCGCTCCCGATCAGCGCCGCACATTGATGTTTTCGGCAACCGTGCCGTCCGGAATCGCCAATCTTGCAAAGCGTTATCAGAACAAGGCTGTCCGGGTTTCCACCGCCGGTGAGCAGAAGCAGCATCTCGATATCGAATACCGGGCGCTGACCGTTGCTCCCAATGACCGCGAGAATGCTGTCATCAACGTGCTGCGCTATTACGATGCCAAGAACGCCATCGTCTTCTGCAGCACCCGGGCCACCGTCAACCATCTGACCGCGCGCTTTTCCAACCGCGGTTTTTCGGTTGTCGCACTCTCAGGTGAACTGAGCCAGAACGAACGCACCCACGCTCTTCAGGCCTTGCGCGATGGCCGGGCCAAGGTCTGCGTGGCAACCGATGTTGCTGCCCGCGGGCTTGATCTTCCCGATCTGGAGCTTGTCATTCATGCCGACCTGCCGAAGAACCAGGAAGGCCTGCTGCACCGCTCGGGCCGAACCGGTCGCGCCGGCCGAAAAGGCGTCTCTGCACTGATCGTGCCTTACAACGCCCGCCGCCGGACCGAACGCCTGTTGGGCGACGCGCGGATTACCGCCACCTGGGCCCGCCCGCCGTCGGCTGATGAGATCCTCGCCCGTGACGATGAACGTCTGATGGGGGATGCCTCTTTTGAAGCGGATGTCTCGGAAGATGAAACCGCAATGGTCGCGGCTCTGCTGGAAAAGCATGGAGCCGAGAAAGTCGCCGCAGCCCTTATGCGTCTGCATCGTGCCGGTCGTTCGTCTCCCGAAGAACTCAATGATGCCGGCCCTGTCTCGGCACCTGGCGGAACCTATGCCGAACGCGCGCCACGCGGCGAGCATGTGCCGATTAAGGATGCGGTCTGGTTCTCGTTGTCGCTGGGCCGCAAGCAATCGGCGGAGCCACGCTGGCTGCTGCCGATGATCTGCCGGGCCGGCGATATTACCAAGACCGACATCGGGTCAATCAAGATCCACGATCTTGAAACCCATGTTGAGATTTCGGGCGCTGCCGCCAACAAGTTCGAAGCCGCCATCGGTCCGACCGGCAAGATCGAAAAGAATGTCATGGTGACACGCCTCGATGGCGTTCCGGACATGCCGGTCCGTACGCCGCGTCCGCCAAGAGCGCGCGATGGTGATTTCTCCTCCGCTCCATCCGGCGGCAAGAAGTCTGATTGGCCTTCCGATGATGCCCGTCCGCGGGAAAAGGCCAAGCCGGATTACGCCAAGAAGCGCCCTTTCACCGGTGGCAAGAAACGCGATGATCGTCCGCCGCGCGACAACGCCTATGCGGATCGCAAACCCGCGGCCCGTGACGATCTTCCGGCAAACGCGACGCCGGGTGCCTGGCCCTATGACGATGTGGCGCCGGCCCCGAAGGCTGCTGCACCCAAGCCGGAAGGCAAAAAGACGTTTAGGCCTGACAAGCCAGCCGCTCGTGCTGACGCAGCTGCCGACCGGCCGTTTGCAAAGGACAAGAAGCCAAAGCGCGACAAGCCAGGTTTCAAGGCAGCAGCCAAGCCTGCCAAACCTCACCGCAAGGGCCCGCCGGCGGATTCTGCCGGGTCCGCTCCGGCATCTGAGGGTGGCAAGGGCGGCCTGAAGCGCAAGCCCAAGCCCTGATCCATGCCGCGGTCAATTGAGTTGAATGAGCGCCTTGGGTTTTATACTTCGGCGTTGGTGCTGTCAGGGACGGTGCCAACGCCGTTTGCATTCGATTGCATCGGACGGATCATCGGCTGTCTTCAGTGGTGGATCACGCGGGCGGCCCACAATGCTCGTTTCCTATAGAGCTCTGCTTGGGTTGCTCTATGGTCTTGGCGGGTTAAGCAGGGAAAAAGCCGAATTTCGGCGTTTTTTCTGTCCTGACCGCTGTATCCTGCCACAGTTTGTTTTCGCATTCTTAACGAAAGCATGTTTAAGGTTCAGCTTGGGAAGGGGCATTGCCCCAAGCATGATGCGTTTCCCGCAGCGGCATGGTTCCGCAAACGGCACATGCAAGCTTTTCCAAAAGTGCCGCGTTTCAAACTATTTAACCGGTTCTGCCGGGACCGCAGACTGAAGGCGTTGATGCGCCCTGTCGCGGGAAGGCTAACTTGACGCGAGGACAAGATGAACGAGACGCAAACCGGCAATAAGACTTCAGGTCTTGAAATTATTTCGTTTTTCCTCGGCGAGCAGGTGTTCAGCGTGAACATCATGTCAGTCAGGGAAATTCGCGGCTGGGCGCCCGCCACGCCATTGGCACACGCTCCAAGTCACGTCCTGGGCGTGATCAACCTGCGCGGAACAGTCATTCCGGTCATCGACATGGCGCTGCGGCTCGGGTTGGAAGCCATCGACCCGACTGAACGCTCTGCGATCATCGTTGCCAGCATTCGCGGACAGCTCGTCGGCCTTCTGGTCGACAACGTTTCCGACATGGTTACGGTCAGCGAAGATGAAATCCAGTCGGTCCCGGAAGTTGGTGCGACTGAAGTGCAGCGGATGACGACATCGATCATCGCCAAGGACAAGCAGATGATTTCGCATCTTGATCTTGATTCCCTGCTTGATGAAGAAGGCGAACTCGCCGCCTGACATCGGTCGGACAGCCTGCGACAGATACTTCCAGACGAATTCGCCACTGACGGGCGCTCGGGTCAAACCGCAGCGCCCGTTTTGGCGTTCTGCAAGGCAGCTCTGGCACAATCCGGCTGCCGGGCCGGACATCAGCATATTATGATTGGATTTTAGATGCGCTGCATCATGACCTGTGGACATGGTCGGTCAGGCCATGCATGTTGGCCTATGCCGCAAGGCCGCCCGATCAACGGATACCTCACATGTCGATTCTGGCAAGCGTTCACCATCTGACCCATTACAAATACGACCGCCCGGTTACACTCGGGCCACAGGTCATCCGTCTCAGACCGGCGCCCCACAGCCGCACCCGGGTGGTTTCGCACTCGCTGAAGATCAGTCCGGAAAAGCATTTCGTCAATTACCAGCAGGACCCCTATGGCAACTGGCTGGCACGCTATGTGTTCCCTGATCCGGTGATGGAGTTCAAGATCGAGGTGGACCTGGTCGCTGACATGACGGTCTACAATCCGTTCGACTTCTTCGTCGAGGAATCGGCTGAAAAGTGGCCTTTCAGCTATCCCGAGGAGATCTCGCCCGATCTGGTGATTTATCAGACCCCCGAGCCTGCGGGGCCCAGGTTGCAGGCATTTATGGATAGCGTTCCGCGCGACGAAACCGGAACCGTGGATTTCGTTGTCGGGCTCAATGCACGGCTGGCCAGCGAGATCGGCTATGTCATCCGTATGGAGCCCGGCGTGCAGACGCCGGAAGAGACATTCGACACCGGCAAGGGATCGTGCCGTGACACCAGCTGGCTGCTGGTTCAGGTGCTCAGGCATCTCGGCTTCGCCGCGCGCTTCGTCTCGGGCTATCTGATCCAGCTCAAGCCCGATCTGGTTTCCCTTGATGGCCCAGCCGGCACGGATCACGATTTTACCGACTTGCACGCCTGGGCGGAAGTGTATCTTCCCGGCGCGGGCTGGATTGGTCTTGACCCGACGTCAGGACTATTGACCGGTGAAAGCCACATTCCGCTGGCTGCGACTCCGCATTACCGTAATGCCGCCCCGATATCGGGGCTTGCAAGTTATGCCGAGGTCGATTTCGCTTTCGATATGCGCGTCGACCGTATGGCTGAGCATCCGCGCATCACCAAACCCTTTAATGAGGAATCCTGGGCGGCCCTCGATGCACTCGGCAAGGATATTGACGCCAAACTCAAGGCCGGCGATGTCCGGCTGACCATGGGCGGCGAACCGACCTTTGTGTCGATCGACGACTTCGAGAGCGAGGAATGGAACACTGCAGCGGTCGGGCCGCAAAAACGTGAAGCCGCTGACAAGCTGATCCGCCGGTTGCGCAACCGTTTCGCGCCGGGCGGTTTTCTGCATTACGGTCAGGGCAAATGGTATCCCGGCGAAACACTGCCGCGGTGGACCTTTTCACTTTACTGGCGCCGCGACGGCAAGCCGATTTGGAATAATGCCGAACTTATTGCTGATGAAGGCAAGGACACCGGGCAGGCGACGCCCGAAACCGCCAAGGAATTGCTTGCGGGCATCGCCGACAATCTGGGTATTGCCGAAGATCATGTTGTCCCGGCCTATGAGGATCCGGCGGAATGGATCGTCAAGGAAGGCAATCTTCCTGACAACGTCACACCCGAAAACTCGAAGCTTGAAGACGCCGAGGAGCGGCACCGTATAACCACCGTGTTTTCGCGTGGTCTTGCCACGCCTTCAGGGTTCGTGTTGCCGGTGCAGCGCTGGCAGTCGAAAGCTGCCGGTCACGGGTGGAGGTCTGAAAAATGGAAGACACGTCGCGGCCATGTGTTTCTGGTGCCAGGCGACAGCCCGGTCGGTTACCGGCTGCCGCTGGGGTCCCTGCCGCATGTGCCGGCCTCCTCCTATCCCTTCGTCAATCCGTCAGATCCGACAGAACCAAAGGGCGACCTGCCGGATACGGCCAGCAAGGCCCTCAAGGACGCATTGGCCGATTCCCGGGCAGCGGACGCCGCATCCCAGGCGCGTGCGCAGTTTACAGCCGCCGAGCCCACGCAACAGCAGGTCGAGCAGACCATCGGCGATCTCGATGGTGCAGTTCGTACCGCGATCTCGGTCGAGCCGCGCGAGGGACGTCTGTGCGTGTTCATGCCGCCGGTAGAAAAGGTGGAGGACTATCTCGAACTGGTGTCTGCAGCCGAGGTTGCTGCGGACCGTCTCGGCCTCAAGGTGCATATCGAGGGCTACGGACCGCCGCATGATCCTCGCCTCAACGTCATCAGGGTGGCGCCTGATCCGGGCGTGGTCGAAGTCAATGTGCATCCTGCCACCGACTGGGATGAGTGCAAGGCAATCACCGAAGGGGTTTACGAAGAGGCGCGCCAGACCCGCCTTGGCGCAGACAAGTTCATGATCGACGGGCGCCACACCGGCACCGGTGGTGGCAATCATGTGGTCGTTGGCGGCGCCACGCCGCTCGATAGCCCGTTTCTCAGGCGTCCGGACCTGCTTGCCAGCCTGATCCTGCACTGGCAGCGCCATCCAAGCCTGTCCTATCTGTTTTCGGGCATGTTCATCGGCCCGACCAGCCAGGCGCCGCGCATTGACGAAGGCCGCCATGACGGGCTCTACGAACTCGAGATGGCGCTTGACCAGATCCCGGCACCGGATGCCGGCTCTCCGCCATTGCCATGGCTGGTCGACCGGTTGCTGCGCAATCTGCTGACGGATGTGACCGGCAACACCCACCGGGCCGAGATCTGCATCGACAAGCTCTATTCGCCGGACGGTCCCACCGGGCGTCTCGGTCTGGTCGAGTTTCGCGGCTTTGAAATGCCGCCCGAACCACGCATGAGTCTGGCCCAGCAGGTGCTGATCCGTGCATTGATTGCCAGGTTCTGGCAGAGCCCCGCCAGGGGGCGCTTCACCCGCTGGGGCACGACACTGAACGACCGGTTCATGCTGCCGCATTTCATCTGGGAGGATTTCCTCGATGTGCTGCGGGATCTGCGCGATCATGGCTTTGACCTGCGTTCGGAATGGTACGAAGCCCAGGCCGAGTTCCGCTTTCCGTTCTGCGGTGAAGTCGAGTATGAGGGCGTCAAGCTGGAACTGCGCCAGGCGCTGGAACCCTGGCACGTATTGGGTGAAACTGGCGCGATCGGCGGAACCGTGCGCTACACCGACAGCTCGGTCGAGCGGTTGCAGGTCAAACTCGAATCCGCAGATCCATCTCGCTACATGGTGACATGCAACGGCCGTCCGGTGCCGCTGGCCGGTGCCGGAAAGGCAGGCACCGCGGTTGGCGGTGTGCGTTACAAGGCCTGGCAACCGGCCTTGGCGCTGCATCCGGTCTTGCCGGTCGATGCGCCGCTGACCTTCGATATATTCGACACATGGTCCGGCAAGCCACTGGGTGGCTGCGTCTATCATGTCGCCCATCCCGGCGGTCGCAGCTATGACACGTTCCCGGTCAACGGCAACGAGGCGGAAGCCCGCCGGCTTGCCCGTTTCGAGCATCGTGGCCACACCCCCGGCGCCACAACTCCGGTACCGGAAACGCCGCATCCGGAATTTCCATTCACGCTCGATTTGCGTCGCAAGCCGGGTATCTGACCGGTGCCCAGCTCAGCCACGATCCATAGGCAGGATCGTCCGTCTATCCTGGCGGGTTACGCCACTTTGCCGGATGTTCCCGACGAGCTGATGCGCGAAGATGGCAGCATCAAGCCGGAATGGTTCAGCCTGATCGCACATCTTGACGGCTTGCACCCTGACGAGCGGGAGCGGGCTTTTGCCCGTGGTGCGCAATATCTACGAGATGCCGGCGTTTTTGTGCGCCATTACGGCGAAGAGCAAAACCCGCGGGATTGGCCGTTGAGCCCGGTGCCGGTCATTCAACCGGCCAGGGAATGGAAGGCTTTGGGTGAGGGACTGGCGGAGCGGGCCGATTTGCTCGAAGCCATTGTGGCCGACCTTTATGGCGAAAACCGGCTTGTCAGCGAGGGGCATCTTCCAGCCGGTATCGTTGCATCCAATCCCGAATGGCTGCGCCCGTTGATCGGGGTGAAACCGGCATCCGGGCATTTTCTGCATTTTGTTGGTTTTGAAATCGGTCGCGGTTCCGACGGGAAATGGTGGGTGCTGGGCGACCGCACCCAGGCCCCTTCGGGCGCCGGCTATGCGCTGGAAAACCGGGTCGCTTCGGTTCGCGCCTTCCCCGGGTTCTACAGTGGCTCGAATGTCGAACGCCTGGTCGGTTTCTTTCGCGGTTTCCGCGACGGTCTCAACGCCATGCGCCGCGAGGAGGGCAGCAGGGCAGGGATACTGACGCCGGGGCCGATGAATGAGACCTATTTCGAACACGCCTACATCGCGCGCTACCTGGGCATGATGCTGCTTGAGGGCGATGACCTGGTGGTGGATGACGGCAAGTTGATGGTGCGTACCGTCTCCGGCCCGAAACCCATTAGCGTGCTATGGCGGAGAATGGACGCCGCCTGGTCCGATCCGCTGGAGCTTGCCGCAGATTCGCGTTTGGGAACACCGGGAATGCTTGGAGCGATCCGCTCGCAGGGCGTCACCATGATCAACGCGCTTGGGTCCGGCATTCTGGAAAGCCGCGCCTTCCTGGCCTTCATGCCGCGCCTGTCTGAAGTCCTGCACGGCAAGCCGCTCTCTGTTTCCAACATCGCAACGTGGTGGTGTGGGGGTCAGAGAGAGCGGGCGCATGTTCGCGCCAATGCGCATGATATGTTGATTGGGTCGGCAAATTCCACACGCCTGCCGCTTGAACTCGAACCCGGCGCCGTGCTGCGGGGAGACACATCGGAAATCGGGATCGACCTTGACTCATGGCTGGCCCGCGAAGGCCGCAATCTGGTGGGACAGGAACTGGTCTCCCTGTCGACAACACCGGCATGGGAAGATGGTGGCTTGAAACCCAGGCCCATGCGCATTCGTGTCTTCATGGCGCGCACGCGCGATGGTTGGCAGTTGATGCCGGGCGGCTTTGCCCGGCTTGCCGCCACCAGCGATGATCCGTCCGCCGTTTCGCTGCGCAGCGGGGGAACGGTTGCCGATGTCTGGGTCGTGTCGGACAAGCCAGTGCCTGAAGACACCATGCTCAGCCACACCGACGAAGTGTTCGTGCGGACGCCTCCGGGCCTGCTGCCAAGCCGGGCCGCGGACAATCTGTTCTGGCTTGGCCGCTATGTCGAACGGGCCGAAGGACAGATGCGCCTGACCAGGGCCTATATGAGCCGTCTGCCGGAAACCCCCTCCGGCGGTACGCCGCTGATGAGCAGGCTTGATACATATCTGGAGAAACACAATCTTGATATGGCTGAAGGGCTCCCCGCGGCTGTCGAGCAAACGATCTCGGCCGCAGTAAATGCTGCCAGCCAGGTCCGGGACAGATTTTCAGTCGATGCCTGGGCATCGCTCGCTGATCTTGAGCGAACTGTTGGCAACATGCGTAAAACGGTTGATCCCGGCGATGACGCGGCGTCAGCAATGGGTGTGTTGCTGCGGAAGATAACCGGGTTTTCCGGTCTGGTGCATGAAAACATGTACCGCTTCAGCGGCTGGCGGTTCCTGACAATTGGACGGTCGCTTGAACGCGCCATTGCAATGGCGGATTTGCTCGGGACCTTCGCCGAATGGTCTGGCCCGCATGGCGGCTTTGAATTGTGTGTCGAAGTTGGCGACAGCGTCATGAGCCACCGCAGGCGCTATCCGGTGACCGCAAGCCGCGAAACGGTTGTCGATCTGCTGGCGCTGGATCCTCTCAATCCGCGCTCCATCGCGTTTCATATTGATGAAATCCGGGAGCAGGTGAGCCTGTTGCCCGGAGCCGATGTGAACGGCCAATTGTCTGAATTGTCCAAGGCCGTGTTGCGCATACAATCCGACTTGTCTGTGAGTACGCCACAGAGCCTTGATCAGTCCAGATTGATCGAACTGGGGCAGACCATAGGGCTGCTGACCAATGATGTGCATGCGCAGTTTCTGGATTGAGGGCGATGCTCTACGATATCAAACTGGTTATAGACTATGCATTTCAGGCTCCCGCTGCCGGTGCCCGCCAGATCCTGCATGCAATGCCGATGACCATTTCCGGGCGTCAGCGATTGATCGCCGGCAGCATCGACATTGACCCTGAACCGGCGATGCGCAGGGACCGGGAGGATTTCTTCGGCAACCGGTTGACCGAATTGGCCTTCAGCGAACCACACAGCAATATCGAAATTGCGCTCAAGGCCAGGGTGGAAGTGACAGGCAGTGGCGCACCGGCATCGATATCGGGTGACCTGCAGACACTCTTTGCAGCGCTGGAAACCGAAGCCGATCTGGGGCCGCGGTCACCACTGCATTTTCTTTCCCCGTCGCCCTATGCCAGACCGGATGACGCCATTGCGCAATGGGCCGGAGGCCAGGTCAGGGCTGGCCGACCCTGCTCGGAGAGCGTCGCGGAGCTGGGTTTGGCGCTGCACGGCGAAATGCGGTTTGACGCTGAGGCGACCACGGTCGACACGCCCGCCGCGGAGGCTTTCTCCGCCCGCCACGGGGTTTGTCAGGATTTCACCCACATCATGATCATTGCACTGAGAAGCCTTGGCATTCCGGCAGGCTATGTCAGCGGCTATCTGCGAACCCTGCCGCCCCCCGGACGGGAGCGGCTGGAAGGCGCTGATGCAATGCATGCCTGGGTGTCTGCATGGTGCGGACCGGGCGTTGGCTGGGTGGAGTACGATCCGACCAATGCAGTGTTTGCCGGAACCGACCATATCGTGGTCGCCTATGGCCGCGACTATTCTGATGTCGCACCGGTACGAGGTGCAATGCGCACCGCAGGCGGCCAGACCAGCAACCAGTCAGTCGATGTGGCCCCGGTCAAAGAATAATCCGGCAAGCTTCTGGTCAGCGTCCCCGGATGCGCGGATCGAGCGCATCACGCAAACCATCACCAATATAGTTCACGCTCAGCACGGTCAGCGAAATCGCCAGCCCTGGCCAGAACACCCGCTCGGGGTATTGCTGCAGGTAATCGATTGCGTCGAACAGCAAACGCCCCCAGGTCGGAAAGTCCGGCGGGAATCCAAGCCCGAGGAACGACAGCGCCGATTCGGTAATGATCGCCGTTGCTATTCCTAGCGTTGCCGAAACCATGATGGGCGAGAGCACATTGGGAAGAATATGGCGCAGGATCATGCGCCGTGATGGTGTGCCGATCGACCGTGCCGCCAGCACGAATTCACGTTCCTTGAGCGCCAGCACTTCGCCACGGACGATGCGGGCAGTCTGCATCCAGCTGGTGATGCCAATGGCGGACACGATCAGGATGAAGGTTCCCATCTCCGGCCCGAAACTGCGCGACAGGGTTTCACGAAACAGCATCACCATGACCAGCAAGAGCGGTAGCAGCGGCAATGCCAGAAACAGGTCCGTCAGCCCCATCAGAACCCCGTCAAGTTTGCGGAAGAAACCCGAGACAACGCCGATCAATGTTCCCAGCAGGACGCTGATCGCCATGGCGGTCAGGCCAACCGCGATGGAGACCTGCCCACCGGCCATCATTCGCGCCAGAATGTCGCGTCCCAGCTGATCGGTACCAAACGGGTGAGCCAGAGAGGGTCCGGAATTGCGCGCCCGGATGTCGATGAAGGTCGGCTCCAAGGTCCAGATGAACGGTCCGATGGTCACCGCGAGAACGATGAACAGGAACACGGCTGCACCGAACAGTGCGCCCTTGTGGGTCTTGAACTGATCCCACACATCCCACCATTGCGAACGCGCCGAGGTGTCGCGCTTAACAGGCTCAAGCACCGGAGTATCAGTCATAGCGGATCCTCGGATCAAGCAAGCCGTACAGCACGTCGGCGATGAGATTGCACAGCACGATCAGCACCGCAAATATGAAGGCCAATGTCTGCACCATCGGCAGGTCGTTGGCGTAAATGGCGGTGATCAGCAGTTGCCCCAGACCGTTCACCTTGAAGATCTGTTCGGTGATGATGGCACCGCCGAAAATCGAGGGAATGCCGAGCGCAATCACGGTCACCACCGGGATCATGGAATTGCGCAGCACATGCACCAGCAGCACCACCTTCTCGGTCATGCCCTTGGCGCGGGCCGTCCGGACATAATCATGGTTGAGATTGTCCAGCATCGAGGCGCGCATGAAGCGCGACAGCTGCGCGGTCGTCTGCAGCGCCAGCACCAGCACTGGCAGCGTCATCTGCCGCACCTGCTGGCCGAAGCTCTCGAAGTCATTGACCACCAGCGTGGTGTCGTAAATCGATGGGAACCAGGGCAGCATGATTGCGAAGAACACGATCATCAGAACGCCCGAGAAGAAAGGCGGAACAGAGAAGCCGATCATCGAGACGAATGTGCCGATCTGGTCGAACCAGGAATATTGCTTGTAGGCTGAGATGATGCCGATCGGCAGCGCGATCAGCACGCCAACCACATAGGCCAGGCCAACCACCCACAGCGTCTGCGGAATGCGCTGAATGATGATGTCGAACACCGGTGAGCGGAACTGCCACGAGACGATGCGCTGCATGCCCTCGGAGAAGTTCGTCCCCACCACCCAGTCGACAAACACCAGCGGCTCGACCCAGAAGAATTGCTTGGCCCAGAGCAGGTAGCGAATATAGGCGGGCGCATCGAGGCCCAGCGCGTCACGCATTTTCTGCCGGACCTCGGGCGGAATGCTCAGCGGCTGGTTGGCGAGAGGATCGCCGGGCGCCAGATCCAGCAGCAGGAAAATGATCAGACTGATGAGCACAAGCGTCGGTATGGCCAACAACAATCGTCGGAATGTAAAAGTCAGCATAGGCGACGCCTCGGTTCAGCAGTATGGCGCGGGAAAAAAGCAGATATGGAGAATGGCCCCGCCGGAGCGGGACCATTCCATGTCTGCATTACTTGATGCGGTACCAGTCCGCAGCATTCCAGATTTCGGAATCCCAGGTGTTGAGAACAACACCGCCGAGGCTGTTGGAATGAGCCGAAACGCGGCCACGATCAACCAGGGGCACGATTGTCATCGATTCCTTGGTGATCATCTCATTCAGCTTCTTGGCGATTTCCGCACGCTTGGAGATTTCGCCGGTCTTGCCGAGTTCGGCGACCAGTTCGTCATAGGCCGGATCGCAGTAACGGTTGATGTTCTCGCCCTGCCACTGTGATTCCGGCTTTGGAGCCTTCTCGCAGGTGTACTGGCCGAGATACTGTTCAGGATCCGTACCATCGAAGTTGTTGGCGTACATTTCCACGTCCGCATAGAACTTCTGGAACGTGTCCGGGGATGCCGGGTCGCCGCCGAAGAACACGGAGCCGTCGATGTTCTTGAGTTCGGTTTCCACACCGATATCAGCCCACCACTGCTTGATCAGGGCCTGGAAGTCCTGACGAACGGCGTTGGTCGAGGTCTGGAAGAGAAGCTTGAACTTCTTGCCATCCTTTTCACGGACGCCATCAGCGCCAACTGTCCAGCCGGCTTCATCGAGCAGTGCCTTCGCGCCTTCAACGTCCTGGGCAATGCAGTCTGTGTTGGGCGAAGCAAACAGTTCCGGAGCCGGAACCAGGTTGCAGGTCGGACGGCCAGCCTGGCCGTACCCGATTTCAACCAGCAGTGTGCGGTCGATCGCCATCGAAAGAGCCTTGCGGACATTCATATCCGACAGGATCGGGTGCGGGTGCTTGGCTGTTGCGCGCTCGCCTTCCGGCAGATCCGGCGACGGATCCGTCATGTTCATTTCGATACGCTCGACCAGTGTACCAAAGCCCGAAACCGGGGTGCCCTTGCCGCCTTCAGCCATCTTGGCGATGACTTCCGGTGCGAGCTGCAGGTTCCAGGCATAATCAAATTCGCCGGTTTCGAGAACCGCACGACCAGCCGATGCCGCGTCGCCGCCGCCCTTGAAGGTCAATGTCGCAAATGCCGGCTTGGCCGGATCGCGATAGTTGTCATTGGCCTTCATGGTGATCACGTCGTTCGGCTTGAAGTCGGTGACGACGAACGGGCCGGTGCCGATCGGGCCGAAGTTGGCCGAGGTGCATTCCTGGGCTTTGGCGCCGAGGCAATCCTTGAACTGTGCCGCCTGAATGAGTGGCGACTGTGCGCCGACGAAGGCTGCATATGGCACAGGCTTCGGTCCGGTGAAGTTGACGACGATTGTGCGCTCGTCCGGGGTTTCGACGCTTTTCACGCCATCGAACTTGGCGCTCTGGGCGCAGCCGCCATCGGGAGCCATGCAGTATTCGGCAGTGAATTTGGCGTCAGCCGAGGTCACCGGAGTGCCGTCGGACCACAAAAGGCCTTCCTTCAGCTTCCAGGTGATCGACGTCAGGTCGGCAGCAACGCCACCATTCTCGACCGTCGGGATCTCATCGACGAGGTAGGGAACCAGGGCGCCCTTTTCGTTGAAGCGTGCGAGCGGTTCGACAACGAGCGACGACGCTTCGATGTCCTTGGTGCCGCCGGACAGATACGGGTTCATGATCGATGGCGCCTGCCAGTAGATGATCTTGACCTCACCGTCCGAGCCGCGCTCGGCATGTGCGACAGGTGCGATTGCCATAGCGGCAACGGCGCCCATCAGAAGAGCTTTCAGTTTCATGGCTGTCTCCTTGTTGTTTTTAGTTTGTTACTTCGCCGGCGGTTGGTTCCGCGGTCGTTTGCATGCTTTCTGAATACAGATGGCAAGCCACCTGTCTTCCGTCTCCGAAGTCACGGACAACCGGCTCAAGCTGCCTGCATACGTCCATGACTTTGGGACATCGGGTTGAAAAGTTGCAACCCTTTGGAGGGTTGGCGGGCGAGGGCACATCGCCCTGCAGCACGATGGGTTTGCGGTGCCGCTCGGACTCCGGATCGGGCTCCGGAACAGCTGACAGCAGGGCCTGCGTGTAAGGATGAAGCGGGTCGGCAAACAGCGTTTCCCGCGAAGCGACCTCGACGATTCGGCCCAGATACATCACAGCCACGCGGTCTGCGATATGGCGCACCATCGACAGGTCATGGCTGATGAACAGGTAGGTCAGATTCAGCCGTTCCTGCAGTTCCTCCAGCAGATTGACCACCTGTGCCTGGATCGACACGTCGAGAGCGGCGATAGGCTCGTCGCAGACGATGAATTTCGGGTTCAGCGCCAGCGCCCGGGCAATGCCGATTCGCTGGCGTTGCCCGCCGGAAAATTCATGCGGATAGCGTTTTGCGAATGACCGGTTGAGGCCGACCCAGTCCATCAGTTCATAGATCCGGGCAAGCCTTTCATCCGAGGACAGCTTCATATGCTCGTCAAGCGGTTCGCCGATGATGCTGGCCACCGTCATCCGTGGATTGAGGCTTGCCTGCGGGTCCTGAAAGATCATCTGCATCATCGGGCGCTTCGAGCGCAGGCTGTCGCGATCGACGTGAGCGATTTCGAAACCGTTGATCTCAACTGTACCACTGGTCACGTCATACAGGCGCAGGATAGATCGTCCGACCGTCGACTTGCCGCAGCCCGATTCCCCCACCAGCCCGAGTGTTTCCCCCGGGAGGATGTTAAAGCTGATGCCATCCACAGCCTTGATGTCGCCGACATGCGTTCTGAACAGTCCCGAATGAATCGGGAAATACATCTTCAGATCCCGCACCTTGACGAGCGGTTTTACTGCTTCGGCTTCAGCCATTTATGGCCTCCGGCGCTTGTGTTGAGGCCCTGTCCAGCAGGAAACAGGCAGCGCGGTGACCCGGTGCCGATACATCAGTGAGAGCAGGGTTTTCCTGTGTGCAACGATCAAACGCATACTGGCACCGGTTGCGGAATGAGCACGCGACAGGCGCGTCATGCAGGATCGGCGGCTGGCCCTCAATCACCTGAAGCTTTTCCTCGCGGGGACCGCGAACCGCCGGCACTGTCTTGAGAAGAGCCTGGGTGTAGGGATGCTGCGGATCCTTGAAAATCTCGTTGACCGGGCCTTCTTCAACGACCTGGCCGGCATACATCACCATCACCCTGTCGGCGATGCCGGCGATGACGCCGAGATCGTGGGTGATCCAGATGATTGCCATGCCGAGCTTCTGGCGCAGTTCTTTGACGAGTTCGATAATCTGCGCCTGAATGGTGACGTCCAGTGCAGTCGTCGGCTCGTCAGCGATCAGCACTTTTGGATCGCAGGCAAGCGCAATGGCAATCATCACGCGCTGCCGCATGCCGCCTGAAAACTGGTGAGGATAATCCTTGAGCCGCCGTTCCGGATCGGGAATGCCGACAAGCTGCAGAAGCTCGATTGACCGCGTGCGGGCTTGAGCCTTGGACATGCCGAGATGCGCGCGCAGCGGCTCCGCCAGCTGGAAGCCGATCGTGTAGACCGGATTGAGAGATGTCATCGGGTCCTGGAAGATGAAGCCTATTTTGGACCCGCGCACCTGTCGCAGTTCCTCCGGGCTGATCTTGAGCAGGTCCTGACCGTCAAACATCACTTCTCCGTCCCGCATCTCCGCAGGCGGAGATGGCAGAAGCCGAAGCAGCGACATCATGGTCACCGATTTTCCTGACCCGCTTTCTCCGACCACGCCCAGCAATTCGCCGGGGCGCAGATCGAAATCGACGGAGTTGACCGCGTGCACTTCACCGCCGCGGGTGCGGAAAACCGTTTTAAGCCCTTTAACATCCAGAATTGGCATGGCCGTGTCTGGCATACTGTACCCCTCGGGAGATGTTTTCCCGTAATTTTTTGTTGCCGGTCTGATCTTGCGATGCCGGTGGTGCATACTATTGACCAATTTCCATCTGGTTGACCAGTGGGCTTTTAGAAAATGAGTGATTACTGTCCAAACGGTTCATAAGCCGACAGAAAATTTCCTGCGAAACCGGCTATGGACAAAGCTGCCAGCCACCAACAAAAGTGTGGAAATCGAAACGCGCATTGACGATTCGAACCTGTTTGGAACTCTTTGATGGAAAATTATTCTACCGCACGTGAAATTTTGGCGAAATTGGTCTCCTTTCCCACGGTCAGCCGTGACACCAATTTGCCGCTCGTTGAGTGGGTTGAGACCTATCTGGATAGCTATGGAATCCAGTCGCAACGGATCATGAGCCCCTGCGGCACGAAAGCGCATCTGTATGCGCAGGTCGGTCCTGATGACGATGGCGGTGTCATTTTGTCCGGGCACACCGACGTGGTTCCGGTCGATGGCCAGGCTTGGACGACCGACCCCTGGACCCTGACCGAGCGTGACGGCAAGCTTTATGGTCGCGGATCGTGCGATATGAAGGGATTCGATGCGCTGGCGCTGTTCGCCATGGCACGGGCGTCGACACTTCCTATCAAACGTCCCCTGCAACTGGCTTTGTCATTTGACGAAGAGGTTGGTTGTGTCGCTGTTGTGGATTTGGTCGAAGCCATGCTGGGCGCCTTGCCTCGTGCCCGTGAAGTCATAGTTGGCGAACCGACGATGATGAAGGTGGTTACCGGCCACAAGGGCGGCCTTGGATATCATGTCCATGTCCGTGGGCATGAAGTGCATTCATCACTGCTGCCTTACGGGGTCAGCGCGATCATGCAGGCCGCCAAGCTGATCGACTGGGCCAACCAGCGCAATGTCGAGAACGCGGCGCAAACGCCTTCCGAACTTGCTGCACCTTTTGTGCCGCCCTTTACCACACTGCACGTTGGCGAGATCGAAGGTGGCACCGCGCACAATATCACGGCCAAGGATTGCCGGTTCTTTATCGAATTCCGCTTCGTGCCGGGCGAAAGCCCTGATGATTGGGCGGGTCTCTTCGAAGCAAAGGCGGCGGAACTGTCAGCGGAAATGCAGAAAATCCACCCGGACACGGGGTTTGATCTCAAGCGCGGATTTGCACTCCCCGCGCTTGCGCCCGAAACGGATGGCCCGGCAGAAACGCTGGCGCGCCGCCTGACCGGTGACAACGGCCAGCATGTGGTAAGCTACGGCACTGAAGGCAGCCAGTTCCAGGTGCGTGGGTATTCCACCGTGATTTGCGGGCCGGGAGATATTGCCCAGGCGCATCAGCCTGACGAGTTTCTCGCGCTCGAGCAGCTTGCCGCCGGCGAAGCTTTTATCGACAGGCTCCTCGAATCCCTGTGCTTCTGAATCGGGATTCCGGTTGCCGCGCGGCCAGGCTCAGCCGGTAGCGGCGTCGAGATATTCGACCAGGCAAGGCCGGGGCAGGTCTTTCAGTGCCGCAATCAGCTCGTCCCGGTTTTGCACGCGGCGCGATGGTAACCCATAGGCTGCTGCCACCGCCGAAAAATTCGGAGCGGAGGGCGTAACCCCGATCGGCGTGATGCCGGCCGACGTCATCGATGTCTCGATTTCCATGTAGCCGGAATTGTTCCACACCAGAAATGCCACGTCCGCATCGCAATCACGTGCACTGCCGAGTTCGGCGAGCGTGAACTGCAAACCTCCATCGCCAAGCAGAGCGACGGCAGACCGGCCGGGGTCGCCAAGCGCTGCGCCAATTGCCGCCGGAGCGGCATAACCCAACGTGCCAAATCCGGTGGCGGAATTGAACCAGGAGGCGGGGCGGGGGGCTTCGACATACATGTTGCCGGCATAAACCAGCTGGGTCGAATCTCCGACCAGCGTGGCATCAGGCAGGGCTTGCCAGATCTCCTGCAACAGGTCGATATGGCCGAGATAGCTTTCACCCAATTCGGACTTGGCCTGTTCTCGTGCAGCACGCGCGCGCTTTGCACCGGCTGCTGGCTGGCTTTGCGCCCAGCTTGGTCCACCACTCAGCATGTCATGGATAAATGCACCCAGATCAGCCTGAATCGCCAGTGCCGCTTTAACTCCGCGTGCAAGCTGGTCCCCGGCAACATCCACCCGGATCAGGTTTGCCGGAAGCGTGAAGCCGCCATCCTCATACATATCGCAATCGGTTGGCCCCAGCTCGGTTCCCAGAGCCAGAACCAGGTCGGACTGGTTCAGCAGGGTACGCACGCAGCCAAGGCTAGGGCTTGCCGGAACATCCAGCGGATGACCGGCCATAACGCCGCGGGCATTGGTGGTGCTGATCACCGGTGCATCGAGAGCTTCGGCGAACCGGCGGATTGCGGCGGCATGACGGACTGCGCCGCCGCCAATCAGAATCGCCGGTTTGCGGGCGTTAGCACAAAGTCTGGCAGCAGCGTCAATGTCGGAGGCGTCCGAATGCCGTGGCTGAGGTTGCGGCATGACGAAGCCGGCAGCCGCAGCCGGGAGCTTCATCACATCCGTTGGAATCTCGATATGGACCGGTCCGGGCCGCGCGCTGGTCATGACCGAGAAGGCGCGTGCCAGAACGTCGCCGAGATCCGCCGGATCGGTCAGACTGTGCGACCACAGCGCCACTGTAGCCGCCAGTGCCGCCTGATCGGGTAATTCATGCAGATGCCCGCGCCCCTGACCGAGCGTTGCGGTGGCATTGACGCCGGAAATCACCAGAATCGGAATGCTGTCGGCACGCGCCTGCGCCATCGCGGTGAGCGTGTTGGTCAGTCCCGGCCCGGTGATGACGAAACACACTCCGGGCCTTCCTGAGACGCGCGCGTACCCGTCGGCCATGAAACCTGCGCCCTGTTCGTGACGTGGTGTGATGTGCCGGATCGAGCTTGCGGCAAGGCCACGGTACAGTTCGATGGTGTGGACTCCGGGAATGCCGAAGACCGTATCGACGCCCGCTTGCTCCAGCATGTCGACCAGTGCTTCGCCGACCGTGAGTGTGTCTGTTGTCATCAGATGCTGTCCACAAAGCTGGAGATGCGGCTGCAGGCTTCCAGCACAGACTCGTCGGGGACGGTCAGGCTGAGCCGGATCAGCTTGCCTGCATTGTCGCCGAACGACGACCCGGGCATGACTGCAACACCGGCTTCGAGCAGACGCCAGGCAAAGGTCTCGCCATCAAGCCCGGTACCTGAAACATCAAAAACGATGAACATCCCGGCCTGAGGACGGAAGGGCACAATCGAACCGAGCGTCTCCAGAGTGTCGGCAAACATCGCCGCCCGGCGTTTGTACGATGCCCGCATCTGGGTTGATGTTGTCAGATCACTGTTGAGCGCAAAGGCCGTCATGTCGGCAATGAAAGGCTGATTGCCGAAAAGCATGGTTTCGGAAAGAGGCAAAAGTTTCTCGCAGAATTCGTGCGGCCCCACTGCCCAACCGCTTCGGAACCCCGGGGCGGCATGCGACTTGGAGATCGACGAGACCGTGATCACCCGGTCGGCAAGGTCTGGAATGTCGAATGGCGAGGCAAAGGCACCGTCAAACACCAGCTCCTCATAGACTTCATCGGCAACAATCCAGAGATCGTGGGCTTGGCACACCGCGCCGATTTCGGCCACTTCTTTGGCGCTCAACACGGCGCCGGTGGGATTGTGTGGAGAATTCAACAACAACACCCGCGACTCTGCTGTGATCGATGCCTCCAGATCGTTTGCGGTTAGCCGGAACCCGTTCTCTGCTCTGAGCGGCACAGATTGACGGTGTGCGCCGCTGGCTGTGATGACGCCTTCATAGGTGGCGTAGAAAGGATCGCCGACCAGAACGCCGTCACCGGGGCCGGTCAGCGCCATCATGGTGGCGAACAGGGCCGTCTGCGTTCCGGGAAAGCAAAGCACATTGTTGGTATCGACGCCGGCACGCCGCCGTGCATAGCGGGCGGCGATCGCTTCGAGAAGTTCCGGCTCGCCGCGGCCGCTTGAGTAACCGGTCCGCCCGGCCAGCATCGACTGATGGCAGATCTCGAACAGTTTTGGGTCCGGTGGCAGATCAGGTTCGCCGATGGTCAGTTCGATGATGTCGGCACCTTTCGCCTCCATCTCGCGGCTGCGTTGGTGAATGGCCCATTTAGCACCGCCGGTGTGAGCCAGGCGCTCCGTGATTGCCGCGTATTTCATATTGGTCAGTCCCTGAATTCAGCCGGGTCGATGCCGAGCAGTGTGGCTGTTGAATTGAGTGCGATCTGCACCACATCGAAGCGGGAGAAATCGTCGCCGCCCATGGAGATTTCGATCCACAATCCGTCCAGCAGCGCGTTGAGCACGATTGCATGCTGGCGAATTGTTGCGGGGGAGGCCGGAGTGCCGCGCTCGGCTATGACTTCGCCGACCAGCCTCTCGATCAGATCGCGGAACGCCTGATAGCCATCACGATGGACTTCCGCCATGACAGGATCTGAGTGCACCATCCCGATGAATGCAGCCCAGATCGACAGCGTCCGCCCGTCAGCCACTGGCGCTGTCACGCTGGCGCGGATCAAACCTGCCAGACGCGTATGGGCCGAACCTTCACCGCAACCGGCTTCAGCGGCAGCGATCAAATCTGAAATGAAGGTCCGGTAGGCCGCTGCGACAAGGCGTTCCTTATTGTCGAAATAGCGCCTGATCAAACCGGGGGTAACGCCGGCGCGATGCGCGACCTCGCGCACGGTAGCGCCTCCCAGACCAAGCTCGGCGATGCTGTCGAGCGTTGCGGCAATCAGGTCGTTTTGCCGCACGGCCTCGGGTTCATGATGGAACGTCCGCCGCGTCATTCCCGCCACACGGGACGCGTCAGGCAGGTCGGTCCGCCTTCGCAGGGAATGCAGAGTGCATCGGCGGCAAAGGCTGTCACCTTGCAGCCTGCCTTTTCCATCAGGGCGCGGGTCTTGGGAAAACCCTCGACCATGATCACGTCGCCAGGTGTTAGCGCCAGCACATTGAGATTGAGTCCGTTTGACGCGGCAAATTCGTCGTCCGGAGCTTCAACCAGCGTGTAGCCACGGTCCTTGAGCAATTGCCAGAACGCCACCGGAAGCATTGGCGCGTAAACCAGCGCCAGCTTCTCAGCGAGCGGCGACATCACCGACATCAGGTGCAGGCACGCCTCGGCGCCATTGCCCAGAGGCAGGTCAAACCCGAGAACATTCACACCAAGCGGGGCAAGGATCTCGCCCAGCTGTTCAATGCCGGCCTGATTGGTGCGGACGCCCCGGCCAACCGCTAGTGTCGATTTGTCGACCCAGATGCAGTCGCCGCCTTCAACCACGCCAGGCGATTCGATCCGCCCCAGGATTGGAATGCCGGCAGCTTCGTAGGCGCTAGCGTGAAGGTCCGGTTCGCCCATGCGTCCGGCTTTGCCCATGCGCAGAACAACCGCACCCTTGTCGGTCACCAACGAGGGATCGTGGGTGAACATGGCGTCGGCCAGGCCGTCGCCGGTGTCCTCAATCCAGATGATCTCGGCACCACTGGCAGACACGAGATCAGCAAACACGCCGAACTGCTCGATGGCGCGATTGCCGTCAAAGCCCGGACCGTAATGCCAGTCCTCGGCCTTGGCCTGACGAAGGCTATCACCGGGGGTGCGCATAATGACCCGCTTGAGTGGGGGGGTCATGGATTGAGATCCGTATGTCATGGATGGTCCGTTCATGTGATATGTAGTTTCTGAAATTATACACTTGATTAATTGCTGCGCAAGGGTCACGATTGCACAACTTCGCTCCAGCCGGAGCATCAGAGGAGCCGTATGAGCAATTCACAACCCGGTGCGAAAGCCGGTGCCGCATCTCTCCCTCCAGCCGTGGAAATTGCTGACCTTCGCAAGAGGTTTGGCGAGCTTGAAGTGCTGAAGGGAGTGTCTCTCACAGCCGGCAACGGTGATGTGGTCGCGATCATTGGCGGATCCGGCTCCGGCAAGTCGACTTTGCTCCGATGCATCAACATGCTGGAGCTTCCAACCAGCGGCGCAATCAGCATCCAGGGTGAAACCATTCAGATGAAGCCGGACGGCCACCATGGCCTGAGGCCCGCCAACGCGGCCCAGCTTCGCCGTATCCGCACCCGGCTTGCCATGGTGTTTCAGAGCTTCAATCTCTGGCAGCACATGACCGTGCTCGGCAATGTCATTGAGGCGCCGGTTCAGGTCATGGGCGTACCGCGCGACGAGGCGATTGCGCGGGCGGAAAAACTGCTGGATCGCGTCGGTTTGTCCGACAAGCGCGATGTTTATCCGGCGTTCCTTTCGGGCGGCCAACAGCAGCGCGCAGCCATCGCGCGTGCGCTGGCGGTTGAACCGGAAGTCATGCTGTTTGACGAGCCGACTTCCGCACTTGATCCCGAACTGGTTGGCGAAGTGCTGGCCGTGATCGCCGATCTGGCGCGTGAGGGCCGCACCATGCTTCTGGTGACGCACGAAATGAAGTTCGCCCGCGAGGTTGCCAATCATGTGGTGTTTCTGGCCGACGGGGTGATCGAGGAGGAAGGTCCGCCGGACCTCGTCTACAGCGCTCCCAAGTCGGAGCGCCTGCAAAAATTCCTTGCGACGGTTCAATAGTCCAAGGGTCCATGGGCAAAGCCCGAACTCTTTAACAGGGGAAGAACATGAAAAACAAAATCATCACCACGATCGCTGCATTAGGCCTGTCACTTGCCGCCAGTGCCGCATCTGCGGAAACCGTGCGCGTCGGCGTTGCTGCCGAGCCTTACCCGCCTTTTACCGAGCCTGATGCTGCAGGCAACTGGACCGGTTGGGAAATCGATTTCATGAAGGCGGTCTGCGCGGAAGCCAAGCTCGATTGCGTGGTTACTCCAGTGGCCTGGGACGGCATCATTCCGGCGCTGACATCCAACAAGATCGACGCCATTGTCGGCTCGATGTCGATCACCGAAGAACGGATGAAGACGATCGACTTTTCCGACAAATATTACAACACACCGGCAGTGATCGCGGCAAGCAAGGGGTCTGGCATCACTCCCGATGCTGCTGGCCTCAAGGACAAGATTATCGGTGTTCAGGTTTCGACGATCCATCAGGATTACGCCCGGACTCATTTCGGTGATGTGGCAGCCGAGATCAAGGAATACCAGACCCAGGACGAAGCCAACCAGGATCTGGCGGCCGGCCGGGTTGACGCCATCCTGGCGGATTCGCTGGCGCTTGACGCCTTCGTCAAATCCGACGCCTGCTGCGAAATCGCCGGTGCTGTCGAAGATGATCCGGCAATCCTTGGTGCCGGTGTTGGCGTAGGTCTGCGCAAGGGTGACGATGAATTGCGCGAGAAGTTCAATAAAGGCATCGCGGCCATTCGTGAAAACGGCACCTATGCCGAATTCTCGAAGGCCTATTTCGACTTCGACATCTACGGCCAGTAATATGCCTGAACTGGCGCATTGCGCCGTGACCGGCCCGGCGGTTTCAATCCGCCGGGCCGGGAAAGCCGTATCCTATGTTTGACTGGTTTGCCGGACTTGCAGCCTGGGAACTCCTGGCGCTGGAGCCGCCGGGCTGGGGCGGTGTGCTGCTGCAGGGGCTCGCTGTCTCGTTGCAGGTTGCCGTCGGCGGCTATGTTCTTGGCTTCCTGATTGGTGTCGGCGGTGCAACCGGCAAGCTTTATGGCGGTCCGATCCTGCGCGACATACTGGATGTCTACACCACTCTGGTGCGCGCCGTGCCGGAACTGGTTCTTATCCTGCTGCTCTACTACGCGGGCACTGACGCCCTCAATCAGCTGATGATCCTGGTCGGGGCCGAGCGGGTCGATATCAGCGGACTGGCTGCCGGCATCTTTGTCATCGGAGTGGTGCAGGGCGCCTATCAGACCGAAGTGCTGCGCGGTGCCTTCAAGGCGGTGCCGCATGGCGAAACCGAAGCCGCACGGGCCTATGGCATGTCGCCGCTGCAGGTTCTGCGCCGCATCACCCTGCCAGGCATGCTGCCGCATGCGGTGCCCGGCCTTTCCAACCTCTGGCTGATCGCCACCAAGGACACGGCCCTTCTGGCAGTGGTCGGTGTTTCGGAGCTGACGCTGGTAACGCGCCAGGCCGGCGGCACGACAAAATCCTACTTCCTGTTTTTCTGCGCCGCAGGCCTGCTCTATCTGATGGTGACCTTGCTCTCCAATGCCGGCATTCGCCGGATTGAACGCTATGCCCGCCGTGGCATGCCGGCGGTGCGCTGATGAACCCGGATGCAAGACGCTGGAATGAACCGCACCGTCTCGTGCTGATGGCGATAGCCGTCGGTATCGTGTTGTTTGCAGCCTACAACATGCGCTGGGACTGGCTGCCGCGCTATTCCGGCAAACTGGTGTCGGGCGTTGGCACGACGCTGTGGCTGCTGTTTCTGACCTCCGTGCTGGGCTTTCTGCTCGCCGTCCCGCTCGGACTGGCGCAGGCCGCAGGCCCGGTGTGGCTGTCCGCGCCGGCCCGCGCCTTCTGTACCGTTATCCGCGGAACGCCGTTGTTGCTGCAACTGTGGTTGCTCTACTACGGGCTGGGTTCGCTATTTGCCTACTGGCCGGAGATCCGCCAGTCCTGGGCCTGGCCCTATCTGAGATCCGCCTGGCCCTATGGCGTGCTGGCGCTGACCATGTCCTTTGCCGGGTATGAAGGCGAGGTCATGCGCGGCGCGTTTGCCGGCGTGCCAAAGGGGGAACTCGAGGCTGCGCGTGCCTATGGCATGTCGCCCTGGACGTCGTTCCGCCGCATCTGGCTGCCGCGCGCCATTCACCGGGCGCTGCCGACACTGGCCGGTGAGACGGTGCTGCAGCTCAAGGCCACGCCGCTGGTCGCCACCATCACCGTGGTTGATGTCTACGCTATCATTTCGCGGGTTCGGCAGGACACCTATCTGACCTATGAGCCACTGCTGCTGCTGGCGCTGATCTACATGCTTTTGACCGGCGTGCTGGTGCTGGCCTTCCGCTGGCTCGAAGCCAAGGTTCCGGTCAAGGGCGGCTGACCGCCGTCACGGTCTGCGTCGCCGACGGCTGTTTCCGGCTTGCGCTGGGCGGCAGGCCGAATTGACGGCTGAAGGCGCGTGAGAATGATGATTCCGAAGAGAACCCGGTTCTTGAGGCAATATCGGTCATGCTCAGCCGCGTATCATTGACCAGCCGCCGGGCCGCAGCCAGCCGCAAGGACAGAAAATAGGAACCCGGTGTCTGTCCCAGTTGCCGTTCGAACAATTGCTCAAGCCCGCGCGTCGACATCGACACCCGCTTGGCGATGGCTGCAATGCTCACCGGCGCATCGACATGGGTTTCCATGATCCGGATCGAGCGCACCAGCCGCGGGTCATGGTTCGCGTCGCCCAGAGTAACGTTGACCTGCGGATCGCCTGCCGGGCGCAGATCGTCATGCACGAAGCCGCTTGCCACATCGAGGGCCGCCGGGTGGCCCAGCACGCGCCGCACCAGGTCTACCATCAGGTCAAAAGTCGGCGACGAACCTGATGTGGTGATGAAGCGCCCGTCAATGATGTAGCGGTCGGGCCGCAGGTCGACATTCGGAAATGCGGCGGCGAAGTCTTCGAAATCTTCCCAATGGGTCGCGGCTCTGTGTTCATCCAGAAGTCCGGCGCGCGCCAGCAGCCATGCCCCCGATTCGATGGCGATGACGAGAGTTGCGTTTCGCGCCGCCCGGTAGATATGGGCAATCAGCTTGCGGTCGGTCATCTGCGCCGCGCCAAAGCCGGCTATAAGCGCCAGCACATCTGAGCGGGCGGAGGCATCATGTTTGGCCGAAACCGGCCATGCAATGCCTGACGAGGTGAGCGGCGGTAGCCCGTCTATCGAGACAAAACGCCAATTGAACACGATCCGGCCTGCCTGCCGGTTGGCGGCCCTGAGCGGTTCGACGGCGCTTGCCAGAGTAAGCAGGGAGCAGCCCGGAACAATCAGAAAATCCACCCCAATGGGCCGTTGAAGCTCGCAGATCGTCAACAGTGCTTTGCTTTGTGTCATGTTTTCTTCGTAAATTGGATGGCGTTCACCTGCAAGCCCGTCATCATTGCGCAACCATCACACGGAGGATTGACCGCATGCCCTTGACCATGAATCGCGAGGTTTTCATCACCTGCGCCGTCACCGGATCCGGCGCCACCCAGGATCGAAGCCCGCATGTGCCGCGTTCCCCCAAGCAGATCGCCGATTCGGCGATTGATGCGGCCAGGGCCGGCGCGGCGATTGTTCACTGCCATGTCCGCGATCCCGAAACCGGCAGCCCGCGCCGCGATGTGGCGTTGTACCGGGAAGTCACCGAGCGTATTCGCGAAGCCGAAGTCGATGTGGTCCTGAACTTGACCGCAGGCATGGGTGGCGACATCACCTTCGGACCGACCGAAAGGCCTTTGCCGCTCAACCCGGTCGGCACCGACATGGTCGGTGCATCCGAGCGCATGAAGCACATTCTCGAATGCCTGCCGGAAATGTGCACGCTTGATTGCGGCACGATGAATTTTGCCGAAGCCGACTATGTCATGACCAACACGCCGGGCATGTTGCGCGCCATGGGCGCGATGATGACCGAGCTTGGCGTCAAGCCGGAGATCGAGGCATTCGACACCGGCCATCTCTGGTTTGCCAAGGAACTGGTCAAGGAAGGCGTGCTCGCGCCCGACGCGCTGGTGCAGCTTTGCATGGGCGTGCCGTGGGGCGCGCCCGACGACCTCAACACCTTCATGGCGATGGTCAACAATGTGCCGGATGACTGGAACTGGTCGGCCTTTGCGCTCGGCCGCAATCAGATGGCCTATGTCGCGGCTTCCGTGCTGGCCGGCGGCAATGTCCGCGTCGGGCTGGAAGACAATCTCTGGCTCGGCAAAGGCCAGCTTGCCACAAATGCGCAGCTGGTCGAACGTGCGGTGACCATCGTTGAAAACATGGGCGCCCGTGTCATCACCCCGCAAGAGGTTCGCGAGCGGCTCAACCTCACCAAGCGCGCTCCGGAAGCTGCTTGAAGTCCAAAGGGGGGGGGCATGGAGAAGGTCAAGTTTACCGCAATGAAGGATGGCGACCGCGAGGATTATGAATTCCTCAACCGCCACGAAATCGAGTTTGCCTCCAAGACGGCCTCACGGCTTCTGGATGCGATGGTCGATCTCGATGAAAGCATGTCGGGCTACCAGATCACGCGGCTCGGTCATTCGCTGCAGGCAGCAACCCGCGCCTGGCGCGATGGCGCAGATGTCGATTGGGTGGTCTCGGCCCTGCTGCATGACATCGGCGACATCTACGCACCCTACAATCATGATGAATACGCAGCTGCGATCCTGCGACCTTTCGTGCGCGAACAATGTGCCTGGGTGGTGGAAAAGCATGGGGACTTCCAGAAGCTTTATTATGCCCATCACGTCGGCGGCAATCCGCATTCCCGCGACGCCTATAAGGATCATGCCTACTATGATGATTGCGCCACATTCTGCGAGCGCTGGGATCAGAACAGCTTCGATCCCGGCTATCCGCACGAAGGCATCGAGTTCTTCCGGGACATGGTCGAACAGGTCTTTGCCCGCAAGGCCTATGACCCGGCCGTAATCCGCGCCGGCGAGCGGGTTCCACTCACAGATTCCACCGTTGCCGGAGAGCGAAACGCATGAGCAAGAATATGAAAGCCGCCATAATCGGCGGCGGTGTCATCGGTGGCGGCTGGGCTGCCCGTTTTCTTCTCAACGGCTGGGACGTTGTCGTCTCCGATCCTGATCCGGAAGTTGAACGCAAGGTTGGCGAAGTGCTTGCCAATGCGAGACGATCCTTACCTGCCTTGTCGGATGTCAACGTGCCGAAAGAAGGCAAGCTCAGCAATGCCGCGTCGATCGCCGACGCCGTCGCAGGTGCCGACTGGATCCAGGAAAGCGCACCGGAACGTCTCGACGTCAAGCACATCATTTTTGCCGAAATCCAGAAGCATTGCAGCCCCGATGCGCTGATCGGCTCGTCCACTTCGGGCTTCAAGCCATCGGAACTGCAACAGGGTGCTGCGCGCCCTGATCAGATATTCGTCGCCCATCCATTCAACCCGGTCTATTTGCTGCCGGTGATTGAACTTGTCGGGGTCCAGGCAACGGTGGACCGCGCCAAAGACGTGCTCGATGGCATCGGCATGAAGCCGCTGATCGTGCGCAAGGAGATTGACGCCCATATCGCCGACCGGTTCCTGGAAGCGGTCTGGCGCGAAGCGCTGTGGCTGGTCAAGGACGGCATCGCCACCACCCAGGAAATCGACGACGTCATCCGTTACGGCTTCGGTATGCGCTGGGCGCAGATGGGCCTGTTCGAGACCTACCGCATCGCCGGCGGCGAGGCGGGCATGCGCCATTTCATCGCCCAGTTCGGCCCGTGCCTGAGCTGGCCCTGGACCAAGCTGATGGATGTGCCCGAACTCACCGACGAACTGACCAATATGATCGCCGACCAGTCGGACGCCCAATCGGGCATGCATTCGATCCGCGAGCTCGAGCGCATCCGCGACGACAATCTGGTCGCGATGATGCGGGCGCTCAAGGGCCGCAACTGGGGTTCGGGAGAACTGCTCAACATTCAGGACGCGCGCAACAAGCCGCCGCTGCCTTCGGACATCGATCAGCCTTTCACCACACTTGAACGCGTCATTCCGATCGACTGGATGGACTATAATGGCCACATGAACGAGAGCCGTTACGGGCAGGTGTTCTCCGACGCAGGCGATGTCGTCATGTCGATGGTTGGCGCCGATCAGGCCTATATCGCAGGCGGGTTGTCCTATTTCACTGTCTCCAACGAGATCGGCTATCTCAACGAGACCCATCTGGGAGACGTTATCCACGTCCGCACCCAGGTGCTTGAAGCCCGTGGCAAGAAGCTCCGGCTGTATCACGAGATGATCCGGACCGCCGACGGCGACTTGCTGGCGACCTGCAACCAGCTTCTCATCCATGTCTCGCTTGAAACACGAAAATCCTGTGAGCCCCAAGGCGAAGTCCTGGCAAAGATCACCGCACTGGGCGAAGCCCAGTCGAAGCTGCCCAAACCAGCCAGCATGCGGGACTAGGGGATGGGCAAGCGGGTACTCATCACCGGTGGCGGATCCGGCATCGGCAAGGCCATGGCCGAGACTTTCGCAGCCGGTGGCGCACGGGTTCTTGTCACCGATATGGATGAGGCTGCGCTGGCTCAGTGCCCCGGCAGCTGGCTGAAAATGCAAGGCGACGCCAGCGATCCGGACCATATGCAGGCGGTCTTCGCCCGCATTGCCAGCGAGTGGGGCGGCATTGACGTGGTCTGTGCCAATGCCGGCATTGCCGGTCCCACGGCGCTCGTCGAAAACGTCGAGATAGAGGATTTTCGCCGTTGCATCGCCGTCAATCTCGAAGGCGCATTCCTGGTCGCCAAATATGCAGCGCCGATGATGAAGGCGCAGAAGTCGGGCGTGATCCTGATCACGTCCTCGAATGCGGGCATCAACGGATTTCCCAACCGGTCACCTTATGCATCGGCCAAATGGGCGGAAATCGGCCTGATGAAGACCCTCGCCATGGAGCTCGGCCCCTATGGCATCCGCGCCAATGCAATCGCGCCGGGTTGCGTTGAAGGACCACGGATCGATGGCGTCATTGAGCGCGAGGCCAAGGCCAAGGGCACGACGCCCGAAATCATCCGGGCAGGCTACGAGGCCGGCGTCTCCATGCGTTCCTTCGTGACAGCCCAGGACATCGCCAACATGGCTGTCTTTCTCGCGTCCGACGGCGCCCGGCTGGTCTCCGGCCAGGTGATTCCTGTCGACGGCCATACTGAAAACCCCGACCCCAAGGTGTGAGACAATGGATTTTGGACTGACCCAGGAACAGGACATGATCGTCGAGACCACGCGGGCCTTCGTCGAAAATGAACTCTATCCGCATGAAGCCCAGGTTGAGCGCACCGGCCATCTCGACATGGATCTGGTGCGCGAGATTCAGAAGAAGGCGATTGCCGCCGGTCTCTACGCCGCCAATATTCCGGAAGAGTTCGGCGGCGCCGGTCTCGATACGCCGACCTGGCTGCTCTACGAGAAGGAGCTCGGTCGCGCCAACTACGCGCTGCACTGGACCTGTGTCGCACGGCCCTCCAACATTCTCTGCGCCGGCACAGCCGATCAGCGCGCCAGATATCTGGAGCCTTGCGTGCGAGGTGAGAAATGGGACTGCCTGGCGATGACCGAACCCGGCGCCGGCTCTGACCTGCGCGGCATGAAGGCCAGCGCCAGGCAGGATGGCACCGACTGGGTGCTAAATGGCACCAAGCATTTCATCTCCCACGCCGACATCGCCGATTTCACGATTTGCTTCATGGCCACCGGCGAGGAGGACACGCCGCGCGGCCGCAAGAAGCTGATCACGGCGTTCTTCGTCGACAAAGACACACCCGGCTATGCGGTGCGCGACGGCTACCGCAATGTCTCCCACCGCGGCTACACCAACGCCATCCTCGAATTCGACAATTGCCGCATTCCCGCCGGTAACGTGCTCGGCGAAGTCCACAAGGGATTTGAAGTTGCCAACACCTGGCTTGGCGCGACGCGCCTGCAGGTTGGCGCCACCTGCCTTGGCCGCGCCGACCGCGCCTTCCGGCATTCGGTCGAATGGGCCGCGACGCGCGAACAGTTCGGCCAGCCGATCGGAAAGTTCCAGGGCGTTTCCTTCAAGCTTGCCGACATGGCCATGGAAATGAAGGCAGCTGAACTGATGATTATGGAGGCCGGCTGGAAATTCGACCAGGGCACGGCATCGGACGCCGACATGGCGATGGCCAAGCTAAAGGCCACCGAGATGCTGGCCATGGTCGCCGATGAGGCAATCCAGATCCATGGCGGTATGGGGCTGATGGACGAGCTGCCGCTCGAACGCATCTGGCGTGATGCCCGCATCGAAAGGATCTGGGAAGGCACCTCCGAGATCCAGCGCCACATCATTTCCCGTGCGCTGCTCCGGCCATTCGGGGCATAGGGCAACCATCATGCATCTATCGGGCATCACACCATGAAACCGGCCATTACCATAACCTATTGCCGCCAGTGCAACTGGATGCTGCGCGCCGGCTGGATGGCGCAGGAACTGCTCTCGACCTTCTCGGAGGAACTTGGTTCAGTCACGCTGGTGCCGGGCACCGGCGGCATCTTCACAATCGAAGTCGACGGAGATCTTATCTGGGACCGCAAGCGCGACGGTGGCTTTCCTGACGTCAAGACACTGAAGGGCCGTGTGCGCGACCGGGTCGATCCGGACCGCGATCTGGGCCATGTTGACCGCGCGGCTGCCGACGAATGATCCGCGATCTCTCCCGCCTGCTCAGGCCCCGCTCGATTGCGCTGTTCGGTGGCGGCTGGGCCGTCAATGTCGTGGCGCAGCTGAAGAAATCCGGCTTTGACGGTGATATCTGGCCGGTCAATCCGAAGCGCGCCGATATTCTCGGCGTGCCGTGCTTCGCTTCCATCGATGAATTGCCAGGAGCGCCCGACGCCAGCTTCATCGGCGTCAATCGGGATGCAACGATCGATGTGGTCGAACGGCTCAGCGCCATGGGAGCAGGGGGGGCAACCTGTTTCGCCTCGGGGTTCCTTGAAAGCGAAAGTGAAACCGCTGGCGGTGCCGACCTTCAGGCGAGACTGATTGAAGCGGCCGGCGATATGCCGATCCTCGGGCCCAATTGCTACGGGCTTCTGAACTATCTCGACAATGTCACGCTGTGGCCTGACCAGCATGGTGCAATTCCGGTCGAACGCGGCGTGGCCATCGTCGCCCAGTCCTCCAACATAGCCATCAACATGACCATGCAGGCCCGCGGGCTGCCGATCGCCTATGTGGTGGCGGCGGGCAATCAGGCACAGATCGGCGCCAGCGCTATTGCTTCGGCGCTGCTGGATGATGATCGAGTCACGGCAATCGGGCTCTATCTCGAAGGCTTTGGCGACATCCGGGCGCTGGAATCTTTCGCCGCCAAGGCGCGGGCCAGGGGCAAGCCGGTTGTCGCCATCAAGATCGGCCGCTCCGACAAGGCGCGTGCGGCGACGATGACCCATACGGCTTCGCTTGCCGGTAACGCCGCTGCCGGATCTGCCTTGCTCAGGCGGCTGGGTATCATCGAGGTCGAGACCATCGCGGTGTTTCTGGAAACCCTCAAGCTTCTGCATGCAATCGGCCCGCTGCCGGGCGCATCGGTTTGCTCGGTCAGTTGTTCCGGCGGTGAAGCCAGCCTGATGGCAGATCTCAGCGGCGGCACGAATCTCGAGTTCACCGAATTCGCCGCCAGCCAGCGCGCGGCGCTGAAAGCCGAACTCGGCCCCATCGTCACCATCGCCAACCCGCTCGACTATCATACCTTCATCTGGGGTGACGTGCCGCGCATGACACGGGTTTTCTCGATGGTTGCGGCCGAGTCTTTTGACCTGACCGTCTTCATACTGGATTTGCCGCGCGCCGACCGTTGCGACCCGTCGGGGTATCAATGCGCCGTGGACGCCATTATCGCTGCCAAAGACCAAACCGGCGCCCGCATTGCGGTGCTGGCCAGCCTTCCGGAAAACATGTCGGACGCTTTCACGCGGCAATTCCTGGCAGGCGGTGTTGCAGTCCTGCACGGGATGAGTGAAGGCATCGCCGCTATCGGCGCGGCCATCGAGGCGGGGCGGATGCTTGCCGTCGCACCGGAGCCTCTGATTCTTGTACAAGACACAGCAGGCAGATCCTCGATTCTGAGCGAGGCCGCGTCGAAGCAAGCATTGTCCGATTATGGGGTGAGAATCCCGCTTTCGGTTCAGGCGCAGTCGATTGATGAGCTGATCGAAGAAACGGCAGCCCTGTCATTCCCGGTCGTGCTCAAAGGGGTCGGACTCGCGCACAAGAGTGAAGCCGGCCTTGTTGTCCTCAACATTCTGGATGAGCCGAGCCTCATTGACGAAGCGCGCAAGATGCACATCGCGACACCCGAATTTCTGGTCGAGGAAATGGCAGTGGGCGGGCTTGCGGAACTGCTCGTCGGCATCACCAGGGACCCGACCGGAACATTCCTGTTGACGCTCGGAGCCGGGGGCGTGCTGACCGAACTGCTCGCCGATACCGCCAGCCTTTTGCTACCCGCCAGCCGGACCGATATACAATCCGCGCTGAAAGGCTTGAAGATAGGCCGGTTGCTCGAAGGTTATCGCGGCAAACCGGCAGCCGATATCGGAGCACTGACCGATGCAGTGCTGGCAATATGCGCCTATGCTCAGGCTCATGCCGAACGGCTGGTTGAACTCGAAGTCAATCCGCTCATCGCCCGCGCAGCTGATGCCATTGCCGTCGATGCATTGATCCGTCTCAATGACGCTGAACAAAACAAGGAAGCCTCACCATGACCGGACCTGTCAGAACCAGAACCGTTGGCCACGTTCTCGAGGTCACGCTCGATCGCCCCAAGGCCAATGCTGTCGATCTGGCAACCAGCCGCATCCTCGGCGAGGTATTCCGGGATTTCCGCGACAACCCTGATCTGCGTGTGGCGATCCTGACCGGTGCCGGCGAAAAATTCTTCTGCCCCGGCTGGGATCTGAAGGCCGCAGCCGATGGCGATGCGGTTGACGGCGATTATGGTGTCGGTGGCTTTGGCGGATTGCAGGAACTGCCACACATGAACAAGCCGGTGATCTGCGCGGTCAACGGCATCTGCTGCGGCGGCGGGCTTGAGATTGCGTTGTCCTGTGACATCATTCTGGCCGCTGAGCACGCCAGTTTCGCGCTGCCGGAAATACGCTCCGGCACAGTTGCTGACGCTGCTTCGATCAAGCTGCCCAAGCGCATTCCCTATCACATTGCCATGGAGATGCTGTTCACCGGCCGCTGGCTTGACGCCGAGGAAGCCCATCGCTGGGGTTTCGTCAACCACATCCACAAGGGGGATGAGCTGATGGCCAAGGCCTGGGAGATGGCCGAACTGCTGGCGTCGGGCCCGCCGCTGGTTTTTGCCGCGATCAAGGAAGTCGTGCGCGAGGCCGAGGGCGAGAAATTCCAGGATACCATGAACAAGGTGACCCGGCGCCAGCTCAGAACCGTCGACACGCTGTATGGCTCGGAAGACAATGTGGAAGGATTTCGCGCCTTTTCGGAAAAACGTGATCCGGTCTGGAAAGGCAAATAGCGCCAAACCGTCATGGTGCTCAGATTTCCGTGTGCATCCGGTAACCGGGCGCAAAGGTCAGTCGCACCGAGGTGATGACATGGGTGGTGTTCCAGGTGCTGCGATCTATCACCACCAGCGCATCGCCCTGCCTGCAGGCGAGAATCTCGGCTTCCTGCGTGCCTGCCGTCATGGCTGAGAACGAAAAATCGCCGCCTTCGAACGGGACATTTGCCACCAGCCATTCATTGGCGCTTTGGCTGCTCAGGTCTGCAGTCTCGACGCCCGGGACCGCTTTCGGATTGATCCAGCGGTTGCCGAACACATAGGGCTTGCCGTCAGCCATATGAAGCGTGACGAGGTGCATGAGCTGGACGCCTGGCTCCGTCCGCATGCGAGCGCGGATTTCGGCCGGCGGCACGGCACGCTCCTGCGTGAGCACCGTGTGGCGGTAGCTCTGGCCTTTTCCTTCGATTTCGTGGCGGATCACCGGAATGCTCAGCGTCGCCTTGCGAACCGGATTGACGGCCACCCGGGTCCCTGCCTTGCGGCGCCGGTCAAGCAGTCCGGATTCGGCCAAGGACCGCAGCGCCCGGTTGACTGTCGCCCTGGCGCAGCCGAATTCGACCGCCAGTTCCGCTTCGTTGGGAATGAAGTCTCCCGGCTTCCATTCGCGGGCATTGATCCGGCGCAGCACTTCTGTCTGTACCGTTTGCCAGCTGTTGAATTCTCTGCCGCTCAAATGGCTTCTCCAAGCTGCTTCATGGTTCTGGCGTAGGCCGAGACGATGGCCTCCCGTTTGATATGTCTGCCATCTGTCACCATATGGCGGCCCGCTGACCAGACATCGCTGACCATGCGGTCATCGCCGGCGAATATATAGCAATCGAGTATTGTGTCGCCGGTTCTGCCAATCAGATCCACACTATCGGCGTCGAGCCCCATCATGTCGGCGAGTTTGCCCACGGCGAGAGCGCCATTGTTGCGCGCCGACACACTGGCCCCGCCGGCATTGACGGCATCAAACAGCCGCCGTCCGGTGGATTTATGCGGCGTTGCCAGTGCTGCCCGGGAATGGTCCCGCAGGCGTTGCGAGTAATCGAGTGTTCTCAGTTCTTCCGACAGTGAAATGCGGATGTTGGAATCCGAGCCGACGGCAATCGAACCGCCGTTGTCGAACCAGCGGACACCATCGAAAATGCCGTCGCCCAGGGAGGATTCGGTGATTGGGCAGAGTCCCGAAACCGCGCCGCTGCGTGCGAGGCCTTCGGTCTCGTGGCTCTGCATCTGGGTGCAATGGATGAAGCAGTGCCGCGCATCCAGTTCCATCGTGTCGAGAACCAGCTCCACCGGGCGCTTGCCATGGGCAGCCACAATCTCCTCGACCTCGGCAATCTGCTCGGCCAGATGCATGTGCAGCGGATTGCCGCCCGCCATGTTTGCGTGATGGGCGAGATCTTCCGCCGCGACGGCGCGCAGGCTGTGCGGTGCGACACCGATGCGGCAATCGGCGGGCAGATGAGCGATGGCTTCCGCAGATCTGGCATGAAGCTCGGCATAGGCATCGAGCGTGTTGCCGAAGCGGATTTGGCCTGGTCCCAATGCCCGCTTGTCACAGCCGCCATACTGGTAATGTACCGGCAGCAGCGTCAGCCCCATGCCGGTGGTGAGGCTGGCTGTCGCAATCCGTTCCGCCATTTCGGCAATATTGGCATAGGGCGTGCCGCCGGGCTGGTGGTGCAGATAGTGGAACTCCACATTGGCGGAATAGCCGGCTTCGAGCATTTCCATCTGCACGAAGGCGGCGATCGCCTCGACATGGTCCGGTGTCAGACGGTCGAGAAACCGGAACATCAACTGCCGCCAGGTCCAGAATGAATCCGACGCATTGGGGCCACGTCTTTCAGTCAGTCCCGCCATGGCGCGCTGAAAGGCATGGCTGTGACAATTGGCTGGTGCGGGCAGCAGAACTCCGGTCCTGTGCCCGTCCGCCGGGGCGTTCGCCTCCACCGACCTGATCAGGCCCTCTGGGCTGATTTCAATTCGCACATTCTCGGCCCAGCCAGTTTCCAGCAGAGCTTTCTCAGCCCAGACAATCGTCATTGTGTCACGCCTCTTGACAGGTTTTTATGTATATACTTATAGTCCAATAACACGGACATAACAACGGCGAAATCATGCTTCTGATCAACGCAACATTGGCGACCATGGATGGTGCGCCGGCTTACGGGCTGGTCGAGAAGGGCGCTGTTGCGATCAGGGCAGGGCGGATTGCCTGGGCCGGACCCGCCAGCAAACTTCCCGGTGAGTTCAAGCTTGATGAAAGCCTGGATCTGGAAGGCCGGCTGGTGACGCCTGCGCTGATCGATTGTCACACTCACATTGTTCACGGCGGCAATCGCGCCCGTGAATTCGAAATGCGGCTTGAAGGTGCCAGTTACGAAGAAGTCGCTCGCGCTGGTGGCGGCATTGTCTCCACCGTTGCGGCCACGCGCGCGGCCACTGAGGACTCCTTGATCGCCGGTGCGCTTACCCGTGTTGACGCGATGATTGCCGAGGGCGTCTCGGCCATCGAGATCAAATCCGGTTATGGCCTCGACATCGAAAACGAACTGAAAATGCTGCGCGCAGCCAAGGCTGTTGCAACGCAGCGCCCGGTCCGGGTCAGGACCAGCTATCTCGGCGCCCATGCCGTGCCGCCCGAATACAAGGGACGTCCCGACGCCTATATAGACGAGGTCTGTATCCCGGCACTTGAGGCAGCTTATGCTGAAGGACTGGTTGATGCGGTTGACGGGTTCTGTGAGGGCATTGCCTTCGATACGAACCAGATAGCGCGGGTCTTTGACAAGGCAAAGGCCCTGGGCATTGCCACCAAACTGCACGCCGAGCAGCTCTCCAATCTCGGCGGTGCAAAGCTGGCCGCCGGCTACGGTGCCTTGTCCGCCGATCATCTCGAATATGCCGATGCCAGCGATGCCGCGGCCATGGCCAAGGCCGGTACGGTCGCTGTCATCCTGCCGGGCGCATTCTACACATTGCGTGAAACCGCTGCGCCGCCGATCGATGCGTTCCGCGAAAATGGGGTGGCGATGGCCGTGGCCACCGATTGCAATCCCGGCTCGTCGCCGATGTCCTCGCTGCTGTTGAGCATGAACATGGCCTGCACACTGTTTCGCATGACGCCGGAAGAGGCGCTCGCCGGGGTGACACGTAACGCCGCCCGCGCTCTCGGTCTCGAGGACACCGGCCGGATCAAACCCGGTCTGCGCGCTGACCTGGCGATCTGGGATGTCGAGCACCCGGCGGAGCTGGCTTACCGTATTGGATTTAACCCGCTCTGGAAGCGGATCTTTGGAGGCGCGCTATGACGCTGACACTATTGCCCGGACAGGCAACGCTTGACCAGATTGAACAGATCTGGCGCACCGGCATCGCCGTGGAGCTTGATGCTAGCGCGCTGCCGGGCATCGAGGCGGCCGCCGAACTGGTCCGCACCGCTGCCGCCGGCGACGAGGCGGTTTACGGCGTCAACACCGGTTTCGGCAAGCTGGCCAGCGTCCGCATCAAGCCGGGCGATACCGCGCAATTGCAGCGCAACCTGATCCTGTCGCATTGCTGCGGTGTTGGCGAGCCGCTGGATGTTGCCACCACTCGGCTGATGATGGCGCTGAAGCTGCTCTCTGCCGGGCGCGGCGCCTCGGGCATCACCTGGAAGACCCTCTCCGTGATTCAAAACATGCTGCGCGAGGGCGTCACCCCGGTGATCCCCAGCCAGGGCTCGGTCGGCGCATCGGGCGACCTTGCACCGCTGGCGCATATGGCTGCAGCGATGATCGGCGAGGGGGAGGCCGTATTTGGCGGCGAGCGCATGCCGGCCGCAAAGGCGTTGGCCAAGGCCGGCATCGAGCCTGCGGTGCTGGCGCCGAAAGAAGGCCTCGGCCTGATCAACGGGACCCAGTTTTCCACCGCTTGTGCACTGGTCGGCTATTTCGGCGCCATTCGCAATCTCGAGGCCAGCGTCGTTTCCTCCTGTCTCTCCACGGATGCGATCATGGGGTCGACGGCGCCGCTCGAGGCCGGTATTCATGCCTTCCGGGGACATCGTGGACAGATCGACGTCGCCCGTGCCATGCGCGCGGTGATGGATGGATCGGTGATCCGGGAAAGCCACCGCGACGGCGATACTCGCGTGCAGGATCCTTATTGCATTCGCTGTCAGCCGCAGGTGGCGGGCGCGGCGCTTGATCTGCTGCGCTATGCCGGCCAGACGCTGGAAATCGAAGCCAACGCGGTCTCCGACAATCCGCTGGTGCTGGTTGCCGAGGGCAAGATTGTCTCGGGGGGCAATTTCCACGCCGAGCCGGTGGCTTTCGCAGCCGATCAGATTGCCATCGCCATCGCCGAGATTGGCGCCATTGCCCAGCGCCGTGTCGCACTGATGGTCGATCCGACGCTGTCGTTTGATCTGCCGCCATTCCTGACCCCCGCACCGGGCCTGAATTCGGGTCTGATGATTGCCGAGGTCACGACCGCAGCTCTGATGAGCGAAAACAAGCATCTGGCCAATCCCTGCTCGACCGATTCGACCCCGACTTCGGCCAATCAGGAAGACCATGTCTCCATGGCCGCCCACGGCGCGCGGCGTCTGTTGCGGATGAATGACAATCTCAATGTCATCATCGGCGTCGAACTCATGTGCGCCGCGCAAGGCGTCGAATTCCGCGCGCCGCTTGTCACAAGTCCGGTGCTGCAGGGCGCGGTGGATCTGATCCGCATGGAGATCGCCACCCTCACCGATGACCGCTTCATGGCAGGTGATCTCGCAGCGGCCGCTGCCATTGTGGCTCAAGGCAAGGTCCAGTCTGAATGCTCCGTCGCAGCTCTGCTTGCCGGAGAGGTGGCATGACCCCGGTCACGGTCAAACCTGGCGACAGCCCGATCGTGCTCGGTTTGCCGCACACCGGAACTTTTGTTCCCGACGATATCTTCGCCCGGCTGACACCGTTGGGCCAGACGCTGGGCGACACTGACTGGCATGTCGACCGGCTCTATGACGGTCTGCTGGAAGGCGTGACCACGGTCCGCGCGAATTTCCACCGCTATGTGATCGACGCCAACCGCGATCCTTCCGGCACCAGCCTCTATCCCGGCCAGAACACCACCGGGCTGGTACCCACGACCAATTTTGATGGCGAGCCGCTGTGGCTGGACGAACCGGATGCCGCCGAGATAGAGGCGCGCCGCGTCGCTTGGCACGCGCCCTATCACGCAGCACTTGAAGCGGAGCTGAAGAGAGTTCATGCGATCCATGGCGTGGCGGTCCTTTATGATTGCCATTCGATCCGCTCCAACATTCCGTTCCTGTTCGAAGGCACGCTGCCCGATTTCAACATCGGCACCAACAACTCTCAGACCTGCGCGCCGGTGATCGAGGCGGTTGTCGCCGGAATTTGTGCTGGCGCCGAAGACTATTCCAACATCGTCAATGGTCGTTTCAAGGGCGGCTGGACCACCCGCCATTACGGCCGTCCGGAAGACAATATGCACGCCATCCAGATGGAGCTGGCGCAAAGCACGCATCTTGCCACCGAGCAGCTTCCCTTTGCCTATGACGAGGCAAAGGCGGAGCGGTTGCGCGTGCATCTCAAGACAATTCTGACATCACTTGCCGATCTGGCAGCTTCAGTGGGAGGCACACCATGACCAATCCGAGACACAATCAGCGCGACATCTATCCGCCGACCGGAACAGAGATCACCGCCAAAAGCTGGCTCACCGAAGCGCCGATGCGGATGCTGATGAACAATCTGCATCCCGATGTCGCCGAAAACCCGCATGAGCTGGTGGTCTATGGCGGCATCGGCCGCGCCGCCCGCACCTGGAAAGACTTCGACATGATTGTCGACAGTCTCAAGAAGTTGAATGACGACGAGACGCTGGTTGTGCAGTCGGGCAAGCCGGTGGCCGTGGTTCGCACCCATACCGATGCGCCGCGTGTGCTGATCGCCAATTCAAACCTGGTGCCGCACTGGGCCAACTGGGACCATTTCAACGAACTCGACAAGCGCGGTCTTGCCATGTACGGCCAGATGACCGCCGGATCGTGGATCTATATCGGCACGCAAGGTATCGTTCAGGGGACTTTCGAGACTTTCGCCGAAGCCGGACGCCAGCACTATGACGGCGACCTTACCGGCAAGTGGATCCTCACCGGCGGACTTGGCGGCATGGGCGGTGCCCAGCCGCTGGCAGCCGTCATGGCCGGCGCCTGCTGCCTGGCCGTCGAATGCAACGAGACCCGTATCGATTTCCGCCTGCGCACCCGCTATGTCGACGCCAAGGCCAAGACCCTGGATGAGGCGCTTGGCATGATCGAGCAATGGACCAAGGCGGGTGAAGCCAAATCCGTTGGCCTGCTGGGCAATGCGGCGGATGTCTTTGTCGAGCTGGTCGAGCGGATGAAGTCCGGCGGCCCTCGTCCCGATATCGTCACCGACCAGACCTCCGCCCATGACCCGCTGCACGGCTATCTGCCGCAGGGCTGGAGCGTGGCCGAGTGGCGCGAGAAGCAGGAAAGCGACCCCAAATCTGTCGAAAAGGCCGCCCGCGCCAGCATGAAAACCCATGTCGCGGCGATGGTGGATTTCTGGAATGCCGGCGTGCCGACGCTCGATTACGGCAACAACATCCGCCAGGTGGCACAGGACGAAGGGCTTGAAAATGCTTTTGCTTTTCCCGGCTTCGTTCCCGCCTATATCCGGCCGCTGTTTTGCCGCGGCATCGGCCCGTTCCGCTGGTGCGCGCTGTCGGGAGATCCCGAAGACATCTACAAGACCGACGCCAAGATGAAGGAACTGTTCCCCGAGAACACCCATCTGCACAACTGGCTCGACATGGCGCGCGAGCGCATCGCCTTCCAGGGCCTGCCCGCGCGGATCTGCTGGATCGGACTGGGAGACCGCCATCGCGCCGGTCTGGCTTTCAACGAGATGGTCGCCTCGGGCGAACTCAAGGCCCCCATCGTCATTGGCCGCGATCACTTGGATTCCGGCTCGGTGGCTTCGCCCAACCGCGAGACCGAATCCATGATGGACGGTTCCGATGCCGTGAGCGACTGGCCGCTTCTCAATGCGCTGGTCAACACCGCGTCCGGCGCCACCTGGGTGTCGATCCATCATGGCGGCGGCGTCGGCATGGGCTTCAGCCAGCATTCCGGCATGGTCGTGGTTGCTGACGGCACTGATGCGGCGGCAAAACGGCTTGAGCGGGTGCTGTGG
>CAXBIE010000009.1:0-75402 GCA_963975635.1 uncultured Hoeflea sp. | reverse complement strand
AAAATGGCTGCGTGAATTCTACTGCAGAGCCCCGTTAAAAACGGGGGGATTACCGAGCGAGCGGGGCGGTCCGCTCCTTGGTTCGGTTCCAGACGAGAAGCGGCGTGCCCGCGCGCGCCAGATTCAGCGCCATCGGCGTTCCCATAGTACCCAGGCCGATAAAGCCGATCGTAGAGGTTGCAGTCATGTGGGCTCCCGCAGTGGTGTCGGGCAAGACTACTTCGGGCATGTGTTTTTCGAAAACGAATATTCTGAAATTGCCGATCCAGTATTTCGAATATGTCGGTTCACATGTCTTGCGCATTGACAGGGCGCTTTCGGGCACGCAGTTTTATCCAGCTCACTTGGGGGCGCCGCCTGTCTGTTTTGCTTGGCGATCGGGATGTGGCGCCAGCCGCTCGAAGCGGACGGGGAGACCTTGCCGAAACGTGCTGCGCCTCCGTTGATGTTCATCCTCGCGGCACGCAAAACAACGCAGAATTCACGTCCTTGGGCGACCTTGCAAATATGAAATCGCGACAGCTTCCGGAGACAATAGTGTGATCGATGTTCTTGCTCTCTCCTGGTCCGGCATTTTGCTGGCCTACGGCGTGTTCATTATGGGTATGTTCAGCCCCGGCCCGAACATTCTCTCCATCATCGGCACGTCCATGAGTATCGGCCGGAAAGAGGGACGTTCCCTTGCGCTCGGCATTGCCTCCGGTTCGCTTCTTTGGGGATTGCTCGCCTGGGCGGGCCTGACGACGGTTCTTGTCGCCTACGCATCGCTCATGACATTGATCAAGTTCGCCGGGGCGCTCTATCTCCTGTGGCTCGCCTTCAAATCATTCCGATCAGCTGCCTCCGCGCGCCAGATCAACGCCAAAGCCCTTGCGCTTGACGGCAACGGCTTTGCCTATTTCCGGCGCGGTCTTCTCATCCAGATGACCAATCCGAAGGCGGCGTTGACATGGACGGCGACAGTGTCGCTCGGCCTTGGCGCCGACGCCCCGTGGTGGGTTGGTGGCATCATCGTTGCCGGCACGACGGTGATTTCATTCGCTGGCCACCTCGCTTACGCGCTCGCATTTTCGACACAACCGGTCATCCGGGCATTTGCTGCCGCGCGACGCTGGATCGAGACCGGGCTGGGGGCATTTTTCTGCTTCGCCAGCTATAAACTGGCAACGTCGCGGCTGTAACGCTTTCCATCAGCCGTTTGATGGGCGCAACGTCGGCGAAAGCCGTCATCCCTGCATCAGACCCTCGCTTGACCCGGATAGCCGGGCGATAAATGCAGCTGTCGAGATGGCTGCAGAACTTGATTTCTTCAGGCCTGGGCAAGCGGATCAGGACCTTGCCGTTCCCATATCAACACGGACTCTCGTGCTCTACGGCAGCGACGAGCCTGCCGGGAGGAAGGCCGTCTTCAAAAAGGCCTTGAACGCACTGGGGGAAGGATCGAGGGTTGTGATGATAGATGGTGCGGGGCACTGGCCCCATTTGGAAGCACCCCAAATCTGCCTGGAAGAGCTACTGGATTTCCTTGCATCCAAGGCATGAAGGCATGCCCGAAACCTGTCCAAGCGATGGCGGACAGCTCAACCAATCCTCGCTGCATGGTCATCCAGAAAGCAGGAAATCGGAACGGGTGCGTTCAATGACAATCTGGCGCAAAGAGACATTCGCCGGGGCGGACAAAGCGAAAAGGATCGCATCGACGACGTCCTTGTTTGTCAGACTTTCATTGATCCCGCGTTCTCTCTCCCATTCCGGCGTCTCCGGCGACACATCTTCGATCATACCCGGATAGATCGATGTCACGCGAACCGAGCTCCCCCGCAGTTCCTCGACAAGCCCTTTGGCAAAGCCATCCTGGGCCGATTTTGCCGCCCGGAATGGCAGTGAGGCTCCCGCAAATCTCGTATACGGCAAGCCCGACATCGATACGACCGTGTGAATATCCGCGCGCGCTCTGGCCTTGAGCAAGGGCAGCAGTTGCCGGGTGAGGACCAATGTACCGGTAACCGCGGAGTTGACCACTGCCAAAATCTGATCGTTGGTTTGATGCTCAAAGGCTCCGCCTGTCCAATGAGCGCCATTGTTGACAAGGATGTCGATGTCTGGATGAGAGATGGCAATCTCGGCAGCCGCTTGACTCACTGATGCTGTGTCGGACAGGTCGCAAACCATGATGTCCGGCCTTGCGGAGCTCTCGTTGAATATCACGTTAGCAACGTCTCGCAGGGCACGTTCGGACCGGCCCAGCAAGATGGAAATCGCACCCCGGCGCGCGGCAACAATCGACAAAGCTCTGCCGAGACCGCGGCCCGCACCCGTAATAACTATTTTTCTGTTACGCACCGTTGCCTCTCGTCCGCTGAAGGTATGACATCCGTGGCCCTGCTCACGCCAGGGCTTCCTTTTCGAGAAGAGCGCGTTTGCGCTCCACACCCCAGCGATACCCGGAAAGCGCGCCATCGTTCCTGACGACCCGATGGCATGGAACAGCCACCGCGATCTTGTTTGCCCCGCAGGCCCGGGCCACGGCTCGCACAGAATTCGGTTCGCCGATTTCACGGGCGATGTCGGTATAGGACGCTGTCCGGCCTGGCGGGATCTGCCGCAGAGCCTGCCATACGCGTTTCTGAAACGCGGTTCCGCGTATGTCGAGCGGCAGGTCCAGGCCGATCTGCGGCGCTTCGATGAAACCCACCACCTGAGCGATATGCGCCTCGAACGCTTCATCGCCGCCGATCAGATTGGCTTTGGGAAAGCGATCCTGGAGATCACGGAGCAATTGCTCCGGATCGTCGCCAAGGCTGATCGCGCAAATTCCCCGCAAACTTTGGGCTACGAGAATTGCTCCGAGCGAAGATTGGGCCATGGCAAAGCGGATGTCGGTGTCCGCGCCACCGTTCCTGTAGGCGGTCGGTGTCATTCCGATCACGTCATCGGAACGTTCATAGAAGCGGCTGTTGGTATTGAAGCCGGCGCTGTAAATGACGCCGGTGACGCTCTCGGTCTGGTCCGCAAGGCCGGTCCGAATCTTGCTGGCCTGGTGTGCCGAGGCCCACTGTTTTGGCGTCAGTCCCGTGATCGCCTTGAACTGACGATGGAAGTAGAAGGGGCTCATCCCGATCCGGCGGGCCAGATCATCGAGCTTTGGGGTCTTGTCAGAGGCCTCAATCAGCCGGCAGGCCTCGGCTATAATCTCCGCATTCGCTTCCGCCGACGAGTGTCCGTTCGGGTTGCAGCGCTGACAGGCGCGATAGCCTGCTGCTTCCGCTTCCGCAGGGGTGTCGTAAAAGGTCACGTTCGTCGGCTTCGCCCTCCGTGAGGGGCAAGACGGCCGGCAATAAATGCCGGTTGTTTTTACGGCAAAGACGAAAGAACCGTCAGCCTCGGCATCACGCGCCACCACGCTCTGCCAGCGTGGATCAAGTTCGGTGGATGTCTGCTTTTCGGCCATGTCAGACTCGTTCGATTGAAGATGTCGAGAACACCATAGGAGAACCAGGTGCCGATCTCACTCCGTTCCTTGCTTTCAAAACAGGGCTTCGGAATTTGAGCGCAAGAAACGGATCGCGCAGCATATTCCTTACATGACATCGTCGTCTCGCCGAACACTTCACTGGCAGAAGCAGAGGACTTGACGTGTCGACAGCATCAACAACCAACCGCCCGATGACCGCTTTCGAATGGGTCATGCTGCTTGCCCTGGCGACTGTGTGGGGCGGGTCGTTCTTCTTCAATGGCATTGCGGTGCGGGAATTGCCGGTCTTCACCGTGGTGGTATCCCGTGTTGCGCTTGCGGCCATCATTCTGCTTGTCATTATGCGGTTGCGGGGTGAACGGATACCCCGCGACAGGCGGGTCTGGACGGCCTTTTTCGGCATGGGGCTTTTGAATAACGCCATCCCGTTTTCGCTGATCGTCTGGGGACAGCAGCACATCGCATCGGGCGTAGCCTCGATCCTGAACGCTTCGACGCCGCTGTTTACAGTCATTCTTGCCCACGTCCTGACCCGCGATGAGCGTATGACTGGGGGCAAGTTGTCCGGCGTGCTGATCGGCTTCATCGGAGTCGCAGTTATGATCGGTACGGATGCGTTCCGCAATTTCGGCGTGAATGTCGCAGCGCAGCTGATATGTCTGGCCGGGGCGGTCTCCTATGCCTTCGCAGGAATCTACGGGCGCCGTTTCAGGGCAATGGGCATCAGTCCGATGAGCACAGCGACCGGGCAGGTCGTAGCGTCGAGTCTCATCATGTTGCCGCTCGTCATGGTGGTGGATCGTCCCTGGACGCTTCAGGCACCCAGCCTGATCGCTATCGGTGCATTGATCGGTGTGGCGGCGATCTCAACCGCACTGGCCTATGTTCTGTATTTCCGCATCCTCGCCACGGCGGGGGCGACAAATCTTCTGTTGGTAACTTTCCTCATTCCAGTAAGCGCCATTCTTCTTGGCACCCTGATTCTCGGCGAAGTTCTGCTTGCCCGCCATTTCGCGGGCATGGCGCTGATCGGCATCGGCCTGGCAGCGATCGATGGACGACCATGGAAGGTCGTCCGTACAACAGCCTTTCGAAAAAAGGAAACGACGACATTATGACCAAGAATGACCTACGTTGGCAGTCTATCCAGACTTGCGATACGCAGGCTGCTGGAACTTTCGTTTATGGAAACAAGGCCGACGGTCTCTACCATTCGCCACTTTGCCGCAGGCGCCCGACTGACCGGGACGATGTCCAATTTTTTGATACGCCGGATGAGGCTCGGAAGCACGGCTTCAAAGCCTGCCATGCGTGTTCCCCTGATCGAGCCGATTGGCTGGTCGGCGCTAGCCGCTGGATGTAATGAATAGTCAGATAGTAAGGAGCTCCTCATTCACACCGCACCCTCGACCAGTTGACGTTGGAACAAGGAGAATGCCAGTTGCGTATCATGTGTCTGAACGGATGGGGCGGCAAGCTTTATGATCATCTGCAGAACTACCTTCGTGAAACATCACCCGACGTGCTGTGCCTCCAGGAGGTGGTGCACACGCCGGCTACGCAAAAGGACTGGCTGACCTATCGCGATGGTGATCATGTCCTGCCACAGCGCGCGAACTTCTTTCGCGACGTCTGCGAGGCCTTGCCGGGACACACAGCCACGTTCTGCCCGGCGGCGCAGGGTGTTCTCTGGGACGATGACAAGAGCATCCCGTCCCAGTGGGGGCTGGCCACTTTCGTTCGCAACGATTTTCCAGTGATCGCGCAGGTGCAGGGGTTCGTCCACAAATCCTTCTGTGCGGACGGCTATGGGGAGCACCCCCGGTCCCGCAGCGCTCACGCAGTGCGGCTCTACGACTATGAAAGGGGCTGGCCGGTGACAATCGCGCATATGCATGGCCTGCGGGATCTGCGCGGGAAAATGGATACGCCCGAGCGCATGCAACAGGCGCAAAGGCTCGCCAGCCTTGCCACAGGCGTTTCAGAACCGGGCGATCGCCTCATCATATGCGGCGACTTCAACGTCGAACCGGACAGCCAGACCTTCGAGGTGCTCAACGAGATCGGCATGGATGAACTCGTAACCGGCCGCGGGTTTTCCGGCACGCGGTCGTCGCACTACAAAAAACCGGCCCGGTTCGCCGATTACATGCTGGTCAATGACGCGGTCGAGGTCGTCTCGTTCGAGGTGCGCGAACAACCCGAGGTCTCGGACCATCGGCCGCTTGTGCTGGAAATCTGACGGCAGCCGATGTCCCGCCATGTTCCGCTCCGGAATTTCCGGTCTCAGTGGCGTATCCGGTCCATCTTGCGCAAACAACCGGACCATCAGGCACGCGAGTGTCAAACGCCATCACGATCGCGCATGACGGTCGCAGCTGATTTGGTTGAAGTGAAAGTATTTTGTCCGAATGGTTTCATTGTTATCTCCATCCCCGCCTTGTCTTGTGATTGCCGTCACCTCCATGGGATAGACCCGGTATGATTTCTGCCCGCTCCGTGTCGCCACATCGGTTGCCCGCTACTGACTGGTGGTCAGTGGCTACCGTCATCGTTGGGATCACCGTCTTTGCCGTGGCGCAGGGGATGACCTATCCCCTTATCTCATTGCTTCTCGGCCAGATGGGCGCATCGGACACAATCGTTGGCCTCAACGCGGCCGCCTTTATGCTTGGGTTGGGAGTGTCGGTGATCGTCGTGCCCGCACTGACGCTAAATCTTAAGGCTGGGCAAGTGATTGTTGTCGGCCTGCTGGGCGCAGCGGTCATTCTGGCGGGGTTCGCTGCCACCGAGGATCTGAGGATTTGGTTCATCCTGCGCTTCGCCCTGGGCTTTTGCGTCAATACCATTTACGTCTTTGGCGAGGCTTGGCTGAACGTGGCCACTGCAGATGCGGTGCGCGGTCGCGTTTCGGGAGTTTACGGCGCGGGCATGTCTGCGGGGTTTGTGGTAGGTCCATTGGCCATCCCGGTGTTGGGCACGGACGATGGATTGGCCTTCGCCGCCTGCGCGGTGCTGGTCTCTCTCGTTGCTTTTGGTCTCGCGCTCCTGGCGCGCCGCGCTCGGATCGAGCCGGCCAAACCGGTGCTTGCCGACCTTCCGCGGTTTGTTCGTGCCGCGCCGTTGCTTGTCTTCCTGGTTGTGGTCTTTGGCTTCGTGGATGCCACGGTCCTTTCGCTCTCGCCGTTGCACCTCACGGCAGGCGGTGTTAGCGCCGCAACCGCGGCGACCTTTGTGGCAGTCATGCACATGGGCATGATCGTTGCTCAACCGCTGCTGGGGGTGGTGCTGGACAAGGTCGATCGCAGGCTCGTGGCGGCAGGATGCATGGCTACGACAGGTCTGGTTTTCGGTCTGCTCGTCTTGGTACCGGTGACAGGAACGCTTATCTGGGTGCTTGGCGCGCTCGGGGGGGCGGCATTCTTCGGCATCTATACCAGCGCGCTGGCAATTCTGGGGCAGGAACACAGCGGTGCAATGCTGGTGGCAGGCACCTCCGCCTTCTCGCTCGCTTACGCCTTTGGGGGAGTGATCGGACCCTCCATCACCGGCGGGTTGGTCGATCTCGTGCCCGGCACGACTTTTGCGCCGGTGGCGCTCCTGGGGGTTTGTGGAGCGCTCCTTGTCATGTGGCGGCGGTAAGGACAGGGCAGCTTTGCTCATCCCCACCATCATCGCTGGGGTGGCCGGTGCACCCGGCGTAGTGCATCCATATAAAGCATCGTATGCAAAACTGGCCCCGGTTTCGCGCAGAAGCCGATGCGCCCACAAAAGGACAGAGCGGCAAAGCAGTTAGCTTGAGCGCGCGCCGCTCTCGCTCCGGTCCATGGTTTTCGCTCATGTGAGGGCAAGTCACTCAGCCAACACATTCTCAGATGGACGCTTCGGGGAATGTCTGTTCATGCATTTCAACACTGATTGTATTGCGAAGTTGCTGAGAAACGGCGAAGCCAGATTTCCGTGCGCTTCTTGTCGCGTGCCTCGTAGGTCTCAAGAGCTGCCTGTAAATCGTCTGTCGCCGACAGACCGCAATCTTCACCGATCTCGGTCAGCCGCATCGTATACCATGCGGTCACACCGCCCTCCGGAGGATCGGGGAAACTCGGAAATGCCGGATTTGCCACCTGCCGCGTTTGCCAGAGACTTGGTAGTGACGGCTCAAGGGCAAGCGCTCGCGCTATGCCGACGAGGTCGACGGCGCCGCTGGTCACCGCCTCCTCAGCCTGAGCCAGTGTCTTGAATCCACCTGTCGCCATCAGGGGCTTTGTCGTCACTGCCCGGGCGCGCTTGGCGAAATCGACGAAATAAGGCCCCTTGCCGCCGCTGTCGGAAGCGGACCGGGCGCCTGGGAAGTATGTTCCACCGCTGATATCGATCAGGTCGAGTTCGGTCCTGTCCAATGCGGCGATCACCGACAATGCGTCTTCAGCGTCTAGACCGCCTTCCAACTGGTCAGACGAATTGAGTTTCAAGCCAACGGGAAAATCCGGACCGACGGCCTCGCGCACTGCCCCCACGACCTCGAGCAAGAGCCGCATCCGCCCGGTAATGGAGCCGCCATAGTCATCGGTGCGCCGGTTGAACAGAGGTGACAGAAACTGGCTGATCAGGAAGCCATGCGCGGCATGAATTTCGACCCCGCCAAACCCGCCGTCCCGAGCCAGTCGCGCCGTTCGCGCAAACTCGAAAGGCAGTGCCGCGATCTCGTCCCGCGACAGCTCCGCGCAGATCAGGCCGGGCAGATTGAGTGCGCTCGGACCTTTGGGGGTGCTGGTCGAGGGGTAAGCCAGGGCGCCGGCGTGACCGAGCTGGAGCCAGAGCTGGGCACCATGCCTGGTGCCGGCTCGGGCAAGTGCCTCGAACCGTTCCGGATCGGCGGTGTCGTCGAGAACGAGGTTGCCCGGTTTCTCGGCAAATTTGCCGCTGCCCTGAACCTCTCCGATAATCGACAGGGCCACACCGCCCTCGGCCCAGCGTTGATACAATCGGATCTGTGCTTGCGTGGGATGCCCTGTCCCATCGCCCAGGGAGTCCGACATTGCTGCTTTCACGATGCGATTTTTCAATACAGTGCCGCAGGGCAGCAGCAGTGGTTCGAACAAAACACCCTGGCGATTGTCATGCGTGGTTTGGCTCACAACCGGTTTTCCTCCTTGTGGTCGGCTTTGCTGTCAAAATCGGAATTCAGACGAGAAGATCTGACAGACGATAATCGCCGGTTTTCGGTTCCCAACCGGTCGCCTGTCGCAGTTTGTCCGATGACATTTGCTGATCAAGCGTCGGCCCCTTGGCCCAGTCGCCATGGCGTTCGACAAGATCTTCGACTCCCAAGGTCAACGATTTAAGCGTATTGCCATGCCGGTCCGCCAAGGATTTCACAATATCGCTCACCCGGACACCTTGTTCTGCACCGGCGTTGAAATACCCGGTCAGATCAGGCCTTTCCAGCAGATCGCAATAGGCGCGAGCGAGGTCAGAGCGGTGTATTATTGGCCAACGTGTATCGGGGCTTCCCCAAATTTCAATCGCGCGCCCGCCGCGTGCCGCATCAACAAACTCTTCAAACACGCCGCCGTCCTCGGAATACACCATCGCCGGGTGAATGACGGCGGTTGAGAGGTATTCGGCACGCAACAGCTGTTCGGCATGGCTCACCATCCAAGCAAATGCCGGCAGGGGATCAAACGGCCAATCTTCCGTTGCCACGTTATCTCCGGTCTCGCCATAGAGCCAGCATCCGCCAGTGTAGAGCAGACGAAGGGTTCGCTTTGCAGTCGCCGATGCATGGATCAGAGCGGATACAACCCGCGCATCAACATCTCCCATGTCATCAGTAAAGGTTGCGGCGGCTTGAATAATCGCATCATGGTCGATGGCGTCGTTCATCCATGCTTGCGGTGTGCGCATGTCGCCTCGATAGGGTGTTGCGCCGAGGTTTCTGATCTTCTCCCCAGAGGCCTCGGAACGGCATAGAGCGACAACGTCGTGCGATCGGGAGCGCAGTTCGCGCACAATTGCGGTGCCAATGGACCCCGTTCCACCCAGAATGAATACCCGCATGTCTCGCTCTTTTTGCGCAAGTTGCATCGCCCGTTTACCTGCCTCAGACGATATTTTCAGTCAAACGACTTATCCGAAACTGCCATATCCGTTTTCCCGAAGCCGCATTTCCTCCACCACGGGATCAGCGGTTGAGCTTCGCGCGGGCAAGACGAGAAACTGGCGGCATGGGAACCACCAAGGAACATTTTAGCTTGGCCGCCGAGCTGTACGGAAAGCCGGGACCACGCCAATTGCGTCGGAAACAGTGGCCATATCGGACGTCCGCCAACCTCAGTTTGAAGCTGCATCACCATTTGTGTTCATATCTGAACAATTAGCAGACTGACCCAACGGGTCCTGCCTGAGGTGAAACCGGGTCCGGTAGGTCGCTGGCGACAAACCGCTGGCGGCGCGGAAATGCTGACGGAAATTCGTGGGTGTGCCGAAACCGGCTCGAACTGTAACCTCTTTTATGGACAGGGTTGTTTCCTCGAGCAGATCGCGCGCATAAGCCACGCGCTGTCGCTGAAGCCAGTCGCCAGGTGCAAGACCGGTTGCCTCACTGATATGCCGGTGGAGGGTACGAACGCTGACATGGGCCTCCGTCGCCATGCGTTCGACGGTCCATTTTTCGCCAATTCGCCTCTGAATCGCTTCGAGCAGATTCGAGAGTTTGGCGCCGGACGGGGGAGGCAGAGACCGCTTGATGAATTGCGATTGGCCGCCATCCCTGTGAGCCGCGACGACCAGTCTGCGCGCAACACTGTTGGCAGCTTTCGCTCCAAAATCCTTTCGGACAATATGGATGCACAGATCGAGTCCGGCGGCGCTTCCGGCCGATGTGAGGATGTCGCCCTCATCGACATAAAGGGCGTCTCGTTCAACCACGATCTCCGGATAGCGAGATGACAATGCATCGAGGTGGCGCCAATGTGTCGTCGCACGCTTGCCCGCGAGCAGGCCGGCTTGAGCGAGCAAGAAAGCCCCGCCGCAGATCGCGACGATGCGGGTCCCTGTCGCATTTGCCCGCCGGAGAGCATTGAGCAGCCTTTCGGGAGCGGCTGCGGCCGGCCCGCGCCAGCCCGGAATGACAATCATATCTGCCGCGTCGAGGAGCTCCAGCCCGCCATCGGCTTTCAGCCGCAACCCACCTGCGCCCCGGATCGGTTCCGGCTCGACCGCGGCCGTGCTGCAGCGATACCAGCCGGATCCCATTTCAGGGCGTGACAGACCGAAGACTTCGAAGGCGCAGCCGAACTCGAATGTGCAGAGCTGGTCATAAGCAATGATGACGACGAGTGGACGGAAGTCGTTTGGCATGATTGTTACGATAGTGGCAAATTCTGCCGCTCGCAATGATGCTGCAGTCCCGGTAGCGTCATCGGTGCGGGAGGATCAAAGAACCTTCCCACCAACAAGATTCGACCTGGGATTGAGACAATGAAATTGATCGGGATGCTGGATTCTCCCTACGTGCGGCGTGTGGCGATTTCCTTTTACCTTCAGGGTATCAGCTTTGAGCACAAGCCTTTATCCGTCTTCTCGGCTTTCGACGCGTTCGCTGCCATCAACCCAGTCGTGAAAGCGCCGACTCTGGTGATGGATGACGGGACTGCCCTGATGGATTCCGGCCTGATCCTTGAGCTTGGCGAGCGGCTGGCCTCTTCCGATCGCAAGCTCACGCCGAGCGACATCGATGTGCATGTCCAGGCACAAAGGGTTCTCGGCCTGGCACTTGCTGCCTGCGAGAAGACTGTCCAGATAGTCTATGAACACAATCTCCGCCCGGCGGAAAAGCGGCATCAGCCCTGGGTTGATCGCGTCGGCGACCAATTGTCAGAAGCCTATCGATTGCTGGAGGAGCATGTAAGACAGACCGATCTTTGGCTCTTCGATGCCCGCCCGCTTCAGGCAGACATCACGAGCGCCGTCGCATTCCGATTCTCCCGCGAATCGCTCCCGGATCTTGTCGATGCCGAGTCTCACCCGGCGCTCGCCGCTCTTTGCGCCCGCGCAGAGGCAACCAAAGCGTTCTCCGCTTTCCCGTTCCCGTGAAAGCGCCAATCCGGACAGGCCGAACATGAAGATTATGAGCTTGTTGAGGGTTGCGGATGCCAGGCATAAAAATTCGCGAGGCGCTGGTAAGCAACAGATTAGACTTGCCGGCCCACATCGGGATTGACGTTGTCGACAGCACCGACCTACACTTTAGAAGAACGAATATATTTAAAGTTTTGTTTTAGGAATCGCCAAGTGAACCCAGCTTTTGATATTGATGCTCTACGCGCTGTATTGGTCGGAATCGAGCTGCGCAGTTTCGCGCGGGCGGCCGTGGAACTCGGACGGTCGCAATCGGCGATCAGCATGCAGCTCAAAAAGCTTGAACAGCAGGCGGGCACCCAGCTCTTCGTCCGCAAAGGTCGAGGTCTGGTTCCGACCGAAGCCGGCGAGGCTCTGGCCGCCTATGCCCGCCGGATCGTCGCCCTCAATGACGAAGCCGCGCGGGCATTGGGCGCGACTGTGACCTCGGAGACCTTACGCCTCGGTCTTCCGCAGGATTTCTTCGACGACGTGATGCCTGCCACGCTGTCAGCGTTTGCGGGCGATCATCCCGAGGCTCACGTCGAAGTCCGTGCCGGTCCGAATCACACTCTGGGTGACGAAATCCGAGATGGACGTCTTGATGGGGCAATTGTCTTTTTCCCGGAAGGCGCTGGTGGCGAGGGAGAACGTCTCTGCGTGCTGCCCATGCAATGGCTGGTTCACAAAGCCTTTGCCGAACAGGGCGCGCATGACCGGGTGCCGCTGGTGATGTTCGATCACCCCTGTCTGTTTCGGCAGGCAACACTCGCCACGCTCGACCGGCTGGACAGGCGCTGGCGGGTAGCGGTAACGACGCCAAGCCTGCCCGGCATCTGGGGGGCGTTGCGGTCGAATCTCGGAATTGCCGTGCGGACCGGACATGGAGTGCCCGATGACATTATTTGTGCGGGCGATGGTTTCGGGCTGCCAAAACTCCCGGCGATCGAAGTGAGGATGCTCAGATCGCAAAATGCGACGCCCGCTGCGAATGATTTGTGCGAGGCGTTGCGCCGGGAAACGATCGAACGCGTCGCTCCGGGTTAAGAAACAGTCCAAGGAATTTGGGGCTGCCTCACAGGGCAACGCCTGCTATCCTTGCCGATACCGAGGGGTGCCCCGTCAAGGGGCTGAGATACTGTTGGCCCATCTGCCTTGATGGCAATACGCAGCGCAGTAACCCTTTGAACCTGATCCGGATCATGCCGGCGAAGGGACGGGAACTCTGCGCTCTCTCCCTTGCCGGCCTCTACAGACGAGGCTGCCATGTCGACAATCGCCACAGACCCTTTTCCGGATATCCCGGCCGACGGTGCCTTGCACGCGGCGGATCTGATGGGTGAGGTGCGGCCATGATCGCCAATGTCCTCACGATAGCTGGCACCGATCCGTCCGGCGGAGCCGGCATCCAGGCCGATATCAAGACCTTTTCGGCGCTCGGGGTCTATGCGACCTCGGTGATCACCGCCGTGGTTGCGCAGAATACCCGGGGCGTTCGAGCCTATGTCGCGCTGGAGCCCTCGTTCGTCTCCGATCAGATCGATGCGGTCCTCGAGGATGTGCGCATCGACGCGGTCAAGATCGGCATGGTCGCCAATGCCGCGATTGCTGAAGCGATCGCCGGACGCCTGCGCCATCATGCGGCGTCCAACATTGTTCTGGATCCGGTTATGGTGGCCACGAGCGGGCACGCGCTACTCGATGCGGATGCCGTTGCCGCCGTGCGCGATCTGCTGGTACCGCTGGCGACGATTATCACGCCAAACCTCTCCGAAGCCGCCGTCCTTCTGGAACGGGCCGACAACTGGACGCCCGATGATATGTGGGCGGTGCTGCCTGATCTGCTGGCATTGGGGTCCGATTGGGTGCTTCTGAAGGGCGGACATCTCCGGGATAGTGCCGACAGCACGGATCTCCTGATCGGGCCGGACGGCACGACGGCTCTTGCCGCCCGGCGCATCGTGACCCGCAACGATCACGGCACCGGTTGCACGCTGTCCTCCGCTATCGCCGCGCTTCTGCCATCCCGCGGCGTGGAGGAGAGTGTGCGGCAGGCCAAGGCGTTTCTGCACGGCGCGCTTGCGGCAAGCGACGCGCTCAGCGTCGGGCGCGGTCACGGCCCGCTGCATCATTTCCACCGACTGTGGCCTGCTGCCGAAACCGAAGGTTGAGAGGCAGGCCATGCAGCACCGCATTTCCGCCGGAGCACTGGTTCTGAACGGGGATCGGCTTCTCCTGGCCCGGCACCACAGCCCCGGGCGCTACGATTTCTGGGCCCCTCCCGGTGGCGGCGTGGATGAGGCCGAAGAGCTGGAGACAACGGCCGAACGGGAAACATTCGAGGAAACCGGCATCCGCATTGAAGCCCTGCGCATAGCCTATATCGACGAGTTGATAGACAGTGGTGGCCGGATGGTGAAGTTCTGGTTTCTCGCGCGCTATCTGTCGGGCGAAATCGATGTTCGATCCAATCCGGCGCACGGCGAACGGATCGTTGAAGCCGGATGGTTCGGCCAGGGTGACCTGCCGGCTGGCCATGTCTTTCCCGCCGTCCTGCGCGATGATTTCTGGCGCCGGTCGTCCGAAGGTTTCCCGGCGCCAGTCAGATTGCCTCTGATGATCTCTATTTTCTGAGGCGCGTGCGAAAGTCGCTGATTTCATTCGCCAGCGTCCGCGCCGCGGCTTCCGGATCGCGCCGACCGCAAATGGCCGAGACCACGGCAATGCCGGCAGCCCCCGCCGTGAGCGCCTGAACCACATGCCGCGCCTTGAGCCCGCCAATGGCGACGGCAGGAACAGGGCTCGCCGCGACATTTGCCGCAAGACCGTTAAAGCCCACCGGCTGTTTGTGATCGGGTTTTGTCGGCGTGGCAAAGACCGGCCCGGTGCCGATATAGTCCACCAGCGCCGGATCGGCTGCCGCGGCCAGTTGAGGGGTTTCGACGCTGAGGCCGAGGATGGATCCCGGGCCGATGCGGGCGCGTGTCTCGGCGACACCCATGTCGCCTTGCCCGACATGGACACCGTCAGCGCCGATGGCGATGGCAGCCGCCACATCGTCATTGACGATCAGCTTCGCCCCCGTGCCCGCCAGCGCAGCCTTCAGCGCCCGTCCAGTTGCGATCATCTGCGCCATGCCGGCCTGCTTGTCCCGAAGCTGCACCATGGTTGCGCCGCCGGCCACGGCGGCGCGCGCGGTCTCGACCATGCCGATCCCGGCGCAAAGGCCGGGATCGAGCACGAGATAAAGCGACAGGTCGAAGCCTCTCATGCGACAACCTCATCCACGCTGTGAATTTTCGCCTCGGCATCCAGCATTTCGGGCGTCACCGCGTGAAGCGCATCGAGGAAGCGCGGGGCAAAGCTGCCCGGTCCAGTAGCGCCCTCATGGGCATGACGGCCGGCCACGGCGAAATGGGCGAGCGCCGCGATGGCCGCATCGAACGGATCGTCCGCGACCGCCGCGTAGGCCCCGCACAGGCAGGTGAGCGAGCAGCCCATGGCCGTGTTGATCGGCATGAAGACCGATCCGCCTTCGACACGGGCGTGCCGGTTTCCATCCGTGACGAAATCCACCTCACCCGTCACCGCGACCACTGCGCCCGTTTGCAGCGCGAGCCGCCGCGCACCATCCTCCGCTGTCTCGACCGCATCGCGGCCATCGACACCCTGTCCGCGGCTTTCCTCGCCGGCGAGCGCCAGGATTTCCGACGCGTTGCCGCGAATGATCGCCGGGCGCTGCGCGGCGAGTTCGGCCGAGACGCGGCGGCGATAGGTCGTCGCCTGGCAGGCGACCGGGTCGAGCACCCAGGGGCGTCCGGCCGCCTCGGCCCCGGCAATGGCGGCGCGCATTCCGTCGACAAAGGGAGGCGAGAGCGTTCCGATATTGACCGTCAGCGCCCCGGCTATGCCAGCGAATTCGCCCGCTTCCTCGGCGTCGGAGACCATGGCGGGGCTGGCGCCGGCCGCCAGCAGGACATTGGCGGCGATGTTCATGGCCACATAGTTGGTGATGCATTGCACCAGCGGCGGCTCGGCCCTGAGCGCCGCCAGCAAGGTTCCGGGTGTCTGGCTCATTTCGCGTCCTCCAGCGGCAGGTAAAGTTCACCGCCTTCGCGGAATTTTTCGGCCATTTTCGCCATGCCTTCCTTCTGGGCCTCAGCGCGGATGTCATGGGAAATTCGCATCGAGCAGAATTTCGGCCCGCACATGGAGCAGAAATGCGCCACCTTGTGCGCCTCCTTGGGCAGGGTCTCATCATGCATCGACCGCGCCGTGTCGGGATCGAGCGACAGGTTGAACTGATCCTCCCAGCGAAACTCGAACCGCGCCCGCGAAAGCGCGTCGTCGCGAATTTGCGCCGCCGGGTGGCCCTTGGCGAGATCGGCCGCGTGCGCCGCGATCTTGTAGGTGATCACACCGGTCTTCACATCATCCCGATCCGGCAGGCCGAGATGCTCCTTCGGCGTCACATAGCAAAGCATCGCCGTACCGAACCAGCCGATCATCGCTGCGCCGATGCCGGATGTGATGTGGTCATAGCCCGGCGCGATGTCGGTAGTCAGCGGCCCGAGCGTGTAAAACGGCGCTTCTCCGCAGACCGCGAGCTGCTTGTCCATATTGGCCTTGATCTTGTGCATGGGCACGTGACCTGGCCCCTCGATCATCACCTGGCAGTCCTTAGCCCAGGCGATCTGCGTGAGTTCGCCGAGCGTTTTAAGTTCGGCGAACTGCGCCTGATCGTTCGCATCGGCGATGGAGCCGGGGCGCAGGCCGTCGCCGAGGCTGAAGCTCACGTCATAAGTCCGCGCGATGTCGCAGATCTCGTCGAAATGCTCGTAAAGAAAGCTCTCGCGGTGATGGTGCAGGCACCACTTGGCCATGATCGAACCGCCGCGCGAGACGATGCCGGTCACCCGATCCACCGTCATCGGGATCATGTGCAGCCGAACACCCGCATGGATGGTGAAATAATCCACTCCCTGCTCGGCCTGCTCGATCAGCGTGTCGCGATAGACCTCCCAGTTCAGATCCTCGGCGATGCCACCGACCTTCTCCAACGCCTGGTAGAGCGGCACGGTGCCGATCGGCACCGGTGAATTGCGGATGATCCAGTCGCGGATGTTGTGGATGTTGCGGCCTGTCGACAGATCCATCACCGTGTCGGCGCCCCAGCGGGTGGCCCAGACCATCTTCTCGACTTCCTCGGCCATCGAGGAGGTGACCGCGGAATTGCCGATATTGGCGTTGATCTTGACGAGGAAATTGCGCCCGATCGCCATTGGTTCGGCTTCGGGATGGTTGATGTTGGACGGGATGATCGCCCGTCCCCGGGCCACCTCGTCGCGGACGAATTCCGGGGTGATGAAATCGGGCATTTCCGCGCCGAAGGCCTCGCCATCTCGTGCCATCGCCTCCTGCGCGGCCTGGCGGCCGAGATTCTCGCGGATCGCCACGAACTCCATCTCGGGGGTGACGAAACCCGCGCGGGCATAGGCCATCTGGGTCACTGCCCTGCCTTCCGCGGCCCGGCGTGGGGTATGGCGTACCGGAAATTCCGGCGTCAGGCGATCGCCCTCGGCAAAGCCATTGTCCTGGGGGATCACGTGACGCCCTTCGTAGCTTTCGGTATCGCCGCGCGCGGCGATCCAGTCCGCGCGCAGACGCGGCAGACCGCGTTCGAGCACGATGTCGGCCGCCGGGTCCGTATAGGGGCCGGAGCTGTCATAGACGGTGACGGGCGGCTCGCCAGCCGTGGGGTGCAGGCCGATCTCGCGCAAGGGGACGCGGATCCCGGGGTGGAGAACACCCGCGTGCCAGACGCGGCGCGAGGCGGGCAGCGGGCCCGTGGTAACAGTGGGAGTGAGGTTTTTCATCGGTCGGAGCCTCCATGGCCATAAGCGTTGGAGACCCAGTTCCGCGTCGAGTGGAGAGTGGCCGCGTGGAGTACGCCTGTAGAATTTCACGACGAAAGCCGCGCAGCCGATGCACCATCCCTACGCCAGTATGAACTGGATCAGGTTCATCGGGTCACTGCGCTGCGCGTTGCCTGATAGGACAACCCGCGATCAGTATCTCAGCCCCTTGTCGGGACCCCCCGGGTGAATGCGTAAAGATTGCTCGGCAACACAGGGTTTGTCAATCGCCGGGCGGGCTGGCCACATACCGTAATTACTAAAGTCACGCTTTGAAAATATTCATTTTTCTGGAAATACCGCATCGCGTAGTTTCAACTGAGAGCCAAATTCCGACGCGATCAAAGCCTGCATGGACAAGGACAAGATCCGCTATCTCGACTATCGCAAAGCAGAAGAAATCGACCGAGCGTTTGATGCCATGGCACAAATTCGTCAGACGAGCGACTGGCTCTTTAAAAACGACCCGGACTGATCCGGCTGACCGCCCCCGCCGGCTTCCCGGCCGAAACGCTCGCCGCTGCCATGAGCGGATTTCGGCAAACCCATCCCGCTGTTCGGTTCGACATAGGGTTGACCAATGCCGCGCTCGCCATGATTGCCGATGACGTCGATATCGCTCTTCGGATCGGCAGGCGGTACGTCGCTGTCTGAAACCTCGGGCCTTGACGCACCAAAAGGCCAGCCGCCCGAGAAATCGATGACCGCTCCCGTGAGAAAGCGCGTCTTGACGCTCGCCAGAAAGGCAATGACTTCGCCGATTTCGTCCTGGCCGGCCAGCCTTCCAACAGGCACGCTGTGCCGGACATGGGCCCGTCCGGCTTCCGTGTGCTCGAAGACCGCCTTCGGGTAGTAGGTCTCGCTATAGAGAAAGTTCGGCGCCACGGCGTTCACGACGATCCCGTCCCCGGCAAGATCCACCGCCAGCGAGCGCACCAACGCATTCGCTGCCGCGCGCGCCGCATCGGGAAACGCGGCCCCGGACAGCGGCAACCGCGTGCGGTTCGAGGTGATCATCACCACGTTGCCGCTTTGTGCATCGCGCAAGAGCGGAAGCGCGGCCTGAACGAGCCGGAATGGAGCTTCGACCAGAAACCGGTAATTGGCTTGCAGGCTTTCCGTATCCGCGTCCTCAGGCAAATTGCCTGGCGCGGGAAAATGATCGTTGCTGACGACAGCGTCGAGCCTTCCCTCGCGCGCCGAAATGTCCGAAATGATCTCTCGCGGATCGGTGCATTCGATGGGCAACAGGTTGTCTCGCCCTGCGCAAAACCTCTCCCGAGCAGTGGATTCTGAGAACGCCGGATCCTGCGCAAATACCCGGTATCCTGTCGCCAGCAAGCCTGCTACGGCGCCCGGGCCAGCAAAACCCATAGCATTGGTCACAAGCGCGACGGGACGATTAACCGACATGTCGAGACTTCTGCGCCAACCCGGTGCTCAACATCGATATGAAACTGAGAGAGTTCCACTTTCTGCTTGTTGAGCATTTCGCGCACCCCGGAAGCATGACCGCGTTCAGGAACACCGCACTCTCCATTCTCGCCATGGCTGCCTCCTGCTCTGTTCGAACTGCCGAGAGGATAACGAACTCAAAGTTATTGGAGAAACGCAATTATCGAAACCATCAGTTCGAGTTTTCAAAAGAGTTGCAGCTCGTCCTTTACGGACTCAGCTGTCTTTTGACGCCGAACCGGACCTCGTGCGCCATCAGCTTCGACCTCCCAAGGTCATCCAAGGCGCGCTGCCAAGATGCTTGGCGGCCCCGAGCAGAACCGACTCATAGCCGGTTGTGGGAAGCCGTAATCCGTAATCTGTCGAGAGCGATATTGGAGTGATCCTAGAGAAGCCGACGGTTATATTTTCTTCAGAAATATTGAATTGAGAGTTTATTTATATTCGTTATTCAAAAGCATACGGCGCTGCTAGCCTCAGCGTCAATTCAGATGCGCGGAGCCCGTTGAAGCGCTGTTCCGGGCAATAACCAGATGATAAAGGCGGACGCGCCATGGCCTCCAACACAACACCGGCCGTTAGCGACAATCGGGACATCTTGATTATCGTGCTTGCCGGCAGTGTCGTGCTTGCGTTGGCTTTCGGCGTGCGTTCGGTCTTCGGCGGCATCGTCCAGCCTCTGTCAAACGACCTGTTTGACGGCAGGATCGAGGTGTTCTCGTTATCTATCGCAATTCAGAACCTGGTCTGGGGCCTCGCGCAGCCGGTTTTCGGGATCATTGCCGACAAGTTCGGTGACCGGCGCGCCTTGTGGCTCGGCTTCTTCTGCTATGTCGCCGGCATGCTGATCTGCGTTGTGGGAACCACGCCGCTGGCCCAGCATGCCGGCGCCGGCGTACTTGTGGGCATGGGGATTTCCGGTACCGCGTTCGGAGTTGTGCTGGCCGTTGTCGGACGGGCGGCGCCGGCGGACAAGCGAAGCCATTATCTCGGCATCACTTCAGCAATGGGGTCCGCCGGACAGGTCGTCCTGCCGCTTGTGGTATCCTGGCTGGTCGAATGGCTCGACTGGCGGATGACGCTGGTGGTCGTCACCTTTGCGCTGGCGCCGATGGCGCTGTGCATTCCATTTCTTCGCGCGAATGTGAGCCCGACGACGGCAAGTGCGCACAATGATTCGATCACACAGACAGTCAGAAAGGCCTTCGGGCACTCGAGCTATACGCTGCTCAGCGCCGGGTTCTTCGTTTGCGGCTTTCATCTCGCCTTCATTACCGCGCACCTTCCGAACTATGTGCAGAACTTCTGTGTCTCGACGGCGTCGGCGGCGGAGCTGCGGGCGCTGGGCCTTCAGGCGCTTGCGCTCGCCGGTTTTGCCAATATCTTCGGCACCCTTCTCGCATCGCATCTGGGAACCAGATTTCCGAAACCCTATGTGCTGGCCGCGATCTACGCGCTGCGGGCGCTCGCGATCCTCATCTTCATCTCGCTGCCGGTGACGCCGACCTCGGTGATGATCTTCGCGCTGGTGATGGGTGGGCTCTGGCTGTCGACCGTTCCGCTGACGAGCGCGCTGGTTTTGACGATGTTCGGTCCGCGCGCGATGGGAACCCTGTTCGGTTTCGTGTTCCTGAGCCACCAGCTCGGCGGATTTGCCGGGGTGTGGCTGGGCGGAATAGTCTTCGATCGCTACGCCAGCTACGATCAGGTCTGGTATCTCGCGATCGGCCTCGGCGTCATTTCGGCTATCGCGCATCTTCTCGTTCAAGAGCGTGCGGCGCCCAGCACCGGCCTTGCCTATGGCAAATGACCTCCTTCTGACGGACACCGACCCTGAGCGCTCCAAAAGACCTCTTGAACGTCTGCAAAGAAGCGCTGCAGTTGAGGTTCGTGTTCAGGATTTTCCCCTTGAGGAGTAGATGATGGCAGGTATTTCCGGCCGCTGCTTTTGTGGTCCGGGCCGAGACAATTTTATCGGTCATCCCCTAAAGTGGTGCGCAGCTTTTGCGGAGCATGTGGAGCCCCTGCCTCGTTTGAAACTGAAGTGTTCCCCGATGAAACTCATTTATACGCTGCTTCACTTGATGACCCCAGCTTGTACCGCCCTACGGCTCATATTTTCTGGTCTGAACATTTACCGTGGGTAGAGGCACTGGATGATTTGCCTAGGCACGAAAAAGGTCTCCAGCACGCCGCGCAATCGCCTGCCGGATCAGTGGGTCACAGGTGTAAATCCTGACCTCGGAACCAAATCAAAACACCAAAATGAACCAAACCAACGTCCCATCGGGCGCTTTTTGCGTTTGCGAAAGGAGCTGCAAGGTCATGCTCCTTGCCCGAAATGCGTAAACGCGTTTGTGATGTTGATGTGGCTTACACGCTGGCGCGCCAAATTCGGGCATAGGACTCCATCCCGGCGTTACCTGTGCGAAAACAGTCGTCACGCTGTTTCTTCAAGGGGCCGCTGGCTGTCAAGAGCGCCGCACCGACGCTGGTGCCGGTTCCTGCAACTGCGCTCACCGGCTTTCCGGTAGCCGTTCCCAGCATGTCGAGGAATACAGAATTGTCGGCAAACGGTCCCTCGACCAGCACCGGCCCCTGTGCGCCAATCATCTCCAGCCCGGTCGCCGTCATCAGGGCCAGATAACACGAGACCGCAACGAAACGCTGTCCGCCGGTCAATGATGCTTGCCTGACTGTCCAATGATGTTCATGTCCCTGAAACGGGCCGGATCCCGTTTCCACGGAGGGCAGCAACATGATGCCGCGCTCCATCACTGCTACGACATCCCGCGCGTCATGATCGTGGGAAACGCCCTCCATCATCCGGTCGAACTCACGTCCTCCCATGAAACGGGCGGATGGCACCGGATCGCCAAAAGCGTTGACATTGATCAACGTGTCGCGTGCCGGATCGAGTTCAACGGCGTTGCCGCCAACAGCCATCGATATGACCCAGGTCCCGGTTGATACAACTGCGAAAGGTGCCTCCCGCGACACCATGTGGGTGTAAATTGAGGCGTTGGAATCGTGAATTCCGCAATATACCGGAGTATTCCGGTTGAGGCCGGTTGCCTCCGCAACGTCCTGCAAAAGCGGCCCGAGGCAATCAGCGGCTTTCGCCACTGGCGCCATCAGTTCTGCCCAGCCGACCTTTTCGACCAGAGACGAGAACCTGTTCTCGCGCGGACACCACAAATCTGTATGGCAGCCGAGCGACGTTACTTCATTCACCGCTTTTCCGGTCAGGCGGAACGTCCAGTATTGCGGATAGGTGACAATCGCCCGGGTGCGCTTGCGAATGTCAGGGAAGGCTTCGAACTGCCAGAACAGCTGGGCACCCAGATTGAGACCCACCGGCAAGCGCGGCGACCCGGTCTCGACAAATTCCGGCCGAATGGCGTTGTAGTCGTCCACCAGCGTGTCGGGCCCGTCATGCTCGTAGTCGAGCACCGGTGCGGCAAGTTCCCCTTGCCTGTCCAGCAGGGCGGCGGCGGCTCCGTGGGTTGTCACGGTTATCGCGTCGATGCCGTGCGCGTGCTGCATCTCGGTCAGGCCGCCAAGGATGAAGTGCCACAGCCCGTCGGTGTCGCAGTGCGGATAAGGTGGCCCGGCGAGCACCGCGTTGGTGCGCTTGCGAACTTCGATTTCGGTCAATGTTCCAAGGTCGACCAGCGCCAGCTTGGCATTGGTCTTGCCAATGTCGATGACAGCTACGTGGTGCCTCTCCGCCATGGCCTCAGTCCATGTGGAAGACGAGTTGCAGGTCTTCCGCCAGAGGTTCGTTTTCAGCGTTGGTCTGCATGATGTCGGCCATGTGCTTCCACCATTTCTGCATCACCGGATGATCCGGCAATTCAGCCAGACCGTGATCGGCTCGCCGCCACATCACGCCGAAGAGCGTGTGGGTCTCCTCGTCGAGGAAGATCGAGTAATCGCTGACGCCGGCCTCATGCAGCAGATCAACCAGTTCCGGCCAGATTTCATCATGCCTGCGCTTGTACTCTTCCGCCGTGCCGGGGTTGAGCTTCATTTTGAACGCATGTTTTTCCATGGAGCCGGTTGTCATGAGCGCCGCTCCCTGATCATCCTGAACAGGATCGGCAAAGCGATGACGAAGATCAGCAGCGCGCCGATGAAGATCGACATGACGATGCCGGGAACGTTGAGCAGACCGAGGCCGAATGTCACCAGCCCCATGATGAATGCTGCCAGCACCACACCCTGGATCGAGCCTGCGCCGCCGAGAATGGAGACACCGCCGAGCACCACCATGGTGATGACTTCAAGCTCCATGCCCAGTGCGATCGATGGGCGGGTCGAGCCAAGCCGCGAGGTCAGCAGGACGGCTGCAACCCCCGACATCAGGCCGGTGAGACAGAACAGGGTGAACTTGACCCGCGCCACCCGGACACCGGAGAATTCAGCTGCCACCGGATTGTTGCCGATGATGAAGACCTTTCTGCCAAAGCTGGTCCGGTGCAGCAGCAGGTAGAAGATCACCGCCATCATCAGGAACAGCACGAATTCGAACGAGATCACCCACCAGACATAACCTTGCCCGAAGAAGGCGAAGCTTTCCGGATAGCCCTTGAAGGCCTGGTCGCCGAGCACGATGAAAGAAACACCGCGGAAGAAGCTCATTGTGCCGATGGTCACGACGATAGAAGGCAGACCGAGCCTGGTGACCAGGAAGCCGTTGAAGGCTCCGCAGAGGACGCCTGTCGCGAGCCCGATCAGCACCAGCGCCGGGGTGCCTGCGCCGAACTGTAGCGCCAGCCCCATCATCGTTGAAGCCAGCGCGATGATGGCCGCAACCGACAGGTCGATCTCGCCGGAAATGATCAGCAGCGCCATGGCCAGCGCGATGATGGCCCGTTCGGTGAAATTGAAGGTGGCGTCGGAGAGTGACCATGGCGAAAGAAAATACGGCGAGGCCAGTGAGTTGACGATGAACAGACAGACAGCGACCAGCAGTAGCAGCGATGGCCAGGACATCAGCGCACTTCGCCAGGGGTTTTCCAGCCGGTCGGGAATGAGGCGGTCGGGTGCGCTCTCGGTCATGTCGGCTCCTCCGTCTTGCGCAGGATCAGCCGCCCGCCACGCTTGTCGCCAGAACCGTTGAGCACCACGGCCAGGATGATGGCGGCGCCGGAGATCGCCATCTGCCAGAACGGCGAGATGTTGATCACCGGCAGCGCTGAATTGATGACGCCGAGGAACAATGCACCCAGCAGCGCGCCGGCCACCGAGCCGACGCCGCCGGCGATGGATATGCCGCCGATGACGCAGGCGGCGATGATGGTGAGCTCGAACCCCTTGGCCACTTCCACCGAGCCGATCACATAGCGCGACACCCAGAGATAGCCGCAGAAGCCCGACAATGCGCCGGAGATGCAAAAGGCAATGAACTTGGTGCGCCCGACATCAATGCCGGCATAGACCGAGGCGGTCGGGTTGACCCCTACGGCATAGATCGAGCGACCCAGCGCTGTGCGCGTCATCAGCACGAAGAAGCCTGCAGCAATGATGATGGCATACCAGGACAGGGCCGGAAGGCCGAGGAACTCGACCCGGGTCATCTGCACGAAGCCCGGTGTCATCTGGTCGGCATTGACCCATTTTCCGCCGGCGATGAGAAAGATCAGGCCGCGATAGATGGTCAACGTGCCGAGCGTGGCGACGATGGCGGGAATGCCGAGCCGCCAGATCAGAACGCCGTTGAAGGCTCCGAGCCCCAGCCCCCAAAGGGTTGCCAACAGCATCAGCGCCGGGACCGGCACGCCCGGATAGGCCGAATTGACAAGCGCCACGATCATCCCCGACAGCGCCAGGTTCGACGCCATCGACAGGTCGATGGAGCGGGTCAGGATGACGCCCATCTGACCAAGCACCAGGATGAACAGGATCGCCGTGTCGTTGAAGATGCCTGCAAGATTGCCGGCTGAAGCAAAGTTCGGTGAGCGTGTGGTGGTGGCCACGATCATCGCCAGAATGGCTGCGGCCAGCCAGAATTCGCGGCTGCGGACGAGGTTTTTCATGCCGCTGCCTCGCTGATGCCGGCGGCAGCCCGGACCAGCGTTTCAGCATCAAGGGCTGCATCATTGTCGAATTCTTCAACGATGCGGCCTTCGCGCATGACGATGATCCGGTCGCTCATGCCCATGATTTCCGGCAGTTCCGAGGACACCATGATGACGCTCAGGCCCTGGGCCACCAGTTCGCCCATGAATTCGTGCACTGCGGCTTTGGACCCGATATCGATGCCCTTGGTTGGCTCGTCGAGGATGATGACGCGCGGCTGCGTCGCCAGCCATTTGGCGATTACCACCTTCTGCTGGTTGCCGCCCGACAGGTTGCCGATGTCCTGATCCAGCGAAGCCGCGCGCAGATCAAGCCTCGTGGTGTATTCGCGTGCCAGCTTGAATTCCTCCGCCAATCTCAAGAATCCGTTCTTCGAGGTTTTGCTCAGTGAGGGCAGTGTCACGTTCTGAAAGATCGGGACGCCGATCGCGGCCCCCTGCTTGCCGCGGTCCTCGGGGACATAGACGATGCCGCGTTCGACGGCCTGCGCCGGGCTGCGGATAACGGCGACCTCGCCAGCAATGCGGATAGCGCCCTTTGACGGTTTGGTAATGCCGAACAGGGACTGCATGAATTCGCTGCGGCCGGCGCCGACAAGGCCGTAGAAGCCGAGGATCTCGCCCTTGCGCAGCGTAAAGCCGATATCGGCGAATTCGGTCGGATGGCTGTAGCCTGCGACGGTCAACACCGGTTCGCCCGGCACCACGTCGCGCTTGGGGAAGATCTGATCCACCGAGCGGCCGACCATCATGCGCACGATGTCATTCTGGCTGGTATCCCTGATCATGCCATGTCCCACCATCTCGCCGTCGCGAAACACCGTGTACCGGTCGGCGATGCGGTAGATTTCGTCGAATTTATGCGAGATGAACAGCACCGCCTTGCCGCTTTTCTTCAGCAGTTCGATGAGCTCGAAGAGATCCGCGATCTCCTTGTGCGACAATGCCGCGGTGGGCTCATCCATGATGACGATCTCGGCATCGATCGACATGGCGCGGGCGACGGCGACCAGATGCTTGTTGGCAATCGAGAGTTCACTAAGCCGCGCATCGGCATGGATATGGGCTGCGCCGATCTCGTCAAGCAGGGCACGGGCGTTGGCCTGCATGGCGCGCCAGTCAATGGTCTTCAGCCAGGTTTTCGGCGCATGGCCGAGAAAGATGTTTTCCGCCACACTGAGATCGTCAAACAGCACGGTTTCCTGATGAATAGCGGTGATCCCCAGGCGAAAGGCGGCATGCGGTGATGACAATTCGACCAGCTTGCCATTGATGCGAATTTCGCCCTCATCAGGCTGGTAGATGCCGGTCATGGTTTTGACCAATGTTGACTTGCCGGCACCATTTTCGCCGATCAGCGCGGTTACCTGTCCCGGATACAGTTCAAGCCCGACCTTGTGGAGGGCCCGTACGCCGGGGAAGGTCTTGGTAATGCCGCTGAGAGTGATCCTGGGCTCGGTCATCGGAGTTGGCGCTTTTTTGTTCGGGGTGTCGGTGGAAGATAGTGCGAATTTCCGGCAAACGCCCGGCATCGCCGCCCTGGAGGCAGGCGCGTCGCTTCCGTCAGGAACCGGTGGCGCTTTAGCGCCACCGGGATTGAGTCTCGAAGACCTAGTAGATTTTGGAGAACTCTTCGATGTTGGACGCATTGAAAGTAAATGGGGCAGCCATCGCAGCCGAATTGGTGTCATCAAGCGTGACTTCGCCAACATGGCCGATGGTGAAGGTGGCGCCCGGCTCGGCCTTCTTGCCCTGATCAAGCTGGTGAGCCAGTTGGACTGCCGAGTAGCCCAGATCGATCGGATTCCACAGCGCCACGGCCTTCGACGAGCCGTTGTCGATGAACTGCTTGAACTCCGAGGGCAAGGCCAGGCCGGTGACATTGATCTTGCCGATCAGCCCCATGTCGGTGACCACCTGAGCGGCGGCAACAACACCAACCGTGGTCGGTGCAATAATCGCCTTGAGGTTCGGATAGCTGGCGATCAGCCCCTTGGCCTCATTGGTGCTCTTGACCGAATCGTCATCGCCATAGACTACCGCGACCAGGTTGATGTTGGGGAACTTCTCGGGCAGCGCCTTCTTGGCTGCTTCGATCCAGGCGTTCTGGTTGGTAGCGGTCGACGATGCCGACAGAATCGCCACGTCACCGCCTTCGGGCAGGTAATCGGCGGCAAGCTTGATGATGGTCTCGCCGATCAGGCCCGTGTCGGATGGATTGAGATGCAGCATGCGGCCGTCCTGGGCCACGCCCGAATCCCATGACAGCACATTGATGCCGCGATCCATCGCCTTCTTCAGCACCGGTACCAGGGCGTCGGGATCATTGGACGATATCGCAATCGCATCAACCTTCTGGGCAATCAGGGAATTGACGATGTCGATCTGGCCTTCGGCGGTTGCCGATGTCGGCCCTGTATAGATGATCTCGATGTCGCCGATTTCCTTGGCAGCCTCCTCAGCTCCCTTGGCGGCGGCATCGAAAAAGCCGTTGCCGAGTGATTTCACCACGAGCGCGATGCGCTCGGCCGAAAAGGCCGGACCGGCGAACACCGCCGCGGCAATCGCGGTGGATAATGCAAGCGTCTTGAAAAGTGTCATTGAAGGGCTCCTCCCCATTCAGGTTAATCCGATCCGGGCTATGCCGCGGATGTGGACTGCTCTCTTGCAGTTTTCTCCGCGACAATAAGCCGGACACCTGCCATCTCGAGCATGTGCCTGTCTTCATCGCGAATTCCGGCGTCAGTGATGACCGTGGTGATCCGCTCCAGCGGACACAGGATAAGGCTGGACCGCCGCTTGAATTTCGATGAATCAACCAGAACGATGAGCTCATCGGCCTGGTTGATCAGTTTCTGCTCTGCCTGGATCAGCAGAGGATCCGCTTCCATCAGCCCCAGCGGGCCCAGGGCGTGAGCGCCCATGAACATGCGCTTGGCGTAGAAATTCCGCGTCACGTCATTGTCAAACGGACTGAGGATGATGTTCTGTTCGCGGTAGATGGTGCCGCCCGAGAGCGTGATGGCATTCTTGGAATGCTTGAGCAGATGCTCGGCAATCGGGAATGAGTTGGTGAACACCTGCATGCGCTTGGCAGCCAGCGGATGCACCATCTGGAAGGTGGTGGTGCCGCCGTTGATGATAATGGAATCGCCGTCGTCGCAAAGCTCCACCGCCTTGACCGCAATGGAGCGCTTTTCCGACGCATTGCTGGTTTCATTGACGCTGAATGGGCGGCCGGCAAGACCGACGAATTGCGGCGGATTGATCGATTCCGCTCCGCCACGCACCCGCCGAAGCTTCTTTTGCACATGCAGCGTGGCAATATCACGCCGGATGGTGGCCTCTGAAGATTCGGTCAGCTCGACCATCTCCTGAACCGTAACAACCGGTTTCGACTGGACTGCCGACTGAATGATGCGATGCCGCTCTGTCTCGTGCATGGGCTTCTCCTTGCAGAAAGATTTCCACTGAAATTGCGCATTGTCAATCAGTTTCGATCACATGCAATCATATTGCAACGCACAATGACCATATGTGATCGTTTCTGATTGACATTCCGGACGGCTGGCGTAACCATTGGGCATACAAACAGTCATGCCGTATCGGCCAAAGCGACCCTGGAGACGCCCATGCTCAACACTTCCGCCAGTTCCCGGCTGCCAAATCTATGGGACAAGGAACAGGCTCGGGGCATGAGCGAACCCGAATTGCTGCTCTACCGCTCCAACCTGCTCGGCTCCGACAAGCGTGTTACCAATTATGGCGGCGGCAACACCTCCACCAAGGTGATGCAGAAGGATCCACTTACCGGCGAGATGGTGGAGGTTTTGTGGGTCAAGGGATCGGGTGGCGATATTGGCTCCATAAAAATGGACGGCTTTTCAACTCTCTACATGGAAAAGCTCGAGGCGCTCAAAGGTATTTACCGCGGTGTCGAATTCGAGGATGAAATGGTCGGCTACCTGCCGCACTGCACCTTCAATCTCAATCCGCGCGCGGCCTCCATCGACACGCCGCTGCATGCCTATGTGCCGCGCAAGCATGTCGACCACGTTCATGCCGATGCCATCATCGCGCTGGCGGCGAGTGCAGACGGCGAAGAGTTGGCGCGCACCGTGTTCGGCGACGAGATCGGTTGGCTGCCTTGGAAGCGCCCTGGCTTCGAGCTTGGCTTGTGGCTGTCAAAATTCTGCAAGGAAAACCCGGACGCGAACGGCGTCATTCTCGCCAGCCACGGCCTGTTCACCTGGGGTGACACGGCACAAGAGTGCTACGACACCACCATCGACATCATCAACCGCGCGGTTGCCTGGCTCGAGCAGGAGACCGCCGGCAAGCCGGTATTTGGCGGCGAAAAGCACAAGCCGCTGCCGGCCGGCGAACGCCGCAAGATCGCCTCGGTTCTGATGCCTGCCATTCGCGGCATGATTTCCAAGGATGTCCACATGCTTGGTCATTTCAACGATTCCGATGCGGTTATGCAATTCGTCTGCGCCAACGACATGGAACCGCTGGCAGCGCTGGGGACCAGCTGCCCGGACCATTTTCTGCGCACCAAGATCGCGCCGCTGGTTATCGATTTTGATCCCGCGAGACCCGATGTCGACGGCACGCTCGCCAATCTCGGGCCGGCGCTTGAAGCCTACCGGCAGCACTATGCCGCCTATTATGACCGCTGCAAGCATGCAGACTCACCGCCAATTCGCGACCCCAACCCGGTGGTCTACCTCATCCCCGGTGTCGGCATGATCACCTTTGCCAAGGACAAGGCGACGGCGCGCATCTCCGGCGAGTTCTACACCAATGCGATCAATGTCATGCGCGGTGCATCAAGCGTGTCGGCCTATTGTGGCCTGCCCGAGCAGGAAGCCTTCGATATCGAATACTGGCTGCTTGAGGAAGCCAAGCTGCAGCGGATGCCCAAGCCAAAGAGCCTGGCGGGAAGGATCGCCATCGTCACAGGCGGCGCTGGCGGTATCGGTTCGTCAACCGCTGAACGGCTGCTGTCGGAGGGCGCCTGCGTGGTGCTGGCCGACATCGACACCGAGATGCTGGACAAGGTCTGCGATACGCTGGCTGCGCGCTATTCCGCCGACATGGTTCGCACGGTCACGATGAACGTTACCGACGAGACCGCCGTGGACGTCGCCTATGCCGACATGGCAGTAGAATTTGGCGGCGTCGACATCGTTGTCTCGAATGCCGGCATCGCCTCATCTGCCGCGATCGAAGACACGTCGCTGGCCCTGTGGAACCGCAATATGGAGGTTCTGTCGACCGGGTACTTCCTGGTTTCGCGTGCCGCCTTCAAGATGTTGAAAGTTCAGGATATCGGCGGCTCGATGATCTTCATCGCCTCGAAAAACGGTCTGGCGGCTTCTCCCAACGCCTCTGCCTATTGCACCGCCAAGGCGTCGGAAATCCATCTCGCCCGGTGCCTGGCGCTGGAAGGCGCTCCGCACGGTATCCGGGTCAATGTCGTCAATCCCGATGCGGTGCTGCGCGGCTCGAAGATCTGGTCCGGTGACTGGCTCGACCAGCGCGCCTCGACCTACAAGACCGACAAGGAGGGGCTGGAGGAGATGTACCGTCAGCGCTCGTTGCTCAAGCGATCGGTGCTGCCCGAGGACATTGCGGAGGCGACCTACTTCTTCGCCTCCGAGGCCTCGTCGAAATCCACCGGCAACATCATCAATGTCGATGCCGGCAACGTCCAGGCATTCACGCGCTGACAGTCACGTCCATGCCGGCCATTCAAAACACGGCAGCATGGGGGAGGGGAACCATGATCGATACATCCATCATCGAGGCGGCGAACGAGACCGCCCGCACCGCACTGAAATCCGACTATGATGCGCTGGGCGCTCAACTCGACCGCCGCGGCATTTCCATTGATGCCATCAAGGCCAAGGTGTCGGGCTATGGCGTTGCGGTCCCCTCCTGGGGGGTGGGCACCGGCGGAACCCGGTTCGCCCGTTTTCCGGGCTCGGGTGAGCCGCGTCACATCTTCGACAAGCTTGATGATTGCGGCGTTATCCAGCAGCTGACCCGCGCAACACCCACGGTGTCGCTGCACATCCCCTGGGACCGGCAGCCGGCAGCTGATCTCAATTCCAAGGCGGCGGAAGTGGGGCTTGGTTTTGACGCCATGAACTCCAACACCTTCCAGGACCAGCCGCAGCAAAATCAAAGCTACAAGTTCGGCTCGCTCTCGCATGCAGCCGCTGCAACGCGGCAGCAGGCAGTCGACCACAACATCGAGTGCATCGAACTGGGCCAGCAGATTGGCTCCAAGGCGCTGACTGTCTGGGTCGGTGACGGCTCCAATTTCCCGGGCCAGACCAATTTCACCCGCCAGTTCGAACGCTATCTCGATGCCATGCGCTCGATATATCAACGCTTGCCGGATGACTGGCGCATCTTCACTGAGCACAAGATGTATGAGCCGGCGTTCTATTCCACGGTGGTGCAGGACTGGGGCACGAACTATCTCATTGCCCAGGAACTCGGCCCCAAGGCCTTCTGCCTGGTTGATCTTGGCCACCACGCGCCCAACGTCAATATCGAGATGATCGTCGCCCGGCTGATCCAGTTCGGCAAGCTCGGCGGCTTCCACTTCAATGATTCCAAATATGGTGACGATGATCTGGACACCGGGTCCATCGATCCCTACCGGCTGTTCCTGATCTTCAACGAACTGGTCGACGCCGAGCTGCGCAGTCCCAAGGGGTTTGATCCGGCGCATATGCTGGACCAGTCACACAATGTCACCGACCCGATCGAAAGCCTGATGGTCTCGGCCATGGAGGTGCAGCGTGCCTATGCGCTGGCGCTGCTGGTCGATCGCGACGCGCTGAGCGGCCATCAGGACGCCAATGATGCGCTGATGGCGACCACGACGCTCAAGCAGGCCTTCCGGACTGATGTCGAACCGATCCTGGCGATGGCGCGGCTGGAGAAGAACGCGGCGATCGATCCCGTCGCCGCTTACAGGGCATCGGGCTACCGCACAAAAATCGCCAATGAACGCCCGGCCGTCTCGGGCGCCGGCGGTGGAATTGTATGACATTCAGAACGTTCGGGCCGCCAGGGTGACGTCTCGAATTTACCGGGCGTGCGTCAACGGGATCCGCATTCCGTCCCTGCCGATATGAAGGGGACCGTCCCAGTGCCCGCTCAGGGCGGCAATCCAGTCGTTCTCGGTAAAATCCGGATCATCTGACGGAATGAGGTGGTGCAGCGCCAACGCACCAACGCGTGCCTGTGTTGCAATTTTTCCGGCATCGCTGGCCATTGTGTGGGACCGCAGCAAGTGCGTTTTCAAACGGTCGTCCCCATTGCTGACGCGTTTGAACAGCGCTTCCAAGGCGTCTGGCAGCATCGCTTCATGGATGAGCAGATCCGCTCCTTCGGCGAAATCAGCGAGCCTGGGCAGGTAGGTGGTATCCCCCGAGAAAACGACATCAGAACCGCTGCCGGCAAACCGCAAGGCAAATGAATCCACCAGCGGCGGGTGCTCATTTCGGGTTGCGGTGACAGTCAGATCATCAAGGCGCAAGACTTCCCCGTCACTCAGCGTTTGAAACCTGACCAGCGCCGACAGGTCCGGGCGGCCTTCATCTTCCATTCGCAAGTCAATATCGGCCTTCATGGAAAGCAGGAAGTGTTTCCAGTATTCCTCGATTCCGACGGGAGCATGGACCGTTACCGGCGTCGCCAAACCGGCGGTCCAGGCCGTATGGATCAATGGTCCCAGTTCCAGATAGTGATCGGAATGGATGTGGGTGATGAAGATCAGACCCAGATCTTTCAGCGCCATGCCCTGATCGACAAGGCCGCGGGTGACACCCAAACCGCAATCGATCACTATTTTTCGCCCGTTCAGCACGAGCAGACTTGATGTCGGATTTGTCGATCCGGTGCGGATCGCGGGGCCGCCCTTAGTGCCAAGGAGTGCGACGAAACTGTCGGTGTCGAGTATCTTGTTCATGGCTTCCTGCTGCTAAGGTCTTCTTTCAACTTCCGCGGAACGAACGCTGGGGAGGGCGGTTTGCGGGGCACATGCCGACCGCTGCGCCGCTGCGTTGTGTGCCGGACGAGGGAGGCCGATCTGCCTTGTATCCGCTCGGCGAGCAAGTTTAGGCTTCTCTCGGCGGTTGGCAAAGCTGGCTTAAAGCGATGGCGGGCGATCTCCCTGGCCGCTGGCAACCATGACGAGCTTGTGACCTTCAACCAGGGTGACTTTTTGGCGGCTCGACTTCACCCAGCCGGCCTGTTCCCAGCCGCTCAACAGACGCGATACGGTGTAGAGGGTTGTGCCGGTCATCTCGGAAATATCCTGCCGCGAAATTGGAAAATCGATGAGGATCCCCTCGTCGGTCTTGCGGCCGGTCCGGTCAGCCAATTTGAGAACTGCATTGGCGACGCGTTGTTCGACCCGTTCCGTCGCCAGTTCGACCACCTTGTCCTGGGTGTCGAGAAGCCGTCCGCCAAGCATTGCATAGGTATTGGTGGCAAAGCCCGGATGGGCCGCAACTATCCCCTCCCAGAGTTTCGAAGGCCATGCGAGCAACACGCAATCGGCGGCCGCCACGGCATTTGCCGGATAGGTCTCCCGGCCGATTGCCTTGGCAATTCCCAGCAATTCGCCGCTGGCGATGAAGCGGACGATGACCTGCTCGCCGTCGGGGGCCAGCTTGACCACCCGGACATAGCCATCCAGCAGAAGAAAGAATGAGTGGGCTTCCTCGCCCTCGCGGAAGATGTGGGCCCCCTTGGGATGCCGAAGCGGTTTTGCGCTGGCGAGCATGTCCGAGACAGCCGCGCGTTCCATTCCGCTGAACGGTGGCAGACCGGTTAACAGGGAAGGATCAAGACGACTCATTAAATGTTTCCAATTTGCGTCACTGCAAAGAAGCGGACTTCTGACTTGATAGGGATACAGCGGTGCCAATGCAATCGCATGGCAAGGCAATCGCAACGCGGATAACCTCACCTTGAAGATCCGCCCTATGCAGAGGTCGAAAAGCCATGGCTATTCCGAGAACGCGTTCTTACACCGGCCCTGCAATCCTGAGCTACGGGTTCCGCCCGTTTTTCCTGCTGGGGGCACTTTATTCAGGGCTGTCCATTTTGCTCTGGTTGCCGCAGTTTTATGGCGAGCTCAGTCTGTCGACCTTGTTTGCGCCGACTGACTGGCATGTGCACGAGCTCTATTTCGGTTTTCTGCCGGCTGTTGCCACCGGGTTCCTGTTCACCGCGGTTCCGAACTGGACCGGCCGGATGCCGTTACAGGGGAACGGCCTGCTGGCGCTGGTGCTGCTGTGGATTGCGGGACGGCTTGCCGTGACCTTTTCAAGCCATATCGGATGGCAGGCAGCGCTGATAATCGATGTCAGCTTTCTGATTGCCGTGGCCATGGTGATCGCGCGCGAAATCATCGCAGGCGAAAACTGGCGCAACTTGAAGGTTTTGCTTCCGCTTGCGATCCTGGCTGCGTCCAATATTGCTTTTCATCTCGAAGCCCACTTCATTGGTGCATCCGATATCAGCCGGAGGCTTGCGGCTCTGGCTGCGGTCACGCTGATCATGCTGATCGGCGGGCGTGTGATTCCAAGCTTCACGCGCAATTGGCTGGTACGGGAGAACCCGGGGCGGCTGCCTGCGCCATTCTCCAGTTTTGACCTGTTTTCGATTGCAGTGGCGGTTGTGGCGCTGGTCTTGTGGGCGGCGCTTCCGGATTCACGGCTGACTGGTGCGGCCATGGCCGTTGCGGCTTTGCTTCAGTTCTTGCGACTGGCGCGCTGGGCCGGTTTGCGTAGCTTGCGCGATCCTCTGGTCTGGATGCTGCATGCGGGCTATCTATTCGTACCGGTCGGCTTTGCGCTGATTGCCGCTGCAAGCTTCTGGCCGGATGTGGTTTCACCGGTTGCCGGAGTCCATGCCTTTGGCGTCGGCGCTGTGGGTGGCATGACGCTTGCCGTGATGATGCGCGCCTCGCTTGGCCACACCGGGCAAAAACTGAAAGCCGGGCTGTCGGGAACTGTGCTCTTTGTTGCGCTGCTGGTGGCCGCCGTCTCCCGTATTCTGGCGACCTTCAGTGACAGCCATACCGGTATGACCCTGCATATCGCGGCCTTCGCCTGGATGATTGCCTTTGTCGGTTTCGGGCTGGTTTTCGCACCGGCGCTGAGCAGGCGGCGCAGGGCGGAATAGAAACACCGGAACAGGCAGGCGCGAATGACCGGGCGCCTGTCGATTTGACAATCCGCGATTTCACAGTGGGGCGCACGGATATGCAGATCATGCCAACAGGGCTGATGTGAATTCGCTCATCTGCGCTGCCTTTGGACATAAAACCAAATAGTTTCTTCACCTCGTATCACGGTTCCGGAAACAGCAGGCCGCTCCGCTTATCAACCGGGAGAGCGCCGATGCCCATCATCTCAATATTGCCTCACGTATCGCATATCTACAATGTATCATATTGATATTGTAAAACAAATCGCACGGGAGATTGCGCTACTGCAAAGAGCGTTCTGCTTTGCACCGATAGGTTCGCCCTGAACGAAATCGGATGACATGAAGCATGACAACCAAGCCAGATACCGGCCACACCTGGATCGCCATGGCGTTTGTGATGATCGCAAGCCTCTTGTCCGGTGGAGTTGCCGCACAAGCCGAGCCTCTGGTCATGAAGTTCCTGGACAAGGCCGCTGTCAGCGACATCGTCCCCGGCGCCACTCAATACGGTCAGCTGCGCACGGACATCCCGGTGGTCGAGGCCCTGAAAGGCAGCGAGGTCGTCGGCTATGTGTTTCTGACCTCCGACTTCGTCACCACAACCGGCTATTCCGGCAAACCGATCCACACGCTCATGGGCGTCGATGACAATGCGAAAGTGACCGGCGTTCGCCTGGTCAAGCATTCCGAACCGATTGTGCTGGTCGGTATCCCTGAATCCAAGATCACTGCGGTGACGGAAAAATATGCCGGGCTCGATCTCATCGCCGAAGCCGCTGCCGGCGGATCCGCGCATGATCTCGATATCGTCTCCGGCGCCACCGTCACCATTATCGTGATTGACGACTCCATCGTCCGAGCCGGTCTGAAAGTGGCCCGAGCGCTCGGTCTTGGTGGCCTTGAGCCGGAGCTTGCAAGTTCCGGCCCAACCAGGAAGCTTGTCATGCCGAGCGGCGATGATGTCGTGATATCGGACTGGCAAACGCTGGCCGGTGATGGATCGATCCGCAGCCTGCGGCTCGATGTTGGGCAGGTGAACTCCGCGTTTGAAGAAAGCGGCGATCCGCGTGCCATCAAACGCCCGGAAAAAGGATCTCCAGAAGACACCTTTATCGAGATGCAGATGGCACTGGTTAGCGCGCCCGAAATCGGCCGCTCTCTGCTGGGTAACGACGAATATGCAAACCTAAGTGAATGGCTCGACGACGGCGATCAGGCCATTCTGGTAGCCGGTCGTGGCAAATACTCCTTCAAGGGGTCCGGCTATGTGCGCGGCGGCATTTTCGACCGCATTCAGCTGATTCAGGGCGATACTGCCGTCCGGTTTCACGACAAGCAGCATCGCCGTCTCGGCAAGCTGGCGACAGAGGATGCGCCATCTTTCACGGAGCTTGACATATTCAAAGTGAAGGCCGGCAGCGGGTTTGATCCGGCTGAACCGTTCCGGCTGCAATTGCTGGTGCAGCGCGCGGTCGGCGCTATCGACAAGGCCTTCATCACCTTCGATCTCGGCTACCGGGTTCCCGATCGCCACACGGAAAAACTTGCCGTTGAATCGGCTGCGGTCAACAACCCGCAGATCCAGAGCGACGTGGCTGTGTCGGACACCAGCGAACTCAGTCATCTTTGGAAGCGGATCTGGATCCAGAAACGCGTCGAAGTCGTCGTGCTGATTGCCGCCCTGACCATTCTGACCGGTGTCTTCTTCTTCCAGATGCAGGTGACCCGTCACGAGCGCTTCACCTACTGGTTTCGCGTCGGCTTCCTGGTGTTCACGCTGGTCGGCCTCGGCTGGTACGCCAATGCGCAATTGTCCGTGGTCAATATACTGGCTTTCTTCTCGGCGGTGATGGCCGGCTTCTCCTGGAACGCCTTCCTGATGGACCCGCTGGTCTTCATTCTGTGGTTCTCGGTGGCGGCGTCGCTGCTGTTCTGGGGCCGGGGAGTCTATTGCGGCTGGCTTTGCCCGTTTGGAGCGCTGCAGGAACTGACCAACAAGGTCGCGCGCTTTTTCAAGATCCCGCAATATACAGTTCCCTGGGGTCTGCACGAACGGCTGTGGCCGCTCAAATACATGATCTTCCTCGGTCTGTTCGGCCTGTCGCTGTACTCGCTGGAAATGGCCGAGCGCTATGCCGAAATCGAGCCGTTCAAGACCGCGATCATCCTGAAATTCCAGCGTGGCTGGCCGTATATCCTGTTCGTGGGCGTGCTGCTTGGGGCGGGCCTGTTCATCGAACGCTTCTACTGCCGCTATCTCTGCCCGCTCGGTGCGGCGCTGGCGATCCCGGCGCGGCTCAGAATGTTCGACTGGCTCAAGCGCTACAAGGAATGCGGCGATCCGTGCCAGCGCTGCGCCAAGGAATGCATGGTCCAGGCCATCCATCCCGAGGGCAATATCAATCCCAATGAATGCCTGCAGTGCCTGCACTGCCAGGTGCTCTACCAGAGCACCACCAAGTGCCCGGTGTGCATCAAGAAAGAAGCCAAGCGGGTGAAATTCCGCAAGCAGAACCGTCTCGATCCGGTTGCACCGGTGCCAGCAGGCACGGGGCAGCCGCTGGTGGGAACCAATCCGACATCACAGCCGACAACTTGAAAAGGAGACATCACATGTCAGCCGAAGAAACCAAAAGAAAAGGCCTGTCACGGCGATCCCTGATGACTGCCACCGCCGGTGGCGCAGTCCTCGCCGGTTCGGGCATGGGAGGAAGCCTGCTCAGTGGCGCGCTTGTATCCCAGGCGCATGCCGCATCGCCGAAACTCAATTTCGAGCCGGGTGAACTCGATCCCTATTACGGCTTCTGGTCATCCGGCCAGAGCGGTGAATTGCGCATTCTCGGCTTCCCGTCCATGCGTGAGCTGATGCGTGTGCCGGTGTTCAACCGTTGCTCGGCAACCGGCTGGGGCCAGACCAACGAAAGTCTGAAAGTGCTCACCGAAGGCCTGACCGAAGAGACCAAGACGTTCCTGGCGGCCAAGGGCATGAAGACCTATGACAATGGTGACCTTCACCATCCGCACATGTCGTTCACCGACGGCACCTATGACGGACGCTTCATCTTCGCCAACGACAAGGCCAATACCCGGGTCGCGCGTATTCGTTGCGACGTGATGAAATGCGACAAGATCCTCGAAATCCCCAATGCCAATGACATCCATGGCATGCGGCCGCAGAAATTCCCGCGGACCGGCTACGTCTTCGCCAATGGCGAGCATGAAGCGCCGCTGGTCAATGACGGCACAATCCTGGATGATCCGTCGCAGTATGTGAACATCTTCACCGCTATCGATGGCGACGAGATGAAGGTGGCCTGGCAGGTCATCGTGTCGGGAAATCTCGACAACACCGATTGCGACTATCAGGGCAAATACGCGTTTTCGACCAGCTACAACTCGGAAATGGGCATGAACCTTGCCGAAATGACCGAGAGCGAACTCGACCATGTGGTGGTGTTCAACCTGAAGGCCATCGAGGAAGGCGTTGCTGCCGGCGATGTTCAAATGCTCAACGGTGTAGCGGTCATTGACGGCCGCAAGGGCCAGAACAAGAACTACACCCGCTATATCCCGATCCCGAACAGCCCGCATGGCGTCAACGCCGCGCCGGACAAGCAGCACATCATGGTCGCCGGCAAGCTGTCGCCGACCGTTTCGGTCATCGATGTGAGCAAGGTGGATGCGTTGTTCAATGAGGACGCCGATCCGCGCTCATGCATTGTTGCCGAGCCCGAACTGGGTCTTGGCCCGCTTCACACAGCGTTTGACGGCAAGGGCTTTGCCTACACCACGCTGTTCCTCGACAGTCAGATCGTCAAATGGGATATCGACAAGGCCGTCCGTGCCTTCGCCGGCGAGGACGTCGATCCGATCGTCTCCAAGGTAGATGTGCATTACCAGCCGGGTCATAACTCGACCTCGATGGGCGAAACCGCCGAAGCCGATGGCGCATGGCTGATTTCGATGAACAAGTTCTCTAAGGACCGGTTCCTCAATGTCGGTCCGCTGAAGCCGGAGAACGAGCAGCTCATCGACATCTCCAGCGACGACATGAAGGTGGTTCACGACGGCCCGACCTTTGCCGAGCCGCATGACAGCATCATCGTACGGTCTGACATCGTCAATCCGGTCAATGTCTGGTCACGCGAAGACCCGATGTTTGCCGATGCCTACGCCCAGGCGAAAGCCGACGGTGTTGATCTCGATTACGATGATGTTGTCATCGAGGACGGCAACAAAGTGCGGGTTTACATGACCTCTGTTGCTCCGCAGTTCGGCCTTGAAAAATTCACAGTCAAGCAGGGGCAGGAAGTCACGGTCTATGTCACCAACCTCGACGACGTCGATGATGTGACCCATGGCTTCAGCATTTCCAACTACGGGATTGCGATGGAAGTGGCGCCGCAGGCGACCGCGTCGGTCACGTTTACCGCGAACCGTCCGGGCGTTCACTGGTTCTACTGCCAGTGGTTCTGCCATGCCCTCCACATGGAAATGCGCGGCCGCATGCTTGTCGAGCCTGCGTAACGCATAGGATCATACGACCATGAACCTGACCGCCCGCATATTTGCAGTGCTCTTTGGAACCTCCCTCTTCGCGGGGGTGGCGTATGCCGCCGATATCCGCGTCGAGCCGGGGCCGGATGCATTGGCGCGGGCGGTCGAAATGGCCCAGCCGGGCGATCGCCTGCTGCTGAGCCAGGGAAATTACAGCGGCGGCATCACTTTGACGAAGCCACTTGAACTTGATGGCAGCGGGCTGGCTCAGATACGCGGCACGGGCACCGGTTCGGTGATCACCATTGATGCGCCAGACGTGATCATCGACGGTTTGAAACTGACGGGCTCCGGCCGGTCGCATCAAACCATCGACAGTGGCGTGCAGATGACGAGAAAGGCTGTCCGCGCCATCGTTCGCAACAACCTCATTGAAGACAATCTCTACGGCGTCGACATTCATGGTGCGGGTGACGCGCGTGTCGAAGGCAACACCATCATCGGCGGCGATGATCGGCTGATGAGCCGGCGCGGCAACGGCGTCTATGTCTGGAACGCGCCGGGGGCCACAGTCACCGGCAACATGATCAGCCAGGGCCGGGACGGTATTTTCGTCAATACCAGCCGCAAGAACATCTTTGCCAACAACCGTTTCGAGGGTCTGCGCTTTGCCATTCACTACATGAATGCAGATGACAGCGAAGTTTCCGGCAACATCTCGATTGGCAACCACCTTGGCTATGCCATCATGTTTTCCAAACGGGTGACCATCCGCGACAACATCTCGCTGGATGACCGTGATCACGGCATCATGCTCAACTACGCCAACAATGCCCGCATCGAAGGCAATGCTGTTGTCGGCGGCGGCGAAAAATGCCTGTTCGTCTACAATGCCAACAAGAACATCATCCGGGACAACCGCATTGAAGGCTGCGAGATCGGCATCCATTTCACCGGTGGATCGGCGCGCAACGAGATCTCCGGCAATGCCTTTGTCGGCAACCGCACGCAGATCAAGTTTGTCAGCACCAGGGATCACGTCTGGTCCGGCAATTACTGGAGCGACCACGCCGCTTACGACGTCAATGGCGACGGCATCGCCGACCAGGCTTTCCGCCCCAATGACGCGATGGATCAGGTGCTGTGGACCCAGCCCTCGGCGAAACTGCTGCTTGGCAGTCCGGCGGTGCAGCTGGTGCGCTGGGCGCAAAGCGAATTCCCGGCGCTGCTGCCCGGCGGCATTATCGATGACCGGCCCTTGATGAAACCACATGAGTTGCCCGAAACCGCGCGCAACTGGAAGGCATCGCTGCAATGAGCGAGATCATTAAAGCCAACAATATCAGCATGAAGTTCAAGGCGGTCGACGCCCTGACAGACGTTTCGATCGATGTTGCGCCCGGCGAACAGGTGGCGCTGCTCGGCCATAATGGCGCGGGCAAGACCACGCTGTTCCGACTCATTCTGGGGTTCATCAGGCCGACCGCCGGTTCGATCTCGATTGCCGGTTCTGCACCGGGCAGTGATGGAGCACGGCGCACGGTTTCCTATCTGCCGGAGCAGGTGGCGTTTCCCAAGATGCTCACCGGCCGCGAGGTTGTCCGATTCTATGCCAGGCTCAAGGGTGCGGCTATGAGCGATGTGCAATCGGTGCTCGACAAGGTCGAACTTGTTGAAGCGGCGGACCGCCGGGTCGACACTTACTCGAAGGGCATGCGGCAACGGCTGGGGCTGGCGCAGGCGCTGGTTGGCAAGCCCGACCTGCTGCTGCTCGACGAGCCGACATCGGGCCTTGATCCGCTCTCACGGCAACATTTTTACGAGCTGATTGCCGATGTCGCGCGGCAGGGCGGTGCGGTGCTTCTGTCTTCCCATGGGCTGAGTGAACTCGAAGCCAAAACTGACCGGGTGGCAATCCTGCGCAAAGGGCAGCTGGTCGCCAACGCGCCCCTGGCTGATCTTCAGCGAGAAGCCAATCTGCCGATCAGAATCCGCGTCAGAGCCTCCGCCAGTGCCGTCGACAGGGTTCATGCCGAGATCGGCGGTGGGCGCATCAACGGGGCGTCGGTGGAGCTTTTCTGCGCCCGGGACGACAAGATGCGCATTCTTTCACAGATCAGCGGACTTGGTGCGCAGGTTGAGGACGTCGATGTCGCCGCAGCGACGCTGGATGAAGTCTACCGGTATTTCTCGAAGACCGGGGCTGATGATGCCTCGCGGAGGACTTTGTGATGCATGGCGTTCTGACCATAGCTGCAACGGAAATCCGCATCGGTCTTCGCAACCGCTGGATCATCCTGTCGACGCTGATCCTTCTGGCTTTCGCGCTGATCCTGGTGCTGTTGGGCAGCGCGCCCGGCGGTGAGGTCAAGACCGATGCGGTCACCGTGGTGGTCGCCAGCCTGTCGACTCTGTCGGTCTATCTGGTGCCGTTGATTGCGCTGTTGCTGGCCTTTGACGCGATAGCCGGTGAGATCGACCGCGGGACCTTGCAACTGGTGCTCGCCAGCCCGGTGTCACGCGGTGCAGTGCTGGTCGGAAAGTTTCTCGGCCATATCGCGGTTTTGAGCATCGCTGTCAGCTTCGGTTATGGCATTGCCGGACTTGTGGCGTTTTTTGCCAATGGCGGCGGTGATCTCATGGCACTGGCAGGAGTCGGGCGGCTGATCACAAGTTCGATCATGCTGGGCGCTACCTTCATCGCCATCGGTTATATCGCCAGTGCCAGCGTACGCCAGACCGGCACTGCTGCAGCCCTTGCCATCGCGATCTGGCTGTTTGCCGTGGTGCTTTATGATCTTGCGTTGCTCGGCGGCCTGCTCGCCAGCAAGGATGGTTTTTTTGCCCGCGATGTTTTCCCGTGGCTGCTGGTGTTCAATCCGGCCGATGCGTTCCGGCTCTACAATATGAGCGCCATTGATGCCGCAGCGGTGGGCAGCAATCTGGGTGGTGGTGTGCGGTCTTCGCTGCCGCTGTCCGGACTTGCGACGATGCTCAGCCCGTTGGTCTGGATTGTGATCGCGCTCGGGCTTTCAACATTCATTCTCAAAAGGGTTCGGCCATGAAGATGTTTAGAAGACTGTCGGTCCTTGTTCTGGTTGCCATCACCGTGTCCGCGTGCAGCGAGCAAGAGGCCAGGATCGAAGTGCCGCAGCCGGCGGCGCTGAGCGAAGAGTCTGTCGGTCACTATTGCAACATGACCATTCTGGAGCACACCGGACCGAAGGCACAGATCCACCTTGCCAACAATCCGCACCCGATCTGGTTCAGCCAGGTGCGCGATGGCATCGCCTTCATCCGCTCACCGGAAGAACAGGAAGACGCGGTCGTTGTCTATGTCAATGACATGGGCAAGGCCACGGAGTGGGACTTTCCTGGCGACGACACCTGGATCGACGCGAAGGCGGCATGGTTCGTCATTGGCTCCCGCAAGACCGGCGGCATGGGAACGCCGGAGGTCATTCCCTTTGGCGATGAGCAAACCGCATCTGCCTTTACCGCAGAAAATGGAGGGATGGTTGTTCAGCTCGCCGGCATTCCGGACGTCTATGTGCTCGGCCCGGTCGGGCTTGGGGAGAATGCGCAGATTTCAATGACTGGAGTGGATCAATGAGCCTCTCGCGCCGCCGTTTCATAACCATTGCAGCGGGTAGTGTGCTGGCTGCCAGGCCAGGTCGGGCTGCGACTGAGGATGGAGCGCGCTGGCGCGGCGTTGCTCTTGGCGCAGAGGCAGATCTGCGCATCGTGGGTATGCCACGCATGCATGCTCAGAATCTGATTGCTATCGCCTGCGCAGAGATTGAGCGGCTGGAAAAGCAGTTCAGCCTTTACAGACAGGACAGCGCGCTTGTCGCGCTCAATGACAGCGGCTTCTTGCGGGATCCTTCGCCGGACATGCTGGAATTGCTGGGTCTGGCCGGATCCGTGCATGCGGCAAGCGACGGCATGTTTGATCCAACAATCCAGCCATTGTGGACAGTTTACGCGGAAAGCCGTGGGGCACCGTCCGGCGATGAGATCGAAACCGCTCTGGGCAAGACCGGATGGCGCAAGGTGGAGGTATCGTCATCGATTGTCCGGCTGCCCGATGGCGGGGGGCTGACGCTGAACGGGATTGCGCAAGGGTTCATTACCGACAAGGTCGTCGCATTGCTCAAATCGCATGGTTTGCAGCGCGCGCTGGTCAATGTTGGTGAGATCAGTGCTGTTGGCCGTCCCGCAGGCCTGGATGCATGGCCGGTACAGTTGGACGCACCGGGAAGCGCTCGCCGAACGATCGGGCTGCGTGACCGCGCGGTCGCTACATCGGGTGCGATGGGGACCACTCTCGATGGAGGCGGGGCGGTCAGCCACATCCTCGATCCACGCCATGGGCAACCTGCGCCCTCACTTTGGCAGCGGGTTAGCATCCAGCATGGTTCCGCCGCGCTTGCCGACGGGCTTTCCACCGCGGGTGTGCTGATGAGTGCCGATGAGCTTGCTGCCCTTGCCGGTCAGTTTGGCGACGTATCGGTTGACGCCATATCGCGGGAAGGCGAGCCGTTTTTGCTCTGAGGCAAAGTCCGGGCTGGCCATACAGCGGTGTTTCTGGATCCGAGGCGCTGGTACCCATCCACGTCATGATCTCTCAACCACAGGGCAAGCGCGGCCTGCATTCAGGATAGCGTGCGGCTTGAGATGAACTGTGAAATCCGTTCGGCGTTGTCCCGCGCAATGCTGCCGTCTTCGTTGATCGTGTTGTTTTCAAATCCGATGCGGATTTTTCCTCCCAGTCTCTCGGCTTGCCGCAGGCACGCGGTTTCACTGCGTCCGAAGGCGCAGACCGCCCAGTCGGGTTTCACGGCCAGTTCAGCAAGCAATTGCGTGAACCCGGCGATGGCTCCGGGCTCGCTCGGGACGCCCTGTCCGTAGCGTCCAAGGACGAAAAGCATCTGCAACCTTGTGGCAGGCATCTCCCCCCCGGAACAGAGCCGGACAAGATGGCGGAGATCGTCATGGGAATAGAGAATGTGCTGAACCGCGATGCCGCTTTCGTCGCACCACCGGTAAAAGTCATGGACCGGCCTGTTCCAGCCGTCCGCCGTCAGTTCCGCAAGCGACACCGATACCGAGCCAGGCTGGACAGTCCTGACAAGCCGGATTTGCTCATCGGGAGTGTAGTGGCCAACGGCTTCCGTGGTGATCTGGTGCTGAATTTCGGGGACAACCCGGGCCAGCTCGGTGAGCAGTTCACGATAAAGCCCTGCATCCAGCGTGTGGTTGCCTTCCCGGTCGCGGATATGGGCGTGAATGCCGCCAGCGCCTGCACGGGCGCAGGCCAAGGCCGTTGTGACTGTCTCGGCAATGGTTTCCGGCAGGGCGGGATGGTCGGTCTTTTTCAGACGCGCGCCATTGGGCGCGACCATGATGTCCGGCAGTGGCGGAACGGAACGGGAGAGGTCGGGCGTCATCTTGTCGGTTCACTCCGTGCGGAAACCCGCTCTCGGTTGCTACAGCACTAACTGTACTCGATGTAATCGAAGACGAGAAGTTGTGTGGTCGCTCCAATACGGCCGCCGCGGTGTGAATGGAATGTCTGCAGGCAATGAAATTCGGCAAGAGTTGGGGGCCATTGGCGATGTGCGGGCCATGGTAGCCTTTGAACAGGTCAAGGAGCGCGGCTTGAAGGTGCCTGACCCGACGCGGTCAAGGCCTCTATCGCCGCAATGCTGAATGATCGCGTAATCCGGCTATTCAACGGCTATTTTGGCAATTTGATCCGGATTCTTTCGCCGTTGGCCATCGATATCAACCATCTCCGCGACGGATTCGTTATATTAGAGGTGGCTCTAAAAGCATAAAGGATGAATACTGCCCTTGCCGCTGGGGCCGGATGGGTGGCAAGTTGAATGAGTTTACAAGGGAGAAAAACATGAAGCATGTCAGAAATCTTATTGTCGCAGGTGCGATGGCGATGGTTGTTTCGCCTTCGGTGGCCGAGGACAAGTTCATCACCATCGGTACCGGCGGCCAGACCGGTGTTTACTATGTTGTCGGTCAGTCGATTTGCCGCCTGGTCAATCGCGGCACTGCCGACCACAATCTCAAATGCACGGCCCCGTCGACCGGTGGCTCGATCGCCAACATCAATGCGATCTCCGCAGGTGACATGGATATGGGCGTGGCTCAGTCCGATTGGCAGTTCCACGCCTATAACGGCACGTCGAAGTTTGAAGGCAACAAGGTCGAAAAGCTGCGTGCCGTGTTCTCCGTTCATGGCGAGCCGTTCACCGTCATTGCGCGTGCCGACGCTGGAATTTCCAGCTTCGACGATCTCAAGGGCAAGCGCGTGAATGTTGGCAATCCGGGCTCCGGACAGCTTGCGACCATGGAAGTCGTGCTGGGCGCCAAGGGCTGGACCATGGGCGATTTTTCGCTTGCTTCCGAGCTGAAGCCGGCCGAGCAGGCCGCGGCGCTGGGGGACAACAAGGTTGATGCCATCATCTACACCGTCGGTCACCCGAATGGTTCGATCCAGGAAGCGACGTCGACTGTTGAGGCCAAGCTGGTGCCTGTCACGGGTGAAGCCATCGACAAGCTGGTCGCAGACAATGCCTTTTATGCCAAGGCGACAATTCCGGGCGGGATGTATCCCGGCACTCCGGATGACGTTGACACCTTTGGCGTGAAGGCAACATTCGTGACGTCGGCAGATGTTGATGATGACGTTGTCTATCAGGTCGTCAAGGCGGTGTTTGACAACTTCGACCGCTTCAAGGGCCTGCACCCGGCGTTCGCCAACCTCAAGGAAGAGGACATGATCTCCGGTGGTCTGTCCGCTCCGCTGCATCCCGGTGCCGTGAAGTACTACACGGAACGCGGCTGGATGTAATCGGTCCTGCTAACCCAAGCGGGTTAGCCAGCTGAATTCTCGAGGGCGCAAGAGTATCCTGCGCCCTCGCCGGAAAGCCTAATGTTCAGATGCGGACAGGAAACCGACCCGGAATCGGGCGGCAAGGGGGACTTCATGACAGACAAGAACAACACACAGTCAGCCGGAAATGCAGCGCAGCACGAGCTGTCGCAATCGGAACTTGATGCGCTCGTCGCATCGTCTGATACCGGTGTTCGAGGGACAACCGGCGCCGTCGGCAAGTTCATCATGCTCGTTGCGCTGTTCTGGTCGCTGTTTCAGCTCTGGTTTGCATCTCCGATTCCGTTTGTGATCGGATTTGGCGTCTTCAACGACACCGAAGCCCGTTCCATTCATCTAGCCTTTGCCATTTTTCTCGCCTTTGCCGCGTTTCCTGCAGACCGGACCAAGTTTCAACTCGGGCTCGGAATGGCGGTTCCGCTGATCCTTGCAGCCCTGTTCATGATGTCGTCGAAGGATGGCACCGCGGTGTGGTGGATCCCGCTGGTGGCGCTGGCGATCTCAGGCGCGGTCTATCTCGGCTCCTACAGGGACCGGATTCCACCCTGGGAATGGGCAATGGCTGCTGTCGGCGCCATGGCCGCACTCTATCTCTATTTCTTCTATCGTGACATTTCGAGCCGCGTTGGCGCCCCGATCACCCAGGATTTTGTGGTTGCGGTGATAGGCATCCTGTTGCTGCTCGAAGCAACCCGCCGATCGCTGGGCGCGGCCCTGATGATCGTCGCCTCGGTGTTTCTGGCCTACACGGTTCTCGGGCCTTACATGCCCTCCATCATCGCCCACAAGGGCAACAATCTGTCCGAAATCGTCAATCACCAGTGGATCACCACAGAAGGGGTCTTCGGCATTGCGCTGGGCGTCTCGACTTCGTTCGTGTTCCTTTTCGTGCTGTTCGGCTCGCTGCTCGATCGTGCCGGTGCGGGCAACTATTTCATCCAGGTGGCCTTCAGCCTGATGGGTCACATGCGCGGCGGACCTGCCAAGGCCGCCGTCGTCTCATCCGCCATGACCGGCCTGATCTCCGGCTCGTCCATCGCCAATGTGGTCACAACAGGCACCTTCACAATCCCGCTGATGAAAAAGGTCGGCTTCTCGGCAGAGAAGGCCGGCGCGGTTGAGGTTGCCTCTTCCGTAAATGGCCAGATCATGCCGCCGGTCATGGGCGCTGCCGCCTTCCTGATGGTCGAGTATGTCGGCATCCCGTATTTCGATGTCGTCAAGCATGCGTTTTTGCCGGCCGTTATTTCCTACATCGCCCTGGTCTATATTGTGCATCTTGAGGCCTTGAAGGCCGGCATGGAAGGATTGCCGCGCGCCTACACTCCAAAGCCCATCGTTCAGCGGTTGATCGGCATCGCCTTCACCATCGCTGCGATCTGCGCCGTTTCTTTCGCGGTCTATTACGGTATGGGCTGGTTGCGCCCGGCATTTCCAGTCGCAGCGCCCTATCTTGTCTTTGTTCTGATCACTGCAGCCTATGTCGCTCTGGTTCGCATCGCTTCAAAGGAAGCTCCTCTGGAGCTTGATGATCCCAATGCGGCGGTGACCAAGCTGCCATTGCCCGGACCGACGGTGCGCTCCGGTCTGCACTATATCCTCCCGGTGGTTGTCCTCGTCTGGGCTTTGATGGTGGATCGTCTTTCACCCGGCCTGTCGGCTTTCTGGGCTACCTCCTACATGGTTTTCATTCTGCTGACCCAGCGTCCGCTGATGGCGTTCTTCCGCGCGAACAGCGAAATCGGATCTGCCTTGCGTGAGGGTTGGAACGACCTGATCGACGGATTGGTGGTCGGTGCCCGCAACATGATCGGCATCGGTATTGCCACGGCAACGGCCGGCATCATTGTTGGTACTGTGAGCCAGACCGGTGTGGGATCGTCGCTTGCTGATGTTGTCGAGGTTCTGTCCGGCGGCAATATCCTGGCGATCCTCTTCCTCACCGCAATCCTGTCGCTGATTCTCGGCATGGGCCTGCCGACAACTGCAAACTATATCGTGGTGTCAGCGCTGCTGGCTCCGGTGATCGTCACCCTGGGGCAGCAGAACGGGCTTCTGGTGCCGCTGATTGCAGTGCATCTGTTCGTGTTCTACTTCGGCATCATGGCTGACGTGACACCTCCGGTGGGACTGGCAAGTTTTGCCGCCGCGGCGGTATCCGGCGGTGATCCGATCAAGACGGGAGTAGTGGCGTTCTTCTACAGCCTGCGTACTGCGGCCTTGCCGTTCCTGTTCATCTTCAACACCGAGCTATTGCTGATCAATGTCACCTGGTTGCAGGGCATCTTTGTCTTCTGTGTGGCGACGGTGGCGATGCTGTTGTTCGCCGCGGCCACGCAAGGCTGGTTCCTTGCCCGCAACCGCATTCATGAAACCGTGATCCTGCTGCTGGTTGCCTTTACCCTGTTCCGGCCCGGGTTCTTCATGGACATGATCTTCCCTCCGTATCTTGAAACGGACCCTGCTGAAATCACTGAAGCCGCCGGGGATACGGCAAGTGGCGAATCCCTGCGGGTAAGGGTTGCCGGCGTCAATGATCTTGGCGATCCAATCGAATTCGTGGCTCTGGTTCCGATCGGGGAAGGTGCGACGGGTGAAGAAAAGCTCAGCAATGCGGGGCTTACCTTCCGTCAGGACGGCGACAAGATGTTCATTGATGATGTGGCATTCGGTTCCGCGGCATCGTCTGCCGGTCTGGATTGGGATCAGCAGGTGCTGCGCGTTCTCAAGCCCGTGGATGTGCCGAGCAAGTACTGGATGTTCATTCCAGCTCTGCTGTTGCTGGCTTCCGTTGTGATGATGCAGCGGCGCCGGTCGCCACGCATTGTTTCAACCGCTGCGTAATTCGAACGAGGAGAATTGCTATGTACAAGACGATCCTTGTCACCATCGATCTAACCCATAAACCCTCTTGGGAACTGGCTCTGCCGGAAGCCGAGGCCTTGGCGAAATCCAGTGGTGGAGTGCTGCACGTATTGACAGTGGTGCCGGTTGTCCGGTCTCCGCTGGTCGCGGGTTATCTGCCAGAGGGGTTTGAAACCCACGCACTCGAGGACGCCAGATCACAGCTCAACGCAATCGTTGCCGAGAACATCGATCAATCAATCGATATCCATGTTCATTTGGCGCACGGCGTTGTGCATACCGAAATCCTGAAAGCCATCGAGACCCATCACGCGGATCTGGTGGTGATGGCCAGCCATTCGCCGGATCGGGTTCGTGAATTCCTTGTCGGTTCGCAAGCAGACCGGGTGGTGCGGCGTTCGCCCGTTTCGGTTCTGGTTGTCAGGAAATAGGGAGCCGGCGCCAGACCTGCGTTTCTGCGGTGTCCGGACCTGATATTGATCCACGGAGCTTACCTTAGATGACACCTTTCGCAATCGCAGGCATACAAATGTATGTCAACGCAGTTGAATCCAACGTCGAGGCGATGCTGCACAAGCTTGATGTGGTGATGGCGCGGTTTCCCTGGACACAAATGGTCGTGTTCAGCGAACTGGCACCATTCGGGCCTTTGTCGCGATTTGCACAACCGCTTCTCAATGAAACCATCGAGAGGTTTCAGGCGGCAGCGCGGCGCTACAATGTCTGGGTCATACCCGGATCGATGTTTGAGCAGGCTGTCGACGGCCTGATCTACAACACCTCCACGGTGATCAATCCGCAAGGCGAGATCGTCACTCACTATCGCAAGATGTTCCCGTTCCTGCCTTATGAGGCAGGGGTCGCGGGCGGCACCGAGTTCTGCGTCTTCGACGTGCCCGGCGTTGGCCGGTTTGGGCTTTCGATCTGTTACGATATCTGGTTCCCGGAAACGACGCGGCATCTGACCAGTATGGGGGTTGAGGTGCTTATTCACCCGGTTTTGACTGGCACGATTGACCGGTCCACTGAGATTGCGATTGCCCAGGCCACTGCCGCGCAATTCCAGTGTTATATCTTCGATATCAACGGGCTGGGCGCTGGCGGAATTGGCCAGTCCTGCGTGGTTTCGCCCTCGGCAACGATCCTGCACCGGTCAATGGCGGGAGACGACATGTTCCCGATTGAAATTGACCTCGATCAGGTCCGCCGTCAGCGTGAAACCGGGTTCATGGGGCTGGGGCAGGTGCTCAAGAGTTTCCGCGATCGCGCCGTCGACTTCCCGGTCTATGACCGGGCCAGTGGCGTGGACGGATATTTGCACACGCTGGGCAAGCTGGAAACTCCAGGACAGGGATCCAAGGCCGGCTTGCCGTTATCGGCTGCACCTCTCGTTCCTTCAATGGACGCAACTGCACCCCACGTGGCGGGTCTGCCGTCAGCGACAGGCAAAACAGTCACGGGTTGAAGAGCTGCGAAAGAAACAATCAGGAAAACGGAGATCACGCAGACTACAGGGGAAACCAAAAAGGATAAATTGATGCAATCAATGAGCGACTATTACTCCGCAGTTCAGCTTCGAACTGATCGTTGGAGTGCGTTACGCGAAGCGCTGAATTTTCTTGAGCGAGAGCCCAACAGCCGGCAGGCCAAGGCGACGCGGGCCAAGATTGCCGAGCTCTTCGAATCGCTGTCGCTGATTGAAGCCTATTGGGCTTTCCCAGGTGTTTCGGCTTTCGCCCATCTGCACCGCCAGTATGAAAATGGAAACATCGATGATGCGGCGTTCAGCGTTCGCCGCGTTACACGGGCGCTGACCAATGGTTCCTATCGCCGCCGCCACATCCCGCTGGATCGTGATGTTGTCGATGCCGACGAAAATGAAGACGAAGCCGTTTTGTCGCCGGAGGCACGGGCGCTGACGAAGCCCTATTTCGAGGTGATGATCGTTGATGATCTCAATGAGCATCAGGAGCGCTGGCTCAAGAACAGCCTTCAGTCGATGCGGCGCGCGGATGATGCGTTTACCTATGAATCCGTTGTTGTTCCAAGTCTGCAGGATGCGCTGATCGGCGTTCTGTTCAACCATAATATCCAGGCCATCATTGTCCGCCCCGGGCTGAAGCTTGAATCGAAGGTGGAATTGCCGATCCTGACCCGTTATCTGAACCGGGCGGGCGGTATCGATGAAATCGATGAAATCGCGCCGGAGGACTATGGTCCGGAACTCTGCCGCCTGATCGCCAAGGTTCGTCCGGAACTCGATGCCTACCTGGTCACCGACCGCTCCGTCGAAGCGATTGCCGGTCTGGATCTCGGCATATGCCGGCGGGTCTTCTACAATCAGGAAGACTTCATGGAGTTGCACCTCAACATCCTTCGCGGTGTTCAGGCGCGCTACAAGACGCCGTTCTTCACGGCCCTGAAGGAATATTCGAAACAGCCTACCGGCGTGTTTCATGCCATGCCGATCAGCCGCGGCAAATCCATCTCCCGGTCCCACTGGATCCAGGACATGGGCGCTTTTTATGGGCCCAACATCTTCATGGCCGAGACATCGGCCACCAGTGGCGGTCTCGACAGTCTGCTGGAGCCGCATGGGCCGATCAAGGAAGCACAGGAACTTGCGGCGCGGGCTTTTGGCGCCAAGCAGACGTTCTTTTCCACCAATGGCACCTCGACCTGCAACAAGATCGTCGTCCAGGCGCTGGTGCGTCCCGGTGATATCGTGCTGGTCGATCGCGATTGCCACAAATCGCATCACTACGGAATGGTGCTGGCCGGCGCCCAGGTTGTCTATCTCGACAGCTATCCACTTAATGAATACTCAATGTATGGCGCGGTTCCACTCAAGGAAATCAAGCATCAGCTGCTTGCGCTGAAAGCGGCTGGCAAACTTGACCGCGTCCGGATGCTGCTGCTGACCAACTGCACATTCGATGGCATCGTCTACAATGTCGAACGGGTGATGGAAGAGTGCCTGGCCATCAAGCCGGACCTGGTGTTCCTGTGGGACGAAGCATGGTTCGCCTTTGCACGATTTGGCCCGACCTACCGTCAGCGCACCGGAATGCACGCCGCCAAGATCCTGCGGGACAAGCTGAAGACCCCGCAATATGCCAAGCTCTACGAAAAGCAGCAGGCCAAACTGAAGGATGCTGACGACGAGACGCTGCTCAAGACGCGCTTGTTGCCGCCGCCCCATTCAAGGATCCGGGTCTATTCGACCCAGTCGACCCACAAGACGCTGACTTCCTTGCGCCAGGGATCGATGATTCATGTCAACGATCAGGACTTCAAGGGGGAAGTCGAACAGAGCTTCCACGAAGCCTACATGACGCATACGTCGACCTCGCCGAACTACCAGATCATTGCGTCGCTTGACGTAGGACGCCGGCAGGTGGAGCTGGAAGGCTTCGAATTTGTGCAGCGGCAGGTCGAGGCGGCGATGTCCATGCGGCGGGCGATTTCGACACATCCGGTGCTGAAGAAATATTTCAAGGTGCTGACCGCAGGCGACATGATTCCGGAAGCGCATCGCGAGAGTGGTGTGTCGAGTTACTACGATCCGGATCAGGGCTGGACCGACATCTGGAATTGCTGGGAGAAGGACGAGTTCGTTCTCGATGCAACCCGCGTGACCGTTGTGGTCGGTGGCACCGGATGGGACGGCGACACGTTCAAAAACAAGATCCTGATGGACAAATACGGCATTCAGATCAACAAGACGTCGCGCAACACCGTCCTGTTCATGACCAATATCGGGACCACCCGGTCGTCGGTCGCCTATCTGATCGAGGTGCTGGTTGAAATTGCCAATGATCTGGACGACCTGCTCGACGATGCTTCGCGGATGGAGCGCCTGAGCTTTGAAAAGCGCGTCAAGAACCTGATGCATGACTTGCCGCCGCTGCCGGATTTCAGCCGGTTCCACGACGCATTCCGCACTGACAATGACACCATTGAAGGCGACATCAGGTCGGCGTTCTTCCTGAGCTATGATGACCGCAACTGCGACTATCTGGAGCTCGATGGCTCGATCATCGAGGCGATCGAGAGCGGCAGGGAAATCGTGTCCGCGTCCTTCATTATTCCGTATCCGCCGGGATTTCCGATCCTGGTGCCGGGACAGGTGGTGTCCCGGGAGATTCTTGCTTTCATGCGCGCGCTCGATGTGAGCGAAATCCATGGTTATCGACCGGACTTGGGATTGCGCGTGTTTACTCAGGAGGCTCTGGACAACCAGGCCGGGCTAAGCCTGGCAAGGCCAACCAATAAAAAAGGGGAATAAAATGCCGAAGAAAATGTTGAAAAACATGTCCGAAATCCGCCGGTTCTTTCACCGCAATGAGGACCCGATCTATTTCATTTCCGCGACCAATTTCAATTTGCTCGGCATTGATGAGTGGTGCAAGAACTTCAAATATATCTGCTACATCGATTGCTATGACGGCCGTCATCCGAACGTGTTTTGTCCGTCTGAGCAGCCGCATGCCGAGTTCCAGTCGATCGAGGACATCAACAATTACCTGCTTCAGCACAAGGAAGTTATTGATTTCGTCAAGCGCCGCGGCGGCAAACCGAAATTCGTGTTCCTGATGTTCGATGAGGAAACCGAGCGCCTTGCGAAAGAACTGGGCGCTGTCGTCTGGTTCCCAAGTGCCGAACTTCGCACCTCGATGGACAACAAGATCGAGACCGTGCGGGTCGGCAACAAGGCCGGGGTTCCCTCCGTGCCCAATGTGCTGGCTGAAGTGACCTCCTACAAGAACCTGCGGGAAACCTGCGAAAGCGCTGGAGTAGGGCATGATCTGGTGCTGCAGTCGGCGTTTGGCGACAGCGGTCATACGACGTTCTTCATCAAGTCCGAGGAGGACTTCCGGCGTCATGCAGACGAGATCATCGGTCAGGGCGAAATCAAGATCATGAAGCGGATCGATTGCCGTGGTTCGGCAATCGAGGCCTGCACGACATCAACCGGTACCATCGTCGGTCCGCTGATGACGGAGTTGGTGGGCTTCAAGGAGCTCACGCCCTATCGCGGCGGCTGGTGCGGCAACGAAATCTTTGCCACGGCGTTTCCGAAGAAGGTTCGTCAAAAGGCCAGGGAACTCACGTTCAAATTCGGTGAGCAGCTGCGCAAGGAAGGATACAGTGGATATTTCGAGCTCGATTTCCTTATCGACACGAAGACCGATGACATCTGGCTCGGGGAACTCAATCCCCGTATCACGGGTGCCAGCTCAATGACCAATCATGCGGCGTTTGCGCATGCTGATGCGCCTCTCTTCCTGTTTCATCTGCTCGATTTCTCGAAAGTGAAATTCGATCTCGATATCGGTGAGTTGAATTCGCGCTGGGCTGACCCGGATATGATTGACAGCTGGAGCCAGATGGTGGTCAAGCACACTGATGACAGTGTGGATATTATCACCGAGGCGCCACAAACCGGTATCTACAAGATGCATGATGATGGCCGTGTGGTGTTCGATCGTTTCGACTATCACCGGCGCGCAGTCGAGAGTGAGAACGAGGCATTCTTTCTCCGGATTCAGAAGCCAGGCGATTACCGCTATGAAGGTGCAGATCTGGGAATTCTGGTTACACGCGGGCGCTCGATGACGAAGAATTTTGAATTGAACGACCGGGCCAAGAAGTGGATCCATGGGATCAAGAATGCGTTTGTCGCGACGCCGCTGCCGGCTGCAGACGCGGGTCCTGTGTTTTCCGAACCCGCATTCAAGATCCTTTAAAACCGGAGTATTGACGTCAAATGCAACACCTTTGGCGTTCAATCGGGGAGCTTGAACCCGGCCCGAAATGGGCCGGGTTGTTTGCTGAATACTGGCCGGATTACAGGCGCTGGTGGAGCAGCGAGGGCGTGGAAACCCGCCCGACCTATTGGGAGTGTTACCAGGCGCTCAAGTTGCATATGCCGGAACTGCTGGTGATCTATGAGCAACTCTGCGAACTCGCCGGCGGCGGGGACGAGGCGGCCCGCTTTTTAAGCCTGTACAATCCGCCGCCGTATCTGTCCGGGTGCTCGCAGGCGGTCTGGTCCGGTGAAGAACCGGTTCTGGTGCGGAATTATGACTACAGTCCGCTGGCTTTTGACCGGCTGATCATGCGGACCGGCTGGCAGGGGCGCACAGTGCTGGGAACGTCTGACGGTTTGTGGGGGCTGGTCGATGGAATAAACGATGCAGGGCTGGCGATTTCATTGACATTCGGCGGCCGCCGGGTGGTGGGTGACGGGTTCGGCGTGCCGGTGATCTTGCGTTATGTGTTGCAAACTTGCGAAACCACGGAACAGGCGGCGGCGGTGTTGTCCCGCATTCCCAGCCACATGAGCTACAATGTCACGGTGCTGGACGCGAAGCGCAGCTATATAACTGCTTTCATGGCCCCCGACAGACCGACCCTGATCACGCAATCCGCTGTTGCAACCAATCATCAGGAAAAGGTTGAATGGGCCGCGCATGCGCGGTTCACGGCAACTGTCGAACGCGAGCGCTATCTGCTCCAGCGGATGACCATGCATCGGGACACCGAGGAAAAATTCATTTCGGCTTTTCTCAAGCCGCCGCTTTATTCCTCAGCCTTTACCGATGGATTTGGAACGCTTTATACCGCCGTCTACCGGCCAAGACGAGGTCAGATGGAGCTTCGGTGGCCGCGAGGGGTGTGGGCCTTCGAAATGGAAAACTTTTTTGATGACCAGCGGATGATCCACATTCCGGTTTAGGGAGCACAACAGCCATGAGCCACGTCTTTACCCGTCACACCAAGATCAAGCCGCCAGTCGTTGCCGGGGGGCAGGGTTGTTATCTCGTTGACCAGAGCGGCAAGCAGTATCTCGATGGATCGGGAGGTGCTGCAGTCTCTTGCCTGGGGCATGGTGACGGGGATGTCATCGCTGCAGTCAAAAGACAGCTCGACAGCATCGCCTTTGCCCATACAGGCTTTTTCACATCGGAACCGGCCGAGGCTTTGGCCGATCTGCTGATTGCCAAGGCACCCGAGGGCATCGACAAGGTTTACTTTGTCTCCGGCGGATCGGAGGCAACCGAAGCAGCCATCAAGCTTGCGCGGCAGTATTTCGTCGAGAAGGGCGAGCCCGGCCGCTCCAGACTGATCGCGCGGAAGCAGAGTTATCACGGCAACACCATCGGGGCCCTGTCTGCGGGCGGCAATGAATGGCGCCGGGCGCAATTCGGGCCGCTGCTTCTGGATGTCAGTCACATCGATCCCTGCTACGACTACCGTTTGCGGCAAGCCGATGAAACGCCGGAAGCCTATGGCTTGCGCGCAGCCAATGCGCTGGAGACCGAAATTCTCCGGGTCGGACCGGAAACCGTCATGGCCTTCATGGCCGAGCCGGTGGTCGGTGCAACATCCGGTGCGGTGCCGCCCGCGCCGGGCTATTTCAAGCGTATCCGGGAAATCTGCGACCGCTACGGCCTTCTGCTTATCCTTGATGAGGTGATGTGCGGCATGGGGCGCACCGGCACCTTGTTTGCCTCGGAACAGGACGATGTGCGGCCGGACATCATCGCCATCGCCAAGGGGCTTGGCGGCGGGTATCAGCCGCTTGGTGCGATGCTGTGTTCGGGCGAAATCTACCGGGCAATCGAGAGCGGCAGCGGCTTTTTCCAGCACGGTCACACCTATATGGGACATCCGGCGGCGTGCGCCGCGGGATTGGCGGTGGTTAACGCGATCCTCGACAGGAAGCTATTGCCGAAGGTCGATGAGATGGGACACCTGCTCCGTGCCGGGCTGCAGGAGCGCTTCGGTCAACATCCCAATGTCGGCGATATTCGCGGCCGGGGTTTGTTCGTCGGTGTTGAACTGGTTCAGGACCGTGAGACCAAAGAGCCGTTTGCACCCGGTGACCGTATTGCCGCGAAGATCAAGACCACGACTTTCGATGCCGGCCTTATCTGCTATCCGATGTCGGGAACCATCGACGGCCGCAGCGGAGACCACGTGCTGCTTGCTCCGCCCTATATTATCACTCCGGAACAAATCGGGGAGCTGATCGACAAGTTGGCAATCGGCATTGGCTCCGCCACCGGGGTCTGAGAGACCCGGCCAAGCCCGCGTGTTGGTGTGGGGTGAAACGCCTGATGCCAAACGGATTCGTCCGGTCAGGATCTGGAAGAACCAGATCTCAGCGCGCTGCGCTGGATATCATGGGTGAAGATACCGGACCTCAAATCGCCTTTGCGATAACCTTGGCCAGCTCCTGCCAGGCTTCGCCATGTGCCGCCACAACGTCGGCCGGGCCGTTGGATCTGGCTTTGGAGGCGATGCTGAACTGCCGGATGCGGCTGCGGCTTTCCGCCCGGTCGCGGCGGATTGAGAATTGTCCGGACAAGCGCATGGTGTTTGAACTATCCACAAGCATCTGCTCAACATCGATGCGGATTTCAGCCTCCGGTACGCCGCCCAACGGCCAGGGGTCGGATGCAACCTGGGCGCCGGAAATCTCGGCAAGACTGCGTACGAGAAACAGTCTCATGGCGCGTTCGGTATCATCGGCCCAGTCGGCTTTGGGTATTGCGACGATCGCGCCAGCCCCATTCTGGACGAAAATACCCGACTCCTTGGCATAAGTCGGCAAGTTCACGGTGGATACGGAAATTGTTCGCGCATCTGTCTTGATGGTGGTGGCTGAAGCAACCGGCTCAATCAAGAACCGGTCATGATTTGTGCCGGTACACCCTGACAGAAGCAGGAACGACATCAACAGGAACAAATTACGCATACTCATCATCGTCCTAATAGCAGAGAGTTCGGATTGCGCTCGATACTGCGAGCCAGAGACCGGAAGGACTCCGCAGTGGTGGAGATATCGCGAAGAACGCCCCTTATATCATTGTAGAAGCGGGAATCTGAGTCGTACCCCGAAACAACCGCTTGCAGCCCGTCTGCGGCTTCATTGAGGCGCTTGGCAAGCGCTGGAAGCGTAGCGGCTGCAGTGTCGATGGATTTGAGCGCGCTGTCGGCACTGCGCAACGTGGTGTTGAGATTGTCGATGGCTCCACCTTCGCGGATGGCGGTGACAAGAGAACGGACCTCCTGAAGCGTCTGGTCAATCGACCCGGGAATGCGGTCCATGCCGTCTGCAGCCAGCACGCCCTCGGCAGTGCCGGTCAATCTAGAGATGTTGCCCAGAGCCTTTGTCGCCGCGGCCATCAACTCCTCTATGGGCAGCTTGGAGATGCGTGTGGCCAGGCCGTTGACGCCGGACTCCGCGTCGGCAACAGCTGCGGGTGCTGTTGGCAACATCATTCTGCCATCGGGACTGACGGTGATTTCGGCTTTTGGCTGCGAAGGCAAGCTGACGAGTTCGAGGATGACCGTTTGGCCAAACAGACCTTCCGAGCCGACACGGGCGCGCAGGCCATTTGCAACACGCCTGTCGAGCCGTTCCCGCAGCTTTTCTGACGACAGATCGCCGGGCAGTCCGAGCCGCGTCGGCGAGAGGCGCAAATCGACACGCAGTCTTACCGGCCCATCGTTGCCGTCTTCGGTTGGAACGCCGAACACATCCTCGACTTCCCCCACCTTCACGCCCCGGAAGCGAACGACCGTATCGGGTCCAAGGCCAGTGATGTCGCCATCGAGCAGGATTGAAGCGGTAACATCCGGCGCTGCATCGGCTTCAAATGCATTTGCGCGGGCCACGGCTTCACTCGCAAAGACATCGAAGATGTGGCCGTCGGCTACGGGATCGCCACCGGTGACGGGTGTTCCGAAGGTAACGCCACCTTCCAGTAATGCGGCCAGACTGTCGATCTTCAGTGCGAGCCCCTGTGCGCCGAGATTAAACGACAGGCCGGACGCATCCCAGAACCGCGCATTCGTCGTCAGCCGAGCATCATAGGGTTTGAGGATGAAAGCATCCATCGTCACGATGGTTCCGGAGCTGGACAGAGTGGGCTGCCCGATCCTGCCGACTTCGATGCCGCTGGTAAGTACCGGTGCTCCGGCCGACAGCTGGCCGCCGGCCTTGGCTCTGAGCACGATACGGGTTCCCTCCTCGCCGAAAGAGGTGAGCGGGGGAACCTCGAGAGCGACAAAGCGATCGGTTTTGATGCCTTCCTCGCCGTCCCAGTTGGCAGCAATGTAGACGCCTGAAAGCAAGGTTCCTATGCCGCTGACACCGCGCGCTGTGACCTTTGGTTCCACGAGCCAGAAATCGGCCTCGGTATCGACATAGCGTGCAATGGTCTTGTCGATCCGAACCTGGGCTTCCACCGCCGCCATGCCGTCTGAGAAGCCAACAGCCTCGACAATGCCGACGCGCAAGTCACGGATCCGCACTTCCGTCGTTCCGGCGCTGATACCGGAGGCTGACTTGAAAACGATGGTGATTAACGGGCCCTTGGAAGCATAGTTGTTCCACACGACACCGGCCGAGACCGCCAGCGCCAGAAGCGGCATGAGCCATATTATCGACGGCCGTCTCCCGCGGGTCTCACGCTGTGGCGAAGGCAGGTTTTGCAGATCCGGGGCAGTGTTGCTCATCGAGCTGTTCCTTCATCAGTAAGATCCCAGATCAGACGCGGGTCGAATGCCTGGGCGGACAACATCGTGAACACGACGGAAAGGGCGAAACAGGCAGCCGCCAGACCCGGCTTGATGGATGCCAGAACGTCGAACTGAACCAGTGCCACGAGTATGGCAACAACGAACACATCAATCATCGACCAACGGCCGATGAACTCCACGGCCGAGTGCAGAGTGTGCAATGTGTGCGGATCCTTGTTGTGCGGGCGCGACAGCAGCACGGCCAGATAGGTGATCACGATAAATTTCCCCACCGGAATAACCACACTCGCAACGAATACGATGGCGGCGATGGCGTAGGCGTGGTGATGAACGAGATCGACGACCCCGCCGACAATTGTGCTGTCCTGAGAGGTGAACATCTGTGTCGTGCGCAACATGGGATACATGTTTGCCGGAACATAGACAATCAGCCCGGCAATGAGCCAGGCCAGAACCCGCTGTATGCTGCCGGTGTTGCGGCTTTGCATCCGTGCATGGCAACGCGGGCAAGAGGCGACGTCCGGCCGGGCAACAATCCCGCAACTGGTGCAGGCAACCATGCCTGCATCGCGGGCTGTCATCAGGCTGTGTTGGTGGCCAGGGATGTCCATAGCGTGTTCCTGCACATGAAGGTGTCTTGAAGCGTATTAACAATGACCAGCAGGACGAATGCCCAAAAAGCCACCCCGGTATCGACGGTTGCCATTCCGGCGAGTTTGACCAGCGCTACGGCGACGCCGACCATGAAGATTTCCGCCATTGCCCAGGGCTTGAGCTGGAATGCCCATCTCAGAGCCGTTTGCGCACCGGCGGCATTGGTGTAGCCGGCAAGAAGTGGCGCGAGCGCATAGATCAGCAGAAAAGAACGAAACACGGGAACAATTACAATGAAAACCAGGACGGCAAAGGCCAAGGGAATCATGATTCCCGTCGCGAAGCCCAGTACCACATCGACGACAGAGGCGTTGGAATCAAACGGTCCTGCGTCCAAATGCAGAAACGGCATGAACAGGACAATCCCCATCAAGATCGTTGAGGTCAGCGCCAGTCCCACCACCCGCGTGATCGCTTCCGACCTGCCAAGCGTCAATTGATACCCACAGCGCACACAGCGCGTCCGGGCAGCCATCTCTTCTGCGGAAAACCTGTAAATGACATCACAATGAGGGCAGGCGATGCATCCGGAGTCGTAATTCATTGCGGCTCCTGATCTAGGGTAGGATTGAACAACGCGAGAACTAAAGGGCTATGTGGCAGCAACAAAACTGCTGTCAACATGCATGTTCTTTTCATTTTCTCTTTTGTCATGCAATCGCACGCTCAGTGCCCTTTGGGCTGCGCTTCACGCAACGCGCCAGCTGCGATGCCGCTGCACTATGTAGCATGAGGTGATCTATTGCCATGCATTTGACGCGGCATCATGGCGGATGCCGGAATCAAGGATCGGAAGCAGACCCATCGTTCCAGAGATGTGCTGCACCTGCTGCGGATTGACTTTTTCCGGGCATTGCAGCGAACCATTTGGCTTTCATCGGGATCTGGCGCCGGCTCCGCTGGTGATCCCGGGAGATTGCAACCTGCTGGAAACTGTGCTGCTAACCGCCGTTGATGTAGGTGGTCAGGGTTGCCTCTGTGCCGTTCTGCCATAGAGCCGTGAGGGCAGCCGCAAAGGCTTCTGCGAAAGCTGGCCTGTCGCCGAGATCACCATAGATGTCTGTCATTGCAAGCCACTGCTGCGGGGTGTCTTTGGCCAATTTTGCCTGGGCCGTCAGCCGCTCCCAGTTGGGATCATTTGGGGGAATTGCTGCACCAGCGTCGGTCGTTCCATAGCAATAGCGGCACCAGAGAGCGGATTCGAGTGCCAGGCCGTCAACCGGCTGGCCTGCACTCAGCCGCGCGTCAATCGTTGGCAGAATGAACTTCGGCTGACGATTCGATCCGTCCAGACAGAGCCGTGGAATGGTGTCGCCGACCGCCGGGTTGGAAAAGCGCTCAACGCATTTGCGGAAATAGCTCTCTGTGCTGACACCCTCGATACTCGGCACTGTCGGCATGATCTCTTCACGCTCCAGTTTGTCGAGAAATCCTGCGACCAGAGAGTTTTCCATCGCTTCATGAACGTATGTGATCCCCATCAACCCAGCAGGATAGGCGATGATTGCATGGCCGCCATTGAGGATACGCAGTTTCATCAACTCATAAGGTGCGACATCTGCCACGAACTGTACGCCGACAGTCTCCAGCGCCGGACGTCCCATCGAAAAGTTGTCTTCGAGCACCCATTGCCGGAAGGGTTCGCAGACGACGGGTGCGGCATCCTCGATCCCGAATTTTTCAGCCACTATGCCGATCTCCCGCGGGCCGGTCGCAGGCGTAATGCAGTCGACCATGCCACATGGAAACGCAACATTGGCGCTAATCCATTCAGCGGCGTCGTCGCTGCGCCGTTCTGCCAGACCGATCACCGCGTTGCGCGCAACATGGCCGTTTTCGGGAAGGTTGTCGCAGGACATCACGGTGAACGGAGCAATGCCTGCCGCCCGTCGAGCCATCAAGGCTGCGATGATCTGCCCGAAAACCGTCGTTGGATGTTCGGGGTCTTCCGCATCGGCGATGATGTCGGGATGTGCCGCATCGAAGCCGCCGGTCTTGGCATCAACATAGTAGCCGCCTTCGGTCACGGTCAGCGAGACAATGCGGATTTCGGGCTGCGCCATTGCAGCGACCAGCTTGCCGGCATCGATGGCGCAGAAGTCGATCATCGAGCCGCATATCGTGGCGGAGTATCCTGCGGGGTCGAGCTCGACGACGGTTGTCAGCCAGTCCTGCGGCGCAAGGCGCTGGCGCATGGCTTCATCGTAGGGTTTGACGCCGGCGCCGATGATGGCCCAGTCATGGTCCCGGCCGGTCTCGAACAGACGGTGCAGATAGATCGCCTGATGCGCACGGTGAAAATTGCCGACACCAATATGCAATATGCCGGGGGTCAGCGCTGTGCGGTCATAGCCAGGCACATCGATGCCATCGGTAAGCTTGTTCAGGTTGGCGTTCGAGAGTTTCATCAGCTCATCCACTGCCCGCCGTCGACATTGTATGTCTGCGACAGGATGTAGTCGGACTCGGGCGAGGCAAGAAAGATTGCCATGCCGGTCAGGTCATCGGGCGTTGCAAAGCGGCCTGCGGGCACGCTCGCGGCGACTTCGGCTTTTTTCTCGCCAGGTTGTTTGTTTTCCAGCCTGGCGAACATTGAGTCGACATGGTCCCAGTGCTCGCCGTCGACCACGCCGGGGGCAATGGCATTGACGTTGATGCCGTGCTTGATCAGGTTCAGGCCCGCCGACTGGGTCATGGAGATGACGGCCGCCTTGGTCGAGCAGTAGACCAGCACCAGACTCTCGCCGCGGCGGCCCGCCTGTGACGCCATGTTGATGATCTTGCCGCCATGGCCCTGTCTGATCATTTGCCTGGCCGCGGCCTGCATGGTGAACAGGGTGCCGCCGACATTGACAGCATAGAGCCTGTCATAGCTGGCGCGGGTGATGTCGACGGTTTCCGCCGCGTCAAACAGGGCGGCGTTGTTGATCAGGATGTCCAGCTTGCCGGCCCTGGCGACGACGGCGGCAATCGCCGCGTCAATGCTGTCTTGCTGGCTGACATCGATCTGCACGGCATAGGCTGAATCACCCATCCCCGCGGCAGAGGCCTGTGCTGCCTCAAGGTTGATATCCGCGATGGCGACGGTGGCGCCCTCGCGGATATAGGCTTCGGCAAAGGCGCGACCGATACCGCGGGCAGCGCCCGTGATCAGCGCGGATTTGCCAGAGAGGCGGCTCATTGAATTCGCAGTCCCTGCTGGTCAAACCTATGCAGATGCTCCAGCTGCGGCGTCAGGTAGACGGTGTCGCCGTGATGCACGTCGAATTCGCCTCCGGCGCGCACTGTCAGCGGATCACAGCCCGGAATGCCGTGAATGTGTACGAAGGTGTCTGAGCCAAGATGTTCGGCTATTCCAACAGTGCCCTGCCAGGTCCCTTCGGTCTTGGAAATGTCGATATGCTCGGGCCGGATGCCGATTGTATGTGCGCCATGCCCTGCGGCTTCCGGTCCGTCGATTAGGTTCATCCTGGGTGAGCCGATAAAGCCCGCGACGAACTTGTTGCGGGGCGTGCGGTACAGCTCCAGCGGACTGCCCACCTGTTCGATCACGCCGGCCTGCAAGACCACAATCTTGTCGGCCATGGTCATTGCCTCGACCTGGTCGTGGGTCACATAGATCATTGTGGTGGCCAGCTTCTTGTGCAGCTCCGAGATTTCCATGCGCATTCCGACACGCAGGGCCGCATCGAGGTTCGACAGGGGTTCATCGAAAAGGAAGGCTGATGGTTCGCGCACAATGGCGCGCCCGATGGCGACGCGCTGACGCTGGCCACCAGACAGCTGGCCTGGCCGCCGGTCGAGGTAGTCCGTCAGGTTCAAGGCGGTGGCAGCCTGTTCGATCCGCCTGTCCTGCTCCTCCTGGGGCATTTTCGCCATCTTCATCGGGAAAGCGATGTTCTTGCGCACCGTCATATGCGGATAAAGGGCATAGCTCTGGAATACCATCGCCAGACCGCGCTTGGCGGGAGGAAGATCGGTGGCGTCCTTGCCGTCGATCTCGATGTTACCGGACGTGGTGTCTTCCAGGCCGGCGATCAGGCGCAGGAGAGTCGACTTGCCACAACCGGATGGACCGACAAAGACCACGAACTCGCCGTCGTTGATTTCCAGATCCAGTGGCGGAATCACCTCCACCTTGCCGAAGCATTTCCTGACCTGCTTTAACTGTATGCGTCCCATTTTTCGCTCCTCACTTCACAGCGCCGAAGGTCAAGCCCCGGACGAGTTGTTTCTGGCTGAACCAGCCCAATATCAGGATCGGCGCAATTGCCATGGTAGAGGCGGCCGAAAGCTTGGCGTAGAACAGCCCTTCAGGACTGGAGTAGCTGGCAATGAACGCGGTCAGCGGCGCGGCCTTGGCGGCGGTAAGGTTGAGCGTCCAGAACGCTTCGTTCCAGGCGAGGATGAAATTGAGGAGAAGCGTGGATGCGATTCCAGGCACCGCCATCGGCGTCAGAACATAGAGAATCTCGTCCTTCAGCGATGCGCCGTCCATCCTTGCCGCTTCCAGGATCTCCCCGGGGATCTCCTTGAAATAGGTGTAGAGCATCCAGACTATGATCGGCAGGTTGATCAGCATCAGAACGATCACCAGACCGGTGCGGGTATCGAGAATGCCAAGCTTGATGAAGATCAGGTAGATCGGATAGAGAACGCCGACTGCCGGAAGCATTTTCGTCGAGAGCATCCACAACAGAATGTCCTTGGTGCGCTTGGACGGCACAAATGCCATCGACCAGGCGGCCGGTACAGCGACGATCAGGCCAAGCACGGTCGAACCGCCGGCGATGATGATCGAGTTCCACAGAAAGCGTACATAGTCCGAGCGTTCCTGCACGACGCTGTAGTTTTCCAGCGTCCAATCGAAGAACAGAAAGACCGGCGGGTCACTGATCGCCTGGGCTTCGGTCTTGAAGCTGGTCAGGATGGTCCAGAGGATCGGGAAAAAGATGAGCAGTCCGATCGTCCAGGCGATGGCGGTGTTGATAAGCTTGCGGTTGGTCGAGACTGTGCGTGCCATGTCCGTTCACCTCACTTGTCAAGGTTCTTGCCGACGATGCGCATCAGGAAGATGGCAACGATATTGGCGAGAATGATTGCGTAGACCCCTCCGGCCGACCCCAAGCCCACGTTCTGGCTCTCAAGCACGCGCTGGAAGATCAGGTAGGTCAAAGTCCGGGTGCCGAAGGCGCCGCCGGTGGTGACGAAGATCTCGGCGAAGATCGACAGAAGAAAGATGGTCTGGATCAGAACCACGATGGTGATGGCGCGGCCCAGATGCGGCAGGGTCAGAAACCAGAACCGCTTGTGCACCGGCGCGCCGTCCATTTCGGCCGCCTCCATCTGCTCACCGTCCAGCGACTGCACGGCGGTCAGCAGGATCAGTGTCGCAAAGGGCAGCCATTGCCAGGAAACAATCATGATGATCGATTGCAGCGAGGCCTGGCTGAGCCATTCAACCGGCGTCGCGCCAAAAAACTTCCAGAGATGCGCGAACAAGCCGTTGACCGGATCCATGAAGATGTTCTTCCAGACCAGAGCCGAAACTGTCGGCATCACAAAGAACGGCGCGATGACCAGGATGCGGACAATGCCTTGCCCCCACATCGGCTGATCAAGCAGCAGTGCGAGCATGATGCCAAAGATAATGGTGATGGCGAGAACACCGCCAACGATCAACAGTGTGACCTGGACGCTGGGCCAGAAAGAGCTGGAGCTGACGAAGCGGACATAGTTGTCAAAACCGGCCCAGCCCTGATCGCCGCCGCGCATGGGCAGATAGACGCGGAAAGAAAACCAGAGGGTCATTATCAGCGGCACCAGCATCCAGCCAAGTAGCAGGATCACGGCGGGCGCCATCATCAGTCGGGCTGCGGAACGGGATTGCTGCGTGGCCATGACGTGTCTCCACAATGGGCAGCTACGGGCTGCCAGGAACAGATGTCATTTGAAATTAGTTTGGTAGCCGGAAGGCGAACACCAAAGTCCGCCCTCCGGCCCGGGAGGAGGCCTCAGTAACCTGCGGCTTCCATAGCATCGGTGGTCAGCGCCTGTGCCTTGGCCAGGGCTTCCTCAACCGTCTGTTGCCCGGCATAGACTGCCGAGAATTCCTGACTCACTTCGGTCGCGATGCCGGCAAATTCAGGAATAGCTGCGAACTGGACGCCAACATAAGGAACAGGGTCCACGGTCGGGTTGTTCGGATCAGCCGACAGGATCGATTCCAGCGTCATCTCCGCAAATGGAACCGACTGATAGTTCGGGTTCTCGTACAACGAGGTGCGGGCACCAGGAGGCACGTTGGCCCAACCTTCCTTTTCTGCGACCAATTCGATGTAGCCGGTTCCGGTGGCCCATTCGATGAACTGCTTGGCAGCGGCTTCCTTTTCTGTGCCGGCAGGAATTGCCAGCGCCCAGGCCCAGAGCCAGTTGGAACGCTTTCCAAGGCCGGTATCGGGGGCCAGCGCGAAGCCGACCTTGTCAGCCACGGTCGAGTCGTTGGGGTTGGTCACGAACGAAGCCGCCACGGTGGCATCGATCCACATGCCGCATTTGCCCTGCTGAAACAGCGACAGATTTTCATTGAAACCGTTGGTCGCGTAACCGGGAGGTCCTGCTTGGGTCATCAGGTCAACGTAGAAATTCAGCGTATTGGCCCATTGCGGCGTGTCGAACTGAGGCTTCCAGTTCTCGTCGAACCAGCGCGCGCCGAAGGAGTTAGACATGGCGGTAATGAAGGCACCGCCCTCACCCCAACCGGCCTTGCCGCGCAGGCAGATGCCGTTGATCTCGTTGTCGCGATCGGTCATGGCGACCGCGGCTTCCTTGATGAAGTCCCAGGTCGGGGCTTTGGGCATGGTCAGCCCGGCTTTCTCCATCAGGTCGGTGCGGTACATGATCATCGACGATTCGCCGTAGAACGGTGCAGCATAGAGTGTGCCGTCATAGGACAGGCCGTTGGCCATCGCAGGCAGCAGGTCGTCGGCGTTGTACTCGTCCGACAGGTCGTCGAGCGGAACCAGCCAGCCGTTCTTGGCCCAGATCGGCGCCTCATACATGCCGATCGTCATCAGGTCGAAGGCGCCGCCCTTGGTCGAAATGTCCGTGGTGACGCGCTGGCGCAGGACGTTTTCTTCCAGAGTGACCCATTCCACCGTGTGGCCGGTCTTTTCTGTGAAGTCGTCGGTCAGACCCTGCATGCGGATCATGTCGCCGTTGTTGACAGTGGCGATTGTGAGCTCATCGGACACTGCAGCCGAGGTCATCGACAATGCAGCAATCAAGCCGAGAGCGGTTGATGAGAACTTCTCATAAGGTGTCATGTTGGCTCCTCCCATTCTTAACACGCGTAAAGTTATAGCTTCGGCTTGTGGCTGGAGTCAACGGGTGTCTTTATAATTGCTGCAAGGCCAGTAATGGCTATATCGGGAGTGTGTGAAATCAGATGTTTACGCGGGATCGTGTCTGTGTGGCCGGCCCCGAATCCCAGCGTCGCGGCATTTCAGGTGCGGTTATTTACGTGCCAGTGTCTTGCATTTGGCGGGTTACGGCATTGATGATTGGCATTGCTATCTGTGTGCTTTGGTCCGGCTGGCCGAACAAAAGCGCCTGACGGGTGGTCATCAAGGCCGACGGCCCGATATCATGTTCCTGCTCGCTCTTGAGGTGTGGAATTGACTATAAGAGTCCGCTTAAATGTTGACAGGTGTAAAATAAAATTCTGTCGCGCAAATGCTTAATCGCGCGTTTTCCGGTGATATTGGCGCGGTTCACATCTAATGCAGAAGACAGGGCACCGAGCCCGCCTGTTCGCAATTCGTGATCTTACCCCTGGCGGCGCGCCAGCTATCCTGACCAGATTTCACCAAATCGGATCCGTGTGTTGTTTTGTGCATTGCACAAATTCCGGGATTGCGCAGAATGAGCTCATGGTCGAATGCTTGCCGTCGGTACTGATCATTGATGAGAACGCCACCCGCGCTTCGATAATCGAGGCGGGGCTGGCGGCTGCCGGGCACAGGCAGGTCACTGTCATCAACGAAATGCACGGCATCGCGGCAAAGATTGCCCTGCACGAACCCGACGTCATCGTCATCGATCTCGAGAACCCGAACCGGGACATGCTTGAGAACATTTTTCAGTTGTCGCGCGCGGTGAAACGGCCGATCGCCATGTTTGTTGATCGCTCCGACAAGGAAGCCATGCAGTCGGCGATCGATGCCGGCGTCTCAGCCTATGTCGTCGACGGCCTGCGCCAGGAGCGCGTCAAGAGCATTCTCGACATGGCGATCAGTCGCTTCAACGCATTCTCGCGGCTCGAGCGTGAGCTCGAGGAAGCCCGGGGTGCGCTTGAGCAACGCAAGGTGATCGACCAGGCCAAGGGACTGATCATGAAATCGCGTGGGGTCGATGAAGACACTGCTTACAAGATGCTGCGCAAGGCGGCAATGAACGGAAACCGCAAGATCGTGGATGTGGCCGAAAGCCTCGTGATGTCGGCGCGGTTGCTTGGGGATGAGGGCAAGTAGATGATCACAGAACTCAGCGCCGGATTTCTGCCCCTTACCGACAGCGCCATCCTAATCGCAGCAAAAGAGCTGGGTTTTGCGGAAGCCGAGGGTATTGCGCTCAACCTCGTGCGCGAGACATCCTGGGCCAATGTCCGCGATAAGCTTGCCGTCGGCCAGTTCGAGATTTCCCACGCGCTTGCTCCGATGCCGATTGCCGCCAATCTCGGGCTTACCCCCTTTGAAACACGGCTGATCGCACCGATGGCGCTTGGCCTGGGTGGTAACGCGATTACCGGCAGCAATGCCTTGTTGGCGGAGATGGAGACTCTTGGTGGCTTCAAGGGTCTGGAGGCCGGGGACGCCGGACGGGCGCTTGCCAGGGTTGTTGCAGCCAGAAAAGCGAGCGGCGGCAAAGCGCTGCAATTTGGGGTCGTACACCCGTTTTCGGGCCATAATTTCGAACTGCGGTACTGGCTCAGTGCTTCCGGTATCATCCCTGATGAGGATGTTGAGATCGTCATCTTGCCGCCGTCTCTGATGGCCGACGCGCTGGCTGCAGGGCAGATTGATGGCTATTGCGTCGGAGAGCCGTGGAACTCAGTCGGGGTGGCGAAGGGGGCCGGGCGGATCATCACGACCAAATCCGCGATCTGGGCCTCGAGTCCGGAAAAGGTGCTGGCGGTCCGGCAGGATTGGGCCGCTCAAAATGCCGAGACGCTTCATGCGCTGCTGCGCGCCCTGTACCGTTCGGCCGAGTGGTGCGGCCAACAAGCCAATCATTCCGAATTGGCGTCCCTGTTGAGCGCACCGGCCTATCTGGGGCAGTCCGCCGATGTCATTCTTCCAGCGCTTGACGGCTCCATTTTTGGGGCGCCGGCTTCAAACGAAGGGCGTGATTTCTTCCAGCCGCACGCTCGCGCGGCAACCTTTCCATGGCAGAGCCATGCAATGTGGTTTTATTCGCAAATGGTGCGCTGGCGGTATGTCGAACACTCTGCAGCGAATGCCGAGACGGCCCGCCAAAGCTACCGCCCCGATATCTATCGCTCCGTGATGACCTCGATCGGTGTGCCGGTACCGTCGGCGAACTCCAAGGTTGAAGGGGCGTTGAAAGAGACAATCGCGGTGGGGGCATCTTCGCAGTTCCTGTATCTTGGGCCGGATGGTTTCTTCGATGGCGAGATCTTCGATCCGGATCAGTTGGACGCCTATATTGCCAGCCAGCACGCCTGACTTTTCAGGGGCAACAGTGCAATCTGAATGTTTTTTAGCCTCTTCTTTTTGTTGCTTTGCACAATGAGTGCGCAATTCCCGGGAGCGATGAAATCGCCTTGAATTTCCTACCAATTTGTAATCGTTGGTAAAAATCCTGTTTTAAGCAAACTGGCACGCTGATTGCTTTACCTAAAATAGCTTTTCAAGGCTGACATAGGATCCAATGACGGATCCCTTTTAGGCAACGCCGCCAAATCGAAGTTACCCGCATCCTCCCGCGGAACTTTCGATTTGGCGGCTTTTTTTGTTGCGGTCACAGAACCGCAGAAGGAGACAGGGAATGACCAAGACATTCACACGGCGTACCGCTCTTGCAGTCAGCGCATTGGCTCTTGCATCCGCCACGATGTTGACGCCCGCCTTTGCCGATATGCTTGACGTCGAGAAGGATGAATTGAAATTCGGCTTCATCAAACTGACCGACATGGCGCCCTTGGCGATCGCCTATGAGAAGGGTTACTTCGAGGACGAGGGCCTGTTTGTTACGCTGGAACCGCAGGCGAACTGGAAGGTTCTGCTCGACCGTGTCATCACCGGTGAGCTGGACGGCGCCCATATGCTAGCCGGTCAGCCGCTGGCCGCGACCATCGGTTTCGGTACCAAGGCCCACATTGTCACTCCGTTCTCGATGGATCTGAACGGCAATGGCATCACGGTTTCCAATGAGGTGTGGGAACTGATGAAACCGCATCTGGAAAACGGTCCGGATGGCAAGCCTGTGCATCCGATCAAGGCGGATGTGCTGAAAAAGGTTGTCGACAAGTTCAAGGCCGAGGGCCGTCCGTTCAACATGGGCATGGTGTTCCCGGTCTCCACCCATAACTACGAGCTGCGTTACTGGCTCGCGTCCGGCGGCATCCACCCCGGCTTCTATTCGCCGTCCGATGTTTCCGGTCAGATCGGTGCCGACGCACTTCTCTCGGTCACGCCGCCGCCGCAGATGCCGGCAACGCTGGAAGCTGGCACGATCGATGGTTACTGCGTTGGCGAGCCCTGGAACCAGGCGGCGGTGTTCAAGGGGATCGGCGTGCCGGTAATCACCGACTACGAGATCTGGAAGAACAATCCGGAAAAGGTCTTCGGCCTGAGCAAGGAATTCACCGAAGAAAACCCCAACACCACGCTGGCGCTGACCAAGGCACTGATCCGCGCAGCGAAATGGCTCGATGAGAACGACAACGCCAACCGGGCGGAAGCAGTCGAGATCCTGGCGCGCTCCGAATATGTCGGCGCCGATGCCGAAGTCATTGCCAACTCGATGACCGGCACCTTTGAATATGAAAAAGGCGACAAGCGCGACGTGCCGGACTTCAACGTGTTCTACCGGCACTATGCCACCTATCCCTACTATTCGGATGCGGTCTGGTATCTTTCGCAGATGCGCCGCTGGGGCCAGATCTCCGAAGCCAAGCCTGATGCGTGGTTCGATGAAACCGCCAAGTCAGTTTACCTGCCTGACATCTATCTGAAGGCCGCCAGAATGCTGGTTGATGAAGGCTATGCCGATGAGGCCGACTTCCCCTGGGAAACCGACGGCTACCGCGCACCAACGCCTGCGGCGGATATCATCGACGGCATCGCTTATGACGGCAAGGCACCCAACGCTTACCTCGACAGCCTGACCATCGGCCTCAAAGGCGACGAAGTCGCGGGCGGCTGAGGCTTCGTGAGCCTGGCGGGGCGCTCACCGCTGACGCCCCGCTTCTCAAATTCTTCTGTTCAAAGGATCTCGACGATGGCAAATGCCACCGATACCGCACCAATCGACCTGACCGGTCGGGAGAAAGTTTTCTCCGCCATCACCAAGGCCAGCGGCTGGCTGGATGCGCTGGGGTTTTCCTGGCTTGTGCCGATCCTGCGCATGATTGCCGGCGACAGCCCGCGCGCGCAACTGGGTGAACTCAAACGCGTGCTGATTATTCCGTTGTTGGGCATTTTGGCTTTTCTTGTTGCCTGGGGCGTTCTGGCGCCAAAAGTGCAGACATCACTCGGCGCGGTTCCCGGGCCGGTTGAAGTCTGGGAGCAGGCGGGCAATCTGTGGGGCGATCACGTTCGCGAACGTGAAAAGGCTGCTGCTTTCTACGATCGTCAGGACCAGCGTAACGAAAAGCTTGTTGCCGCGGGCAAGGAGCCGAAATTCCGCACCTATACCGGCAAGCCGACCTATCTCGACCAGATCATCACATCGCTGTTCACCGTGGGCCTGGGGTTTGGCATCGGTACGCTGATCGCCGTTCCACTCGGTATTGGCTCGGGATTGTCAAAATCCTTCAATGGCGCCATCAATCCGCTGATCCAGATCTTCAAGCCGGTGTCGCCTTTGGCCTGGCTGCCGATCGTCACCATGATCATCTCGGCGACCTACGCCAATCCCTATGACTGGATGCCGAAATCATTGCTGATCTCGGCGGTCACGGTAACGCTCTGCTCGTTGTGGCCGACGCTTATCAACACCGCGCTGGGTGTGGCGTCGGTCGACAAGGATCTGATGAATGTCGGCCGGGTTCTGCAGCTGCCCACATCGCGCACCATCACCCAGGTGGTGCTGCCGTCCTCGCTGCCGCTGATCTTCACCGGATTGCGGCTGTCGCTCGGTGTGGGCTGGATGGTGCTGATCGCGGCCGAAATGCTGGCGCAGAATCCGGGTCTTGGAAAATTCGTCTGGGATGAATTCCAGAACGGCTCATCGCAGTCGCTCGCCAAGATCATGGTTGCTGTGCTGACCATCGGCATCATCGGCTTCATGCTCGACCGGTTGATGTTTGCCCTGCAGCGCGCCTTCACCTTTTCGGCCAATCGCTAGGGGGATGGGATGACTATTCTCGAAATTTCCGGTCTGTCCAAATCCTACGGCGAAGGCGCTGGCCGGACCGAAGTGCTCAGCAACATCAGCCTGAAGGTCGCCGAGGGCGAGTTCATCGCCATCGTCGGGTTCTCGGGCTCGGGCAAGACGACGCTGATCTCGCTGCTTGCCGGGCTGATCGAGCCGGACGAGGGCGGGGTGATCTTCAAGGGCACCGAAATCGACGGTCCCGGGCCGGAGCGTGGTGTGGTGTTCCAGTCCTATTCGCTGATGCCGTGGATGACGGTGGCCGGCAATGTCAGCCTCGCGGTCGACAGCGTCTTCAAGAAAAAGTCCCGCGCCGAGCGGGCGGTGATCGTCGATAAATATATCGGCATGGTCGGTCTGGCTCATGCGCGTGACCGCAAACCGTCGGAGCTGTCCGGCGGCATGCGTCAGCGGGTTGCGGTGGCGCGGGCGCTTGCCATGCAGCCCGAGGTGCTCTTGCTCGACGAGCCGCTATCCGCACTTGACGCCTTGACCCGCGCCAAGCTGCAGGACGAATTCGCCGATATCTGCCAGAAAGAGAAGAAGACCATCATTCTTATCACCAATGACGTGGATGAAGCCATCCTTCTGGCTGACCGCATCATTCCGCTGAAGCCGGGTCCGAACGCGACGCTTGGACCGGATTTCCGTGTTGGAATAAACCGGCCGCGCGACCGGGCGGAGATGAATTCCGACGAGGATTTCATCCGTCTGCGCGGCGAGATCACCAGCTACCTGATGGAGGTCGGCGCTGAGCGCGGCTCCGAGGATGAGCGCGATATCCGCCTGCCGAACATTGTGCCGATCTCGCTGGGCAAGCAAAAGCTCCCCAAGGCCTATGTCGAAGCGTCAACAGCGTTGAAGGACGACAACTATCTCGAATTCAGCCAGCTCAAGAAGGTCTACCCGACGCCGAAGGGTCCGCTGACCGTTGTCGACGGTTTCGAGATGAAGATGAAGAAGGGCGAGTTCACCACGCTGATCGGCCATTCAGGCTGCGGCAAGTCCACGGTGCTGTCGATGGTGGCGGGCCTCAATCCGATCACCGAAGGCGCCATCATCCTGGATGGCAAACACATCACCGAGGCTGGTCCGGACCGGGCAGTGGTGTTTCAGGCCCCGTCGCTGATGCCGTGGCTGACGGCATATGAGAATGTCGCACTGGGTGTTGACCGGGTCTATCCGAATGCGACCAAGGCCGAACGCAATGATGTGGCGGAATACTATCTGCAGCGCGTCGGCCTGCTCGAGTCCATGCACCGGCCGGCATCCGATCTGTCCAACGGCATGAAACAGCGGGTCGGCATCGCACGCGCATTCGCATTGTCACCGAAGCTGCTGCTGCTCGATGAGCCCTTCGGCATGCTCGACAGCCTGACCCGGTGGGAGCTGCAGGACGTGCTTATGGATGTCTGGAAGCGCACGCAGGTTACTGCCATCTGCGTCACCCATGATGTCGATGAGGCCATCCTTTTGGCTGACCGGGTGGTGATGATGTCGAACGGGCCCAATGCCCGGATCGGCAATGTCATGGAGGTCGATCTGGAACGTCCGCGCTCTCGCAAGGCGCTGCTCAATCACCCTGATTATTACGCCTACCGCGAAGAACTGCTTGAGTTCCTCGAAGCCTATGAGGGCGGCGCCAATCCGTCCGAGGCACAGCTGAAATCCATTTCTCAAAAACGGTCAGAACGGGTTGCCCGCCAAAAAGGCGTGAACTCCAGTCTGACTGCAGCGGAGTAAGCTCATGACTGAGAAACAAAAGCTTGTCGTAATCGGCAATGGCATGGCGCCGGGACGGATGCTCGAGCATCTGTTCGAGAATGCACCCGATGCCTATGACGTCACCATCTTCAATGCCGAACCGCGCGTCAATTACGACCGCATCATGCTGTCACCGGTGCTATCGGGCGAGAAAAGCTTCGAGGACATCATCATTCATGGCGATGGCTGGTATATCGAGCATGGCGTCATGCTCTACAAAGGCCACAAGGTGGTCGAGAT
>CAXBIE010000008.1:0-83783 GCA_963975635.1 uncultured Hoeflea sp. | reverse complement strand
AGCTGTATTTCGATCTGATCCGCAACCTTGCCACCTCGATGCGCGACTGCCTTCAGAAAGGCTGACGCCCTCCTGCCTGCTGCAGGACCCATGCCAGCGATGACAAGTAGAACTTGCGGAACCATTGTGGATTTCGCAAGTTTCCTGACCTAGGTACCCACCAGAGTTGCCGGATACACCGGCATCGGTTAACCGGTTGGCATCGCAGAGACCCGTGACAATCGCGTCTCACCAAGCATGGATAGGATTTGACAGCATGAGCGGACTGCTTGCCCTTCTCGATGACGTTGCCGCGCTGACCAAGCTGGCAGCAGCGCAACTGGACGACATCTCGGCGCAGGCCGCCAAGGTCGGGGTCAAGACAGCCGGCATCCTGATCGACGACACAGCAGTCACGCCGAAATACGTGACCGGTCTCCCGGCGGCGCGGGAATTGCCCATCGTCTGGCAGATTGCCCGCGGCTCGCTGTTCAACAAGCTCGTCATCCTGTTGCCGATCGCGATGCTACTCAACATCTTTGCGCCGTGGCTGTTGTCACCACTGCTGATGATCGGCGGCGGCTATCTGTGTTTTGAAGGTGCGGAGAAAATCTGGCATTTGTTTCATCCCGAACCGATCCCCGTTGATACCGAGAATCCCATAGATCATGCCCACCTGGAAAAACAGCGGGTCGGCGGAGCAATCAAGACCGACTTCATCCTGTCGGCCGAAATCATGACGATTGCGCTGTCCTCGATCGAGTCCAGCACGGTGTGGATGGAAGCGCTGGTGCTGGCACTCGTGGCAGTCGGGATCACCGCACTTGTCTATGGCAGCGTCGCCGTGCTCGTCAAAGCCGATGACGTTGGTTTGAAGATGGCACAAGGCGCCTATTTCGAGGCGACGCGCAGCCTTGGCCGCGCCATCGTGCGCGGCATGCCCACCTTCATGGATACCGTTGCCGGCATCGGCACCGCTGCCATGCTCTGGGTTGGCGGCTCCATCATCATCCACGGCCTGGAAGGCTTCGGCCTGTCATTCATGGGCCATCTGGTGGAAGATTCGTCGGCTGCGGTTCGCGAAGCGGTTGCTTTTGCCTCAGGCTTCCTTGGCTGGGCGACGGAAGCCCTGATCAGCGGCATTTTCGGTCTTGCTGTCGGACTGGTTCTGCTGCTCGTCATGAAGGCAGGGACGAAGCTGACGGCGGGATTCTGGAAGAGCTGACGGATCGACTGGACCAGCGCATCGCATGTCACCATGACATGCGATGCGCGTCTCTGCTGCGCCCCGACGGTTCGCGCACCTGATGCTTGCCGTTGATTTTCAGCAGCAAGCGCTGCCAGGATGCGCACCCGGACCTGTTGCGCAGATCGAAGCCCTGTTCAGGCAGCAGAGACCTGTTTCAGCGGGCCGGCATGGCGTTCAACGAATTCCTCCATTGTCGCCTCCCCCATATCCACGGATTTGGCGCCTTCGCCATGGAGGATCGACACATCCGTAATCCCGATCACGTTCAGAATGAGCCGCATGTATTGCGGCGCGATGTTGCGATCCGCAATCGGCGAGCCCTCACCATAGACCCCGCCGGAGGCGATCACGACGGTGGCCTTCTTGCCTTTGACAAGGCCGCTTCCGTCAAATCCGAGCGTGAGCCCCTTGCGCACGATATGGTCCACCCAGGCCTTCAGGCTTGCCGGAATATTGTAGTTGTAGACGGGTGTAGAGATGAGCAATTCATCGGCGTCGAGAAGCTCCTGCACCAGCGCATCGGAGAGCGCCAGCTGCGCCTTCATGTCGGCAGTGTGTGCCTCGGGCGGGGTGAAATAGGCAGCAAGCCACGGTGCGGTAACATTGGGCAGCGCGCTCTCGGCCAGGTCCCTTACGACAATCTGGCCGCGCGGGTTCGCGGTCTGCCATTCGGACACGAGGCGGTCGGTGATACTGCGCGATACGGAAGTTGTACCGCGTGGGCTGGTCTGAACGAGCAAGAGTCTGGACATCATGGGTCTCCAATGAAACGGGTTGCCGGACATAGCGGAAGCCGGCGGCCGGCCAGCCATGTCCTGACGTTGAACATCGACCCCAGTAATAGACTCTGGCGTTTAGCTTCATAAGTGATATAAAATAGATACAATCTATCGGTTTGGATGATACATCATGATTGGCAGCCTCAGTCTCGACCAGTTGCGCGTCCTCGTCGCCATTGCCGATACAGGAAGCTTTTCCGCGGCCGGACGACAGCTCATGCGCGTCCAGTCGGCGATCAGCCAAACGATCGCCACCCTGGAGGCGGTCCAGGGTGTCACGCTTTTCGATCGCAGCGGGCATCGGCCGGTCCTTACCGAAACGGGTCGTGTCCTGGTCGCCCAGGCGCGAACGGTTCTGTCCAGCGCTGCGCGTTTCGAGACTGTGGCTTCGGGTACGCGTCAAGGACTGGAGCCTGAACTGGCGCTGGCGATCGACCCCCTGGTTCCTTCCGGCCCGCTGATCGAGAGCCTGCGCGCCCTGCACGAAATCTGGCCGCACCTGCCGATCAGCTTTTCCACAGAAGGCCTGGGCGGCGCGCTTCGCCTCTTGCGCAGCGGTGATGTGGCGCTGGCAATCTGCCTGCTTCTGCCGACAGTGCCCGACGATGTCAGCGCGACGCCGCTGATCCATGTCGACATGATCCCCGTGGCGGCGAAAAACCATCCATTGGCCAGCTCCACGCACCCGCTGGGACGGGCCGATCTCGAACACCACGTCCAGCTGGTTTTGTCCGATGCGATGGACCGGGGCGGCCCCGGCTATGGTCTGATGGGCGCGGCACAGTGGCGCTTCGTGGATCTTGCGCGGAGGATGGATTTCCTGTTGGCGGGCTTTGGATGGTGCAGGATGCCCCGGCATCTTGTCGCCGGCCACATCGAGGCTGGCCGGTTGGTGCGGCTTGACCTGGATGATGACGCACGGGGTCCGGACACGCCGCTGACAATCCACGCGGCCCACCTCCGCGATCGCGTGCCGGGTCCCGCGGGCCGCTGGCTGCTCAAGGATTTCAAGCAACGGCTTGGCGGCTGATACGGCCGGACCATTGAACCGGGATGCGGCAGGCGCCTATTCCCCCGGCGAAAGCTCCGGCTGAGGCGCCTTGCGATTGGCCATATCACCCGCTTCGCGCAGTTCGATGTCCAGCCGGCGCTCTTCCTCGACTGACGGTGTGGCGAAGCGCGCGAGCAGAAGATAGGCGACCGGGGTCAGGAACAGCGTGGCGATCATCGCCAGTCCAAGCCCGCCGACAATCACCCAGCCAAGCGCGATGCGGGCCTCGGCGCCTGCACCAAAAGCCAGCAGCAAGGGCACCGAGCCGAGCACGGTGGAAATCATGGTCATCATCACCGGGCGGAGGCGGATGTTGGAGGCTTCTTCAATTGCCGCGCGGATATCCATGCCCTGATTTCGCAGCTGGTTGGCAAATTCGACAATCAGGATGCCGTTCTTGGCCATGACGCCGACAAGCAGCACCAGGCCGATCTGGCTGTAGACGTTGAGCGAGCCGCCGGTCATGGCCATGGCGAAGACCGCGCAAGCCAGGCCAAGCGGCACCGTCGAGATGATGATGAACGCGCTGACGAAGCTTTCAAACTGCGCCGAAAGCACCAGCAGAACGACAATGATGGCGATGCCGAAGGTGATCAGCATATCATTGGAGGACTGATCCAGCGTGGCGGCTTCGGCGAGCGGCATGATGCGCACACCCGGCGGCATCAGCGGCTCGGCCATGGTGACGGCTTCGGACCAGGCATCGCCCAATGCGAAAGCCGGGGTCAGGCCGGCCGTGATCGACACCGAGCGCATCTGGCCCTCGCGGCGCAGGTCGGGCGCCACCGCCTTCTCGGTCAGGGTGGCAATGGTCGACATCGGGATGATGCGGCCATCACCGGCCTTCAGATAGATCGACTCCAGATCCGTCGGATCGTTGATCGGATTGTTGGTCGACAGCAGCTTGACCGGATAGGCGCGATCTTCAATGAAGACCTGCGCCACTTCCCTGCCGTCCAGCAAGGCCTGCAGGGCTTCGGCCAGCCCGTCGATCTTGACGCCGAGATCGGAGGCGCGGGCACGATCGATCTGCACGGAAATCTGCGGCTGGGTGGTTTCATAGGAGAGCCGGATTTGGCGGAAGCGCGGGTCTTGCTCGAGCTTCTCGACCATCTGCCGGCCAACCTCGGCCAGTTCGCCGTAATTGTTGCCGACAAAGGCGAATTGAAGTCCGTTGCCGGCTCCTCTTATGCCCAGACTGTTGGGCTGAATGGCGAATGCGCGCAGGCCCGGAACCATGCCGATGGCGCGGTTGAGCTCGGCGACGATATCGGCCTGCGAGCGCTCGCGTTCGCCCCATGGCGCAAGCGTCAGCACCATGAAGCCGTTGTTGGACGAGCCTCCGGTCCCGGCGATGGCGAAGATGTTGCGGACATCGCCGCTGTCGCGAAGCGGCATCACAAGCCGCTCGATTTCGGTCATGCGCGAGCGGGTGAAATCCAGACTGACACCCTGCGGCGCGGAAATCCGCACCAGCGCAACCGCGCGGTCTTCCGGCGGGGTGAGTTCCTGCGGGATGGTGGGCAGCAGAGCCAGTGCCGACCCGGCAGCCAGAAGCGCAATCACGATCACCACCAGCGGCGCATCCAGCGCCCGATGCAACCATTTTGCGTAGTGGCCGGACAGGGAGGTGCCGAACCTGACAAATCCGCTCTGTTTGACGGACGCTTTGGACATATCCCGGCGCTTGATCAGCCGGGACGCCAGCATCGGGCACAGCGTCAGGGCGACGACGCTGGAGATCATCACGGTGAAAGCCAGCACAAAGCCGAATTCGGTAAACAGGCCCCCCGCCTGCCCCGGCAGGAAGGAGATCGGGATGAAGACCGCGGCCAGCGTCGCGGTGGTGGTGATGACGGCAAAGAACACCTCGCGTGTGCCGATCACCGCGGCGGCGCGAACGCCCATGCCCTCGTTGCGCTTGCGGACGATGTTTTCGAGCACCACGATCGCATCGTCCACCACCATTCCGGTGGCGAGCACCAGCGCGAGCAGCGTCAGGATATTGACCGAGAACCCGGCAAGCCAGATCGCCGCGAAGGCTCCGATCAGCGACACCGGCAAGGTGACAGCCGGAATGATGGTGGCCCGCCAGTCCCGCAGGAACAGGAAGATGATGCCGATAACGATCAGCACGGCGAGGATCAGCGTCGACCGGACTTCGTCGATCGCACCGCTGATAAATGTTGCATCATCGCTGGTCACCCGGATGTCGACGCCCTCGGGCAGAATGGCCTGAACAGCCTCGGTGGCGGCGCGGACACCTTGCGAAATTTCAAGCGTGTTGGATGCCGACTGACGGATGATACCCATGCCGATGCCGGTGCGGCCATTGGCGCGCAGCACCGAATCGCCCGGATCGGCGCCAAGCGTGACATTGGCAACATCACGGAACCGGACCCGGTCATTGATGTAGAGATTTTCAAAGCCTTCCGGCGTTGTCACATCGGCGGTGGCGCGCACCACAATGTCGGAGGTCTGCGCTGTCAATGAGCCGGCGGGGACATCGAGTGCGACATTGCTGAGCGCACTGCGCAGGTCTGCCAGGGTCAGCCCGAAGGCGGCAAGACGGCTTTGGTCGACGTCGACCCGAAAGATCTTCTCGCGGTCGCCATAGACATTCACATCGGCGACGCCGGGCACGGCGGCAAGGCGGTCGACCACCAGATCCTCGACCAGAATGGTCATGTCCTGGACATTGTAGCGGTCGGAGGTCACGGCCAGACGCATCACCGGATCGGAATTGGCGTCGGCCTTGACGATGCGCGGATCATCGGCACCGTCGGGCATGTTGTTGGTGACCCGGCCAAGCGCATCCCGCGTGTCAGAGGCTGCAACATTGAGATCGGTGCTGTCGGAGAACTCGACCGTCACGCGGCTGCGGCCGAGCGTGGATGTCGACGACATGGAAGCAACGCCTGCGACCCGTGCCACGGCCCCTTCGACGACGGCAGTCAGTTCACGGTCAACCGTTTCCGGCGATGCGCCGCTGAAGCCGGTGGTCACGGTGATCACCGGACGGTCGACATCCGGCAGTTCCCGGATTTCCGCGCCATAAAGACCGGCAAGGCCGGCCACAACGATGAGCAGGCTGATAACGGTCGCCAGCACGGGCCGGCGCACCATCAGCGCAGTTCCGCCGCCGGTTTCCGCCTCATTGCCGGCCGTGGTTTCGGTCTCGACGTCTTTGTGCTCGCCGCTCATGCGCCGTTACCGCCCGCTTTTTGCGTGGTTGAGCGCTGAGCTGTAGGCTCCGGCGAGGCCGCCTGGCCTTGCTTGCCGTCAGACTGCTGGCTGCCGGAAATGACATTCACAGCGGCGCCGGGCCTGACGCTTTGCACGCCTTCGGTAACGACCTCATCGCCGGTTGCCAGTTCCGCTTTGACAAGCACTGAATCCGAATTGCGCTGAATGATGGCGACATCAACACGCCGGGCCGTGCTGTCCGCAATCTGCCAGACATAGGCGCCAATGGAATCCCACTGAATTGCCAGAGGATCGACGGCAGGCCAGCGCTCCCCCTCAAATCCTATGGTGACCTCGAATGACATGCCGGCGCGCAATGTGTCGTCAGCATTGGCGATGCGGGCGCGGACACGCAGGGTCCTGCTGGCTTCGTCCACCCTGTTGTCGACAGCTGAAATCTCGCCCATGAAGCGTTCACCGGGCCGCGAACTGGCTATCGCCGTGACAGTCTTGCCGATTTCCATGCCGGAGGCGAAGCGCTCGGGCACGAAAAACTCGATCAGGATCTGACTGCGGTCATCGATGCTGGCGATCTCGCTCTGGCTGGTCACGTAGTCGCCGGCGTTGACGGCCAGGATCCCGAGCGATCCGCTGATCGGAGCGGTTACCGTTCTGCGTGCCAGATTGAGTTCGGCCTCCTTGAGCGCCACCTTCGCCGCATCGAGCGCATTCTGCGCCTGATCGGCTTCAACGCTGGAAACGGCATTGCTCGCGACGAGGCTTTGCAGTCGGGTGGTCTTGGCTGTCGCGTCACTGACGGCAAGCCTGGCGCGTTCGACGGCGAGTTCTTCCTGGGCGGCGTCAAGCCGGATCAGCACGTCGCCGCGGTTGACCTTGCCGCCGGGGCGCACCGGGATATCCGCAATCTGCCCGGAGACCAGCGTTCTGACCGAGACAGACTGCACGGCCTGACCGGTTCCGATGGCCGTGAGCTTGTCGTTGACAGTTCCCTCAGTGACCGGAGCGACCACAACAATCGCCTCGCGCGCTCCCCTGCGTCCGCCCTGGGCGCCGGCTTGTCGTCCGGCTGCTGCATTGCTCTTGTCCGCATCAGCTGCGGGTGCAAAGAGCGATATCCGCTCAAGCCCGTTGCGGGCAAGAAGATCATGCGCGCCGGGATAAGCCCATGACCAGGTCACGAATGCGATGGCAACCAGGGCCAGCGATAACAATGTTTGCTTCCAGAGTTTCAAATCCGTGTCTCTCAATCATGTACTGCGAAAACCATAACCAGCGCGCCGTGCAATCCAGACCTGTAAACCGGCTCGGCCCACCGGAGGCTTCAGCTGCGAATTGACTATTTCATAAAGGCAACATAGCGCCCTGCCTGCAGAAAACACCTTACCATTTAGACAGGTCTGGAAAACTTGAAAGCCAATATTTTACGGCGCCCGACCCTTTGACAAAGATCTTCACCAGCGCATCAAAGCTCACATCTTCATCCCTGTGTCATGGACCTCTTGCCGGAGCTGACATAGATAGAGCGGATAGCAGGAGCGGCAACACAGGTTCCGCCGCATGGCCGGCTGAGTTGGCATTGCGGTCTGGTGACGTAAGGGTGATGCACTTACAAAGACGAAGCGGCAGACCAGTTTGCAGGAAAGACGGAAATTTTCATGAATGCAGGGCCTATCATCATCCCCGCCATCGCTGGAGACGGATCCCTGTACCCGATGGAAAAGCTGAAGGTGCACACCGACGGCCTGTTTCACCTGGCCGTGTCGATTTTCATCTTCGACGATGATCATATGCTGATCCAGAAACGGGCCAGCTCAAAATACCATTGCGGCGGCATGTGGGCCAACACCTGCTGCACGCACCCGCACTGGGAGGAGCCGCTGGAACAATGCGCGCACCGGCGCTTGAACGAAGAACTGGGGTTTTCTGTCCCCGTGCTGCCACGGCGGGTTGTAGAATATTCCGCCGATGTCGGTAACGGCCTGCACGAACATGAAAAAGTCACGATGTACACGGGTACAGCGGACCGGGCGACGCTGAGGATTGTGCCGGACCCGCTGGAGGTCGAAGAGACGCGCTGGGTGACGCGGGATCAGCTTCATGCCGAGATCGCGCAAGATCCCGAGAGCTTTACCCCCTGGTTCCGGATTTATGCCGAGCGGTATCCGGATCTGACGTTTTGAATGGCTCGGCCTTTGGTCAATCGGACGGATCGGGCCCGCGGATCTTGAGTGAAACCTGAACCATTGCGATCGCGACAGCCGAAAGGCCGACACAGATCCAGAAGGCGTTGACGCCCATCACCCCGAAGGCGATGCCGAAACTTGCAACAACAAGGATCGAAAATCCCTGCATCATGACGCCGAACAGGCTTTGCGCCTCGGCCGAAATGTCCTCGCTGGTGCGCTTGGCGATAAAATAGAGACAGCCGAGATAGGAAAAGGTGAAGGTGACCGCCTGGCCGAGCTGCATCAGCACGATAACCCAGAGTGGCGGAGACAGGGTCATTCCGGTCCATCTGAGGATCGAGACAACGCCTGCCATCAGGATGAGTACCCTGGCGGGATACCGGATATTGATGCGTTTCCAAGCGAACATGGTGGCAGCTTCGGCAGCCGCGCCCAGCGCAATCAACAGGCCAATGGTGGATTCGGAGAGGCCCTGCTGTTTCCATACCAGCGACGAAAACGCGTTCATGACCATGTGATTGGCAAACAGGATAGCGCCGGCGACCACCGGCAGCAGCACCCAGGGCCGGAACGCGGCAATCACCTCGCGCGACAGGAACGTTCCTTCCGGCTTGCTGCGCGGCTGATCCACATCGCGCAGCCGCGGCAGTGCGACGGCCGCCAGGAAACGGGCGAGGCAGGTCGCGGCGAACAGCCAGACAAAGGAGGCTGCGCCAAACCACAGGATCAGATAGCCGGTGGCAAAACACATGGAAAGGAATCCCACCGTGCCCCAGGCCCTGGTCACCCCGAACGAAAAGCCGAGCCGCAACGACAGCCGCATGGTCGCCGCATCAGCCACCGGGCCGACCAGGCCCGCGGGCAGAGTGACCATGGTCCAGACCAGCAGGATCATCCAAAAAACTTCGGCAAAGCCGAGCAGCAGCGAGCAGAATGCAGCAAGGCCGGTGCCGAGCATGATTGCCTGTTTCCAGTCCGAGGCGCGGTCGGCGAGGCGTCCGACAAACACGCTGAACAGCAGGATTCCGGCCATGGGCAGCGTGTTGATAAGCCCGATCTGCGCGTCGGTGACGCCCTGCTCATTGAGCCAGATCGGCAAATAGGTAACCGTCACCGCAGCCGGCAGAAAGGTCAGCAGGTAATAACGGGTCGCCGCTGTTTTCGGCTTTGACATCGGGGACAGGCCTTGAGCGCAAACGAATGGGGCGAAACCGGTCAGAGACCGGGGCGGCCGGACGACCAAGCCTCCAAACACCGAGTTACCTCTAATCCATCCCGAGCAACTGCGCCACGCAGATTTGATGCTGTTGCGTTTTCACGTCGCATGCATGGCCTGCTCCCGTCCGGCCTTCAGCCGGCGGGACCGGGCGGCCGATGCCCGCCCCCGCGCTAACGGTTCAAACTGTAAGCGCGTCCAGCGCGTAGTGCGCGACGCCACCGCCAAAGCTCCAGTCCAGAGACGTGTTTTCAGTCAACACAACCATGATGTCATCAGGCCGCATTGCCGAATTTACCCGCGCAAGCCGGACAATCTCGCGATAGAGCGCCTGCTTCTGCCCTTCCGTCCGGCCCATTCGAAAGGTGATTTCAATGACAACAGCATCGGCACTTCGCGCCATGCCGGGAAAGACCGGATCGGAGATGAAGTCTCTTGCCTCAAGCCGGTGGACGACGTGAAACAGATCGTCCTGCGGGACGTTTGCGGTGGTTACCAGCGCCTCATGAACGGCATTGCGCAATCCATCGAGGCGGTCTCCCGGCAATGATCGGGGCACGTTGAACTTGACGAGTGGCATGGTCATCTCCCTGCCTGGCTATCGTGGGAACTGTCATCGGTTGGGCGCGCGCGGAAGCCCGGACGCGCGCCTGGTTCAGGCGGTCCAGAACCCTGCATCCCGGCTCTGGCGGGACCGGCGGCGCGTCATGCGGCTCCACAGCATCGACATCGCCATGTTGATGGCCCTGGTGCGCTCGTGATGGGCGCGCTCCCTGTAGGAATGAAAATCCGGCATCTGTTCTTCTGCCGGTGTGGCCAGGTGGGGGGCCTGATTTCTGGGGTCCGACATGACTTTCTCCTTCAACTGGTTTCATTGGTGTTGGGGAGAGTTGTATTCCTGATAACAAAGATGATAATTACTCATTTTTGACAATCACTCCGGACTTTCAGTCATGAATAAGACCGCAGCATCTGACGAGATCGGCATTTTCGTACGGGTGGTGGAGCGTGGCGGATTCGCCGCGGCAGCCGAGGAAACCGGGTTGACTCCGTCAGGCGTTTCCAAGGCCGTGACACGCCTGGAGGACCGGTTGGGCGTCAAGCTTCTGCAACGCACCACCCGGCGGCTGATGATGACCGCGGAGGGCGAGACCCTGCTGGAGCGGGGCCGTGAGATTCTTGCCGCCATTGAGGCAACCGAAGCCGAGGTGATGGCGGCCCGCGGCAAGCCAAAGGGGACAATCCGGGTCAATATGGGGACCGCCTATGCCAAGCACCGCCTGGCGCCGGTGCTGCCGAAGTTCCGGGCGCTCTATCCGGAGATCGATCTCATCGTCTCGGTGGCCGACCGGCGGGTTGATGTGATCGGCGAGCAAGTGGACGTGGCGATCCGGACTGGAGAGCTGGACAATTCAAGCCTGATCGCCCGCCGGCTCGGCCAGTCCACGCGGGTGATTGCCGCAAGCCCCGCCTATCTTGCCAGCCATGGAGAACCGAAGACGGCTGCCGATCTTGCCGGCCACACCTGCCTGACAATCGCCGGCTTTGCCCGCCTGTCGGAATGGCCGCTGAAGATTGATGGCAAGGTGACACCGGTTGCGGTCAAACCGGCGGTGACTTGCGACAATGCCGACATCCTGGCGGAAATGGCGCTGTCGGGATTTGGCATTGTGCGGCTGGCGAGCTTTGTGGTCGAGGATGCCATTCGCGACGGATTGCTTAAACCGTTACTGGTCGACTGCCATGTCTCCGAGGCGGTGCCGATCACCGCGCTGATGCCGCCCGGACGGCAACATCTGCCGCGCGTGCGCGCCTTCATCGACTTCCTGCTCGAGCATGCTTCGGAGCCCACACCAGCGCAGCCATGAAAAGCACCATTCCAGACTGGCGCGTTCCAATCCACTCTGGATTGTCACCGGTATTGCAACAGCTTACATCGGCTTTTGCGCGCACGACATTATGCGCCGCGCTGTGGCACGTGTGATGTCTTTCACTGCTTTGAAAAAAGACTGGTCGGAGTGAGAGGATTCGAACCTCCGACCCCGTCGTCCCGAACGAACGTATTACGGCTTAAACCATTGATTTAATTGGATATATCTCCCCTGTTTAGTGCCGTTGATGCCCGTTGATTCCCGCCTATTCCCGTTGAAAGAGGGGCAACTGGGGGCGGTGATTTTCATGCGGCATCCTCCGCCCTCTCACTCATGGATTCCTCATGCCGTATCTTTTTACGCTGAAGATCAGAAACACGCTTCTGCCGATGTGAGCCGAAAGCTTCAGTCGTTGACTTCATCCAATCAGGATGGAAATGCCCATAGACTTTCTCGATAATTTCGGTTGTGCAAGAGAGATATCGAGCAATGTCGTCTTTCGGATGGCGTGCTTTCATAAGCCATGTCGCGCACGTGTGACGCAGGGTGTGGCGGTTATATCCTACTGCTTCTTCTTTGCCGAGCACCTCGATCACAAGGCGGCGGAATGCTGACCTGCAGGTGCCAGTGGGCTTGCCATTAACTTCGATGAGGTAACGAGCGCCGTTGCGATGCCAGCGCCGCATATGAGAAAGCAGACCTTCAGGGATGCGGACAGGATCAGCTGGCTTATTGTCGGCGACATTTTCGCCTGACCACGAGCGGTAGAAGATGCCGTTTTCCAGATCGATCCACGGACGACCAGCCTCCTTTATGAAGCTTGCCCTCTGGATACGATCGGATCGTGTACCAGTGTAGACCGCAACGAGAATGAAACGCGCCAGATGCCCGATTGGACGATTGCCGTTCTTGTATTTTCGGCGATATGCCATGTGGACGAGCCGTGCAATCTGATACCGTGCATACCAGTCAGGCCGAGGCTTCGACTTCGAGGGCATATCATAGTCAATAGAAAGCCCATTCATCAGAACTTTACGCTTCTCTGCACCGAACCCAATCACAGCACGCAGGTATTCCAGGTGCTTTCTGTGTGTCGTGTCAGCTAGAGGTTTGCCGAATTTCTGATATTTGCCACACGTATTTTCATCGATCTCGATGACATATTTGTCGCCCCAAAAATCGATCAGACGGTCGAATCTGGCGACGAAATCACGGTGATTATCTTTGCTGAGAGCATTGATTTTGCCGGCTTTGCGCTTGAGATAATATGAGATCAGATCACCGATAAGAACGGCCTCGGGAGAACCACCAGTCGGCACTGGTTTCTCGTTGTGCTGCGCAACAATGTATTCGGTCAGCGCCTTTTTAGCGAGTTCAAAGTCGCTTTCGCCGAAGCCCGTGTCAATTCTCTCGCCTCTGTCATGGATACGCCATTGCGCTTGATGGGTGAGCTTACCATGGGAGTTGTAGCGTTTGCTACGGAGGTGGAGGCTTGGCGGGTTGATTTTTCTTGGCATGACTCGCGCCACTCCTGAAGCATTGTTCGTGTTACAAGATGGTTCTTAGAGTTGGGCTTTTCGACTCCGAGCGCGCCTGACGTGATCGCACTCCGAAGGGTCTTGACTGCATGTGTCTGACTAGGCACCGAGAACTCCATGTTCTCAGTCCACTCGCCGCCGAGTTCGGGAAGATAGATTGCGTCCTCCACTCGAACGGCTTTATCCATGGCTACCTGCCTGAGCGCTGCGCCCGACAGCAACACGGCCATCCGCGCATCGTAATCCGATCCCCGCAGCTCAATCTCGACCAGGAAGGCCTCTATGTCGGCAATAATGCGCCGGACCAGCTCATCTGCATCGATATCGTCGTCGTTGTTCATACGTCAGCCTCACGTTAGCCATCGATAAAAGGCGCATTAGAGGTTAAAATGTCAACAAGATAATTTCAACCGGAGCGTTTTCTAGATTGCGCAGCCGACTGTGTCGGAGAATGTTTTTTAATATGCAATTACAATATGATGTCTTGAATTTTAGGCTAGCAACGGCGGTCTTTGTAATTCAAGATTCCACCGTACCTAATTCAAGAACTCAACTTTTCCGCGTGCAGAGCGAGCTCCATAATTTGGGAGTCATCAGTCCATCAATCTCGTGATATCGCGACCCCATCACAAATTTGGGACCGGTCACAGATGATCCGAACAACGTGACATACCGCCGGCATGGACGCATTTTTACCGAGCTGCCGGGGCGAACACCTTCTCTTGTTCGCCACGACGGAACATGAGCGCTGCACACAAAGTTCAGATTATCGTTTCGGATGCGGAAGGTTTTTTTCGGCGCTTGACCGATGCTGCGACTGCTCTGACCATCTACTATAACGCCTCCATCGGGGATGGCGTTTCGTGCAGTTTGGATACCCATCCTATGGCCTTTATCGATCTGGAATCAAAGACTCCAACCCGCGAGATGAACTCGTTGCCTGGACATATCGCAGCCGCTCTCGGGACTAACTTGCCACAAGAGAACTGTCGCCAGATCGGGCGCAGCGAAAGTGACAGACACATCGGTTTGCATTGGCAAGTCGATGTCGCGGAAATCAGCCAATACATAGAGCTTCCATTTGCCAAGTCGCCGAAACTTAGGCGTGTGATGGCAGTCATCGTCGCAGACGCTATCTTGTCGGCACGGAAAACCCCCGGCCAGCGGATACATTACTCACGCAGAAAAGGTTGGTGGCAGCAGGCATTCCGTTATTTCGGGACTGACTTCTCCTATACGACAGTCGTAACTGCCGTAGATGCCCTTCTCACCGTCGGCATTCTCATCGACCACGATCTACGGCCACCAAGTCTCGCGACGGGCATACAATCCAGCTACCGCCCATCGCCGTGGCTTGAGTCGATCAAATTGTCGAAGGTTCGTCGGCATCCAGGTGAATTGATCCGCCTGAAAAACACGGCAAAAGTGCTCGTGGATTATAAGGATACCGAGCGAACCCACAGGGAAAGACGGTTCCTTCAGAAGATCAACCGCATGTACGAAAATGCCGACATCACGCTGGATTCTCCCAATGCGGTTTACGATGGCGATTTGATCCATTTTACGGACCACACCGTCGATTCTTCCAAGCGGTCGCTTTATCGGGTCTACAATAATTTAAGCTGGACCGCTGGCGGGCGCTTTTATGGTCCGTGGTGGCAATCATGCCCGTCAGATGATCGCAAACGCATTCTCATTGGTGGCGATCGGACTGAAGAGAAAGACTTCCCTGCGCTGCATCCCAAACTGTTGTACGCCTACGCTGGCGAAGCATTGGTTGGAGATGCCTACACCCTTCCTGGCTGGGAAAGGAAAATCTGCAAACGGGCATTCAATGTCCTCCTAAATGCGAGCGACCTACGCGCAGCGGAAGGCGCACTGCTTGATCACGTTGATGGCTGCAAATTAGCGGCAAGGCAGTTAATTGACGACATCAAGGCCAGGCACCCGAAAGTCCAACAGTATTTTCACACGGGGATCGGCCTGTGGCTTCAGAACATTGATGCAAGTATGTGCCGCTCGATCCTTTCCGAGATGTGCATCAAGAAAGGCATTTTGGTCCTGCCCGTCCACGATTCTTTCATCGTGCCGCATTGGGCAGTGGATGACCTCGATAAAGTGAGATGGGCAGTGTTTGATAGAGCGGTGCTGACTGTCGCAAATAAGTAGGTATTTTCAAATTCTTATTCCTGATTCAGCCTACATAGTGAAAGACAATGCTTGGATCAGAACAATTAGTAATTTACATATACATAAAAATATCTGTCTAATATACAGAGTTTAGTCTTATTATTTAGATATATTAAAATAGATATTATACATGAACATTTGGTTTTGCCATGATTGAATTTTTGAGTGTTTGAAACAGAAGATCGAAGTCGTAAACAGGAATACGAGAGCGGGCCAGATGCTCGTCATGTCGGATGAGGCGCACATCACCGAAATCGCTACACTGTCCATGTCAGCCCCGAGAACATCCATGTCGGCCCAAGCGTCGGCATTCGACACGAAATTTGACAACTGTACGAGCAAGTCATTGCCGAGTATCTGGATTCCGACACGTACAGAGCAGTTGGGGTCCCCGCCGATGCCACCATCTATCGATCTGGCAACTGGCATCTGACGGCTCTGAAAACTCCAGCAACAGCGTTTTCGGTTGAAGACGGAAGAGTGAAGACACGGAATGCGACGTCGGGAGTAGTCGGTTCCAGTTTCCGCCGTGCGGCGGCGCTATGCTAAACTTCCCGCGGCTACCCTTATACCGATCGCAGCATGCGCGAATTCCCGCGCTATCCTCGCAAACGAGGACCTCGATGATTAGCCCTCCGATACGCTCTCTCTTTGGAAGAAGCGCCAAGTCTGCGCTGGAAGGGGCCAGAAGACCTTTTATGGAAGAATCAGATCGCAGGACCATTGCATGAATTCGTTGATCTGTCCGGCGCATCGACAGCACGCGGCTCTCCGCTGCGTCTGATAGTAGGCATTCACTGCGTCAACTAATGCAAGCGACAGCGCATCAGCCTTCCATCGGCAGCGTAACGGACCTTGGACGGCGTAGGAATTATACTCGTGCCGCATCACCATCGGTCACTTTCGAATTTCAACCGTGGGTAATTATAGAACTCATGTCAGAAAATTCAAGAACTCGAATTGAGAAACTCAAGAACTCGTCATGGGGAGAGTTTAAAAATCATAAACTCAAAATCGGACTCTTAAATTATATAATGATTTCAACTATTTGACATTGGACATTTTAATCCTATGCTTTCTGAGACGGCTACAGTGAAGGAAAACCAGTGGCCGTTTTTGCACAACGCAAAACGCACTCATACGTCGAGTGATAGAATGTGAATAAACAGGACGATCGACCGAGCACACGCTCAACGGATCAATAACAACACATAGGAAGGTTATCCAAATGGCCGAAGAATCAACCGCCGACAGGGCAGAGCACTACGGAGGATTGATGGCTGTCGTCGATGCAGTCATGAGCATGGACACGATCAGAAAAGAGCTTCTCTGGATGGAGATGCCGAAAGATCGCATTGACGACATCATGAGCCAAATCCGGAGTTTCTTGTGCGGAATTGATGTGGACGAGGAGGCATGATCACGCTCGAATTGACCGGCATCGAGCGTCATTATCTCGTTCTTGCCATCGCTCATGCGCATCTCGAGAGCCTCAAAGAGGCTGCGGCACTGAGAGATGTATCTGGCAAAGAGTCAGAAGCGAAGAGGGCAACAAACCGATATCTCCGCTTTGAAGAGCTCTTGGCCAAAGTTCATCGCAGCGGGTAGATCAAAAACGCGGGGTTTTGGATTGCCTCTGGCATTTCCAAACCCCGACTTCACCTCACATCACGTACACAACATTACCTTTTTCAAGGGCTTTCCATGCGAACTATTGAACCTTTTTTCGGGTCCTGAGGTATGTCGCTTGGTCTTGGAAGGGCCGGCTTCGAAGTCGTGGCTGCATACGACCACATGCAGGATGCTGTGAACAGCCGGCACAGTGAAAATCGGCCGCCACCGCTTGATTGAAGAATGCCCTCGTAGACTGCTTTTCTGGTTTGGATGAGACCCGCCGCTTTCGCCTAGTCCCTTTGTGTCACCACCATTCAGACAGAAACTAGAAGTGACCTACAAAAAGCCACCTCATTGGCGCTGACCTAGCCCCTTCCATACTTTTCATGGACGGGGTTTTGATCGTCAAACGATGTGATCCGTCAAGTCCCGTCTTACGGCCGTGGCTCGCCGTTGCCGACTGCGCCCGCACCAAACCGCAAGCCAGATCTGGACCGCTTTCCTTTTGTTTTTGGCAATCGTTCGAGATTCGAACAGAAAAATTCGAATCCTAAACACCCCAGAGCACCCAATATCCGACTGTTCGAATTTCGAACTGTTTATGCCGAAATTCGAAATGATCCCTATTGAGTTCTTTTCGAGTCAGGCTCTGAGGGTATAAGAATAGGTAGATTCGAAGCAGACATGGCGATTTCTCCATGCCTCCCCTACCGTCCGCAGCACCAACAGAACGCTGGCCGCAAATCCTATCCATTCCCGTTTGGCTTTGGCAATTTTCGATACGGCCACGCTATGGACAGCCACTGATATGGTCGCAAACGTAATTAGGGCGGAAAGTGTGAACTCATCGAAACTGCGCAGCGAGCATGCCAACTTGCGGAAGCGGACATACATATGACGGAGCTTCACTCCGTGATATTGCTTTGCCGCATGAACACTCCGAGCCCAGAATAAAAGTTTTTTGGCAAAGCACCTGTCTGCATTGTTTGCAAACATTAGTTGAAATTCTCACATCTATCGATCACATTAATTTAGAAGGTGTTTGGAACGACGCCCAAATGAGATCGTGCGAGAAGAATGGATTTTTTCATGAGATCGAAGGAACGACACTCGGGCTCCAATCAAAAAGTGAACCCATTCACCCCGGAATTTTGCTTTTTGCTTGCTTTGATGCATTTCTGCTTTGGCGCATCCTCTGCACTCGCGAACAACGCCGAATATTTCCAAGTTAAACAGATTGTGCAGTCGATGATGGCGTCCGGCTCTCTAACCGCGAACGACTTGAGGGCGTATGAGAATGAAGTCAATTCTGGTCGGAACGAAATTTACCTCCACGGCTGCTCATTGGACTTCAATACCAGCTTCGACGGAAATGTATTTAATTACTACTATATTGCCTTCCAAGTCGAATTTGCCAAGAAAGTTCTTTCAGATGAAGGTTATCCGGCTTTGGCATGGCGCGATGCACTAATAGAATTTGAAGATACAGGTCTAAGAGAGTCGCAGCAGACGGATGACCCATACGAATTACTTGCTTCGTTTAATCTGGTAGCTCAGAAACTTGCGGCTGAGTTGGGCGCTAGCCCTCGCTCGAATCGCCGGCTGTCTGGGAAGGCAGGAGGCGAATGCGGCGATGGGGGATTTACCGTTGAATTCGTTTCGGAACCTGATGGTGCTCGGTTATGGGTATTATATGAGTTTGACTTTCTCCTGTGCCAGGCCAAGGCCATTGATCCGTGGAATATTAGTAGAGGATCAGATTGCCCCTGGATGGAAACTAGTGTTGGTAGCGTTGATTTTGATTCCGAAGTTTATGTTGATTCTGGAAACTATCGATTTGTGGCGCGTTGGCCCGATGGTCACGAAACAACTGGTAGGCGAAAGCTACGCGCTTCCGACTACATCCGTGATCGTGGCGATGTCGTGGTTATTAGGAGATAGTTAGATTGGCTCTAAAGGATTTTCGTGACTTTTTTGGTGAATTTATCGCACTCGTTGGTGCTGCTGTTGCAACAGCAGCACTCGTACTAATTACGGCTCTATCTGGCCTTATCCCTCCATGGCCAGAGGCTGTAGTCCAGATAACAGCGATACTACAGCTTGTAATGCTTATGTTTGTATATCAATTTTACAAGCGTTCTTCGAAAAAATTCATCGATAAAAGAATTAAAGTTTTCCTAGTATATACAATTTTATTTTGTGCAATATACCTTTCCGCATATTCTCTACTTGTCTATGAATTGCCCGATGAAACGAAAAGTCTGCGAGGCTTTTTTTGCACCGCCGAAGCGGTTTTGGTCTATAGTGATAGTTGTCCACTTTTTTCAGAGGAGCAAATTGCCGACGCTGGTTTCATCCCGCAAAAATTATGGACGCCATTGGGCATGCTTTTATCACGCCTTATTCTATTGTTGACTTGGGGAGCGTTTTTTGGCTTTTTGGTAAGCTTATTCGCCACTTTCGTGGTTTACCAAAGGCGGATTTAGGACCCGATTTCACGATAGCTGCAATATGTAGCTAAGCGGCCTTCACCAACAAAAAGAGAGAGAGAAACCTTCGATCACTTTTCCGATATCGCAGGTTGATCGACTATTCGCTAGGGTCGGAAATTGGCATTTCCCGAATAGCTGGTTTGTCCGTAGTTCCGTAACTCGCCAACTGTCAATTCTGCAAGATGCTCCAATGGCCGGTTTGGTGAAGCTGCGTGCGGCATGGCGAATGACTGCGGATGTCTCCTGTGGGCCGAAATCGCCATCGCGGACCTGGCTGGATCGGGCGGGAAGCGGTCTCTCGCCGAGGTTTGAACCAATGTCAGCAATGTGGACTAACGGGGCATTCAGATTGCAACGGGCAAGATCGCCTTTCGAGATCAGGCCCCCCCGCATATCGGGGTCTACTACTTTTGATTTGGCAATGGTTCGATGCGTACGATGCTCTTGATGCGCTGCCTTAGCTGATCTCTCAATTCAAAAACACTTCCGTAGACGATGTGGTTCAAGTCGCGAATATCGAAGGGAGCTGAGTTGATGTCGCGAGTGCAGAGGATCGTTGGCTTTTCCAGAGCATCTGCCCATCCCAACTCGTAATAGACATTGGCATTTTGCTCACTAAGTTCTGCGACAACGATATCTGCAGTCCTCAATGACATGATGATCTGCTGGCGTATCGAGCCATTGAACTCGATCTCATCGACCCGTTCACATACATAGCCAAATTCGTTTGCCACCTCGCGTACGCCAAGCATGTAGAAATCTACGAACTCATCTTTAAATGGCATGATGACAAATATTTTATGCGCCTGCGCAGACATATGGCTTGCATCTGCCGCTTCAGAAAACTCTGTCCCGCTCTCTGTCGGCTCCGGGGCTGTGGCACGAAGCTCTTCGATGTCAAGAAGTTCAATACCAGCCACATCGGCGGCGTGTTGCGCAGATTGAGTGAAGCCCGAAGATGACACGAGCACGGCGTGCTCGGCTAATTTTGCGTTGCGCGCGAACTCAAAGACGCTTGCTAACTCCGTCACATAACGGCGTCCGACTGGTCGCTTGTGGTCCTTACACTCGACAAGAGTTGAGACCTCTGCCCCGCTCTTGGTTTGCTCCGTCAAAAATACATCGATCTGATGTCCGGCGAGGTTGTAGTCACGCTTTGCGGAAACGCCCTTGGAGCGGTAAATGGCAGCTACCTCAATCTCCAGACCTTCCCAATTTTTTACCGTTGCGGAAAGGTCATTCTGGGAACCAGAAATCTGTATGGAAAGATTTGTATTTGCAAGGAAATCTCGGCCTAAAAGAAACGGCAGAGAATACCTGCTGAACGGCGAATTTTTCCAATCACGAACCGCGAGCAAATCAACCGATGCATGCACCAATCGGTCCGAACTGTCATGGACAGAGATATTAATTTTAACGTTTGAACCACGTACCCGAGATAATCCAGACCAGCTCGATAACATAAACGTTATTGGGAACTGGTAGACATCAGTAATTAAACCGTGTTCCCGAAGCCATTCATAGGAAGCAAAACTCTGAGACAATCCGGCATCTACGTACCCCTGGACTCTGGTATCGGGCGATACTGCGAACGTCAGTCGCGGTAGTGACACGCTATTCATTCGAAATCCTAATCCGAGGAATCTTGGAGCTCGAGACAAACATAACATGCTTCCCCAAATACCGTAGAGGCTGTCTCTAGCAGCTGTGCAGAAAGTGGGTAACTACGGGCTCATTGCTGCCCTTGGCTGCGACTGACACTGAGGTCGGCAATGGGCCGAATTGACGCTCGACAAATTACCTCAGTTTGCGCGCAGATCGGAAAGGTAAATCCGCACCGCTTCCTGCACGTGCCTGAAGCGGTCGCCGCCCAGATGCTTGCCGCCAAACCATCGAGTCACCACGATGATATGGTCGCGCAATCCTTCTCGCTCCAGCATCCGCAAAATCACCATGCCCGCCCCTGCCTCGCGATCATCACTCTTCAAGGGGATATCGGCACTCAGCAGAGCCCATGTATTATGTGACGCCTTGGCGAATTTCTTTTTGCGGCAAAGCGCCTTGATAAAGGCTTTCGCCTCTTCTTCGGATGCGCAGGGTCCTCCCGAGACTGCATACTTCGAGCCACGGTCACTGATGATGTTATCTAGAATGCGCATCGCTTGGGCTTAGAACCCTCCACTGTCGGCGGCAAGGCGTCTGTGGAACATCAGTTGGTATCTCTGCACCTTGCGGCGAGGGGGCAGCCCAATGGCTTGTTCAGTCAAACTCGACCTTAGGGAAATTCTGAGCTTCTATCGAAAAACAGAAACCTGGAAATAGGTACGCTTGAGCCCCGCTTACTTGCCGCGTTTGCGCTTCTGACCCAAGCCCATTTCCTTAGCCAGCTTCGAGCGCGCTTCGGCATAGGCTGGTGCGACCATGGGGTAGTCGGCAGCCAGTTCCCATTTCTCACGATACTGTTCAGGGGTCAGGCCGTGATGGGTCATGAGATGGCGCTTGAGTGACTTGAACTTCTGGCCGTCTTCTAGACAGATCAAGTGATCGTTCTGGACTGATCGGCGGGCAGAAACCGCAGGCTTCTGCTTTTCCATGATTTCCTTTACGGGCGTTGTCGTTCCACCAAGAGCCGCATGAACCTGGGAAATCACGTTTGGTAGATCATTTGCTGCGACAGAATTGTTGCTCACGTAGGCTGCGACAATCTCGGCGGTCAACTCGATCAGAAGGTTCGCGCCGTTGTCTGTGGTGAATTCTGTCATAGTCCGGTCCTACCATTTCTAATTTTTTAGCCATTTGGCTTCTGGAATAACGTTGCGGTGAATACTGCACAGCATCACGAGCAAAATGCGGCGGCTCACATGAATTTCAAGCTTAAACAATCACTACATCTCATCGAACGGGTTTACCAGACGCTTTCGATGCCAACCAGAAACTCGTGGTTGATCCAAAAGCTAGCCAACGGTGGCTTTATGAAGAGAGCACCTGGGGCTCAATTGGCAGTTCGGGCGGAGAGCGGACTTTCGCTGCACCCCGCGGCAAGGTCGGCTATGAAGACATTTCTACCACACACTAATGGACCGCTGAATGTCTAATTTTGATGATGAAGTGGACGCACTTTTCGAGTAGCGGATTTCCGCCATGTGCCATAAATCCTCTTTCAGCTGTTCTAAGCGCACGAAAGAATATGTCCCCCAACAACATCCATGTCGATAGATTTATTGTCCGCTGTTCTTTGGCAAGGTTCCGTTCGACGCTCCGAGCGAGCGTGCCATTTCCAGACTTAGTTTGTTGAAGCGCTTGCGTTTTGAAGGAAAATTTGCGCATTGCGACAATGGCCTACCGCCAACAGTAGGTTATATCCACCGAAAGCGTCAATCCGGCCATGGATAATCTTCAGTTTTGCGAACGTACCCACTGATGATTATTGATGCGAACCGGTCAAAATTTACTTCCGTCGACAGAACTTCCTCTTCAACTTGATTAATCAAACGCAATGATACGTTTAGTTCCGAAGTACCAGTTTCCAGACCAGAGACCTCACTTTCAAGTTCTCCAATTAGTACAAGCATCCTGTCCAACGAAGTATGGTATCCATTGAACGTTGCATGTCCACCCTGGCGCAATTGAGCTATGTATCTTGAGCGAAAATCACTTTGTGCTGTGGCCATTTCTTCATAAGACGCAAGTGATTTCTCAAGCTTGAAAATTCTATCTCTTTCAGCATTAGAATTCAGAGAGAAGTAGTAAAGTTCATAGTCGCGCGCTTCATTTAGAGCTTTGGCGCTATGAGAAATATAACTGGCGTATCTATCGTCTGTATAATCAATAAGAAACATACTATGCTGTAAAACCCTCGAAAAACTCCTTGCTGCGTGACTTAACACTGATCTGTTACAGGAGACGGCGCTTGAGCAGATAGCCGATTCGAGCTCTCTTGAACGCGCACGTGACTCATCTCGAGCTGAGGAAAACCTCGATATGCTCCCTTTTACGACAGAAAAATCAGAACTGCTGAAAAAACCCGAATTTCGATTCATTATTGCCAATATGCGATCTGCTTGCATTGTCGCCAACGACAGTACTCTCTCGATGGTAATGGTGTTTCGAAGTTCAATAAGTTTCAATTTGTGAAGGCGGTCCTGAGAAAAGACTTCCCATGCCAGGCTGTCGACAGCACTTTGATATTCTTCAGCTGCTATGTTGTGCTTAAATACGTATCGTTTAGGTGAGTTTGGCCTTGGTTCTCTTCCTGGTGGGGTGAGCCGATTCTCATCCAATAGTTCATGCCATTTCTCAAGACTTCTACCAGCGTGAGCCGACGATGGAAACATCGATCTGTTGTTCAACAAGCTATAATCGAACGTGAAACCTTGAGCAGCAAGGAAGGCGGTCAGTCTGCCGGTGGTATCATCGAACACACGTGGGTTATTCACCCGTTCAGGAGTTGCACAAGCTGACAACAAGGAAACCCCAAATACCAATCCAATTTGTAATTTCCTAAGCATAGCTGTTCCCTAAGAACGTATATGTTACCCAACTAACCGCTACAAAAATCGGAGCATAAACGGTCAGTCGAATGCGATACGGTGAGAGGTCTAGCAGCACCTTGAAGTCATAACGAGCTACTATCGAAACTGCGCGAACCAGTGAAAGAGACATTAACCCGAAAACAAGAGAATGGCCGGAGCCGAGAAAATACCATGAAACAGCCATCAAAGCAGTACACAATAATGCAAAGTTTCTCTCCAAGCCGTTTAAGTACATCCCAAAATACTCGTGTATCAACTTTCGAACCTCACGATTGCCTTCACAGCACCGCTGCTTAACGCAGCGATGTTTGGTAGCAGCGTAAAATAACAAAAAGGACGCGGTTAGTGCGTTCAGAACGAAAGTTGGAAGAAAGACGGCAGAGTAAGTGTAAATTGGCAGGAATGAATACCTAAAAAATCTCTCCCACGAACCCTGTCCTACTTGAACGTCGTTTCGCCCAATATACTCTAGTAGTAGCCTAAACGGATAGAATGAGACCAAAGGCTTCCCTTGAGATGAGTCAATTGAAATCAATGTGGATATTAAAAAGACTGAAACCGATAGAACAAAGGATGTCCAACTCTGGGATGCGACAAGCAAAACGCAAATGATAACAATAGAAAGTACCACCGACACAAGAACCAATATTCTGTCGGCCCAACACTGCCCCGTTAGGCGAATGCTCCGCCGCTTAATATGTGATGGCTCGCTTAGCAAAAGTCGTTTTCACAATTGATCGATATATATTGGTCGCAAACGTCCTTCGTTGCAGGCCCTGCTAGCAGCGTATAGTGCAAACTTCCACCTACGGCGATACGCCCGTGGCGGGGAAAGCATAGGCCACCCCGTTTTTGATAGACATACCAGTTCGGGTCACTTGGATCGCCTGCACATGCGTCTCGGCTTTTAAAGGTTGCGATGTCGGTGACATCCGCAGAAATTTTCATTTCTCTTGTTCTATCGTCTACCAGCTCAGCTTCAATCCATGTGTGAAAATTTTCCGAAGTCTGATCATGTAAAGTAGTGAGCGACACTTCATCCGTGAGCGCTATGCTAACTATCCACTGAAATGCTGAACGTTGTACACCAAGGTCCGCTAGCTCTGCGATCTCCAATGACAATGCTGGTTGAAACGTAATGGTTAGCATTCCATCCGTATCATCCAAAGTACCGCCGAACGTTGCAGGGAGCGAAACGACATGCTCCTTCAAAACCGGATCGTAAAGCTCCGCCACAACTTCATCATCTGAAACATTCTCAAATTGGTTTCCTGAGATTTTGAACTTACCGCCTCCCTTTCCGATGATTTCGTCAGCATTCGCAGCCTCCAAAGGGAGGAGATCGAACACGGCTTTGATTGGCAAGTCAGTTTGATCAGCCATAGCTTGGCGTATGTCGTGCGCCAGAGCGTTTACCATGCCCTTGTGGTTCGCTGCAGACATAACCCATTGAAAAACATCAGCCATTATTTATTTCCTCAAAAGTATTGTTACTGCGTGTTCATCGTTGCTCGCTCTAGCTCCGCGATATCGTCCTCTGAAATCGGCGAACGGAAATGTAAGATGATTGAACTTATCAATCTCTTCACGGAGCTTCTTCTCCACGATCCTTTTAATTTCTCCGCATTTGGGCCAACAGCGCTTGATTTTGTACCGGTAGCGCCATTCTTGCATGTAAACATCAACAAATAGCTCTGCCGGCCTGTCTTGAAGAATCCACGCGCCGAATCTTGCCCAGACATTTGTCTCTATCTTTACGTGAGATGCCCTTCGGCTGTCATGCTTATGTACATTTACCTCAATTTCGTTATTTTTGAACACAATTGAAGTAACGGAAACTTCTTTTTCTTGGACTTTTCTACGCAATATGGGTTCGATGTGAGCCTTATCTACGCGCACTGCGTCATCCCAAAAATCCGAAACTCTTGTCAAATATGGCTTGCGTGTTTTTCGTTTTGGGAGTTTTCGCGCAAAGATCAGTAAGTGCGGCGCTACCACGCATGAATAAAAGCCATCCAGGCGACCCACTTCTGGAATTCGTACGTTTGGAATCGCGCTTGAGTTTTTAGCGAGTGTATCTTTCAACTCGGCGAGCAACCGTCGCTTCGCCTCAGAACGATGTCCATCTTTGACTGGTATCTTCTTTAAGATAGTCGCTACGCTTAAATCTCGATTTAGTAGATATACCGGCGTAGAAGTCGAGAAATCCACCTCACTTGACCCTCGTTGAGCATTTAAGTCGACTTGGACAACCAGAATGATGTCCGAGCCTCGCGAGTTCCCAATCGTAACATACCATGGGCTCGATAACGTAAGGGTTCCTGCTCGCTGAAATTCTCCGTGAGGGAATTCCTGTATTCGTCCTCTAGGCTCCAATCGCAAAACTTGATTATCGACTTGCGCTTCAATCGCCTCTAGTCGAACTTCACCCATTATATCGCCAAGCCGTCGGCGTGACATGGCCAATTCTAAATCGTGGCCAAAAGTGCAAAGTGACAACAATACGTCTTGCGTGCCAATCTTCAACCGGGAGAACAAACCCGTTGGCCCCGAAAACTCTACTCGGTTTCGCTCGTAGTTTTCGAGGCAGTATCCTAAGATTTCCTCTCGCTGATGCAGATTTCGCTCGACTTTAGCAAGTTCCGTCAAAGCTCCGTCGAGAACTTCAAGGGACTTGTCAGCTTGAATTCTGACAAACTGGTTCACTATCCGATCTCCGCAATTGCTCTTTGAACTTTCTCAAGATCGGCTTTCAATGAAGCCTGAGCCTGTTGCATTTCGAGCAAAATTTCATCCGACTCATCTTTCAATGGATCAAGATAGTTCAGCCTTTGTGCCTCCAACAGTATGTTGAACTGTCGAATTCTCCGAGCAATTTCGCGGAGTTTTGGTTCGAGGGGATTCTTATAACTCACCTCCAGTTGGTAGTGAACTATCCCCGCTGGCCAGCTATCAGCGGGGTTAACCTGTCCATAACTGGGCGCTTCGTGATGAGAAAAACTTATCACGATTCTAGGAAGCCCATCGAGTTCATCTGGCAAGTCTAGGCCATGGGTTTCAACATACCTTTTCCAGCAATTTCGAATTGATATGGGCTGGATGGCAATGAATGAGTAAACGTAGCAAAGAGCATGTAAGTTTCCGCCCCATCCGACGCGTCTGTCTCCGAGGCTTTCGAAAAAGTCAGGTAAACTGCTGGTCGCTAGATAGTTTGCAAAAAAGTCTGCGTCTCCAGAGCGTTCAACTTCTTTGATCGACAGTGCATCAAACTGTTCGGTATATTTTTGTACGCCAAGTTTGTACTGCGAATTGAACAATGGCTCTGGTACCAATCTGGCTGCGTCAATCAGCTCTAGCCTAATCTCATCGGAGATATCATGTTCGTTTAGGTATACTTTCAAATTTTCCGTACACACCGGAGATACGTTTCCAGCAATCCCTTTGTCCGAGTACGAGACTCTGAGGATTAAATCGATGTCGACAATGTCTAAATGATCATACTGGAAGAAGGGCACCAGTTTTTCTCGCAGAAATGGAGAAAAATGATGTTCACCCGAGAATATTCGTTTAACTTCAGCAGACATTCAGCCCCACCCCCAAACAAATAATTTTGTTGCGCCCTATGTGTTGAAAATATTCGACAATCTATTTAACGCGTATGGCGCAAACAAAGATGAACCAGATAGGTAATACCATCCTATGTTACTCAGCTCGGCAAGTGGATTTGGGTCATAAAGTATTGAGTAAACAAGGAAATAACCAACCCCGATAGTTGTGGCAGCCAAGCCCTTTGCTCCAACTGCAACAGCGGTTCGACTGAAGCTACCGGGCGACTGACTTTTACCGTTGCTTCCGGCATCGCCGTTTTCTGACTGGCCCTTTTCCGAAAGTGCTTCTGCAAGTAAAGTTGAGCCTGAAGCTCGCGTCTCATTGAGCGTTTTGATTATCGACTTAATTCCAAAGATAGGTGTTGTATTAAGGACCAGGCTCGTCAATATGAATGGCAGTAGTTTAGGAGCAAACATATCGTCCTTCCTACAATAAAGATCAAAGCAACTCCTCATTAGGAGTGGTTAACGAGATGTTAACGATGACTGATAATAATTCAAGCGCAATTTTCGGTAGAGACAGATTATGCTGGCGGTCATATTTTTCCCTTGCGTGTACAAAGCCGGTGGTAGTGTAGTGCATAGAGAAATGTGGCAGGGTAGCCGATGCATCTCTCCAAAGTTCACGTCGATAAAAAAATCTACGCGAATTGCTTGACCTCCAGGACAGTTAAAATCGTTTCGAGCCTTTCTTCCGGCTCTTCTTCCAAGTGCGACATTACGCATGGCCCAAACGTTGATAACTTCAAACTTGAGGTTGAAATTGCAAACCCATCCGTCGTTCCTTTACCAGCTGCGATCCCGCTGTTCGCAAGCGCACTCAGTCTGATGGGAGTGCTAGGCTGGCGCAGGAAGCTCAAGGCTACCGGCACTGCCTGGTAAACGAGCGGGAGACAAGCATACTGGCCGCCATTAGAGGCCGTTTTTGTTTTGCTCGAGCGTCCGATAAGGGTCATACATTCCCGTGAACGCAAAGGCAGCTTTCGGGGGTGGAAACTGTCATCCGTCGGAGAAAGCCCTGAGGTCCCGAATGGGCTCCCTGCTACCCTTTGCTGCAGATGACACGAAGGTCCGCATAGGGCCGAAAGTACCAGTGCGAAACAAATGCACGAGTTTAAAATGGGCGGAAAGAAGACTTTCGTTGCACTTCACTCCGATGTCGTCTAGGCGCAAAGAGCGATCACGCTGACCGTTTTAATATTCGGCCCACCACGGCCTCTTCAGGCCCCGCGGTTGTGTATGATATGCTCAATACAGTTAAAGCTGTGCCGAAGGGCGTTCACTTATGGATTACTCGGCAGAAGTCGAACGCATAAGGCAAGCGTGCCAAACTGTTTTCGCGGCTAATATTGATGTTCAGCCGAGGGCGCTTCAAGCGCTTATGGCGGCTCAACAGAAATTCGACTATCTTAATGCAGAGATTTCGTTTTCTTCAGATTTTGAATGTTTTAAACAAGTTGTTGCTACGTCGCCAGCCTGTGCCGACCTGCTTCTGAAGGAAGGAGTTCCACTTGCGAACTGGCCCATCAATGAACCGATAAATTCAGATTCACAAAAATTTCTCGATCTTCGTGATTATTCAACGTTGCTGGCAGAAATTTTCGTTGCTCGCTTTCCTCTTACACAACCGCTTCAAGATGCTGGTCTGCGCGTCAAGGCGACTGGAATTTTGACTGAAACAGATTTGTTCCTTGGCTGCCTCCAATCCGGACGCTCGAATCTTATTCCCAACGAGACGTCGAAAGCCCTTCTGGGGTCCGTAGGCCTATTGGATGACATCTTTGTTGACGAGCAGGGCGAGGATTTTCTCAACCGCATCGAAACCCACGGCGCTCTAATTCTAGAGGCAGACAAATCTCATGCAGAACAACAATTAATTCTCCACATTGATGATAGCGGCCGCATCCGCGTCCAAGCATTTGGTGCAAATACAATTGGCTTGCTCGATGATGCAGTCGCCAAAAGCGGACCCTTTACATTCCGTGGTGGAGTCATTCAGCATCAATCGGAATCGTGTTTATATGCACCACGAATTTTGGAGGAGTTTGAAGATTTGATAAACTCATCCAGCACGCTTGAGCAGGACTTTCAGGCATTCTTTGAAAGGCAGCCTCAAATCTTGAAAGGCATAGACTACCGAAAGGCCCATGCGCAGCCCATTCTCTTTAAGGACGACGGTGGAAGGCTCATACCAGATTTTTTCCTAGAGAAGATAGATGCTGGTTGGCATACAATTGCTGAACTGAAAATTCCGCGTGACTCTATGGTCATACGTCGCCGTAACCGTGTCTATTTTGCACAGTGGGTCCAAGAAGCGGTCGCGCAACTACAATTTTATCGGGAATGGTTCGAGAGTCCAGCAAACCGCTCAAGGTTTGAGGAGCAGCAAGGCCTGAAGAGCCGAGTGTATCGGCCCAAAATGGTTCTTATCGCTGGTCGTTCTCACCATTTTATCGATGATATCGAGCGCATTCGACTCTTGTCGAACCAAGATCACGACCTCAGCATATGGACTTATGACGATGTCCTCAATCGTGTGAAACGATATCAGTCATTTATGCGCGGTGAATGACCGTAACCGGTCAAATTCGGAATGCTCAACGTCACAGCGCTGCGTCGTCACTACATCCAACTTAGATCGCAAACGAATTTACTGTCGGATAACCCTTCAGCTCAACCGTTTTATCCCGACCAATTCTAAGAAATCATCGCGCGGCAATTCGGATATTGCCTGAACCTCATCTGCCGAGAGATGAAGGGGCATCTGGTCCGGACCGCCTTCAACAACCTCTCGAAACCCAAACTTTCCGGCCATGGCGACCAGCTTCATCCGTCGTCGCGCAACGTCTTTACCCCAATAGTCTTTCACCCGCTGCTCGGCGTCATCTAACTGCGCAAAATCACTCTTGAGCGCATCTATGAAGACAACCTTAGCGTCAGCTTGATTGACGATAGATTTGTCTACGGCGGAGACCACGCGATGAAGTACCGAGATCAAGGACGAGACTTCTTTCAGCGTTGGCGAGCCGTTCGCATTATAGTTTTTAATCATGCGATCGACAATTAGGTGGGAATGGTTCTCATAAAAGTAATCTGCATTGTTGTTTAACTCGGACAAAATCGCATTCGAGACGCGCCCCGACGACCGGCCATGTACGTGCCTGTTGCGCCAAGAAATAAGGAAATGTATCGCGTCTCTGTACTGCGGCAGTACACCGCTGGCCAATTCGAGCAATGTAGAAAACCGCATAGGCATACTTGGTCGCTTACGGCGTCCGAAATGCCTAGCAGTGAAGTCTCTTAAATTGCGTTCAAGTTCATCATGAGAGTTGGTCAATGCGACGATGTTATCGGCCAACTGAGTCACCATACTTGGCAGCAAAGACTGAACCTCGGTTACATCTGTCTGGAATTCGTTGGCTAAAATGGAAGCCTTAGCTTGATTGGTGATCCAGGTGCCCGACAACGCCAAATCGCTCATATAAGTGTCAAGCGCATCGACAACATAAACCATTACCGCACTAGTCGCATAGCCTCTCGCCCATTCGGCCGCAGATTTGACGTCCTTTGGATTCCAATAAACGGCCAAATCTGCCGGTTTAGTTGCAGTGCCTGCCTTAACCGCTTCCAAGCCAACTACTATAGTATTCAGGCGAGAATTCGCGAAGCCTGCCCGGTCTCGAAATCGCTTTGCAGCGGGCGTACGCTCTACCCAGATACCGTTCATTGCACCCCTGCCGATCTATAGTGCGGGTCGGAGTCGAACCGACGTCCCTACTAATGATTGTGGCTCGAAGTGGAACCTATAAAAAGTAGGTGCCCAGCCGTTAGACCACCGCACACTAGCCGTATCGCATAGACATCTTGTTCATTGCAATACCGAGTTTGGGCGTCCGCATGCCCGTATACTGGCTACTTACTGTTCCGCCTGTTGCCAACATTGTGAACCAATATGCGGAGGGCCGCTTTCATGACCTTTGACCTTATTCGCGAACGATCACGCAAGACCTTGCAATATCAAACCCCAGTGGAGAAGTTCGCTGAGCGTGTTGCAGCAATCAATTGAATCCACCGCCGAAAGTGCCAAATACTTCTGCATTCGGAAATCGCTAGGGCATTAACCGCGTTTGCGCCGGCGGTCCCATGAGCACATCATTCCATGAAGTCAGAGGGCAGTAGCCAGCAATGGCGTGTGTCCACGCCGCCGGTCAGGGGAGAGACCTCCCCGTGAACCCCTCCCGCGCCCAGCGGCGCGAGAAAGGAGATGCAGCATGCGCAGCCAAGTTATCCGTGTCCGTACCAGCCAGACAGAATTCACCACAATCAAAGACACCGCTTTAGCGCGGGGTCTTACAATTTCCGAACTGGTCCGCCGTTCAGCGATGGCCGTGCGGATGCCTGTCCGTTTAATAAACCACATAGATGCCAACCTGCTTGTTCGGACCCTTGGGGAAATTGGGCACATCGGCGGCAATCTGAACCAAATGGTTCGGCGGGCACATGCGGGAAAGCTCGCTGGTCATGATGTCGAACTGTCGCAGACTCTGGCCGAGATCGACGCGCTGCGCAACCGCATTCGGGACATTGTTGGATGATCGTGCAATCGACACGCATCAGCCTCAAGGGAGGCGTTCATTATCTGGCGAGGCACTTGCTCGACAAGACCAATGACAACGACCAAATCGAGATCATCGCCGGTGATCGGACCGCTCTCCACGATGCCTATACGCTCGCATCACTGAAGGGGTGCCGCTACAGCCTTCGCCATATCTCGGTTTCTCCCGAACGTGAAATGAAGCCCGCGCAATTGAGCGACTTCCTTCGGTCGATCAACGACGAGTTCGCTATCGGGTCCACCCGCCCGCGTCTTGTTGTGCGCCATGTGAAAAAAGGCAGATCGCACTTTCACATTGCCATCGCCGAAGTTGATCCTACGACGTTAAGCGTCCTGGATTGCAAGAACGATTACTCCAGGCTGGAGGCCCTCGCCCGCCGCTACGAGCAGAACCACGGCGAGACCGTCCAGCCAACTCGCGCCGAGCGACGTCATCTTAAAACTGAAGGGTTTTCAGATGTTGCGCGGAAAAGGGCAGAACGGAAGACTCCCGCGTTTGATCGCACCAAGCTGAAACAGGCATTCGGGATTTCCCACCAACAATTTCTTGCCGCGCTTGATCGACAGGGTCTCGCAATATCGGACGGCGATAAAGGCCCGATCCTAATCAACCATCGCGGAGAGTTCGTTGCCGCCGCAAATCGCGCGGTTGGTGTCCCTCGTTCCGCATACTTAAAAATCATGGAGGACATGCAACATGACGGAAATTATTTCCGCATCCGCGACGTCGCTAACGGCGGTCGAACGCAAAATCGAGAAACTGCTGCCTCTTCTGTCGCTTATGGAGACGCCCGACGGCCCAGATCGAATGGCCCAACTCCTGGAACTTCTGCAGCACATCCTGGATGCCCAGAAACAACAGGCCCAAGTATTGAAGATTGTTGGCGAGCGACTCGATCGTCTTTCACGCCGATAGCGCGACGTCTTCGGCGAGAGCATTTTTTTCTGTACCGACTTGGGATGCTGGACCTTGATGACCTCTTGCAACGTGCCGAAGAGCTGGCGGCGTGGATGCGGTCGATCTTCGAACCACCGGCGCAGCGTCTGACCCGAAAAATTCAGGAACTCAGGCAAGAGGCGGGACCTATCGTGCCGGCAGAGATATCTAAGCCCACGGTCGTGACATATGATCTCGATAGGAGGATGACACCATGAAAGACCCTAAACATACTAGAAAGAGACGGACCTGCTACGACAGGCTGCGGGAGCGGTTCCTTAGGGCGAGACGTATCCATCGAACCGATCCCGCTGCGTCGGCAGCCATGCAACTAATCGCCGTCTTCACCGTGGTATTTGGACGTATGCCCCTATCGCCCCCAGCGCCAGCCTACGTACCCTACGCTCCTCCCCGTACGTCGCCTGCGGCTCTGGAACGAGCCGCTATGGCGCAGCGGTTTGGGGTTCCCGTCAGATATCTGGATTTGGTTATATCGAAGGGGCATGTTCCCTATGCCGTGTTATTCGATCACGTTCGTCAAGGTGGAGCTTTGCGGCGTGACGCTATGTCTGAATTCAGAAAGCGTGCGCCCGAGGCATCGCTGGATTGGTTGGATTACATTCAAACATGTGGACGATGGTCGGACCTTGTACGCTGCTATGCCCCCGAGGCCGACGAGCAGACAGATATCAGCGTCTTGAATTCGACGCTTCGCTGGCTTGAAAACGTAAAAAAAGATGGTGAAATCAAGCCTGGCTCAGAGCCCGAAACAACTGCCCCTGACGATAATCCAAACAAACAGAAGCCGTGAATTCTCTTCGACGTATTCGTAAGATGACCTTTGAAGGCCGATCCGTTAGGTATCAAAGTATGACTCGAACAGCTTCGAACGCATGCGGGATAACCTGCTTCCCATAGATTCCGCGTCTATAAGTTAGCCTGTTCAAGACGAACCAGGGTCAACCGCGATAGTTTCGCGCGAAAGTTTGAGGGGTGATGGACAGCTTGCGAAAATTGGTGAAATCCGACGGCGGAAGAATTGCATTCCTCCCTTGGCTGACCCTGCCGACTTCAGTCGATGTAGGCGCGTTCCGATTTGTGTCGGTCAAACTCGCCGAGATCGAAACCGTCGTCGGCAGCACAATGGCCGAGGCTGTCGCGGCAACCATCCGCACGCACGTCGATCAGTCAGGTAAACCGATCGAGGACTGCACGCTTATCATCAGGCCTCGGAGTAAAGTACCATGGGATATGCCCGATATCCGCTGGCCCTTCGCAGCAGGCGCTTCCAAGTTGCTCGCACTCGGCGCTTTGGCGGAACAGAGGTTCCTCGGCAGCGCCATTTTCCACGGCCATATGAACTCGACGATGTTCCGTCCTGCGAACCACATAGCTATCGCCGGGTCCCCGTACTTCTCGATGCACTACTCGCGCAGGGGCGGGAGCCTGAGGGTCGGAGGACGCACGGTGACCGACACCGTGTTCCAGCAGCCCCACCAGATCGAAGGCACCCGATGCGACGGCGTGAATACCCGTCTCATTCAGGCTGTCATCCGCGCCGAGAAGAAGGCACCCGAGCTTTGGTCGGCAATAGAGACGGCGCTGGATATGTTCCTGCTCGGACACAGTGAAGCGCCAGAACTAGACGACCACACATGCATCATGTTGTCAGCGATGGCATTCGAGCGTCTTCTCGAGCCACCGGAGGCGAAAGCCTTATCATTGGCTGAGACGCTGGCTGGCCTATTCGCGGCATTCCCCAGCCGACTGATGTCGGCGTCCACCTGGATGAAGTGTGACATGAAGTACCAAGCCCTCCAAAGTTCTTGGCCGCTGCATCAGAAGTGGATGAAGGAACTCTACGAGGCTCGGTCGGCGCAGGCGCATCGTGGAGCCAGGCCAGAGTTCAGCTCAAACTTTGAACCAGAGAAGCATATGGTCATCGCGGCCTTCGTGTTTCCGCTGGCCGTGAAGCTGAAGCTCAGTGCCGCTGGCCTCTACAGGCTGTCCTCCGATGAAATAGTTTCCTGCGAAGTGCTGGACGAGCTCATTGATAGCGACTGGGGAACGGGCTTCGACAACCCGCCGCAGTGGCCCCGGATACTTGACGAGGCTCAGGCCGTTCGCGGACGGCGTGAGACGATCAGGAAGGCCTTTTCGAGGACAAAGGTCTAGGAACCCAATCATGAATTACGAAACCGACGTCGCTGACATCGTAACCATTCATATGGGTCTCGCGAAGTTCTGGAGCAACGCTCACGGTTGGGCTCCAGCCGACGGCGCGACGCTGCTCTCGTCCGCCAGGCTCGACTGGACACCTTCGCTTGCCTCGACTCTGCATCGCTGGTCTCAGCCCGAAGTCCTGTCCGACGGCGACCTGATCTTGGCATGGGCCAATCTCGGCAGTATCTTGGAGAGTACGCTCAGGCTATTTTTCGGTATATATATCTGCGACTACAACAATTCCGCAGAGGACCTCGTCGCGATCGACGCGCTCAGGAGAAAAGGCCCTAGAAAGGGCGAGCACTATGCACCCGACGAGCTGGCGATGGAAAAAATCAGGCAGCTTATCGAGCGTCGAACGATATTCCCGGAGATAGAGCGGGCATTGATCAGCTTGGTCCAGTCGCGCCGCAACGCGATCCATTCCTTCAACGACCGAGAGATCGGCAGCACGTTAGCGTTTCGTGCCACCGTCGCCGACTATCGTCTGTTCATCGCGAACATGGCTTCGAGGCTGCCGTATCCCGACGACCGCGGATTCCATTGGCTTGAGCTTGCCGGAACGATACGGTTTGAGAATAGATGAGCGAGACGCGAAGCCGCCTCTGTTGAAGCACGAGAGCCACAAGAAAATTGTCAGTCAGATGTTATTCCAAACCGCCACCACGCGGTTGGGCGACCCTAGTGCCGTTATCTTCCACGACGAACCCTTCTATCAAGGGGGCCGGCTTGGTCACTCGGATGTGTCGCCTCGGTCTCCTGACGACGTTTCTCTCGCTACTCAACTCTCCGCACGCATGATAGGGCTACGTCTCTATACGCCCCGAGTATCAGCATCGAGTGGATCACGAGTTCACAATTCACATAGTTAGCGACCTCGCGGCTCGCCAATCCATGCGCTACGAGGTTTCGGAGGTTCATCCCACGAGCGTCGGCAAATATTGACTTGAACCAGAAATGGACGTCCTCACCGACCTCTGCCTTTACCTTTTCCATGGCCAGAATATCGCCGAGGTTTACAGAAACCTCCCAGCCGCGCTGGCCCCGCTTTTCTTTCGTGACCGACTCGCCCAGGTTACGGGCCAGCGACCTAAAGGCATCCTCTATCTGGGGTACCAACACAAAGAGGCACTTCACATAGTCGCCGTACAGCCATGCCCTGATACCCGCTTTGACAAGCGGGAAGTCCGTAAACAGGTTCGTCCTCAGACTGAACGCGGCGATTTCCTCTGCGGAAAGCCTGTGTCGCTCCACAGCCGCATTGAGTGCACTGCTAAGGAAGATTCTGTTGGCCTGCCGAGCAATGTCGGCGTGCCTGTAGAGCGATCCTTCCTCGTCGTCAGCGCCACCGACCCGAGCCGCTACATGATCTTCCGCAACGACATCCGTTGTGAACAACGCCATCATTGGAGATGATCTAGAGGTTTCCTGTGCCTGATGGCGCAGCTGCTGTTTTGCGATGATAAACTGAGCGGCGATGTTGAAGAGGTTCTGCTCCCAGTTATCATCGCCGAGGGCATTATTGACCTCCTCGATCTCGGCCTTGCTTATTTCCTGCGAATAGGTGAACGGCTTCATCTCCGATGCCGAGTCGCGGATTGCACCTTCTCTAGCTACCCGCAGCTCCTTGACCCGATCAGTTTCACCTGCACGGCGGGCAAATTCAGCAGCCGTCTGGAGCCACGCCATTGCCTGCATGCGAGACCCAGCATTCGCGATCTTTTCGAACGCCTGGCTGACGGCCAGTCCGATGCGTTTGACGCTGTCGAAGTCCTCAGCCGCAGAGTAGTAGGGTAAAAGGTAATTGGCGACGTTTTCTGAGCTGTGCGGGTCAAACGTAGCTTCCGACGTAAACCGTGTCAGGAGTTGCTCAAGGCCTTTGACCATGTGGCTCTTTTCATCTGCCGTTAGGCCCGATCTGCGGTTCTCTGTCAGGGCGGAATAGAGGTGTCTCCACCAACCATCCGTCTCAACTTCCGCGTAGAATCTGGTCAGCATCATTGCCTTCAAGAGTGCTGTTTTGTCGCTGTCTTTGATCGAAATGGCAAGCTGAAGCGCCCGCTTGAGCGCTTCCACGTCATCGTGAGCTTCCGGGTTGTGGCCGTCCGCCACACTGGCGACGTAACTGTCGATCGCGAGCTGAGCGAATCGGATGTCGGCTCTCCGATTCGCGGCATTCCTGCTCAGGTCCCAGACGAGATCGGCATATCGCCCCCTCAGCACCGGGTGGGTCAGATTGTCGGCACGCGTCTCCCAGTGGTCGACGATCTCAGCGGTCAGCTCACGGATATCAGGGAAATATACGATCGCTTCGCCCCTGGTCCCTGAACCCATTGGGCCGAAGTAGGTGTTCCACGGAGGCCTGTCTTCCTGCTCGGCCTGAACACAAGAGGCGACTATGTCGGCCCAAGCGTCACTGGCTTCAGTTTTGTCTTCGAGCTTCGTTCGGGCGCTCGACAGGGCGGCCTGAACGGCATGCATATCGAACGGCTCCGCCTTCTGATCGAACTCGACGATAACAGCTTCAATGCTGTCAGGTATTTGCATCGGCGGCCCTCCGTTCTCCGGACATTCAGGTTAGGCCGCCTGGTTGTCAATGCACACGGAATTTCAACCTCTGGCATTTTCGCGTCGGTCAAATTAGCGGTTTGCATATCCAGGCCAAACGATCCCTCGACCTCCCGACCCTCTGGTTCTCAACCACGGAACCAGTTTCATCTGCGCTGACACGACACGCAAGCTGGGCGCGTAGTAGGGGCGGAAGCAGGGGCGGTCGCCCCCTGTTCGCAAACATCCAAAGCAAAATTCATCAACAATATCAATGGGAAAAACTGGTCGGAGTGAGAGGATTCGAACCTCCGACCCCGTCGTCCCGAACGACGTGCGCTACCAGGCTGCGCTACACTCCGTGACCAGCGGCTGGCTTATAGACCGGCATAATCGCCGCCACAAGCCCCCGATTGTTCAAATTCCTGCCTGGAAACCGATGTTTCCCGCCACGGCGCCTGAGGTCAGGCGCACGCAGCCGCCAAAGTCTTCATTTGCCGGCATCGGCGGGCGGTGCCTGATCCTTGCCGACAGTATCGGCTACAGGGCCATCGGCCTGTCCGGACAGGAAGAAGCCCCACCCGGCATAGGCCGAAAGCGCCACGAAAAAGACCGCCCAACCGGTGGATCCAGCGAAAAACTCCACCGCAGTCCAGACCAGCAGCAGGCCAAGAATAATGACCCGCCGGATGAGTGGCCGGTAAAACGCATGGCCGAAATCAATCAAGGCCCATCTCATCGTCTCATCCTTCCCGGATATATTACAGCATTTGCTCAGGCGAATCATGCGCCGCCAAACCAAGCCCCCTTGAGGAGCAATCGCCGGACACAAGAGCCGATAGTCCCGGCGGGGTCAACACTGCGGCGGCTCAAGACAGGCCGCACAGCAAACGGTTCACACAATTCCGGGCTCTTTGAAAACACACCAACCGGCGTCATAGTGCCTCCCGGCAATACCGGTTTCGACAAGCAGCCCGGATGGGCCGGTTGAGGAGAGCAGCATGAACGCGACACCCAAACTCGACGGCCTCGAAGTCGGCTACGATGTCCCCGCCCTGCCCGGCATGCGCGAGCAGGATATCCAGACGCCGTGCCTGGTGCTCGATCTCGATGCGCTGGAGCGCAACATCACCAGGATGGGTGAGCAGGCCAGCGCGATGGGCGTGCGGCTCCGGGCGCATGGCAAGATGCACAAATCGGTGGATGTGGCCAAACTGCAGCAAAGGCTTGGCGGATCCGTCGGCATCTGTTGCCAGAAGGTTTCGGAGGCAGAAGCCTTTGTGCGTGGCGGCATCACGGATGTGCTGGTGTCGAACCAGGTGCGCGATGCGGCCAAGATCGACCGGCTGGCGCGGCTGCCCAAACTTGGCGCCCGCACGGCCTGTTGCGTCGACGATCCGGCCAATATCACCGATCTGTCGGATGCAGCCAGCAGACACGGCACACAGATTGACTGTCTGGTCGAGATCGATTGCGGCGCAGGACGCTGCGGCGTGACCGGGGCTGCGGAGGTGGTGGCGCTGGCAAGGGCGATCATGGCTGCGCCGGGGCTGAGCTTTGCCGGCATCCAGGCCTATCAGGGCGCGATGCAGCATCTGACCCGCCACGCCGACCGCAAGGCCAAGGCCGATATCGCCATTGCCCTTGTCAGAAACGTGCTTGCCGCGCTGAAAGCTGAAGGCATCGATTGCGAGACTGTCACCGGTGGCGGCACCGGCAGCTACCAGTTCGAAGGCCAGTCCGGGGTCTATACCGAGCTGCAGTGCGGCTCCTACGCCTTCATGGACGCCGATTACGGACGGGTGCTCGATCAGGACGGCAATCGCATCGACGAAAGCGGATTCGAAAACGCGCTGTTCATTCTCACATCGGTGATGAGCCACGTGAAGGCTGGCAGGGCCGTCTGCGATGCGGGCCTGAAAGTGCTTTCGCTGGACAGTGGCCTGCCGGTGGTGTTCGGCCGAAACGATGTCACCTACGCCCAATGCACCGACGAACATGGCGAGATCGACGATCCGGATGGCGTGCTGAAGATCAACGACAAGATCAAGCTGGTGCCCGGGCACTGCGATCCCACCTGCAACCTTCATGACTGGTATGTCGGGGTACGCGGAGGCAAGGTGGAATGCCTGTGGCCGGTTTCGGCGCGCGGCAAGGCGTTCTGAACTCACCCGGCAAACGAGTGAAAAAACGTGGAGCGCGCGGCTGCAGAAGGGCCACGCGATCGATTCATCAAATCAAGCCAGCTTCACCCACCCCGGCAATACATCTGATGAAATTTATATTTGCGATTGTTTATATAAACGCATATATAAACTGCAACAGGAGGCCGGACGATTGATCTCGCACAATGACATTGGCTCCAACCCTGAGCATGCTTGTCTGATGTCCATGCCCCACCCTTTGCAATGAGGCTACCCATGAAACTGTTCAGCTTTGCGCTTTTTCTCTCTGTTTCCGCCAGCGCCGCGCAGGCCGCGACCCTGACCTTGACACCCACGGAAATCACCGAATGGAAAGCCGTGCAGGCTCGCGTTGAATCGCGTGACATCGTGCCTGCGCGGGCGCGGATCGGCGGCGTCATACAGGAACTGACGATCAGCGAAGGCGACCTGGTGACCGCCGGGCAGCAGCTTGGACTTATCAAGGATGACAAGATCGCCTTCCAGATTGCAGCCCTTGATGCCGAGCTCGCGGCTTTGGCCGCCCAGCTTGAAACGGCGGAAGCAGAATTGAAGCGCGGGGAAACGCTGGTCAGTCAGGGCGTGGTCACCCGGCAGCGGCTGGCGCAGCTGTCCACCGATGTCGAAGTCACCCGCAACCAGATCGCCGCCACGCGGGCTCAGCGCGCGGTGCTGACCCAACAGGAAACCGAAGGCGCGGTCGTCGCGCCGGCCGACGGAAGGGTGCTGACTGTGCCCGCCAGCCGCGGCTCGGTGATCATGCCGGGGGAACCCGTGGCGACCATCGGCTCGGGGGGCTTTTTTCTGAGACTCGCGGTGCCCGAGCGGTTTGCCGGGGAACTTGAGGCCGGCGCGGAAATCCGTATCGCAACGGCAAGCGGGGAAGCCCAAGGCCGGCTCGCCAAGATCTATCCGCAGATCGACAATGGCCGGGTGATCGCCGATGTCGAGGTCGACAAGCTCGACACGGCCTTCGTCAACGCCCGCGTTCTGGTCGAAGTGCCAATCGGCAGCCGCATGGCGATTCTGGCACCTGTGGACTCGGTGGTGAACCGCCACGGAATCGATTTCATCTCGGTTGAGGGCCATGATGGAGAGGTGGTCGAAAGGACTGTCATTCTGGGTGAAGTTCAGGCTGGCGACATGTCCGGCATGATCGAAGTGATCAGTGGCGTCTCGGCCGGAGACAAGGTGGTGCGGCCATGAAAACCCCATCTTCCGGATTGGGTATTGCGGGCCAGCTGACCCGCGGCTTCATTACCTCCCCCCTCACCCCGCTGTTCCTGCTGGCGGCCTTTGCCTTCGGAATTGTGGCGCTGCTGACGCTGCCGCGCGAGGAAGAGCCGCAGATCTCGGTGCCGATGGTCGACATCATGCTGGGCGCACCAGGGCTCAAGGCCGACGATGCGGTGAAGCTGGTCACCGAGCCGCTTGAGACGATCGTCAAGAGCATCGACGGAGTCGAGCATGTCTACTCGCAGACGGCGGACAACAAGGTTCTGGTCACAGCGCGCTTCATCGTCGGAACCCAGACGGATTCGGCCATTCTTCGGGTCCATGACAAGGTGCGCGCCAATCTCGACCGGATCCCGGTCGGCATACCCGAACCGATGATCGTCGGTCGCGGCATTGACGATGTGGCCATCGTCTCGCTGACCCTGACCCCGTCGGAAGAAGCGGGAGAGGCAGTCTCGTCCAATGACCTGACCCGCGTTGCCCGCGAGCTGAGAACCGAACTTTCCAAGGTCGACAATGTCGGGCTGACCTATCTGGTGGGCGATACAGACGAGATCATCCGCATTGCGCCCGATCCCAACCGGCTGGCGCTCAACGGGGTGACCTTGCAGCAACTGGCCGGCAAGGTCAGCGGCGCCAACCGCGCCTTTCCCGCTGGCGAGGTCACGCTCAACGGCAAGTCTGCCGAGCTGATGGTCGGCGAAACGCTCTATGCACCGGCGGAGATCGGCAATCTGCTGATCACCACCCGCGACGGGCGGCCGGTCTATGTGCGTGACCTGGCCGACATCTCGTTCGCCACTGACAGCACGGCCCGGATCGTTGCGACGGTGACGCGTTCCGAGAACGGGGCGGAAAACGGCATTGACCGCAAGCCCGCTGTCACATTGGCAATCGCCAAGCGTGCCGGCGCCAATGCGGTGCTGGTTGCCGAACAGATACTTGAACGCACAGAGGCTCTTGAAGGATCGCTGATCCCGCATTCGATCGCGGTTGAAGTGACGCGTGACTATGGCGAGACCGCCAATGAGAAAGCCAACGAGCTGCTCTATCACCTGGGCCTTGCGACGGTGTCGATCATCGTGCTGGTCTGGCTGGCGATCGGCTGGCGCGAGGCGCTGGTGGTGGCCATCGTCATTCCGGTGACCATCCTGCTGACGCTGTTTGCCTCACGCGTGATGGGCTACACGCTCAACCGCGTGTCGCTGTTCGCGCTGATCTTCTCGATCGGCATTCTGGTCGATGACGCCATCGTGGTGATCGAGAACATCGCCCGGCACTGGGGCATGGGCGACGGACGCGAGCGCAAGCAGGCCGCCATCGAAGCGGTCGCCGAAGTCGGCAACCCGACCATCGTCGCCACCCTGACTGTGGTGGCCGCGCTGCTGCCGATGCTGTTCGTGTCGGGTATGATGGGCCCCTATATGAGCCCGATCCCGGCCAATGCCTCGGCAGCGATGGTGTTTTCATTCTTTGTCGCGGTCATGGTGACGCCCTGGCTGATGCTGAAGATCGCCGGTCGTGCGCCGATGCACCACGGCCCCGGCGAAGGCGAAGAGGCAGGCGGCATGCTTGGCAGGATCTATCGTGCCGTGGCGCGGCCCGTGCTTCACAGCAAGACCACGGCCTGGATTTTCCTGCTCGTCGTCGGCGCGATGACGCTCGGCTCGCTGTCGCTGTTTTACACCAAGGATGTGACGGTCAAGCTGCTGCCATTCGACAACAAGTCGGAGCTCTCTGTGGTGATCGACATGCCCGAAGGCACATCGGTGGAAGCCACCGACGCCATTGCGCAAGCGGTTGCACGCGAAGTGCTGCAGCTTGAGGAGGTGAAATCTGCCCAGACCCATGCGGGCACAGCAGCGCCCTTCAACTTCAACGGGCTGGTGCGGCATTCCTTCCTGCGGTCGGAAACGCAGATGGGCGACGTTGCGCTCAATCTCACGCCCAAGGCCGAACGGGACCGGTCAAGCCACGAGATCGCGCTTGATATCCGCACGCGCATTTCCCGCATTCCGCTGCCAGAAGGTGCGAGCCTGAAGGTCGTCGAACCACCACCGGGCCCGCCCGTCATGGCAACGCTGCTGGCAGAGATCTATGGCCCCGATGCAGAAACCCGGCGCGCTGTGGCGCAACGGGTGGAAGAAGCCTTCCGTTCGGCGAATTTCATTGTCGATGTCGACAATTCCTGGGGCCAGCCGGCCGAACGGGTGCGGGTGAAGATCTCGACCGACGAGCTGGAATTCTTCCGGGTCGAGGAACAGGATGTGTTTGACACCATCGCGATCCTCAATACCGGCCAGACAGTGGGCTATTCACACCGTGGTGGCGGGCGCACGCCGATTGCCATCCGTCTCGAACGTCCACGTTCAGAGCGCGTTGCCGACGAGACTTTTCTGACCACGCCGATCCCGGCCAATGTGCTGCCGGGCGACCGTTCCATCGTGGAACTTGGTGATGTGGTGGACGTGTCGCAGGAGCGGGCCTCATTTCCGGTGTTCCGCCACAATGGCCGGGCCGCGGAAATGGTAATGGCTGAATTGGCCGGTGACTATGAAGCCCCGCTGTACGGCATGATCGCCGTTCAGGAGGCGCTTGATGCGATGGACTGGACGGGCCTTGAAAAACCGGTGATCGCCTTGCATGGCCAGCCGGCCGACGAACAGGTTTCGACCCTGTTGTGGGACGGAGAATGGGAAGTCACCTGGGTGACCTTCCGCGACATGGGCGCGGCCTTCGGCGTGGCCCTGCTCGGCATCTACATTCTGGTTGTTGCCCAGTTCGGCTCGTTCAAGGCGCCGCTGGTGATCCTCACACCGGTGCCGCTGACCTTCATCGGCATTCTCATCGGTCACTGGCTGTTCGGGGCGCCATTCTCGGCCACCTCGATGATCGGTTTCATCGCGTTGGCCGGCATCATCGTGCGCAACTCGATCCTGCTGGTGGATTTCATCCGTCATGCCCATGTGCCGGGCACGCCGCTGACACCGGTGCTGATCGAGGCCGGCGCGATCCGCTTCAAGCCGATCATTCTGACGGCACTGGCGGCGATGATCGGCGCGGCTGTGATCCTGACCGACCCGATTTTCCAGGGACTGGCGATTTCGCTCCTGTTCGGGCTTGCCTCGTCGACGGCGCTGACCGTGCTGGTGATCCCGGCGATCTACCGGGTGCTGCGCACCTGAGCCGGATCACCGGCATCCGGACCTGAAACCACGCCGCCCGTCACTTCGACGGGCGGAAGGCTTTGAGGATCTCGTCATGGGTCTCGATGCGCCCTGCCCCGATCAGATCAAGACAGAACGGAATGGCAGGAAACACGGCGGTCAGGCAGGTGTCGATCGAGCCCGGCTTGCCGGGCAGGTTGACGATCAGCGTCTTGCCGCGGGTGCCTGCGGTTTGCCGTGACAGGATGGCTGTCGGCACAAATTCCAGGCTGACCTTGCGCATCAGCTCGCCGAAGCCTGGCAGTTCCTTTTCCATCACCACCTTCATCGCCTCGGGCGTCAGATCACGAGGCGACGGGCCGGTGCCGCCGGTGGTCAGCACCATGTCGACACCGTCAACATCACACAGGCGTATCAATGTGTCGCGCACGCTTTCCAGACCATCGGGGATGACGTGAATGACGATCTCCGCCTCGCTCGACATCACCCGCTCAAGCCAGGCCTTGACTGCGGGGCCGCCGAGATCCTCATACTCACCGCGGCTGGCACGGTCGGACACGGTAAGGACGGCAATGCGGACGGACATGATGGCTGCTCCTGCTGGTCGGGAAAAATGCATTCAGGGTCTTCACACGCAACAATCACCACTTGAGCAAGATTGGCAACCAACTTCCAACCCCAGCGCTGATTTCACACAACCGTCCCAACAGCGGCATCAAAACCAGCGCTGAAAGATCGTTTTCCCAGAACTGATGTATCATCCTTATCGCTTTATTAAGCGTTTAGTGAAAAAGCTAATATACAAGAATACTTTCGCACTTACAGTCAGAAATACAATCACTTTCTGTCACGTTCTAGAATCGCGAAGAAAAGCAAAGCATCAATTTCCACTAAATTCTCAGTGGAAAACAACGCTTCGAGCCGAAAGGATAAATGATGGCCTCGACATTCGGGTTTAACAATGACTGCAAGAGCATCATGGAAGCCCTGTCCAAAGCACAGGCAATTATCCAATTTGACCTGACCGGCAAAATTCTGACAGCGAACGAGAACTTCTGCGCTGCACTCGGTTACGATCTCAAGGACATCGTCGGCAAGCATCACAGCATGTTTGTTGCCCCGGAAGAAGCCAACAGCCCCGCCTACACGGAATTCTGGCGCGAACTGGCTTCCGGTAAATTCGATCGGCGGCAGTACAAGCGGATTGGCAAGAACGGCCGCGAAATCTGGATTGAAGCATCCTACAATCCCATCTTTAAAGGCAACAAGCCAGTCAAAGTCGTCAAGTTCGCGACTGACATCACCGAGAGCAAACGCAAATCAATCGAAGATGCGGCGAAATTGTCGGCAATTTCCCGCTCGCAGGCCGTTATCGAGTTCACGCCGGATGGCAAGATCATCACAGCGAACGAGAACTTCTGCGATACACTTGGCTATGAGCTTTCCGAGGTCGTGGGCAAGCACCACCGCATTTTCTGTGACCCAGCCTACACCAAGACACCGGAATACGAGGCATTCTGGCGGGATCTTGCTGCCGGGCAGTTCTCCTCCAACGAGTTTATGCGGTTGAGCAAGTCCGGCAAGGAAATCTGGATCCAGGCGGCCTACAACCCGATCAGGAATGACCGGGGAGAAGTCGTCAAAGTTGTCAAATTCGCAACAGATGTGACGGCGCGGATGACGGCAATTGCGCACCTTGCCAGTTCGCTTCAGGCAATGGCAGGCGGTGACCTTACCCGCACACTGGACACGCCCTTTGTTCCGACGATGGAAAAAATCCGTCAGGATTTCAATGACGTGCTTGCGGAATTGCGATCCACAATGCGGGCGGTCGAAACCAACGCCCGCAGCATATCATCGGGATCGAGCGAAATTCGCTCTGCGACCTCTGATATGGCACAGCGCACGGAACGGCAGGCTGCCTCCGTCGAGGAAACAGCTGCAGCGCTCGAAGAAATCACCACCAATGTCTGCGAGGCTACACAGAACGCGACCGATTCCGCGACTCTGGTTGCGGAGACGCGGGGTGATGTGGAACGCTCCGGCGAGATCGTCACCGAGGCGGTGACTGCGATGGGCCTGATAGAAGCCTCGTCGCAGCAAATGTCAAAGATCATCGGCGTTATCGACGAGATCGCCTTCCAGACAAACCTGCTTGCGCTCAACGCCGGCATTGAAGCTGCCCGTGCCGGCGAGGCAGGAAAAGGTTTCGCCGTCGTCGCTCAGGAAGTCCGCGAGCTGGCGCAACGCTCCGCAAGCGCAGCCAAGGACATCAAGGAGCTGATCAATTCCTCCAGCGAACAGGTGAAATTCGGCGTATCGCTGGTCGACAAGGCCGGCCAGTCCCTGGGCGATGTTGTCAACAAGATCCAGAGTATCGACATGAACATCAAGGCGATCTCGATAAGTGTCAACGAACAGTCAGTCGGGCTCAGGGAAATCAACGAGGCGGTCACCGTCATTGACCAGGGAACACAGCAAAACGCTGCCATGGTTGAGCAGACAACTGCCGCGACCCACAGTCTGGCCCAGGAGGCCGAGGCGCTGTTTGAGCTCATAAGCCGTTTTGAGCTCGGAAATGCTCCCGCAGCCCGGTCAACCAAGGTTGAAAGCCGGCCCAGCGATGCGCCTTCGCGTCCCGCCAGCAAATCCGGTTCACCGCAACACGCCCTTACAGCTCAACTCCGCACCAGCTTCGGAGCAGCAGCCCCTGCCGCAACCGCCGAAAGCTGGACCGAATTCTGAGAAGACCGCTTTCAGACTTGACCGCGGCGCCTCTCCCCTTGCCATGACAAGCTGACCGAAATGCCAGAAGATCAAGCCCGCGCAGCGGCCTTGATCATCCCGGCGGCTTTCTCAGCAATCATGATGGTCGGCGCGTTGGTGTTGCCGCCAATCAGCGACGGCATCACCGATGCATCCACCACACGCAAACCCTCAACCCCATGAACCCGCAGCTCCGGGTCGGTGACGGCCAGCGTATCGCGGCCCATGCGGCAGGTGCCGACGGGATGGTAGATGGTGTCGGCGCGAGCGCGAATATGATCCATCAATTCATCATCACTCATCCCCTGACGGGTGTAGACTTCCTTGCGCCGGTATTTGCGCAGTGATGGCGCATCCATGACGTCGCGGGTCATCCGCGCGCCTTTGAGCAAAAGCTCCGCATCGCGGTCATCGGAGAGATATTTCGGATCAATCCTCGGCGCCAGCATCGGATCGGGACCGTTGAGCCCGACCTGGCCGCGTGAGTAAGGCCGGAGCGCGCAGACATGGCAGGAATAGCCATAACCCAGATGCCATTTGCGTGAATGATCATCTACCAGTGCCGCGACAAAATGCATTTGCAGGTCGGGGCGTTCCAGCTCCGGATCGGATTTGACAAAGGCGCCGGCTTCAGCGCCGGGAGAGGCGACAATCCCGGTTCCGTCACGCCGCCAGCTGAGCATGTCGCGGATCAGCTTGTAGATGCCAACCGCGCCGAGACCCAGCACATCGGTGTCACCGGTCTTTGCTGCGTAGACATAATCGAGATGATCCTGCAGGTTCCGGCCAACTCCAGCCAGCGCCCTGGCAACCTCGACACCGCGGGCGCGCAGATGTTCTCCGGGGCCGATTCCCGACAGCATCAAAAGTTGTGGAGAGTTGAATGCGCCGCCGCAGAGGATCACTTCTGCGCGGGCCTTGACCTGATGCTCGGCCCTGTCCTTGCGGTAGGCAACGCCGGTGGCGCGCAGACCTTCAAGCATCACTTTGGTGGCGTGGGCACCGGTGATGACCTCAAGGTTGGGACGCGCCATCACCGGGTGCAGATAGGCCGCGGCGGCCGAACAGCGCTCGCCCCGTTTGCCGTCACGCCAGAACTGGGTCACTTGAAACAGGCCCGCCCCTTCCTGACTAGCGCCGTTGAAATCTTCATTGCGGCGGATCTGCACCTCGGCAGCGGCATCGACAAAGGCGCGGCTTATCGGTCGCGGGCTGCGCTGCTCGGCCACATCAAGCGGACCGGATGCGCCGTGAAACTCGTCCTCGCCGCGCATGTTTCTCTCGGAGCGGCGAAAGACCGGCAGCACGTCAGACCAGCCCCAACCGTCACATCCCGCCTTTGCCCAGTCATCGTAATCGGATGGATGGCCCCGGACATAGAGCATTGCATTGAGCGCGCTCGACCCGCCCAGACAGCGGCCGCGCGGTTGAAAGCCACGCCGCCCGCCAAGCCCGGGCTGTGGCACCGTCTCAAACGCCCAGTTGTTGATTTTCGGCCGGCCCGGGAGCGTCAGCAATACCCCAAGCGGCGCGCGCACCAGAATATTCTTGCCATCACCGCCGGCCTCCAGCAGGCAAACCGTTACCGAGGGGTCCTCGCTCAGGCGCGCGGCAAGCACCGAGCCGGCGGAGCCACCTCCGACAACAACGTAGTCAAATTCCATGCAAGACTCCTCCCAAAGACCGTCCGGGAGGCAAGCCTAGAACAGAAGCCGTGCGCGACAAACCGAAATTGACGTGCATGGCAAACACGTAAGCTGAGGCAGCCCCAGTCCCGCGCTTCCGAGCGGAAGCGCGCGGAACAGGCCGCAAGACACTCGCCGGAATGGTGCTAAATGCCGGCTCTCTCTGACAGCCGGTTCAGGTCGGGAACCGTGACATCGCGGTTGTTTACGATGCGGATCACGTCATCCTTGCGCAGCTTGGTCAACTGCCGGCTGACGGTTTCCATGGTCAGCCCCAGAAAGTCGGCGATGTCGGTTCGGCTCATCGGCAATTCAAACATCGCCGTGTCACTTTCATTGTCCGGAAATGCATGGGTGGCTATGAGCAACAGAAAACTGGCGACCTTCTCACCCGCAGTCTTGCGGCCCAGCGTCAGCATCCAGTCGCGCGCTTCATCAAGTTCCGTCAATGTCTGCTCAAGCAGCTTGTGCTCAAGTTCCGGCATTTCGCTGATCATGCGTTCAATGGCCGCCTTGGGGAAGGAGCAAACCTTGACTTCGGTCGCTGCTTCGGCGCTCACACCGTTCTCCGCCTTGAAGGGGCGGCCGAGAAAATCCGGCGCAAACTGCAAGCCGACAATCTGCTGGCGGCCGTCCGCCATCATTTTCGAAAGTTTCACAACACCTGCAATGATGTTGGAATAACTCTTTGTCTGCATGCTTTCGCCGACAAGTTCGGTTCCCGGTTCGACGGTGCGGCGGGTGGAATGCTTGCTCAGTTGCAGCAACTGATCGCTGGTCAAGGCTCCGCAAACCCCGCGATGACGGCTTTCGCAAGCCTGACAGAGCACGGGCGTTTCTGAATTGTGAACGTCTTTGCGTTGGATATCCATGATACTCCCCGAATAAGTCTACACTACCTCACCACACGTTTCTGCAACAGAAGCAAAAAGTCGCATATATTTGGTCTTGTACAGTGTGCACCTCACGGCAGTGTGAAGCTAAGCAAACCGCCAGCGTCAATGCAACCGGTGCGGGTTGACGAGGATCAAGGACATCAAGACGGAACAAGCTATCGTTGGCGGCATGAGATCTGAACCGGCTTCCACCACGCCCGCGATTTTTGATGTCTCCGGGCTTACCAAAATTTACAAAACCGGCGATGTCGAGGTTCGGGCGCTGAATGGTGTCGATCTGATGCTGGAAACGGGCGAGATGGCGGTGTTGCTCGGTCCGTCCGGGAGCGGCAAATCCACCCTGCTCAATATTGTCGGCGGGCTGGACAGGCCGACATCGGGTTCAGTCAAATTCAAGGGCGAGGAACTCTCAGGCGCCAGCGACAGGGAACTTACGGCCTACCGGCGCAATCATGTCGGCTTCGTTTTCCAGTTCTACAATCTGATTCCCAGCCTGACGGCCTGGGAAAATGTCGCACTGATCACCGAGGTGGCGTCAAATCCGATGTCAGCTTCCGAGGCCCTGGCGCTGGTCGGACTGGAGAGCCGCATCAACCATTTCCCGGCACAGCTTTCCGGCGGAGAACAGCAGCGCGTGGCAATCGCCCGGGCTATCGCCAAGAGACCGGAAGTGCTGCTTTGCGATGAACCAACGGGCGCGCTTGATTCGGCCACGGGCATCATCGTGCTTGAAGCGCTGGCGCGGGTGAACGAAGAAACCGGCGCCACCACAGCGATCATCACCCACAATGCCGGAATCCGGGAAATCGCCCACCGGGTCTACACGTTTCTGGACGGCCGGATTGCCTCGTGTGAATTCAATGAAAAGCGGATCAAGCCATCGGAGGTCAGCTGGTGAATGCGCTGAGCATGCTTGATCGCAAGCTTGTCCGCGATCTCGCCCGGCTGTGGGCGCAATCGCTGGCGGTGGCGCTGGTGATGGCCTGCGGGGTCATGACCCTGATATTGGCATTGGGGGCAACACGGGCGCTGGATGACACCCGTGCCGCGTTTTACGACCGGACCCGGTTCGGCGACGTGTTTGCCAGGGCAACGCGCGCGCCCGAAAGCGTCAAGACAGCGATTGCAGCGATCAACGGAGTGTCTGCGGTGAGCACGCGGATCGTCAATCCGGTGATCATCGACATTACCGGCATGGCCGAGCCGGCGACGGGCATGCTGATCTCGATACCGGATCATGGAGAGCCCACGGTCAACCGCCTCTATCTGCGCTCGGGCAGACTGCCCGAGCCGGGCCGTGACAACGAGGCGGTCATCATCGAGGCTTTCGCCGAAGCGCACGGATTTCGTCCCGGCGACACATTCGACGTGCTGATCAACGGGCGTCAACGCCATCTCTCCATAACCGGAATCACGCTGTCGCCCGAATATGTCTATGCCATCGGCCCAGGCGACATGGTGCCGGACCAGAAACGCTTTGGTGTCATCCACATGCGCCGATCGGTGCTCGAGGGCGCCTATGACATGAAGGGGGCATTCAACGATGTCTCCCTGACATTGTCGCACAACGCCGACCAGAAAGACGTGATTTCACAGCTCGACACCATCCTGGAACCGCATGGCGGAACCGGCGCCTATGGCCGCGTTGATCACATGTCCGATGCGTTTCTTGATTCAGAGCTGACCCAGCTCAAGGCCATGGCACAGATCATCCCGCCGATCTTCCTGTTTATCGCGGCGTTTCTGGTCAACATGATCCTGAGCCGGTTGATTGCACTGGAGCGCGAGCAGATCGGGCTTTTGAAAGCGGTCGGCTATTTCAACCGGGATATCGCCTGGCACTATGCCAAGCTGACGCTGGTGATCTCGATTGTGGGTGTGGCGATTGGTGCAATCGTCGGCACGCGGCTTGGACACGGCATGGCATCGCTCTATGGCGAATTCTATTCTTTCCCGTTTCTGGTGTTCTCGCTGGAACCTGATCTCTACGTGATCTCTGCGCTGGTGACATTCGCCGCCGCCCTTGTCGGCGCGGCCAATGCCATCATGGGCGCGGTGCGCTTGCCGCCAGCGGTGGCCATGCGCCCGCCCGCTCCAACGCGATACCGCAACCTCTTCAACAGTTCAGCGGGTGGTTTTCGGCTGCCGTTTTCTCAACTCACCGTCATGGCGCTCAGACACCTGCTGCGCTGGCCGCTGCGCACCACCTTGACGACACTGGGAACGGCGCTTCCGGTGGCGCTGCTGATCACGTCGCTGTTTGCCTTTGATTCCATCGAGCACATGATCGACACCATCTGGTTTCGGGCAGACCGTCAGGATGCAACCCTGACCTTTGCCGCAGAGCGGTCCGAAGATGCGATCCGCGACGTCTCCCGCCTTCCCGGCGTCATCGCAGCGGAGCCGTTCCGCGCTGAAGCGGCAACGTTGCGAAACGGCTACCGGTCGCGCAACATCCAGATCATTGCCTCCGAACCGGAAACCGATATCAGCCGGGTTCTCGACCGGGCATTCGATCCGATCAAGCTACCACCATCAGGCATTTTGCTGTCGGAGCGTCTGGCCGAGCATCTTGATCTGGCTACCGGCGATCAGGTCGAGGTTGAACTCAAGGACGGACAGGGGCGCAAGGTGATGGTGCCGCTGATCGGTGTCACCAACAGCTATGTCGGCCTGAATGCGAATATGAGCCATGAGGCGCTCAACCGGCTGTCGGGTCAGGGCGGCCGCATATCCGGGGCGCGGGTGCTCGTCGATGAAAGCCGCATTGACGATCTCTATGCCGAGATCAAGCAAACCCCGGCAATCGCCTCGGTGGCGCTGCAGGGCATCTCGCGGCAGCGATTCCGCGCGGTGATCGAGGAAAACATCGGTATCAGCATCACGATCTATGTTTCGCTGGCTATCATCATCACCTTCGGGGTGATTTACAATTCGGCCCGGATCCAGCTTTCCGAACGGGCCCGCGAACTTGCAAGTCTGCGGGTATTCGGCTTCACCAGCCGCGAAGTGTCCAGCGTCCTGCTCACAGAACTTGGCGTCATGGTGATCCTTGCGCAACCGCTTGGCTGGCTCATCGGGCGGAGCTTCTCGCTTCTCGTCGCGAAAGGCTTTGAAAGCGATCTGTTCCGAATTCCGCTCATCATCAACCTGTCCACCTATGCGATGTCGAGCCTGATCGTGCTCGGTGGGGCGCTGGTGTCGGCACTGATCGTTCGCCGCCGCATCGACCGGCTCGATCTCATCCGTGTATTGAAAACAAGGGACTGAAACCATGGCCTCTGTGCTTGTAAAAAGCCTCGCAGGATTGGCGGTCGCCGCAGCGATCGGCGGAGCGCTTTATATCGCTTTCGGGGAAAAGCCCATTCTTGTCGACCTTGCAACAGTCGAGACCGGCCCGCTGCAGGTGGTTGTTGCGGAAGACGGCATCACCCGCATCCGCAATGTCTATGCTGTCTCTTCCCCTATCGCCGGGCATCTTGACCGGGTCGAATACTCGGTCGGCGACACCGTTTCGGCGGGCGAAAGCATCACCTCCATCCATCCGCTCGACCCGCCGTTCATCGACACGCGGACACGGACCGAACTGGTGGCGGCGGTTGATGCGGCGCGATCCAGCGTTGCCGTGGCGGAAGTGGAACTGTCGCGCGCCCGCACCGCGCAGGTTCTGGCCCGCGCCAGCCATGACCGGGCGATCAAGCTTGCGGCCACCAACATCGTCTCGCAAAGTCAGCTCGAGAAAATTGAAGGCGAACTGGACCTTGCCGAGGCACAGGTCAGATCCGCGGAAGCGATGATCAAGCTCAGGCAAGCAGAACTTGCCAGCGCCCAGGCGCGCTTGAGCCAGCCCGGACAAACGCCCAGCAACACCGCAAACGGCGAATGCTGTGTTGCCATCACCTCACCGATTGACGGGATCATTCTCTCGCTTAACGCCAAGAGCGAACAGGCGGCCAGCGTCGGCCAGCTGATTGCCGAAGTCGGCGATCCCACCGACCTTGAAATCACCGTCGATGTGTTGTCCGCCGACGCCGTCAAGATTCGCCCCGGCAGCCGGGTCCTGATCACCGACTGGGGCGGTCCGGACGCACTGGAAGCGCAGGTTGAACGGGTTGAACCATCGGGCTTCACGAAGGTGTCGGCACTGGGCATTTCCGAGCAAAGGGTCAACGCGATCATTGCGTTGAAGGATCCGCCGCCTGCTGATCTGGGGCATGGCTTCCGGGTCATCGCCAATCTGATCATCTGGTCTTCCGACGCCGTCATGCAGGTGCCGGTGAGCGCGCTCTACCGCAATGGCGGGAACTGGGCGGTCTTCAAAATGGAGGACGGACGGGCAAGAGTGGCCGCCGTCGCGATAGGGCACATGACCGACCGGCGGGCCGAGATCCTGTCGGGCCTGACCGATGGCGATCAGGTTCTTCTCTACCCCAGCGATGCGCTGGAAGACGGAAGCCTGATCGCCGACCGGACGCTGGCTGACTGATCCTAACCAGTCAGCCGTTTCAGTTTGGCGATTGCCGTTTCCGGATTTTCGCCATAGGCGATAGTGCCCTTGAAATCACCGTTCTCATCCAAGAGGAACACCGAAGCGGTGTGATCCATGGTGTAGTCGCCGTCATCGGTCGGCACCTTCGCGGCATAGACATGCCAGGCCGCGATGACCTTGGCGATCTCATCAGGGTCGCCGGTGATGCCGGTGATCCTGTCGGTGAGTGCTTCGGCATAGCTTTTCATGATCTCCGGTGTATCGCGTTCCGGATCGACCGAAATGAAGAATGCCTGCAGGTCATTGCCCTGATCGCCAAGCGCCTCGAACCAGCCCGCCATCTCATAAAGGGTGGTCGGGCAGACCTCGGGGCAGCGGGTGAAGCCGAAAAACACCATGGTCGGGCGGCCTTCAAAGGCAGCCTGGGTAATGGTGTCGCCATTGTGGTCGACAAGCGTGAAATCGGTTCCGAGTTTCAAAGCGGACGTGAGCGAACTCTCTGTTCCCCGGACTGTATATTGCCAGCCCAGAAACCCGACCGAGAGCAGGAAAAGGGCAGCGAGCGCTGCCCAGATCCCGGTTTTCAAACCCATCCTTGAGCCTGAGCGTGCCATCGCCTAGTTGCTCTTCTTCATTGTGCCATGACCCATCTTGCTGTGGTCCATGGCACCTTCGCCGTCCTGTTTCATGTTGCCCTGCATTGCCCGCATGTCCTGAACCTTGAAATCGACATCAATGCTGCCGGCCTTTTCAAAAGTCAGCTTGACGTTGCGGGTTTCACCGTCCTTGAACTGGCTGTCGATGCCGATGAACATGATGTGGTAACCGCCGGGCTTGAGCACGACTTCACCACCGGCGGGAATTTCAAGACCGTCGGCGAGTTGACGCATCTTCATCACTTCGCCTTCCATTTTCATTTCATGGATTTCGACGCGGTCGGCAAAATCCGCTTCACCGGAGATCAACCGGTCGGCTTCTGCACCGTTGTTGTGAACGGTCATGTAACCGCCGGAAACCGGCGCGTTGGGTGGCGTTGCGCGGGCAAAAGGGTGCTCGATTTCCAGCGAGCCAAGCTTGTAGTCATGGGCCGAGACCATGCTTGAAGACAGGCCGAGGATGGCTGCGGAGAGAAGAACTGCAATACGTTTCATGGGTTTGACTTTCTTGATGAATGCCCATCAGGGGCAAGGATTAACAGGAACCGGCTGGTGCCCGGATAAGCGCGCCGGATTCAAGACAAAAGGGAGTGATGGCGTGGAAGCCGTGCAAACGTCCTCAATCACTCCAGATCCCGCTGAAATGGCGGGCAAACGGAGCATCTGGACTGCAATCAGGCGTTACGCGAAGGGGGGCCGCGAGGCGGCGCGCCGGGGCGCAGGAATGACCGCACGAAGCGATCATCCTGCCGCGTTGTCAGATGCGCAGCAGGGCTCAGAAGATTGACGACAAAAACGTCAACCGGAGACGGCAAATCTACCGACGCGAATATGCGGCAGGCTTCGCAATGATTGAAAGTTGAATGGTGGCCGTCTTCCTCGCCACCGAGGCAAAGATCGGGAAGTGTTCCGTCAGGCAGAATGAAATCGGCGGCATCAACACCGACATAGGCAGATGCTGCAGCAGAAGAGATAAGCGGCTTGTGGGCAAAGGCGACAAGCAAAAGCGACAGCACGCAAAACATGCGCACCAGTCCCGATCTGCTCATCAATCGCCGTGTCCCGACCATATCCCTCGCCTGTTTTGCGAACACGCAATGATTACAGGCGGGGGACAGCGCCCGCAAGCCCACCGGCGGGGCTGCGTCAAGATGCGCTGGTCAGCACGTAAGTCTTGCGCACCTGTTCATGGATGGTCCATTCGCCTTCCCAGCCGAGCGGCAGGACAAGAACATCACCGGGGCCGATCTTGCGCGGATCACCGCCCTGCTTGCCAACCACCGTGGCCGAGCCGGAAATGATGTGGCAGATTTCCGAGGACTTGGTCCGGTCGGCAGAAAAGCGCCCCGGTGTGCATTCCCATACACCGACCTTGGTGACGCCGTTTTCGGATGCCCAGAGCTGTTTTGCGGCCTCGACCTGACCATCGGTGAATGTGGTTGGCTTGGGAGCAAAGTCTCCCAGATCGAGTGTCGATAGGTCGCCGAAGCTCTTCAGATCAATCATTGCAATTCCTTGGTAGTGACCTCTCCGCCAAATCGCGGACCGGATGGGGCATGCCTAAAACTGTCGGGAGGGGTGGCTGGGGTACCTGGATTCGAACCAGGGATGGCGATACCAAAAACCGCTGCCTTACCGCTTGGCTATACCCCAACAACATTTCCGGACGGGGAAATTTCCCGGCCAGCGCTCCGGTGAAGACCGGAAGCCACGCGGGGATAGCAAAAGACGCGAGGTATCACAAGCGCCGAAACTGTCCCCGACCAAGGATTTTCCACCTTATAAAGAAACCCGCACGGCTTGTTTGCGGTGCGGGTTTCGATTTCGTGATTCGCCTGAGCTGACAGGTCTGTCAGCGAATGCGGTTGATCAGCGGCGGAACAGGTTGGCGATCTGCCAGCCGGCAGGAACCACTGCCGCCGCAAGTGCAGCCTTGATCACATCGGTTGCGATGAACGGGCCGACGCCCCAGGCAAGTGCCTTTTCAGCGCCGAAAACAAGTGCAATCCAGGCAGCACCCAGCAGCAGGATGATGGCCGTACCGGCGAGATTGACGGCGAACAGCTTGAAGGCGTTGCGGTCAAGGCCACGGTCCGCAGCCCAACCGGTCAGACCGGCGGCGATGACGAAGCCAGCGAGATATCCTGTGGTGGGACCGGCAAAATAGGCCAGACCACCGCCATTGGTGAACACTGGAAGGCCGGCGGCGCCTTCGACCAGATAGGCTGCAAGTGTTGCAATTGCCAGTTTGCGGCCAAAGGCGGCGGCAATGACAAAAATGGCCAGGGTCTGAAGCGTTGCCGGCACCGGCCAGAACGGAACAGTGACCTTGCCAGCAGCAGCGATCAGGAGGCTGCCGAAGAGGACCAGTGTGCCATAGGTGGCGTAGCGTGCGGCAGCACCAGTTGGCGCAAGCGTTTGAGCAAAGGAACGGGCAGTAACAGTAGCCATGGATCGATCTCCGGAAATTGCGAAAGAGCCGGCCAAAGCGGCCGCTCGTCAATTTCGGTATATTGACTTCACCGCCCGACAGCAAGACAGTCCGGCCCAATTCCCTGACCGTCCCCAAATGGCGGCAGCCAAACCGCGGTGATGCAGCGCCTCCCGCCGGACACTGGAGATATGTGTGGCCGAACCGAAATTTGACAAGACATTCGAACCCGCCCACGGAGAGGCTGTCCCGGTCGCCAGCGACATATTGCGGGTAACCGCGCCGAATGCGGGTCCGATGACCTTTCACGGCACCAACAGCTACATTGTCGGGCGTGATACCCTCGCAGTGATTGATCCGGGTCCGGCGGATGAAAGCCATTGGCGAACCCTGATTGCGGCCATTGACGGCCGTCCGGTCAGCCATATCTTCGTCACCCACACCCACAAGGATCATTCGCCGCTTGCCGCCCGGCTGAAGGCCGAGACCGGGGCGATCATGGTTGCCGAGGGGCCGCATCGCCCCGCGCGCCCGCTCTACACCGGCGAGATCAATCCGCTCAAGGAAAGTTCGGACATGGATTTTGTCCCCGACATCGCCTCCGGGCACGGCGATGTGATCAGCGGCGATGGCTGGGCCATCGAAACCCTGCACACGCCCGGCCACACCGCCAATCATGCTGCCTTCGCACTGATGGGCGACGGTCTGGTGTTTTCCGGCGATCATGTGATGGCCTGGGCAACGTCAATCATTGCCCCACCGGATGGTGCGATGAGCGATTTCATGGCATCGCTCGACATGCTGGTAGCGCGTGACGACCGCGTCTACCTGCCCGGTCATGGGGGGCCTGTGCAAAAGCCGCGGCAATTTGTTCGGGCCTTGAAAACCCACCGGATCATGCGGGAACGCGCCGTGCTTGGCCGCATCGAAAAGGGAGACAGGCTGATAGCCGACATGGTCAAGGCGATTTACCGCGACACCGACCCGCGGCTGCATGGCGCGGCGGCGCTGTCGGTGCTGGCGCATCTGGAAGATCTGGTTGGCCGCGGAGAGGTGATGACCGACGGCCCAGCGGCGATCAACGGTGAATACAGACCGGCCTGAGGCTGGATCAACCGCCGGCGATACCGAGAAGCTGCAGATCCAGATCCTGCAGAAATGTGCGGATCAATTCGGCGTTGATTCCAAAATCGTGTTCTCCGTCGCGCGTTGCTGCGCGCATGTCGACGAAAGTGGTTTCTTCCTCTTCCGACAGCCGGACAAGAACATCCTGCGGGATGCCAAGCACCAGAGTCCGGGTGCGGTATTGAAGCACTGCATAAGAGGGAAGCGGCGCGACCGGCTCGTCTTCGATATTGGGCCGGGGAGCGGGCAAAGGCGCGCGCGTCGGGTCCGCTTCACCGTTGGAGACGCTGGCTTGCTCTTGCGTTTCTTCACTCCGGGAGCTCGGCTCAAGGCCATCGACCAAAGCCTCTACGCCGATATTGGCGACCTCGGTCCACTTTTTCTCCTGCGCGATGGCACGGACGGCAAGCAACACCCGGTCGATCGCACCTTCGTAGCGCCTGCCGGTAATCTGCGCATAGGCCTGGGTTTGCAGCTCCCGCGCGGCCGGGTTGTCGCCATCGGAGCGCGGGATCCATGAGCTGACGATTTCCGGCTCTTCGAGCCATTCGGGCGGTTGTTTCACATCGGTCGAGATATCATGAATTCTGGGCAGCAGCACGAAACGGCTTGCCGCCAGACCAATGGGGACAAGGATCAAGAGCGCCATCACCATACCGCTGAAAGAGGCATGACCGCCTTTTGCGCCAATGTGCCAAAGCATGAAAAAGCCGATGATCGCCAGTCCCAGTACAAACACCGCGACCACCGCGGCCAGCAGAACCGCTGCCACGGCGTTCGGCAATTGAAGCATGCCGAGACGATGCAACAACAACGCCATCAGCGCCAGCAGCAGGGCAAACCTACCCAGACTGCGCGACCAGGCAGCGGCAATCGATTGTGGTCGTTGTGGTCGGAAGGGCATGGCGCGGCCAGGTCTCCGGAAGATTTGGAGCGCGGGATGCGCGTCTGGTTGTGGTTGAATTCATTAGCGCTTCATGGCTGCCGCGGCAAGCGCCTCACTTCAGCCATGCTTGCAGGCAAGATTTGATCCCGGGGGCTGGTCAGGCCGGACAGTTTTATGTCCGAAGGAGATCCGCCATGGCGACAGACACCCACTCAACGCCGCTGCAGGGCCCGTTCAAGCCCGCATCCGCGCCCACGACGGCACAAGCCCTCACCGCTGCACGCGCTTCACAGCAGGTTATCCGACCGCAGCAAAAATCAACCCCGATGGCACTGGATCTGGTGGAGCTTGAGCTTGCACTCGATATCAGCGACATCTCCGAGCGCGGTTTTTGCGATGCCGTGCGCGATGCGGCCGCTAAAATCGATGGAGAGTTTCTGTTCGATCTTCCTGCCTCGGGCCTCGTGGACGACGCCCAGCGGATAGCTCTGGTCTGCCTGTCGCGAGACAATGGCGGACGATTTGGCCTGGTGTTGCTCAGCGCCCATGGCGACCGTGTTCGAACCGCCGAAGCTGACGAGGCGACGCAAGGTCTGGTGCAGTTTGCCAAGGCATTCGTGGCGGTGCTCGAGAAACTCTGAATACGGACTTCTGGCCTTTTGCCATGTGCCTTTAAGGGCTAGTCTCCGCGCGCGACCACAACGCCGGGGATGAACAGTGGAATTGGGTTCAACGGATCACGAGATCATCAACGGCGTTCATGGCCGTGCCGCGGCGGACGCGCTGCAGCTGGTCTTGAAATTTGCCGAAGCCGTCGGTGCACCCCGGTTGCTGCCATGCGCCAGCGCTCATGTCGATGGATGCCTGTATCACGGTCAGGCCAGCCTCGATTTTGTCGAACGCTTTGTTGCTCTGGAGGGACGTGTCCGGGTGCCCACCACGCTCAATGTCGGATCGGTCGACCTCATCCATCCGGAGCTTTTCATTGGCGATGCCGAGCTCGGTGCCGCAGGGAAGCGGCTGATGGAGGCGCATATCGAACTGGGCTGCACGCCGAGCTTCACCTGCGCGCCCTATCAGACATTGCTCAGACCCCGTTTCGGTGACCAGCTTGCATGGGCCGAATCAAACGCCATCGTGTTTGCCAATTCGGTCATCGGTGCGCGAACCAACCGCTATGGCGATTTCATCGACCTCGCCTGCGCCCTGACCGGACGGGTGCCGGACTACGGCTTGCACCGCACCGAGAACCGCCGCGCAGGCGTGATCGTTGAAATTCAGGGTCTTGAGGATGCCGGGCCGGATCAGGCCGGCGGAATCGCAGTCGCGGCCGGTCTGTTCATCGGCAAGCGCTGCGGGGATACGATCGCTGCGATCAAAGGCCTGCCCGGCACAACCAGCGAAGATGATCTCAAGGCGCTCGGCGCGGCTGCCGCATCGTCAGGCAGCGTAGCCATGTTTCACGCGGTCGGCCTGACACCGGAAGCACCGGATCTGTTGACCGCAACCGGCGGCCTTGATGTGCCCGTGGCAGGACGCTTGGGCCCGGCGGAAATCGGCGAGATTCTGGCGGCTCTGAGCACTGTCCGGGACGGTGCGGCGCTGACCGCCGTGGCGCTGGGAACCCCACATTTCTCGCTGAGCGAGTTCGACCGCCTGATGCCGATGCTCGACCTGGCGCCGTTTTCCGTTCCTGTCTATGTCAATACCGGACGGCATGAATGGGATCAGCTGACCGCCGACGGGCGCGCGGCGCGTCTTGAAAAGGCCGGCGTCACCATCGTCGTCGACACCTGCACCTATGTGACATCGATCATCCGCGATCTGTCGGGTGCGGTGATGACCAATTCAGGCAAGTGGGCCTATTACGCGCCGGGCAATCTCGGGGTGGATGCTGCCTTCGGCACGCTTGCCGACACGCTGCTGTCGGCAAAGGCCGGACGGGTGGTGCGAGCATGAGCGCGCGCGGCCTGGTTTCCGGCAAGGCTGTGGGAACGGTTTTGAAACTTGACGACCCGTTGAGCTTCTGGGGCGGGTTTGACAGTGCGGGCGGCAAGGTGATCGACCGGTTTCATCCGCAGCATGGCGCCTGTCTCAGCGGGGCAATCCTGTTCATGGAACGGGGACGCGGATCCTCGTCCGGGGCTTCGGTTCTGGCTGAGGCAATCCGGCTGGGCACTGCGCCAGCCGCAATCATATTGCTGCAGGAAGACGCCATCATCGCCACCGGAGCGCTTGTGGCGCAGATGCTGTACGGGATCGATTGCCCGGTGGTGGTGATCAAGGATCAGGCCGAGTGGCAGCGGCTGTCCGCCCTGCCCCGTCTTGCTGTTGAAGCCGGGGCAGATGTGGTTTTCCTTACTCCGCAGGCATGACTACGGCGGAACCTGTCTGTTCACGAACGACCGACCGCAGTACAAGCTGAGCCAGCGCCGCGCCGGAGATCATCGCGGCCAGGCCAAGCAGTGACGACACCGCCAGCACCGAACCGCCGGTCAGGCCTGCGCCGATGGTGCAGCCGACCGCGAGAATGCCGCCAAAGCCCATCAGCACGGAACCCGCAGCATATCGCCAGATCGACGGCACGCCCGGCTCGGCAAATGTGGAGATGCGGAATTCACCCGACAGCAATGCGGCGACAAACGCGCCGAGGATTGCGCCGATCAAGACGCCCTGATCGAGCCCTGCAAATCCGCTTTCCAGCGCCAATTCGCCGGTGGTGGCGAGCGGACGGATGAAGGACAGGCTTTCGGCCTGGATCGGCTCGAAGACCTGTGTGGACAGCTGCCAAGTGAAATACCAGCCTGCGGCAACCGTCAGGCCGATCATGACGCCGCCGAACAGCCGCCAGACCGAGAGCCGCGACTTGAGCGCAAAACCAAGGGCGACAACGGCCAGAACAACGCCGAGCGCGACACCGGCCCAACGCTCCAGGCCTGCATGCACGAGCAGATCATTTCCGCCGATCGCCGCCGTGTTCCACACGCCGCCAATGCCATCGCGCAACGGCACAAGCACGCCGCTATAGGTGGCAAGCGCGGTGACAGCGATGATGGCGATGGAAAAGACACCGCGCAGATTACCTGAGGCGCTGAGTACCAGAAGCCGCGAGACGCAGCCGCGTGCCAGCACCATGCCGATGCCGAACAAGAGACCTCCCACGAGTGCGCCGGACAGGCTCTGCGCGGTCGAGAAGAAGCGGGTTTCGGCGACATCGATCATGTCGGCTCCGAGCAGCAGCTGCACCGCCAGTATGGCAGCGGCAAAGCCGGCCGCCCAGGTGGCGAACGGCTTGAGGTCGCTCTCGCCCATGACGGAGAGAACCGCCGAGCGGGTGCAGTAGCGGCTGCGCTGCGCGAAGATGCCAAAGGCCAGTCCGAGGACAAGGCCACCCACGAGTGCTGTTTGCGGCTCGCCGATAAGGTCGATCAGAGGGACGAGGTCCATTGCTTCAATCTCCGTGAATTGTATCTGCAAAATACAATACTTGGAGACCGGTGAGAGGGTCCGGACTTACACCGCAGACGCCAGAATCAGTTTATTGTTCCCCGCAACCGCTGTTTATTGGAACGAGAATCCACGGCGCTTTCTTATCCCACCTTGATTCCTGCTCCCCGGCTTTTCTCAGGGATTGCGGGTTTTCTCGATCGCCGCCTGAGCCGCCGCGAGGCGGGCAATCGGCACCCGGAACGGCGAGCAGCTGACATAATCCAGGTCAATGGATTCACAGAACTTCACCGAGGCCGGGTCACCGCCATGCTCGCCGCAGATGCCGAGCTTGATATCGGGCCGGGTCGCCCTGCCCTTTTCCGAGGCGATGCGCACCAGTTCGCCAACGCCATCGATATCAAGCGTGACAAACGGATCCTGCTCGATGATGCCCTTCTGCTGATAGGTCATCAGGAACGAGGAGGCATCGTCGCGCGAAATGCCGAATGTGGTCTGGGTCAGATCGTTGGTGCCGAAGGAGAAGAACTCGGCCACCTCCGCGATGGCATGGGCGCGGATGGCGGCGCGCGGCAATTCGATCATGGTGCCGACGAGATAGGTGATATCGACGCCAGCCTCGCCAATCACCTCGCGCGCCACGGCATCTATCCGGGCCTTGACGAAATCAAGCTCCTCGCGAAGACCAACCAACGGCACCATGATTTCCGGCACGACCGGGGCGCCGGTGGATTTGGCGGCCTCGACGGCGGCTTCAAAGATGGCGCGGGCCTGCATTTCGGCAATTTCCGGATAGGAAATGGCCAGACGGCAGCCGCGATGACCCAGCATCGGATTGAACTCGTGCAGCTCGTCGACACGCTGGCTGAGTTTTTCCACCGAAACGCCGATGACGCCCGCCACTTCGGCGATCTCTTCATCGGTCTTGGGCAGGAATTCGTGCAGCGGCGGATCGAGCAGGCGGATGGTGACCGGCAGGCCCTTCATGATCTCGAACAGCTCGATGAAATCCGAACGCTGCATCGGCAACAGCTTGGCAAGGGCTGTGCGGCGTCCGCCTTCCGATCCGGCCAGAATCATCTCGCGCATGGCGGTGATGCGGTCGCCGTCAAAGAACATGTGCTCGGTGCGGCACAGGCCGATGCCTTCCGCGCCAAAGGAGCGCGCGGCACGCGCATCGGCTGGCGTTTCGGCATTGGTGCGGACCTTCATGCGCCGTGTGGCGTCGGCCCACTCCATGATCAGTCCGAAATCACCGGACAGTTCGGGTTGCAGCATCGCCACAGATCCCTTGAGCACCTGGCCTGAGGAGCCATCCAGGGTGATGACGTCGCCGGCCTTCAATGTGGTGCCAAGCGAGACAAGCGTGCCATTGCGCGCGTCAATTCGCAGACCACCGGCACCGGAGACGCAGGGTGTTCCCATGCCGCGGGCGACAACCGCCGCATGGCTGGTCATGCCGCCACGCGAGGTGAGAATGCCTTCGGCAGCATGCATGCCGTGAATGTCTTCCGGGCTTGTCTCGACCCGGACCAGAATGACCTTGCGGCCGGTCTTGGCGGCTTCGACTGCCTCTTCGGAGGTGAAGACGATTTCGCCGGTCGCAGCACCGGGAGACGCCGGAAGCCCCGAACCGATGATGTCACGGCTTGCGTGCGGATCGATGGTCGGGTGCAGAAGCTGATCAAGCGAGGCGGGATCAATCCGCATCACCGCCTCTTCCCGGGTGATCAGCTCTTCGCCGGCCATGTCGACGGCGATCTTCAGAGCTGCCTTGGCTGTGCGCTTGCCGGATCGGGTCTGCAACATCCAGAGCTTGCCGGCCTGGATGGTGAATTCGAGATCCTGCATGTCGCGGTAATGCCGCTCAAGCCGGTCACAGATGGTCAGGAATTCTGCAAAAGCCTGGGGCATAAGCTTCTCAAGCGACGGGCGGTCGGAGCCTGCCTCGATCCGCGCGGCTTCGGTGATGGATTGCGGCGTGCGGATGCCGGCGACCACGTCTTCACCCTGGGCGTTGACGAGAAACTCGCCATAAAGTTCATTGGCGCCGGTCGAGGGGTTGCGGGTAAACGCAACACCGGTGGCCGACTGATCGCCAAGATTGCCGAACACCATGGCCTGAACATTGACGGCGGTGCCCCAGGAGGCAGGGATATCATGCAGCTGCCGGTAGGTGATGGCGCGGGCATTCATCCAGCTGGCAAACACGGCGCTGATGGCGCCCCAGAGCTGCTGATGCGGATCCTGCGGGAACGGAATGCCCAGCTCTTCCTCGATGGTCGCCATGTAACGGGCGATGACTTCGCGCCATTCACCGGCACTGACATCGGTGTCGAGCTCGTGGCCGAGGCGGGCTTTTTCGTCTTCCAGAATCTCTTCGAAAACCTCGTGATCAAGCCCCATGACGACATCGGCATACATCTGGATGAAACGGCGGTAGCTGTCGAAGGCAAACCGTTCGTCGCCGGAGTCGCGCGCCACCGCGAGAACCGTCTCGTCGTTGAGTCCAAGATTGAGCACGGTGTCCATCATGCCCGGCATCGAGGCACGGGCGCCGGAGCGGACCGACAGCAGCAACGGCTTTTCAGCATCGCCAAAGGCACGGCCGGCGATCTTGCCGACATTGACCAGCGCATCGGAAACGGCAGTTTCAAGTCCGTCAGGCATGGTGCGGCCATTGTCGTAATACCAGACGCAGGCATCGGCGGTGATGGTCAGGCCCGGCGGCACTGGAAGACCGAGATTGCACATTTCAGCAAGGTTAGCGCCCTTGCCTCCCAGCAGATTTCGATCGGCGGCCGAGCCTTCGGCTTGCCCGTCTCCAAAAGTGTAGACCCACTTCGTCATCACTCGACCTTCCTCGTCCAAACCCGGCAGCGCAGCCAAACGCTGGCATCTGTTTCCGGTGTCCCGGGGAGCCTGCCAGCCAGCAAGACGCTGATTTCGATAACGGTTGCCTTGGGTGCTAAGCGCATGAGACGCGAAACACAATGCGCAATTTGGTCAATGGAACGACTAAATCGATCCAACGGCTGATGATTTTCGCATCATCACCGTGAAGGCGGCTGTGAGGCACGGGCGAAGACGCCGGGCGTGGCAACGGCACGCGGCTTACGCCTTGCAGCTCTCACGCTGCATCACCAAAAGCAACGCAAAGTGATTGTATCGGCAGCAATTTCCATATCGACAGGAACAGCGACACTGGACCCGGCGCGCAGGGCGCATTATCACGAAGCAATTCCGGTCGCCACCTGGGCTCGCGACCGGAAACCGGTTCCCGCATGAGCCCCGAGGCACGCCATCATGTCGTCTGCATCCCGCCCACCCGTCCCTTTCGTCGATCTGGGCGCTCAGAAGCTGCGCATCCGGGACCGCATTGATGCAGCAATCGGTGCTGTCCTCGACCACGGCCAGTTCATCATGGGACCGGAAGTCGCCGAACTCGAGGCGCAGCTTGCAGCGCACAGCGGCGCCAGCCATGCGATCGCCTGCTCCTCGGGCACTGACGCGCTGGCGATGGTGCTGATGGCCAAGAACGTCAAACCCGGCCAGGCCATCTTCTGTCCGGCCTTCACCTTTGTCGCGACGGCAGAAGTGGTGGCCTGGCTCGGCGCACATATCTGGTTTGTCGATGTGGACGCCGATACCTTCAACATGGATCCGGCCTCGCTTGAAACAGCCATTGCCGGCGCCCGCGAGGCAGGTCACGAGCCGGTGGGCGTGATTCCGGTGGATCTCTTCGGTGTGCCTGCCGATTATGACGCCGTGTCGAAGATCGCCGGCCATGAAGGTCTGTGGGTGCTGGGCGACGGTGCGCAGGCCTATGGCGCGCGCTATCACAACCGCCGGGTCGGCACGCTGGCAATGGCCACCGCCACCAGCTTCTTTCCGGCCAAGCCGCTGGGCGCTTATGGCGACGGCGGTGCGATCTTCACCGATGACGCCGAGCTCGCCGATACGCTGCGCTCGATCCTGTTTCACGGCAAGGGTGCGAACCAGTACGACAATGTGCGCATCGGCATGACGGGCCGTATCGACACCATGCAGGCGGCGATCCTGATCGAGAAACTGGCAATCTTCGACGACGAGATTGAAGCGCGCAACCGCATTGCCGCGCGCTACACATCGCTGCTGAAGGATCACGTCGCAACGCCGTTGGTCCCGGACGGGCTGCAGTCGGTGTGGGCGCAATACACCGTCAAGCTGCCGGAAGGCGCCGACCGAGCCGCCATTCAGGCCAAGCTGAAGCAAGACGGCGTGCCGAGCGCGGTTTACTACGCCAAGCCGCTGCACCGGCAGGACGCCTACAGCCATCACGGCATCGCCGGTGGCAGTCTGCCGGTCACCGACATGCTGGCCGGATGCGTGCTGAGCCTGCCGATGCATCCCTATCTCGATGAGGAAACCCAGGACCGGGTGGTTACGGCACTGATTTCGGCGCTGTAAGTCCGGCACGCTCGAGCCGTGCCCGACCAGACCAGGCGGCGATTGCCAGGCGCGCGGCCTAACCCGCGTCGCGCAATTCCTCGGCGGTCTGCAGGTCAACCGAGACCAGCTGGCTGACGCCCTGCTCGGCCATGGTGACGCCGAACAGGCGGTTCATGCGGGCCATGGTGATCGGGTTGTGGGTGATGATGACGAAACGGGTCTCGGTGGAGGCGGCCATTTCGTCCATCAGATTGCAATAGCGCTCGACATTGTGGTCGTCGAGCGGCGCGTCGACCTCGTCGAGAACGCAGATCGGCGCCGGATTGGTCAGAAACACCGCGAAAATCAGCGCCATTGCGGTCAGAGCCTGCTCGCCGCCTGAAAGCAGCGTCATGGTCTGTGGTTTCTTGCCCGGCGGACGGGCGAGGATTTCAAGCCCGGCTTCGAGCGGATCGTCGGATTCAATGAGCTGCAGCTCCGCGGTGCCGCCGCCGAAGAGGTGGGTGAACAGCCGCTGGAACTGGGCGTTGACGATGTCGAAAGCCACCAGCAGGCGTTCGCGGCCTTCCTTGTTGAGGCTCTGGATCCCGGCGCGCAGCTTCTTGATCGCGTCGATGATGTCTTCGCGCTCGGTGATGATCAGATTGAGGCGGTCCGAAAGTTCGGTCTGCTCTTCCTCTGCACGCAGATTGACCGCACCGAGCCGTTCGCGCTCGATCTTCAGCCGTTCGAGATTGCGCTCGACCTGGGCCGGATCGGGCAATGGCGCGTCAGCGGTCAGCCCCGAATGCCGCAGCGCCTCGTGCGGTTCGCAATTGAGCGCCTCGCGAATCCGGGCTTCGCCTTCCTCGCGCCGCTCCCTGGCGGCCATCAGCCGTTCCTCGGCACGGCCCCGGCCTTCCCGGCCCTGCGACAGGGCGCCGATGGCTTCGGTGGCGATCTTGTCGGCTTCGCGTGATTTGGTTTCCGCCAGCGCAAGCTTGTCGGCTGCTTCCTGGCGGCGTTTTTCAGCCTCGGAAAGCTGGTTCATCAGCTGACGGCGGCGGGCGGCGATCTCGTCAGGCGCTTCGGCAATACCGGCCACTTCGGTCGCAGCTTCTTCGGAACGGGTGCGCAGCGCAGCCAGATGGTTCTCCGCATTGGCGGCGCGGTCAAGCCAGCTGCTGCGTTCGGCGGCAATCGCTTCAAGCCTGCGGGCGCGCGCGGCATTTTCCCGCTCCAGCCCTTCATGGGCAGCGCGGGCCTCGGCAAGCCCGCCACGATCTGTGGCGACCTGGGCATTGACCTGGGTGAGCGCCGCATCAAGTCCGGCCAGGTCGGGACAGGCCTTGAGGGACAGCTGGGCCTGCTCCAGCGCTTCAACGGTCTCGGCCAGTTGCGCGCCCACTTGCGCGCGGGATTCGGTCAATACCGCCCTGCGATTGGACAGCTCGCCCGAGGCCCGCTCGGCGCTGGCGAGCTCGTCGCGGGCACGGGTGACACTCTGATTGGCAACGCGAATGAGATCGCGCGCGGCGCGGCTTTCATTGACCCTGGCGACGACGGCAGCCTCGCTCCGGGTCAGCGCTTCCTCGACATGACGCAGTGCCTTGGTGGCTTCGACCGCTTCCTCGTTGAGATCCGCCAGACGGTTTTTCTGCTCAAGCCTGAGAGCCGCCGGTGTTGGCGCATCAGCGGAGGCCACATAACCATCCCAGCGGAACACGGCGCCGTCGCGGGTAACCAGCCGCTGTCCGGGCTTGAGCGATCCGTGCAGAGACTTGCCATGCTCGGCGTCGGCAACGAGGCCGATATGGGCCAGACGGCGGGCAAGTTCCTCGGGCGCTCGTACATGGGTCGACAACGGCGTCACGCCTTCAGGCAGAGCGGCATCCTGAGCGGTAACCTGCATTTTTGCCCAATGGGCTGGAGCTGCTGGATCGAGCGGCAGATCCAGATCATCCCCGAGTGCGGCGCCCAAAGCGGTCTCATAACCGCGGTCAACCTTGATCTGCTCGACCACCGGCGGGAACAGCTCCGCTCCCTGACCGGCATTGAGCATGCGGGCGATGGTCTTGGCTTCGGTCTCGATGGCATTGAGCCGGGCCTTGGCTTCGGTGACAGGCGCCCTCGCCGCGGCTTCAGCCTCGCGCGCCGCCTCAAGAGCGGTCTCGATTTCGGCGAGAGAGCGCTCGGCGTCGGTGAGCGCCTTTTCGGCGATTTCGGTATCCCGGCGTTTTATCGCCGGATCGGGAAGCCCGGCAATTTTTTGAGCAATTGCCGCAAGATCGGCATCCTGGCTGGCTATCTGCCGGTCGAGGCGTGTCTTGCGTTCGCCCGTTTCGCGCAGAACTCGCTCGAGCTGGGTCCGCTCTGCGGCGGCTTCCGCGCGTTCGGCAGTGACAACGCCAAGCGAGGTTTCGCTTTCGCTCAGCTTGGCCTGCGCCGCTTCGAAAGCAGATTTCAAGGCGGCGGAGCGTTCGCCGCTGCCCTCCAGCACAGTCTTGAGTTCGGCCTCTTCGTCCTGAAGCCGTTGCATGATGCCGGCATTGTCGGCGATCAGCCGCTCCTCGCGCTCGATGTCGGCCTTGAGCTGCGCCAGGCGGCGGTCAAGTTCTTCGCGGCGGCGGGCAATGCGCTCGGCTTCCTCGTCGATCTGGGTTCTGGCGATCTGCAACCGCTGCAGGGCAGCCGCTGCAGCGGCTTCGGCCTCACGCAACTCGGGCAGTTTGTGCGCGTCCACCGCCTGGTTCCTGGCGGCCTCCATCTGCGCCTGCGCCAGTTCGGCGACACGCGAAGTGGCCTGAGCCAAGGCGCTTTCGGCCTCGCCTTCCTGGCCCTTGGCGATGGACCAGCGCAGATGCAGCAGCGTGGCTTCGGCCTGACGCACTTCAGCCGACAAGATCTTGAAGCGGTTGGCCTGGCGCGATTGCCGCTTGAGACTTTCTACCTGGGATTCAAGCTCCGAGGTGACGTCATCAAGGCGCTCGAGATTGGCTTCGGCGGCACGCAGCCTGAGCTCGGCCTCGTGGCGGCGGGAATGCAGCCCGGAAATCCCGGCCGCTTCTTCGAGCAATTGCCGGCGGGCCTGCGGCTTGGCCTGGATCAGCTCGCCGATCCGCCCCTGCCCGACCATCGAGGGGGAGCGGGCACCGGTGGACGCATCGGCGAAGAGCAGCTGCACATCCTTGGCGCGGGCCTCCTTGCCATTGATGCGGTAAACCGAGCCGGATTCGCGCTCGATACGGCGGGTCACCTGGATTTCGTCGGAATTGTTGAAGGCCGCCGGCGCGGTGCGGTCCGAATTGTCGAGATAGAGGCCGACTTCGGCGGTGTTGCGGGCCGGACGGTTGCCCGAGCCCGAAAAGATCACGTCGTCCATGCCCGAGGCGCGCATGTTCTTGTAGGAGTTCTCGCCCATCACCCAGCGCATGGCTTCGACAAGATTGGACTTGCCGCAGCCATTGGGCCCGACCACACCGGTCAGACCGCGCTCGATAACAAAATCGGTCGGTTCGACAAAGGACTTGAAGCCCACAACCCGCAGCTTGGTGAACTTCATGACCGGCGCTCCCGGTCAGGGGCATTCATCGACGCACCAAAGCGTCCCTCGCGGTCTGACCGCAAGGGATTGATACGTGCTGCCCGCCTAGAGCAGCGGGTCGATGATCGCCGACATGATGCCAATCGACATATTCCCCGGATACCGCTTGCCATTGACGAAGAAGGTTGGCGTGGACTGCACACCGAATTCGTTTCCGGCCTTGGTTCTTACAGCATTCACATCGTCCAGAAGTTTCTGGTTCGTCAAGCAAGCCTCAAAGGACTCCTGTGTAAAACCGGCCAAACGGGCGATTTGCAGCAAGGCTTCGCGGCCATCGGGCGCTGTCGCCCAGGTGCGTTGCTGTTTGAACAGCACATCGACCATCGGGAAGAACTGGTTTTCCGGCGCACAACGGGCCAGCATGATGGCGGCGGCGGCGCGCGGATCGAACGGAAACTCGCGCAGGACAAAACGGACCTTGCCGGTGTCGATGTATTTTTCCTGAAGCGGCTTGAAGTTTTCTTCATGGAACGCCGCGCAATGCGGACAGGTCATCGACATGTATTCGACGATGGTGACGGGCGCGTTTTCATCGCCGAGCACCATTTCCTTGAGCGGGCCGGCTTCCATCAGCTTGGCCACGTCGACTTCGCCATCTGCCTTGGGCGCTTCGACGGCGCTTTCGGTGGACGCGGTGGTTTCCTGCGACACCGGAGCAACCTCGGCGGTTTCGGTGGTCACGGTCGCGGACGTGTCGGAGGCCTGCGGCGTCTGATCAGTGGAATCCGAGCACGCCGTCAAAGTCAGTGCGAGCAACGAAACACTCGCAGCGGCGGTCAGTCGAGAGGTCAAACGAAACATGCAAATCACCCATTCTTAGGAAATATCGATTTCACCGCACTCAAAACGCTTCAGTGTCCTGTGCGCGTCCGGCGTCCAGCGGACTTTCGGCAAACGCCATTTGTTCAATATTTCCTATAGCGTGAAATGTGGCCAAACAAGTGCAACATGATCACTGAGACGTGATCTGTCCACGGAACCGGGAAAACCGCCTTACTGTTTGCTCTTTGGCCGGCGGCCGATCACACCGGTGCCCAGCCGCTCCAGCGCCTCGCGCAGACGCGGATCCTCGACATCGGCCAGCATTCCTGCAAGACGGCTCTTTTCCCCGGCATCAAGCGGCCGCGCCCCGGGTTTGCGCGTCGGGACGTGGATCGCCTTCTGGACAATGCGGATCTGGGAGATGGCGCGGAAGCCGAAGAAGGAGTTGACCCGCGAGATCAGTTCGGCCTCCTGGTGCATCAGGAACAGGGCGCGTGCGCCTTCGCAGGCAATGGTCAGCAGGCCCGGCGCAAAACCGCCGCCGGTTTCATCGGGCCCGTCCTGGCGCGGCCAGCGGATGCGTTCGGGCCGTGAACAGCCGGCGAACTGCTCGCCGGCGATCTCGTCCCAGGATGCCAGCAGCAATGTGTTGATGCCGGCACGCTTGGCCAGGATCGGGTCGATCAGGCCATTGGCGATTTCGGCGATCTGAACGACGCCCTTGCGGGTGAACGGCTTTGCCATTCCTCAACTTCTCCCTGCCCCCTGCCAGACTTCATCGCGCAACGGTGCTCATCACTGGACAAGCTGCCAAGACGGATTGCGCCAAACGTCATGACAGGACATGATCGGCCATTGTGTTCATTTCGAAGCGCACTATTTCGAAATGCACAGCTCCTTCCTACCGCCGCATGAGTCCAATGTCATCTGCCAAGCCATCACAGTCCGCGCCCGGTATCGCGACCCCGCTGCTTGCCTGGTATGACCGGCATGCCCGCGCCCTGCCCTGGCGGATCAGTCCGGCAGACCGGAAAGAGGGCGTGGTTGCTGATCCCTACCGGATCTGGCTGTCTGAAATCATGCTTCAGCAGACCACGGTACAGGCGGTCAAACCCTATTTTGACTTCTTTGTCGAACGCTGGCCGACCGTCGAAGCTCTCGCGGCAGCCGACAGCGAGGACGTGATGAAGGCCTGGGCCGGCCTTGGCTATTATTCCCGCGCCCGCAATCTGAAGACATGCGCCGATGTGGTGGCGCGGGATCATGGCGGGCGGTTTCCCGACAGCGAAGAGGGCCTTCTGGCCCTGCCCGGCATCGGCCCCTATACGGCGGCGGCGATTGCAGCCATTGCATTCGACCGGCCCGCGGCGGTTGTCGATGGCAATATAGAGCGCGTGTTCACACGGCTTTTCGAGATTTCCACGCCGCTGCCCTCGGCGAAGCCTGAAATCCGCGCAGTTGTCGCGGAGGCGACACCCGCCGCAAGACCCGGTGATTTCGCCCAGGCGCTGATGGACCTGGGTGCTACCATCTGCACGCCAAAGCGTCCCGCCTGTGCGCTGTGCCCGATCAACGAGAGGTGCCAGGCGCGCCAGTCCGGACGCCAGGAGCAGTTCCCGGTGAAACTGCCGAAAAAGGCGAAGCCGGTTCGCCTCGGCGCAGCGTTTGTCGCCGAACGCCAGGACGGCGCGGTGCTGCTGGTCAAGCGCCCGGACAAGGGGCTGCTTGGTGGCATGACCGGGGTGCCGACCACCAACTGGACGGTTCGCGCGGATGGCGAAACCGGTGCGAAATCCGCTCCCTTTGCCGCCGAATGGCGCAGCATGGGCGTTATTTCACATGTGTTTACACATTTTGAATTGCGGCTTGAGGTTTTTCACGCGGCTGTCACGCTCCCGCCCGATCATGATGGATGGTGGAGTGACGGCGATTCGCTGCCCGGCGAAGCGTTGCCAACTGTCATGAAAAAGGCGCTGAGTGCCGCCTTCCCCTTACTGTTCAAAAAAGGCAAGAGATGAGCGAGACAAACCAGCGCGTCGACCAACCAGCGGATCACCCGGTTCGGCACATCGTATTCGACATCGGCAAGGTGCTGATCCATTACGACCCGAATATTCCCTTTAGCAGGCTGATCCCGGATCAGGCGGAGCGCGAGGCGTTCTTCGAGACTGTCTGCACCCATGAATGGAACCTGGAGCAGGACCGAGGACGCGGCTGGGAGGAAGCCGAAGCGCTGCTGATCGCGGAACATCCGGACAAGGAAGAGTTGATCCGGGCATTCCGCACCCACTGGCATGAAATGGTCAGCCATTCCTATGATGACAGCGTCGATATCATGCTCGACCTGATCCAGCAGGGGCGCGACGTGACCATGCTGACCAACTTCGCCGCCGACACCTTCAAGCAGGCGCGCGAAATCTTCCCGTTCCTGAAGGTTCCGCGCGGCGTGACCGTGTCAGGCGAGATCGGGATGATCAAACCGGACCGGGAAATCTACGACACCCATGTCAAAAGCTTTGATCTGGACCCCGCTGCCTGCCTGTTCATCGACGACAGTCAGAAGAATGTCGACGGCGCCATCGCTGCCGGATGGCAGGCCGTGCATTTCACGGGGGCGGAAAAATTGCGGGAAGACCTGAGCCGTTTGGCCTCTCTCTGACCGGCCGAGTTTCCAAGCCATTCGGGGCAAGTGCCCGGCCGGTTGATGCGGCCGGGCACGGCTGTGTCGATCAGATGTGGCCCAGCAGAGCGAGGATCACGACGATCAGCAGCACTGTCCCGAGCAGGCCGGAGGGGGCATAGCCCCAGTTGCGCGCATGCGGCCAGGACGGCACGGCGCCAATCAGCAGAATGATCAGTATGATGATAAGCAGAGTTGAGATTGCCATGGCAAATGAGCCCTCCATTGTTGCAATTCGCTGCAACAACACACGGACCGCCGTTTGGTTCCCGAATGTGTTTTCCGGTCAGCCGGCACGGCCCTCGTCAGCTCCTTCCGCGTCCTCCAGGGCCGGCCGTCCGGACAGGAACTGACCAAAGGCGTTCATCGATTCGAAGTTGTCGCAGAGCACCTTGGTGCAGACCAGAATGGGCACAGCCATCAGCGCGCCGACCAACCCCCAGAGCCATCCCCAAACAGTCACGGTCAAAAACACGGCAACAATATTGAGTTCAAGCCTGCGGCCGACAATCAACGGGGTCAGGAAATTGCCTTCAATGATTGTGAAACCGAAATAAATCGCCGGTGCGACCAAAGCCGTTCCTAGCGTCGGATAGACAACCATCGCCGTGGCGGCCAGTGCCGCGGTGCCAGCCCATGCTCCAATGAACGGAAGGAAATTCAGGATTGCCGCGATGCAGCCCCACATGATGGGATTCGGCATGCCGTAAAGCCACAAGCCGGTGCCGATTGCCGCCCCCAGACCGGCATTGATGAGGGTGATTGTAAACAGATAGCGCGACACCTGCCGTTCGACGTCGTAAATCACGCGCAACGCCCGTTTCTTCTCGCTCATCAGCGGCATGATACCGACGACTTTTTCGTAGAAGAGTGTCCCGGTCGACAGCAGGAACAGAGCAAGGATCAAGGCAACCACAAAGGTGGTGAGGCCACTGAAGGCATTGGATGCGGCGGCGGTGAGCAAGGCCGGTTGCTGGACAACAACCTTCTGGGCTGCGTTTGAATCCGTGCCTTGCGCCAATGTCTCGACCTGCTCGGACGCTTGTTTGACGGCTTCAATCTCGTCGCGATATTCGGCGAATTTCGCCCTGATCTTGATGCCGGTTTCCGGCGCTGACGCAATCAGATCTGTGACCGGCCCGGAAAGAGAGTAAGCGCCAAAGCCGAGACCACCGGCGAGCATTACGATCATCAGGACGGCGGAAATCCCCGCAGGAATGCCGCGTTTTTCCGCAAAGCGCACAACGGGTCTCAAGGTCAGCGCAATCAGCACGCCCAGGACCATTGGCATCACCACGTCCTGAGCGACGAACAAGACCTGGGCAATGATGACGATGAAGATGCCGATCAGGACGCGCTTGATGGTTGCAATGTCCGGATTGCCAAGAGACGGCAGCGATTTCATGGTCAACCTCGCCTAAAATGGAGAAAAGCCGCGCCCCATCTGGAGCGCGGCCAACTTGGCAGGCATTCAGAGCCTAATGTCAAACCTTGTTGCCACGGGCACCTTTGACAGAGCCTGAGGCATCCTGAACAGCGCCTTTTGCTTTCTGAGCCTTGCCTTCGGCCTGAAGTTTCTTGTTGTCGGTTGCCTTGCCGACAGCGTCCTTGGTTTCGCCGGCCACCTTGTTTCCGGCGGCCTTGGTCTTGTCAATCAATTCGCCCATGCCAAAATCTCCCGTTGAAGACGCCACATCTGCGGCGCTGGTTAAGCAAGTCCGGGCTTGCCTGGCTCAACGCGCATCAACGGGTTTGGTTCAAAACAGAATTCGATGAGAACGCCTGGACTGGCCTGGTCCAGGAACCTGACCAGACCGGTGTCCGGGTCAGATGTCTCATTCGCCCCAGGCAAACCCGGCTTCAGGCCGCTTGGGATCGCGCAGGCCGGAAACCGGCTGGCTTGCGTGCCGGGAAAAGACGAGCGCCCGGGACGTGCGACACATCCCGGGCGCTGCATGCCCGACGGGGACTGAAGGTACTTGAACCCGCCGGATCTTGTTGCCGGCGTTACCCGGCGTGCGCCATTTCCTTGCGGATGGAGGCGCGGAAATCATCAATCAGCTTGAGGCCGTCTGGCGTTTCTACATGCCAGAAGGTCCAGCCATTGCAGGCATCGAAGCCCTGCACAATCGCTCCGACCTTGTGGATCGATCCGGCCTGTCCATTGGCGACCAGAGTGCCATCGGCACGGACGATCGCCTGATGCTTGCGCTTGGCGTCGTGAAGCACATCACCCGGTTTGACGTGGCCTGCCTCGATCAGCACGTTGAAGGCCACCCGCGGCTCGGCGCGCTTGCCGGTCAGCACCGTGAGTTCGTTCTTGCCCAGCGGCTCGACCGCATCGATGCGGGCGCGTGCTGCATCGATATAGTCCTGCTCGCGCTCGATGCCGACAAAGTGACGGCCGAGACGGCGGGCGACAGCGCCGGTGGTTCCGGAGCCGAAGAACGGGTCGAGTACAACGTCGCCCGGCTTGGACGACGCCATCAGCACACGCGCCAGCAGCGCTTCGGGTTTCTGGGTCGGATGAACCTTCTTGCCGTCCTCGCCCTTCAGCCGTTCGGCGCCGGTGCAGATCGGGAACAGCCAGTCGGAGCGCATCTGCACGTCATCGTTGGACGCTTTCATCGCTTCGTAATTGAAGGTGTAGCTCTTGGCGTTCTGGTCACGCGAAGCCCAGATCATGGTCTCGTGCGCATTCTGGAAGCGCCGGCCCCGGAAATTCGGCATCGGGTTGGTCTTGCGCCAGACTACATCGTTGAGCAACCAGAAGCCGATGTCCTGGAGCTGCGTGCCGACACGGAAAATATTGTGGTAGGAGCCGATCACCCAGATGGTGCCATTGGGCTTGAGAACCCGGCGGCAGGCCATCAGCCAGGCCCGGGTGAAGGCGTCGTAAGCAGCGAAACTGTCGAACTGGTCCCAGTGATCATCGACCGCGTCGACCATCGACTGATCCGGCCGGGCAAGATCGCCGCCAAGCTGCAGATTGTAGGGCGGATCGGCGAAGATGACATCGACGGAGTTCGAAGGGAGCGCCTCGAGCGCTGCCACACAGTCCCCCTTGATGATGGTATCGAGCCAGGACTGGCGCGTGTCATTGACGGCGGAAATTCCGGAAAGCGAAACAGATCGGGCCATTTGATACTCACATTACTCAGACGCAACAACTGAGCCTTATGGTTACCTAACAGGGTAAACATCTGGTGAATGGCATCCGCTTTGTGGCAATGAGGATGGATCAGGCCGCGATCATTGCTCCCCTCGCCTTCAGCCGGGCTTTCTGCCCGGCCCAGCCGGAAGCCGAATAGGCAAGAACAGCATCATCAATTATTTCAACGCGATACCCCCGGTTCAGGGCTCCATCCGCGGTGGACTTCACACAGGCATTGCCGTCCAGCCCGACAATGACCAGCTTGCCGATGCCGTGACGGTCGAGCCATTGTTCGAATTCGGGATTGGAGAAGGCATCGCCCCTGTGCTTGATGAAGTCCGCCTCTGTGTCCAGATTCAATCGCGGATCCGTGGCCAGGCCCCGGGAGCCAGCACCGCCGCGGCCGCCGGACAGCAGACTCACGAGGAGATTGACATAGGGGCCCTTGAAGATGTGGCGCACATTAAGCACTGGAATGCCCTTGTCGCGGGCGTCTGCGGCCAGACGGTTGATCCGGGACAGGGTCCGCTCCACCAGCTCTGCATCATAGGTCTCGCCGGAGGTGAAATCCTTCTGGACATCTATGACCACCATGGCTTCGCCGGTCCGGACCGCGGGGTCTATGGACCTGCCCCTGGTCGGTGTTTGCATCTGGATCATGCCCCAGGCCGTGTAGGCTGCCAGCAACAGCAGCGCCACGCCGATATAGACCAGAACCTGCATTTCAATCTCCATCATTGTTGACGTCTGAGGTTTGTGATCTGGCCCGCTCCGCGAAGAAGGCAGTGAGCTGCTCCTGAACGCGGCTCCAGGCCGTGATGTCCTGCGGCGCCATCGAGGCGGCGAATAGCTTGAGGGCTGCGAGCTCATCTGCGCGGATTGCGGCAAGCGCGCCGCGCCCCTTGTCGGTCAGCGAGTGCAGATAGGCTCTTGCCCGCTTTGGATTCGGCGCGCGCCCGGTGAATCCCTCCCGATCGGTTTCGGCGAGCATACGGAAGACGAACTGGCGCTTGAGCGCCAGGGTTTCGACCAGCCTGGGGCCGGTCATGGCGCCACCGTCATACAGTGCCTCGAGGACGGCCCGCTGGCCCACGGTTACGCCATGCGCCCGCGCGCCGATATCGACGCTGGCGCTGATATGCCGCAACAACGGTCGGGTCAGACGCACCGCGTGATAAAAGGCTTCAATCGCGTCTTGCTCTTGTGGCGGCGTGTCGATGCTGTTCTTCATCACAGTAAACTGCATCAAGGCGCAGCTACTTGTCAACTCAGTTGACAATCCCACTAACCTTGCCTGCGGCACCCGCATGCTGTAGGTGCGGGCTCATCTCCTCCCCTTTGCGCCAACTCCAAGACAGGAACACTTCCATGGCTGGTTTCGACCTCATCATTTTTGATTGCGACGGCGTGCTGGTTGACAGCGAGATCATCGCGGCCCAGGTCGAATCGAAGCTTCTGAGCGATGCCGGCTATCCGATTTCGGCGGAAGAACTGGCCGAACGATTTGCCGGGCTGACCTGGAAGGACATCCTGTTCGAGGTCGAGCGCGAGGCCAGCATTCCCTTCTCAGCCACCTTGCTCGATGCGTCGGAGACGTTGCTGGACAAGAAACTGGGCAAGGAGGTCCGGGCCATTGAGGGTGCTGCTCAGGCGATCGCGCGCATCCCCGGCCCTCGCTGCATCTGCTCAAACTCCTCGGCGCATCGTCTGCAGGCCATGCTGGCGCGCACCGGGCTCGACCGCCTGTTTGGGGAACGCGTCTACTCCGCCAAGGAGGTCGGCGAAGGCCGCACCAAGCCAGCGCCGGATGTATTTCTTCACGGCGCCGAGCAGTTTGATGCGAAGCCCGCCAATGTACTGGTGATCGAGGATTCGGTGCATGGCGTTCATGCCGCGATCGCCGCTGGCATGCGCGTCGTCGGGTTTACCGGCGGTTCACACAGTTATCCCGGTCATGCCGACAAGCTGACCGAAGCCGGCGCGGAAACGGTCATCAGCCGGATGGTCGACTTGCCTGCGACCGTGGAAGCGCTTGCGGGATGGTCCGAACTGCTCTGAAACGAGCGATGGATTCGAGACAACCAACCATCACAATCCGGTATCAGCGCGTGTTATAAGGCCCCGGATCAAAGCCTGCATAGAGCTTGGCGGAGCTGGATGCGCTGGCCGGGAACGTGACAGTCGCGTTGGTGTAGATGAACTGCTCGGCGGGCCCACCCTCGACAAGGGAAACCGGTTGCTGCTGCAGCTCCGAATAAAGAACAGTCTCGCCATCAAGCGCAACGACACGAATTGGCAAATTGACAGTGCCGGTCTTGGCCTGCGGGCCTCCGACCACGCGTCCGGAGACCACGACAGTCATGATCAACTGGTCGCCGCTGATCCGGCATTGCCGTGTGGTATCGCTGATGGAGGCCTGGTGGATCACCTTGGCCGGATCGCCATCGCCGCCCTTGGAATAGGTGGTGTAGTAGGCGGTGCCTTCACGCAGCGAAACCGCAGGGCAAGCCCCCTGCACCACGGCCGCATTCGTCGCAGCATCGACTGCCGGCTGCTGGTTGGCGCCACCGGAGCCCAGCACCGAGCGAGGATCAGCGGAAGTGCAGCCGGCAATCAGCGCAGCACTGAACAAAACCGGAGCGAAACGCAATAAACTTTGTGACACGATATACCTACCTTCATTCACCCGATGCAAAAGACCACACCTCTAACAGGTGTGTGGCCTTTGCATGACGACCGCCCATGGTCTATATCAGCCGCGCGACGGAAAATCGACCGGCGTTATCACATCTTGCGCGATCCGCGTCCACCACCGGAGAACATGTCTGTGGACTATATTTCGACACGGGGCGAAGCGCCCGCACTGGGTTTCAGCGATGCGCTTCTGGCAGGTCTTGCACGCGACGGCGGTCTGTATGTTCCGCGCGAGTGGCCACAATTCACCCGCAAGGACATTCGCTCGCTGCGCGGCCTGAGCTATCAGGAGATCGCCTTCCGGGTGATCGAACCGTTCACGGCCGGTGAAATCGAGACGGATGCGCTTCGCAGCATGATTGACGAGGCTTACGCAACCTTCCGCCATCCGGCCGTTGCTCCGCTGGTGCAAAGCGGCGCAAACTCATTCGTGCTGGAGCTGTTTCACGGCCCGACGCTGGCGTTCAAGGACGTGGCGATGCAGCTGATCGCACGGCTGATGGACCATGTTCTGGCCAAGCGCGGCGAGCGGGCCACCATCGTTGGCGCGACCTCAGGGGACACTGGCGGCGCGGCAATCGACGCCTTTGCAGGGCGTGACCGCACGGACATCTTCATCCTGTTTCCTGAAGGCCGGGTTTCGCCGGTGCAACAGCGGCAGATGACAACATCAAAGGCATCCAATGTGCATGCGATGGCGCTCAAGGGCAATTTTGACGATTGCCAGGACCTGGTCAAATCCATGTTCAACCATGTCGGCTTTCGCGATCAGGTGCGGCTGTCCGGCGTGAACTCGATCAACTGGGCACGCATCATGGCCCAGATCGTCTACTATTTCACCTCCGCGGTTTCGCTCGGCGCGCCTGACCGGAAGGTATCTTTCACGGTTCCCACCGGCAATTTCGGCGATATTTTTGCCGGCTATTGCGCCAAGCGCATGGGATTGCCCATCGCGAAGCTGGTGATCGCCACCAACGAGAACGACATTCTGGCGCGGACCATGAGAACCGGGCGCTACGAGATGCGTGGCGTCAGCCCGACCACCTCGCCTTCAATGGACATCCAGATTTCCTCAAACTTCGAACGGCTGCTGTTTGACGCTCATGACCGCGACGCGGAAGCCGTGCGCCGGGCCATGTCCGGGCTGAAGCAATCCGGCGCCTTCGACATCGCCGAACCGGCATTGAAAGCCATCCGCAAGGAATTCCGGGCCGGCCGGGCAAGCGAGCGTCAGGTCAAGGCCATGATCCGTGATGTCCAGGCAGAAACCGGCTATGTGCTTGATCCGCACACCGCCGTGGCTGTGCATGTTGCAGCCCGAATGGAAAAACCGTCAGCACCGATGATCACGCTGGCAACCGCGCATCCGGCCAAGTTCCCGGACGCCGTAAAAAACGCCTGTGGTATTGACCCCGCGCTCCCGTCGTGGCTCTCTGACCTGATGAAACGGGAGGAACGGTTCAGCGTATTGCCCAATGACCAGGATGCGGTGGAAAGCCATATCCAGTCACTGACACGGGCCACACGATGAGCCGGGGAAAGTAACAGTATGAAAGTCAAGACGACGCGCCTGGCCAATGGCGTCACGGTGGTTACCGAGACAATGCCCCATCTTGAGAGCGTGGCTCTTGGCGTGTGGGTCAAGTCAGGCTCCCGCGACGAGACCGCCCAGGAACATGGCATTGCCCACCTGCTCGAACACATGGCGTTCAAGGGAACGCACAAGCGCAGCGCGCGGCAAATTGCCGAAGAGATCGAAAATGTCGGTGGCGAAGTCAACGCCGCGACATCGACCGAAACCACGGCCTACTATGCCCGCGTGCTCAAGGACAATGTGCCGCTTGCCGTCGATATTCTCCACGATATCCTGACCAATTCGGTTTTCGATGAAGGTGAGCTGACGCGGGAAAAACACGTCATCCTTCAGGAGATCGGCGCTGCCAACGACACGCCGGATGACGTTGTCTACGACAAGTTCACCGAAGCTGCGTTTCGTGACCAGACCATCGGACGGCCAATTCTGGGAACACCGGAGACGGTCAAGGCGTTCACGCCGGACCAGATCCGGGCTTACCTTGCGCGCCATTACACCGGCGACCGCATTGTGGTCGTGGCGGCGGGCGCTGTGGATCACGATGTCTTCGTGAAGCTGGTCGACGACAGTTTTGGTCAGACCATCAAGCCGACCGGCACCCTGTTGCGGACCATCCCCACCGCCAGCTACACCGGCGGTGACTACCGGGAAAACCGCGATCTGATGGACGCGCAGGTGTTGATCGGATTTGAGGGCCGGGCCTATCAGGTACGGGACTTTTATTGCTCGCAGCTGCTTGCCAACATTCTCGGCGGCGGCATGTCGTCGCGGCTGTTTCAGGAAGTCCGTGAAAAGCGCGGCCTGTGCTATTCGGTCTACGCCTTCCACTGGGGCTTTTCCGACTCGGGCCTGTTCGGGGTTCATGCCGCAACCGGCGCCGACGATCTGGCCGAATTGATTCCGGTTATCTTGTCGGAACTCGCCAAGACCGCCGACGGGGTCGAAGAGCAGGAAATCAACCGGTCACGGGCACAGGTGCGCTCCGGCCTGCTGATGGCGCAGGAAAGCCCTGCGGCACGGGCGAGCCAGATTGCGCGCCAGATGCTGCTGTTCGGCCGGCCGGTGAGCAATGATGAGCTGATGGAACGTCTGGCCAATCTGACACCGCAACGGCTGTCCGATCTGGCTGGCAAGCTGTTTTTCGACACGCCCATTACAGTTTCGGCAATCGGGCCGGTGGACAAACTTCTGACGGTCTCCGATATGGCTCGCACACTTGGTCAGCATGGCGGGCGAACAGCCGCAGCCGAATAGAGCCTTAAGGATTGACCCTGCCATGGCGCCTCCGGTTTTTCGTTTCCGCAGCCGGACCCAGGAAGAGTTGCGAATTGAAGGGCGCAGGACCTACCTCCGCACCCCGGTGATCGGCGATTTTGCCGAGTGGAGCCGGCTGCGTGCAGCGAGCCGGGCCTTTCTCGAGCCCTGGGAGCCGCGCTGGGGTGAGGACGATCTCACCCGCGCCTCCTTTCGCTACCGGATCCGCCGCTATGACACCGACCGGGAAGCCGGAGTGGCATTGCCCTTGTTCGTCTGCCTGGCAGGCAATGGACGGCTTGTAGGGGGCGTGACGCTGAGTTCGATCCGGCGCGGCGTGGCCGAATGCTGCTCGCTGGGCTACTGGATGGGAGAACCGCATGCCGGCAAGGGTTTGATGGCTGACGCGCTTAATGCGCTCCTTCCCCATGTCTTTGACCGGATGCGGTTGCACCGGATAGAGGCGGCCTGTATTCCGGATAATTCAAGGAGCCAGCGCCTCCTTGAAAAGGTCGGGTTTCAGCGCGAGGGATACTTGAACGGCTACCTGAAAATCAACGGCGCCTGGCGTGATCACCTGCTTTACGCGCTGGTTGCCGAGGACTGGCAGTCCATACGCGCGAAAGGACCCGGTTCCGTCGAATGAAATACTGTTCCTGCTTTCTCCCCTTCAGGCGGCTTGGTGCGTTTGCCGGCCGCTGTGCCCTGGCAGCATCAACTTTGCTTTTGCTGTTGCTGGTGCTCGGCTATGCGCCGGCAGCGCAGGCAATCGAGCCGGTCAAGATCAGCCGCGATGATACCGCGCTTGACCTCACCGCGACCACCGAGAT
>CAXBIE010000007.1:0-85279 GCA_963975635.1 uncultured Hoeflea sp. | reverse complement strand
AAGCCAGAATGCCAGACCGGATCAGCCCAGGATGTGACATGAGTTTACTTTCCGCGCGCTGCGCGAAAAGTAAACTGTCCCCTATCTTGCTCACTTCAGCCGGAACCTGTTGCGAAGCGCGCGCCGTTCTGGCCCGTGCGTTCAGGCTGGTGCGCCGGTTTCGGTTTTTGCCGAACCGTGCGCCTGTTTGCGGGCGTCAAGATGCGCGTGCAGGATCGCCACATTGCGCAGATTGGCCTTGAAGCCGGCGTCGAACAGATCGCCGATCACCGGCACAAGACCGATTACATAATCGGCGGCCGAATTGGCGATCATGCGGGCAAGATGCCGCTTGCCGATCCCCATCCGGTGACCGCGCCAGATGATCCAGGCGGAGGGTGCGGCCACCAGCGTGTCGCCGATGCCCGGAACCAGACCGATAACCGTGTCCAGCCCGAAGCGGATCGATGTGCCCGGCAGCCGGAACCGGCTGTCGAGCATTCTGGCCAGCCGGTTCAGGCTCTCGAGCTCCCGCTCGATCGCCATCAGGTCCCGCTCGGCACTATGGAGAATCTCTGTCATGCACCACAAACTGTCTCGCCCGCTTTTGGTTCCGCATGGCGGGGATGGAAGCAGCACGGGCTGGAAGCGCTACGTGAGCGCCGGGACTGTGGGCAGGCGTCTATCTGCGGACTCTACGCATGGGAGGTCAGTCAGGAGGCAAATCGCGCTTCTACCTTGAGAGGTACGGGCCCGCCAGCCAGAACTCCGTGTGGGACGGAATGGGCGGGAAGCGGCTGTAGACTCCAACTTGAACCGATAACCGCTCAGAGAACAAGGTAAACATCCAAAGCTTATGCAATGAACGAAATCTGCCCAAAACAACTATGCGAAAGTTCGAGACCTTCCTATCTCAAACCGTGCTCAATTAGCAGCTCCGCATAATCGTTTTTTTCATAGATAGTGCCGCCAGAAAGCCCATCACCGATAGCGCCACCATCCAGCCCACAATTTTGCAACAAGCCCGCTGAGAACAGTGCATCGGCGATCGTTTGCATTTCCCCTTGAGGGCCTGGTTGGAACTTGGCGAGATAGTCAAGGTCAGGTGCATAGCACCTGTTCACAATAGCAGCCAAACGCGTGACCTGATCATAAGTTATCTTGCCCTCGACGTGTGCAGCCATAAGACGTCCGATGATGAGCGGTTTCCGAGAATCATCAATTCGGTCAAGGATGAGCAGGATAGTTTCGCCGAACTCATCGATCTTTCCATTTGCCCGAAGATCATCAACGAATCGCTGTCTTGCCTCGTGCGTCGTCCCAGAAAGACCGGCCAAGAAGCGGGCGGTCTTTCGGATAAAGAGTTCATCTTTGATATGACGCCCCGCACGGATGAGTCCTGTCGCAATTCCCAGGATTGGTACACCATCAAACGCACCAGAGGTGATCGCCGCATCTATGCCAACATCAGCCACTATCACGAGAGCATCAACGGTTTCTGTTGATGTAATGGAGGTTGCGAGTGCCTGGCCCGGCGATTTATTCATATCGCTCAGTTCATGCACCATGCCAATTCCTTCTCATACAAAGCGCATTGAAATATTTGTCGTAATCACTCGTTCGAATTCGCGTCCATCCAAGTCTCAATTAAAAACATTGCCATGGATCCTGCTAAATTAACGGCGAGTGCAGCGTGTCTTGGTGCAGGTCTAATTGGTTTACGACCCTGAGCATGTGCGTCCCCAATTTTATTTCGAAGCTCGCCCAAATTATCAACCACGGTATGGCAACCACCCAAAATACGTTTGAACACCTCTTGTGTATGTTGCGAAGGTGCCAAATTTAACAACTTAGATGTTTGTCCATATAGCTTTGGTAGATCCCATTTGGAGAAATCCTCTTCAACAGCCCCATCCAATATGTGTTTGCATACCTCTTCTAGAAGTGTGCGGGCAGCGGTGATAGCACCTTCAGGATCGGTTCACCGGCGCTTTAGCGCTTTCGCCCAAGCGGCTTGAACGCCCTCACCGTCAAATCTGGACAAAACCGCTGATACATCAGAATCTGACGGTACGGATTTCCCCACCTCAAGGTGTTCGAGAAGAGGAGAAAAAGCGCCGTTGACGTGCTGACGGCGAGCGGCATAAGCGCCATTCCCTTCATGAACACTCTTCATATAAGCCCAAAGGCTGTCGCTATCTCGACATGTTCTGACAAACGATGGTAGCAGTGGCTTAATTTCGGGATCAGATATTAGCTCTGTTCGAATTAGTTGATATCTTGGATCTGACATGATGCCACCTGTGCCTAATGCAGTGATCATATTCTGCATCATCAAGGCTTTTTCGAATGTGCTTTCGGGAATATCTGCATCATAATCCAATATAATATTCCCTCTTTACCCATCCGCATCTATTTCATGAATTATCAACACTAATAAGCAATCTGTATGTCCAGAAAATATTTCATTCAAGAACACAATTTCACACCGCTTGCTACATTAGAAATCACCCAACCAGCCACACGTTGCGTAGAGAACGAATGTCAGCAATGGGCCGTTAATTGAAGTGTGTGGGCGGCCCATCTAATCGGCCAGCCAGCTTTTCAATCTCAAGAGCCGCAGCTCTGGCATTCTGAACGCCCTTCTCCAGTTGGGCCGCATTCATTTCGTCAACCGGAGCAAAATAGTCTTCGATTTCCTGCAGTAAGACATTCCCCTCTCTTTCTACCTGCGCGATATTTGATTGTTCGGGCTCAGGCCGTGTCCAGCCGAGCGAAGGCATGTGCTTACGTTCAAACTGCTCCCAGTCTGCGCGGTTGGCTTTACAACTTGAGTGCAGCGATAAGAGGCTACGATTGGCTTCCGCAAGACATTGATTGGCCTGAATTCTGAGGTTTGCCAAATCCGATGCTTGAGCTGCCGTTGTCGCTTTCCGCGACGAATTGTTTGCAAGCGCTGCATAGAAGAGTGCGGCAATTGCTATGAGCAATGAAGCGAGTTCTAACCACTGGCTAGCCATCCAATCAATCGCGACTTCCAGCATGTCAAAACCTTCTCTTGGATCGTTATTGTTATAGACTTCAAGACATGGGCACTCAAAGATGTATTCTCAAGGTGTCTGAACAGCCTCAGCGGTTTTGCGGATATCGGCTTTGGCCCGCAAGCGTTCAAATTCGCACCGCGGGCCTTCGAGAACGCCAGGCTTTCCCTCCCCCTCCCTTGCCCAATCCACCCCGCCGCATTACCACTCATCCATCTTCCGCAATCCCGTGACCGCACCATGCAGCGCATCATCTCCCGAGTGATCTTCCTGACCGGCCTGCTGCTGGCGCTGAGCGGCTGTACCGGGGTGGGGTATTATGCGCAGTCGCTGAAGGGACATGTCGGGATCATGGCGGCGCGGCAGGATGTGGACCGGCTGATCCGCGATGCGGCGACGCCGGAGCCGGTGCGGGCGCAAATGCTGGCCGCGCGCGACATCAGGCAGTTTGCCACCGAGCGGCTCGGCCTGCCCGACAATGAAAGCTACCGCGCCTATGTCGATATCGGCCGGGATTATGTGACGCTTGCGGTGTTTGCCGCGCCGGAATTCTCGCTTGTGCCGAAAACCTGGTGCTTTCCGGTGTTCGGCTGCGTGCCCTATAGGGGCTATTTTTCCAAGGACAGCGCGGTCAGGACCGCGCGCGAACTGCAGGCCGAGGGGCTGGACGTGCATATCTCCGGCATCACCGCCTATTCGACGCTGGGCTGGTCTTCCGATCCGCTGCTGTCGACCATGTTTGCCCAGGACAAGACCCATCTTGCCGCGCTGGTGTTTCATGAGCTGGCCCACCAGCGCGTCTATGTGAATGACGACACCGCCTTCAACGAGGCCTTTGCCGTGGTGGTTGAAACCACCGGGGTCAAGACCTGGCTGGCAGCTGCCGGCGACACGGACGGCTCGCGCCGCTACGAGGCAGAGCTCAGGCGCAGCGACGATTTCGTGGCGCTGGTGGCGCAAACCCGCGGCGAGCTGGGCCGGATCTATGCCAGGGGCGGCAGCGCGGCTCAGATGCGCGCCGCCAAAGCCGCCGCCATCGAGCGGCTGCGGGTGCGCTACCGCAAGATGCGGGACCGGCGCTGGGGCGGGTATGACGGCTATGACGGCTGGATCAGGACCCCGGTCAACAACGCCAAGATCGCCGCCACCTCGGTCTATAATGACCGGGTGCCGGCCTTTCTGCGGCTGTTCGAGCTGTGCGCCGGCGATTATCCGAGGTTTTACAAGGCGGTGAAGCGTCTGGGCCAGGTGACGAAGGCCGACCGTGTGCGGGCGCTGGAGGGTGCCCAGGCATGTGAGTGAGGTGGGGCGTTGCCGGAGAGGGGCAAAGCTTCCGGTCCGGCACATCACCACAAAGTCCCCTCCCCACAGGTGGGAGGGGCTAAAGCATCGCCCGCCTTCTGTGATTGCCGCATTACCCCCCTCTGTCGGCTTAGCCGACATCTCCCCCGCAGGGGGGAGATTAAAGGGTGGCGGCCGCTCAACTGTCCTTTGCCCCCAACAGCTGGGAGCGGGTTAGCCCGGAAGCTTGCGGTTTCACAATCCAGATTTTCGAGCTTTTGAAATGTCAGCTTTATGGGCAAGCGGTCAGAGGCCTGCAATCTCCCCCCTTGCGGGGGAGATGTCACGAAGTGACAGAGGGGGGTAACTCTCCCCTCACAACAGTGTCACGTTCACCCCCTCTGCCGGCTAAGCCGACATCTCCCCCTTGCGTCGGGGGGGGGAGGTTGGAGGACGTCACACCCGCTCGGGCCTCACGCTCGGGCCTACTGACCGTCCCTTGCCCAGGCGTCGAGCGCCTGGTTGAACACTTCGGTGCCGCTGGCGCCCTTTTCCAGCGTGATCAGCGCCTGGCGTCCGTTGGAATAGACCAGCGGGATGTCGATCCAGTTGCGCTGGCGCATCAGATCGGTGTTGGCCTTGCGGGCTTCCTCCAGATCGTTGAGCGCCACCATGTAGAAATCCTGGGTGATCTTGGCCGGCACCGCGATCAGCGGCGAGCCCTGGTCGGCTTCCGTCTGCTTGAAGGCGATGCGCTGCAGCTGGTCGATGGCGCCGCCCTTGAAATCGGTCGGCAAGGCAAAGACGATCTCGATGAGATGGCTGGCCGGCAGCGACGCGTCGGTGTTGCGCTTGATGGTCAAAAGAGCCGTCAGCCCGGTGTCGGGATTGTTGATCTCGCCGCGGATCACCTGCTCGGCGGGGCCATTGTCCGGTTGCTCGCTGACCAGGGTCCAGACAACGGTTCCGTTCTTGACCTCGAGCGACTGCTGGCCGAGGCGCTCTTCATAGAGGATCATCTTCTGCGCCACGCCCAGCGGCTGTGAGGCCGGCGCCGCCGCGTCCTCGGGCGCCACTGCCGCATCGGCGGTGGCCGCTTCCGCAACGCTTTCATCAGCCGGGCCATCGGTGAGTTCGGCCACCGAACGGCCCTCGACGCTGTCGCCGGTGTCAGGTCCGGCAGCCGGGCCGGGATCGGTCTCCGTGCCGTCGGCGCCCAGACGCTGGGTGAATTTGGTCTCGTCCTCCGGCACCTCCGGATCAGCCAGCGCGGTCTCGACCGGCGCGGGCTCCTCGGCGGCCTCGGGCGCGGCTTCAGTGGCGGTTTCGGTATCGGCCGGCGGCGTCTCTTCGACCGTTACCGGCGTATCCACCGGCGACGCGCTGAACATCGCGATCACCGTGTCCTTGTAGGTCCAGCCGGCATAGGCCACCAGACCGGCAAAACCGAGGATCAGCACAAGCGCCAGCCAGCCGCCCTTGCCAGATTTGGACGGCGTGGCGCGGCGCAAAGGCTTTACAGCACCAGAATTCCGCTGGGTGTGATCCAGGCCGAAGCGCTCGTCATGCGCCTCGCCGACCAGATCGCCCGGACGCTCGGCCGCTGCGGCCGACCCCAGGCTCTGATCGTAACCCGCCTCATCGTAAAACAGTTCCCGTTCGACGTCGGGATCGCGCTCATCGTCGAACTCCGGCCCGGCGACGATCTCCGGCTCTCGCGGGGCCGGCACGAACGGCTCATCCGGCTCCGGTTCGTAGGTTGCCCGCGGTTCGTACGTCTCCTGCGGCTCAGGCGCAACCGACCAGACCTCGGGTTCCGGTTCGGGTGTCGGCTCCGGTTCGGGCTCAGGTTCCGGCTCTGGTTCAGGTTCCGGCTCCGGTTCTGGTTCCGGTTCTGGTTCCGGCTCAGGCTCGGGTTCCGGTTCTGGTTCTGGTTCTGGTTCTGGTTCCGGCGGAGCCTGGGCGATCACCGGGCTCCTTTCCACCATGGATTCCAGTTCCGCCATCAGGGCGTCTGTCTCATTCTCGTCGGCGGGCAGGGCTTCAGCGTGTTCGTTTTCGACTTCATCGATGGCCTGGCCCAGCTTGTCGAGCTGGCGCGCAATCACCTCATCCGACGGGGGCGGATTGATCGCCTCCAGCTGCCGCCGGATCGCTGCCCGCGCCTTGTCATAGACCCTGCCCCGGTTCGCCGGGGTGTTCTCAGCCAGGTTGTCGACCGCTTTCCGGATGACTGCTACAAAATCCGCCATGACTTACCTTGGTTTGATCCCATAAAGCGTTTCAAATCACGCGTTGGCGCTAACCTAGTCTTCAAACGGGTCAGTCACAAGTATCGTGTCGTCCCGCTCCGGACTTGTCGACAGCAGCGCCACCGGCGCGCCGATCAGTTCTTCGATCCGTCTGACATACTTGATCGCCTGCGCCGGTAGATCAGCCCAACTCCGGGCGCCGACGGTTGTTCCCTTCCAGCCTTCGATTGTCTCGTAAATCGGGGTAACCCGGGCCTGCGCGCCCTGGCTGGCGGGCAGATGGTCGATCCGTGTCCCGTCCAGATCATAGCCGATGCAGATCTTGAGTTCTTCAAGCCCGTCAAGCACATCCAGCTTGGTCAGTGCGATGCCGGTGATGCCGTTGACGGCAACCGCCTGGCGCACCAGTGCGGCGTCAAACCATCCGCAACGCCGCTTGCGCCCGGTCACGGTTCCGAATTCATGGCCGCGCTCGCCCAGGAACTGGCCGGTCTCGTCGTTCAGTTCGGTCGGGAACGGGCCTTCGCCGACGCGGGTGGTGTAGGCCTTGGTGATGCCCAGAACATAGCTCAGCGCGCCCGGCCCCATACCCGACCCCGCCGCCGCCTGGCCGGCAATGGTGTTGGACGAGGTGACGAAGGGATAGGTGCCATGATCGACATCGAGCAGCGTGCCCTGGGCCCCTTCGAACAGGATGCGCGCACCGGCGCGGCGCTTCTTGTCGAGCAGCAGCCAGACGGTTTCGCGGAACGGCAGGATGCGCTCGGCAACCGAGGTCAGCTCCTCGAGAATCGTCTCGACCGAGAATTCCGGCTGGCCCAGTCCGCGCCTGAGCGCATTGTGGTGGGTGAGCAAGCGGTCAACCTTGGCAGGCAGTGTTTCCAGATTGGCCAGATCCATCACCCGGATCGCCCGGCGTCCGACCTTGTCCTCATAGGCCGGGCCAATGCCGCGGCGGGTGGTGCCGATCTTGGTGCCGGAATTCGAAGCGGCGTCCTCACGCAGCGCATCCAGCTCGCGATGCAGCGACAGGATCAGCGTTGCATTGTCGGCAATCCGCAGATTGTCGCCATTGACGACAACGCCCTGCTTGGCCAGGCGGTCGATCTCGCTGACCAGCGCATGCGGATCAATGACAACGCCATTGCCGATGACGGCGAGCTTGCCGGGACGAACGACACCAGAAGGCAGCAGCGACAGCTTGTAGCTGACACCATCGATGACCAGCGTGTGGCCGGCATTGTGGCCACCCTGGAAACGCACGACCACATCGGCCCGTTCGGAGAGCCAGTCGACAATCTTGCCTTTTCCCTCGTCACCCCATTGCGACCCGACGACAACTACGTTGGCCATGACAACCCCTTGCAAAGTGGCCTCTCACCGAGGCCCGGAAAACAAAAACCCGCGCATGCATACAGACTTGACCGGGCAAAATCGACCCTTGGAGATGCGCAATCCGGTGTTTTACGCGACATTTTCACTGCCGCCCGGCAGGCATTGCTTGGCCGCTCCGGCCGCGGCCATCCATTTTCACCCAAACACCACGCCGCTCATCCCGTTCGGCCCTGCAAACATGCCATACCGGACGCAAATTGCGTATAGCTGGACAGAACCTATGTGATAGGTAGGACGTTCCGTGCCGGCCGGCAGGCCGGTCACCGTGTCTGACCTCGAAGGTTCCGTCTTGATCCTGCGCGCCTATCTGTTTCTGATTATCACATCCCTGTCCTGGGGCGGCAATGCCGTGGCCGGCAAGCTGGCAGTCGGCCACATATCGCCGATGGTGCTGACCTCGATCCGCTGGGGCCTGGCCTTCTTCATCCTGCTGACCTTCGCCTTGCCGCAGGTCCGGCGCGACATCAGGACGATCCGGGCCAATCTGCCGTTGCTGGCCGGCTATGGCATGTTCGGCTTCACCTTCTTCAACATCTTCCTCTATTCGGCGCTCCAATACACAACCGCCATCAATGTCGCCATCGAGCAGGCAGGCATGCCGATGCTGATCTTCCTGGCCAATTTCCTGCTGTTCCGGATCCGGGTGACCCCCGCCCAGATCATCGGCTTTGCGCTGACGCTTGCCGGCGTGGCGGTCACCGCCTCGAGCGGCAGCCTGGCCCGCCTGATCGGGCTGGAGCTCAATCAGGGCGATGCGCTGATGCTGCTCGCAGTCCTCTGCTATGGCGGCTACACGGTGGCCTTGCGCTACAAGCCGGCGCTGCACTGGCAGTCCACGATCACGGTGATGGCAGGCGCGGCCTTCCTGACCTCGCTGCCGTTTTCCGCCTTTGAGCTGGCCCAGGGAACGGCAATCCTGCCCGACACCACCGGCTGGCTGGTCGCCGCCTTCACCGCGCTGTTCCCCTCGCTGATGGCCCAGGTCCTGTTCATCCGCGGCAACGAAATCATCGGCTCCAACCGCGCCGGCGTCTTCATCAACCTGGTGCCGATCTTCGGCACCTTGCTGTCGGTGATGATCCTCGGCGAGGTACTGCAGCTCTACCATGTGGTGGCGCTGGGTCTGGTGCTGGGCGGGATCTGGCTGTCGGAACGGGGGAAGCGGCAAGATGCTCCCACCGCGAGCCCAACGCGCGACGGTGCCGACTAGCGTCTTGCCAAATTTGGCGTAGACGCCGCGGTGAGCCTGCTGATCAAGAACACCTGATACATCACCGTCCACAACAGGTCGGAGGAGATGTCTAACCTACCGCAGATGTCCTTTGTTCTAACGATATGATCAAAGGCCGCAAAGGCAGCGCCCGGTAATTCTCTTCATCGTCTCTGTTCTTTGCCATTTGGCTCAACAAGTCTGCTTATGCGCCGCAAGTGATGTTCAGCCTGAACAATCATACCGTGAAGCGTTTCCTGCGCGGGTTCGATAACCTGAATAAGATCAGCGGCTTCACCGACAATCACCGGGGCTATGTCTGTGTCATCCACAGCTCGAGCGGCTTCAAAACGGGCTTGCTCCTCGGCAATATTCTGCCTGAGGCCTCCAACGTCCTCGCTCCATCGGCGGGTGAAGGAATTGCGCATCGTGCGGATGTTCCAGTCGGCTGGCCAATCAAGTCCGCGCGCCAAGTCGAACACGGAACTGCGTTCGGTGTCGTCACCGCCACCATTAAGGGCGGCCTGTTTGGCATTGTCGCTGGCTAGCGATTCATCGCTGGCAAAGAAGCGGGTTCCGCACAATACACCCGAGGCCCCAAGGGCCAGAGCCGCAGCCAGACCACGCCCATCGGCGATGCCTCCTGCTGCTATTACCGGGATTTCCTTTGCGATATCCACCACGGCCGGAACAAAAGGGAATGTGGCTCTGGCACCGCCGTGTCCGCCCGCCTCGGTGCCCTGTGCAACGATAGCATCGACACCAGCCTCGATAGCTTTGCGCGCTTGGTCCAGTGTCTGGACCTGAACGATCAGTTTGGTCTGACCATCCCTTACTTTGGGAAGAAACGGCTGAAAATCACCAAACGAGAGCATCAGCGCGGCGGGCGCACGCTCGAGGACCAAGTCCAGCAAGTGCGGCTGACGCGCCAGAGACCAGGTGATAAGGCCCACACCAATCCGCGCATCTCCCGCCGCGTCGAACTCGCGGGCGAGCCAATCGGCATCGCCGTAACCACCACCGACCAGGCCCAAACCGCCTGCCCGGCTGACCGCGGCGGCCAGTGCGCCGCCGCTGACACCGGCCATCGGCGCCAAAAGAACAGGATGTTCGATACCAAACAGATCGCAAAGGGATGTGTGAATGGACATTTCGGTCAACTCGCCGCTTCGCGTCTGTACTGTTCGACCGGCAGGCCACCTATCCCCCAATCCTCAAGCTCAACTTCATCGATGACAACAAAAGTCGTCGCAGGAGACTTGTTGAGAACTCGCACCAGCAAGTCGGTAACACCACTGATCAACTCGGCTTTCTGATCAGCGGCAACGCCCTCGCGGGTCACCTTGATGTTTACATAGGGCATATGAGTTCCTTTCAGCTTTCACGTTCAGTGATCTGGAAAATCTTGGCCATGATCCACCATGCACCATCGGTTCGCACGAGGGTCAAAAAGTCAACAAAGTCCTTTGTGCCAATGGAACACCGCACACGGGTAAAGGCAGTGTTCTCGCCCGCGAACTCTATCGAATCGATCACGTCACGCCGGATCTCGTTGCGTGATGCTGGGGATACGCGCTTGGCCACCACCGGTAAATACTCATCCATCGTGCGGTAGAGCAGCGGCGTTTCGTCCGCCGTTGCGTAGATCGCTTTTGGGTGAAACACTGCTCCCAGCCTTTCAATGTCGGCGTGATAGAGACCATCGAAATACGTCTCCAGAACGCCGGTAACTGCGGCAAACGCGGTCATGCTGCTTGCTCCATGATACCCTCAGAGACCATCGCCTTGATCGAGGCAGGGCGCGCCGCGATACGCGTTACGTAAGCTTGGGTCTTGGGATGCGCATCAAGGCTCACCCCGACAAAACCAGCCCAGTTCAGCACTACGAATGCATAGGCGTCAGCAACGGTGAATGTATCACCGAGAAGAAAGGTACGGCCGTCCTCGAGGCTGCGCTCAATATGGGCTACGCGAAGTCCGACGCCTGCTTCTGCCTTCTTCCGCGCCGCATCATCAAGTTCAGTACCCGAGAAAAATGGTCCGAAGGATTTATGAAGTTCCGACGATATGAAGTTGAGGGTTTCCTGAAGCCGAGTGCGCTCCAGCGTACCGTTCCGCGGCGCGAGACCGGCATCGGGGGACTGATCGGCCAGATACTGCAGCACGGCAGGATTTTCCGTGATGATCTCACCGTCGTCAGTGACAAGAGCCGGAACATAGCCGTTCGGGCTGATTTTGCGGAAATCCGCGCCCGCTTCGGTCGTGCCCGCATCGGTGTCCGTCTTGTCAAGTTCGAACGAGATGCCGAGTTCGTTCAGGATGATGTGCGATGCCATTGAGCACGCGCCGGGTTTGTAATGGAGTTTCATGAGAGGTTACCTTTCAAAGATTCATCGTGTGAGTTCGTGAATGGTACCGATCAAAACAACCCATTAATAATATTGTCTTCTCAACATGATGATCTAAAATACTGATCATATAGAGCGAAAGGCCGGGTTGAGTGATAACATACGAGCAATTGGTCGTGCTGCACGCCATCGTTACGGAAGGGACATTTCGAGGCGCAGCCGAGCGGCTCAACAAATCGCAGTCAGCCGTTAGCCACATGCTCAAGAAACTTGAGACCGGGCTCGATATCATTTTGCTGTCGCGTGAAGAATACAGGCCGACCCTCACCGCAGCCGGAGAAGTTTTCTACCGGCAGGCAACCCGTGTCATGCAGCAGATGAAAGAGCTAAATACAGTTGCGAAAAACCTGAGCGCCAAGCAGGAGCCAGAGGTGTTTTTGGCCGTGACAGCCACGTTTCCGCTGAAGCCGGTTCTCGAAATCGTCGGCACCGTCAGAGATCTATACCCAGCCACTCATATACGTCTGTCACGGGAAAGCATGGGCGGGCCGATTGAACGGCTGCTACGCAACAACGCCGACATCATCATTGCAACTATGGATGGCGTTCCCGTCGAACAGGTAGAAGCCTTGGCCTTTGCGCAGGTAACAATTGTGCCGGTGGCTCATCCGGACTTTGAACCTGCACGAAGTTCGCACATGAAAACCATCAGCGAGATGCAAAGCTATACGCAAGTGGTCGTTGCCGATAGCAGTCGCGGCGAATTTGCCCAAAGCAGAGACCTGCTTCCAGGCGGCCTTCGCTGGACCGTTTCAGACTTTGCAGCAAAAAAGGAGATTCTGTTGGCGAAGCTGGGTTGGGGCGGCATTCCGACACATATGATTGAGATGGAATTGGCTCAAGGCGAGTTGGTCGCTCTCAATGTTGAAGGCTATCAAAAACGCCAATCGCAATTGTTTCAAATGCGCAAGCGCGACAAAGACGTTGGCATTGTTGCGCAATCAATTTGGGATCAACTGTCAAAGATAGCGCAGCACATGCCCAGGTGAGCTGGCCATTCTCACGCCGGGTCCGGAACAGGCTGCGAATATCGGGAGCAATATGTGAACTCCCAAGAGCCAAAACCGCCTCCCGGAACCATCGTCCCGGGAGGCAGCATCTTCATCCAATCATCCCCGTCCTAGTCGACGTTGAACACCAATGGCTTGGCCTGCTTGATGGCTTCGTGTGCGGTCAGCTTGCCGAGCACGTCCTGGCCGACGGTGCCATCGACATAGAGCAGCGCGATCGCTTCGCCGCTTTCCTTTTCGCGGCCGAGCTGGAAATTGGCGATGTTGACGCCGGCGTCGCCCAGTGTCGTGCCCATGAAGCCGATCATGCCGGGCACGTCGGTGTTGGCGATGTAGATCATGTGGGCGCCGACATCGGCGTCCATGTTGATGCCCTTGATCTGGATGAAGCGCGGTTTGCCGTCAGAGAACACGGTGCCTGCAACCGAGCGGGTCTGCCGTTCGGTGGTGACGGTGAGCTTGATATAGCCATCATAGACGCCGGTCTTGTCGCGCTTGACCTCGGACAGCACGATGCCCTTTTCCTTCACCATGATCGGCGCCGACACCATGTTGACATCGGAGACCTGGTTGCGGATCAGGCCGGCCAGCAGCGCCGAGGTCAGCGCCTTGGTGTTCATGCCGGCGGTGACGCCGTCATAGAGGATTTCGATTTCCTTGATCGGGCTTTCGGTGACCTGTCCGGCAAAGGAACCAAGCACATCGGCCAGCCGGATGAAGGGCTTCAGGATCGGCGCTTCTTCCGCCGTGATCGACGGCATGTTGATGGCGTTGGAGACCGCGCCGCGGACCAGATAGTCCGACATCTGTTCGGCCACCTGCAGCGCGACATTTTCCTGCGCTTCGGTGGTCGAGGCGCCCAGGTGCGGCGTGCAGACGACATTGGGCAGACCGAACAGCGGGCTTTCGGTGGCGGGCTCGGTTTCAAACACGTCAAAGCCGGCGCCGGCGACGTGACCGGATTTGATGGCCTCGGCAAGGGCTGCCTCATCGACCAGGCCGCCACGGGCGCAATTGACGATGCGCACGCCGGGCTTGGTCTTGGCCAGCGCCTCGGCATTCAGAATACCGCGGGTCTTGTCGGTCATCGGCACATGCAGCGTGATGAAATCAGCCCGCGCCAGCAGCTCGTCGAGTTCGACCTTGGTGACGCCCATTTCCTCCGCACGCTCCTTCGACAGGAACGGATCATAGGCAACCACATGCATTTTCAGGCCGATGGCGCGCGAGCAGACGATTCCGCCGATATTGCCGGCACCGATGACGCCAAGCGTCTTGCCGGTGATTTCGACGCCCATGAATTTCGACTTTTCCCATTTGCCGGCCTGGGTCGAGGCGTCGGCGGCAGGAAGCTGGCGGGCAACGGCGAACATCAGCGCAATGGCGTGCTCGGCGGTGGTGATCGAATTGCCGAACGGCGTGTTCATGACGATGATGCCGCGGCGCGAGGCGGCCGGAATGTCGACATTGTCAACGCCGATGCCGGCGCGGCCGATGACCTTGAGATTGGTCGCCGCCGCAATCAGCTTTTCGGTGGCCTTGGTGGCCGAACGGATCGCCAGGCCGTCATATTGGCCGATGATTTCGAGCAGCTTTTCCTTGTCCTTGCCGAGCTTCGGCATGAAATCGACATCGACGCCGCGATCGCGGAAAATCTGGACGGCGGTTTCCGACAGGGCGTCGGATACGAGTACGCGAGGTGCCATGATGGCCTCCATTGCTAAGATCAAATGATGTGAATTGAGCAGGCGGGCCGCACCGGATCTGTCCCGGTGCGGTCATCAGGCAAGTCTCAGGCGGCTTGTTTGAGAGCCGCTTTTTCCTGGGCAAAGGCCCATGACAGCCAGGGTGTCAAGGCTTCGAGATCGGCGGTCTCGACGGTGGCGCCACACCAGATCCGAAGACCGGCGGGAGCGTCACGGTAAGCGCCGATATCCAGCGCCACGCCTTCCTTGTCGAGACGGCTGACCATCGCCTTGGCGAAGGCGGCCTGCGCGTCGGGCGCAAGGGCTGCAATCTCGGGGTCGGCGATGACGAGGCAGACCGAGGTGTTGGAGCGGGTCTCGTCGACCTTGGCCAGGTTGGCGATCCAGTCATTGCCGGCAACAAAGCTGTGCAAGACACCGGCATTGGCATCGGCGCGCGCCATCAGCCCCTTGAGGCCGCCGACGCTTTGAGCCCAGGTCAGCGCATCGAGATAGTCCTCGACGCAGAGCATCGACGGGGTGTTGATGGTTTCGCCGACAAAGATGCCCTCGATCAGCTTGCCGCCCTTGGTCATGCGGAAGATCTTTGGCAGCGGCCAGGCCGGAACGTAGCTTTCCAGCCGTTCGACAGCGCGGGGGCTGAGGATCAGCATGCCGTGACCGCCCTCACCTCCCAGTACCTTCTGCCAGGAGAAAGTTGTGACATCGAGCTTGGCGAAATCCAGATCCTGGGCAAAGGCCGCCGAGGTGGCGTCACAGATGGTCAGGCCCGCACGGTCGGCGGGAATGAAATCGGCATTGGGAACGCGGACGCCGGAGGTGGTGCCGTTCCAGGTGAAGACCACGTCGCGATCGAAATCGATTTGGCCGAGGTCAGGAAGTTCGCCATAGGGCGCGGTGATCTTGCGGACATCGTCCAGCTTGAGCTGCTTGACCACATCGGTGACCCAGCCTTCGCCAAAACTTTCCCAGGCGACCATGTCGACACCGCGGGCGCCGAGCATCGACCACAAGGCCATCTCGACGGCGCCGGTGTCGGACGCCGGAACGATGCCGATGCGGTAGTCATCCGGAACACCCAGAACGCTGCGCGTCAGGTCGATGGCTTGCTTGAGTTTGGATTTGCCGATCTTGGCCCGGTGCGAGCGGCCCAGAGCCGCGTCAAGGAGCGCTTCAGGCGTCCAACCGGGACGCTTGGCGCAGGGACCAGAAGAAAAACGGGGGTTTTCCGGACGCACGTCCGGCTTCGTCAGAGTCGTCATAATGGCTATCCTTCCAGATAGTGGCCCCTCGTTGGGGAGGGGTGGCCCACTGGCGGGATTAGACCTCTGCGATTTTGAAGTCAAGAAGCATTCTGATTTGCACCATATGAAAAGGGCGGAGATGATCCGCCCTTTGCAATGCTTGTGGAGACGCCGGGGCCTACCAGAGCGAGTAGCGCAGGCCGGCCCGGATTTCATGCTTTTCGATACCGTTGTCATAGGCCTGGACGCCTCTTGCTCCTGCTGCCACCGATGCTGTGTCGTAGCCAAACTGCGCCCCGTCATCCACCTTGGAGTAGCGATACCCCAGATCCAGTTTGAGGTTTTTGGAGATGTCGTAGGAAACCCCGGTCATCAGCGCATAGGTGAATCGCCAGCTTTCCTCGCCGGGATGGCGTGTGGTCGCCCCAAGCGGGTCGCGTGTCAAAGTGCCATATTCCACCCGGGTGACACCGGCGCCAGCGCCGACATAGGGCGTGAAACCAACAAAGGTGCCGAGATCGACATAGGCGTTGGCCATGAAGCCATATTCCTCGATCTTCTGGCTGTCCGGGACCCCTGCGGTGGAGGCATTGAAATGTCCCGCCGAGTAATCGAAGGTGAGATCGGCGCGCAGATAGTCAGTAAAGTTGTAGCCAACACCAACTGCACCGGACCAATCATTGTCGATGGATGATGCATTGAAATTGGTGGCGGTATAGGTCGGGCCAGGGGTGATAATCAAATTGCTGGTGGCAGCACCGCGCGTGCGCGCCGAATATCCGAGGTCGCCGCGTAGATACCATCCGCTGCCGATCTCGACAGTCTGTGTTACCGGCAGTTCCTTCGCATAGATGATCTCATCGAGATCGGCTGCATAGGCAGGCGCTGCAATTCCCGTCAGAGCCGCAATAGCTGACGTCGCAGCAAGTCGCATGAACATGGCCAAATTCCCTTCAATTGATCCGGTCACCCTCAGGTGCGTCCGAATGCGTATGAAGCCACTATGGCGATGACTGGTTAAGTCACAGTTAAGCATGTTCATTAACCGTGTTTTTCGCGCCACATGCTGCTGAACCCGGCAAAAGACCGGGCGCTAAAAAACAAAACCGCCCGGCGGGAAAACCGGGCGGCTTGAGATGGCAATGGATCTGCTGTGAGGCTGGATGCGCTCTACTTGTAGACCGCAGGGATGATCGGAGCAGGCTCGATATAGACCTCTTCTTCGCAACCGCCGAAGCCGTAGCGAAGACCGCCGCGGACTTCATGTGACTTGATCGATTTGTGATAGCCTTGATAGCCATTGCTGGTCAGGCTCTTGAACATGGCGCCGCTGCCAATGTGGCGGAAACGGTAACCGACATCGGCCTTTACGTTGCAGGTGACATCAATCGATGCACCGGCCATCAGGGCGTAGGTAAAGCGCCATCCGGCAGCGCCACCATGAAACTGTGTTGGATCGCAGCTTGCAGGATTGGCCGTTTCGCAGGCTGTGTTCTGCAGGTTCTTCCATTTGACATGCGTCCCGCCGAGACCGCCACCGGCATAGAAAGTGAAACGGCCCTTCTTGTAGAGATCGACATAGGCGTTCGCCAAAAGGCTCAGGCCGGTAACCGACGACAGGTCTGTCGAGGTACAAGGTCCAGCTGGCAGAACACCGCAGCCGCCGGTCGTAGAGCCGCGGAAGTCGGCCTTGGAGAAATAATCCAGCGTCACGTCCCCGCGCAGCCTTTCAGTGGCCTGGTATCCGACACCACCGCCGATGCTGTAGGACGAACGCAGCGACGCTGAGGTGAATGCGGAATATGTGCCGAGGCCGCCCTGAAAAAAGTTCACGCCCCTGAGCTTGTTCCAGGAGTAGCCGACGTCACCGCGAAGGTACCAGCCACCAGCAGACGAAACGTGCTGGACGGGAGCCTCGTAAACAGGCGGATCAACATACACGGGTGGCAGCACATCAGCAGCGCCAACCGCGCCGACACCGGCAAGCAGCATGGCCGTTCCAGCCAGGAATAACTTTCTCATGACAGACTCCATCGTCGAGACATGCGCTGTCGCCGGTTCTGGAGACAACACGATTGGTGGTTCGTCATGGATAATGAGGCACAAAGGTTAAAGCGTACTTAACCACGTCTCTTTACCAAGAATCGCAAAACAAACGAATAGACGCACGTCGAATACGCAGGCTTTTGGCAATTCAATAGAGCGCAAATCAGAAGCAACACAATCAATGCGCTTCACGACAAGTATTGGCTGCAGATTTTTGGAAATATAGGACAGATGATGCTGCGGATCACCTGAAACGATGGTTATCCGCCAACACGCTTCAAAGCAAGAACGCGGGTCAAAGCGCTCCGGCTGCGCGGATGCTCACGCAGCCCAGCCGGGCTCCCCTGGTCGCCCGACCCGCTCGCGCAGGCATCAGGCGGCGTTTCGGACACCTGAAATCACATTGATCAATTGATCCACGACTGTCTCGACCACGGCGCGGTCGTCACCTTCGGCCATCACCCGGATCAGGGGCTCGGTTCCGGACGGACGGATAACCAGACGCGCCGAAGCGCCAAGGGTTGCCTCAGCGTCCGCAATCGCCGCCTTCACATGCGCATCATCCAGCGGATTGCCGCCTGAATGCCGCACATTCTTGAGGATCTGCGGGACAGGCTCGAACCTGCGGCATACTTCAGACACGGGACGGCCCATGCGCTGCACACAGGCCATCACCTGCAGGGCCGCGACAAGCCCGTCACCGGTAGTGGCAAAATCCGACAACACAATGTGGCCCGACTGCTCGCCGCCAACGTTGAAATCATGCTTGCGCATATGCTCAACCACGTAGCGGTCTCCGACCTTGGTGCGAGCCAGCGTCATGCCGTTGCCTTCAAGGAACCGCTCGAGGCCGAGATTGGACATCACCGTCGCCACGATGCCATTGCCGCGCAACAGGCCGTCTGCGGCCCAGGATTCCGCAATCAGCGCCATCAACTGGTCACCGTCGATGACGGCACCGGATTCGTCAACGATCAGCACACGGTCGGCGTCGCCATCAAGCGCGATACCGATATCGGCGCGAACTTCATGGACCTTCCGTGCCAGGGCAACAGGATGGGTCGAACCACAATTGAGATTGATGTTTGTCCCGTTCGGCTCGTCACCGATGGCAACCACATCGGCGCCCAGCTCCCAAAGCGCTTCAGGCGCGACCTTGTAGCCGGCGCCATTGGCGCAATCGACCACAACCCGCATGCCTGACAGAGTGACGTCCTTGGGCAATGTGCGCTTGGCAAATTCGATATAGCGGCTATGTGCGCCGTCAATCCGCTTGGCGCGGCCGATCGCATCAGGACGCGCCAGCAGAAGATGGATGTCCTGATCCATCAGATCCTCGATGCGCTTCTCTATTTCATCCGACAGCTTGAAACCATCAGGCCCGAACAGCTTGATGCCATTGTCCTGATAAGGATTGTGCGAAGCGGAGATCATCACGCCGATATCGGCGCGCAGCGAGCGGGTCAGCATGGCGACAGCAGGGGTTGGCATCGGGCCGAGCAGGAAGACATCGACACCGGCGGCGGTGAAGCCCGCAACAAGCGCGTTCTCGATCATGTAGCCGGACAGACGTGTGTCCTTGCCGATGACCACCCGGTGCCGGTGATCGCCATTGCGAAACAGGTTTCCCACCGCAATGCCCACCCGCATTGCCAGATCCGGCGTCATGGGCGCCTTGTTTGCCTGACCACGGATTCCATCCGTGCCAAAATACCGCCTGCTCATAAAGGCCCCCGATATAGTCCCGCTGTCAAATTCTTGTGCCCGGATTGTTCCACCATTGCCGCACAAGAATACAATCAGAATATGTTACAAACCGTTGCAATGAACATAAAACAGCCGCCAGACGGCGGCTGTCAATCAATCTCGATCGTTATGGTTTACCCGCCAGGGGACCGCACATCCAGTGCGCGATGCACCCTGCAGCAACTCTAAATCGTGCCTGACGCGTTCAACCGGATCGGTTTGAACGCGTCAATCAGTCGACCGCTTATTGCGGCTGCGGCTCGAGACCGGTGTCCGGCTCATCGCCTTTCTTGCCCGGTCCGCCCTTCTTTGCACCAGCGGTCGGAACTGCCGTTCCGCGGCTTGGGGGCGTATCGTCGCCGATGTCCCGCGAAGGCTTCTCGCCACGGATCAACGCGTTGATTTCCTCGCCGGTCAGGGTTTCGTACTCGAGCAGGCCTTCGGCAATGGCAATGAAACCCTTCTTTTTCTTGGTCAGGATTTCGCGCGCTTCGACATAGGCCTGATCGATCAGACGGCGAACTTCGCTGTCGATGGTCTGCGCCGTCGCTTCGGACAGGTTCTTCTGCTGCGCCACGGAATGACCCAGGAACACTTCCTGCTGATTCTCGCCATAGGCAACCAGTCCGAGCTTGTCGGAGAAGCCCCATTCGGTGACCATTGCGCGCGCCAGCTTGGTTGCCTGCACGATATCGGAGGATGCACCGGACGTGATGTTCTCCTTGCCGAATGTCAGTTCTTCGGCAACGCGCCCGCCCATCATGATGGCCAAACGCGACACCATCCACTTGTAGCTCATCGAATAGCGATCGGCTTCGGGCAACTGCATGACCATGCCGAGCGCGCGGCCACGCGGGATGATGGTGGCCTTGTGCACCGGATCAGCCGCAGCGACATTGAGCGCCACGATGGCATGGCCGGCCTCATGGTAGGCGGTAAGTTTCTTCTCTTCCTGGGTCATGGCTGTCGAGCGGCGCTCGGCACCCATCATCACCTTGTCCTTGGCGTCTTCGAACTCGGCCATGGTGACCAGACGCTTGTTGCGCCGCGCGGCCAGCAATGCGCCTTCGTTGACCAGGTTCATCAGGTCCGCACCGGAGAATCCGGGCGTTCCGCGGGCCAGGACCTTGAGGTCCACATTTGGCGCCATCGGCACGTTGCGCACATGAACCTTGAGGATCTTCTCGCGGCCATTGACGTCGGGAAGCGGGACAACGACCTGACGGTCAAAACGGCCGGGACGCATCAGCGCCGGATCCAGCACGTCGGGACGGTTGGTTGCCGCGATCAGGATGATGCCTTCATTGGCTTCGAACCCGTCCATCTCGACCAGCAACTGGTTGAGCGTCTGTTCGCGCTCGTCATTGCCGCCGCCAAGGCCGGCGCCACGGTGACGTCCGACCGCATCGATTTCGTCGATGAAAATGATGCAGGGCGCATTTTTCTTGGCTTGCTCGAACATGTCGCGAACGCGGCTTGCACCAACGCCGACAAACATTTCGACAAAGTCAGAACCCGAAATCGTGAAGAACGGAACATTGGCTTCGCCTGCAACAGCACGCGCCGTCAATGTCTTACCGGTACCGGGAGGGCCCACGAGCAATACGCCGCGCGGGATCTTGCCGCCCAGCCGCTGGAATTTTTGCGGATCACGCAGGAATTCGACGATTTCCTCGAGATCCTGCTTGGCTTCATCCACACCGGCAACATCAGCAAATGTGACCCGGCCGTGGGCTTCGGTCAGCAGCTTCGCCTTCGACTTGCCAAATCCCATGGCGCCACGGGAGCCGCCCTGCATCTGCCGCATGAAGAAAATCCACACGCCCAGGATAAGCAGGATCGGCAGCCAGGAGATCAGGTAACCAACCAGCGTGTTGGAACTGTCGACTTCCGGCTTGGCCGTGATCGAGACATTCCGGTCATTCAACCGCTGGATGAGACCTGCATCACCCGGCGAATAGGTCTGAAACCCGGTCGCCGTATCTGTGTAGTTGCCGGAGATCCGTTCGCCCACGATGGTCACATCGCGCACACGGCCTGCGTCTATATCCTTGAGAAACTGGGAATAGGCGATATCACGGCCAGCCGTCCGTTCGGTCGGACTTTGAAACATGTTGAACAATGCGATCAACAGGAGCGCGATGATTGCCCATAGGGCAAAATTGCGGAAGTTGGGATTCATACTCTTCCTCGGGGATCAGGGCCTGCAGCCACCGGCGCATAACCGAATTTCGAAAACTCAATCTACAACATAGGAGCCCCAAGGTGTATTGCCAAGGCTCAGGACGGCGTTTGTGCCTGCACTTTGATTACAGTTAACCCCGGAACACTCCGAGAATTGCCCCAGGGGCACTGCGGGAACGCAGTGTGGCTTGCCAATCGTGCCAGCGCCTGCGCCACAGGCAACTGATCAACCGGCAAAATATGCGAGCTGCGCCCCAGCAGGGGCTGGCAGATGAATCCGCCGATCACGCCGTCATCCTTGCTCACCTGTGATGAGCATTGGCCGGGATCGCGGCGAAAACCGGGCAAAACACCGTTCTTTCCGCCCCCTGATACGACCAGAGGCGAATGACGTGAGATATTACGGATCAGAAACCGCCGATCCCAGACGCCAGTTTGACCAGGTTCGAGAACCAACGTGCCGATATCACGGCATTCACGTCTCACACTCAGACAGGCGTCTCGGCGCTGAAGCAGCGACCGGCCCAGACTGACGGTGGAGTTTCGCTCGCCCTTGCTGGCCGAAGACAAGAAACCTGCGAGCGTCGCTTTGCCGCGCCTGTCGAGCGGGCGCACAGCACCACCCTGCCAGTCAATGATGGCTTCAAGGGCAGCTGTGACCACATCCGTGGGAGCGGTTTGCCAGTTTCGCATCCAGACCAGACCGTCTGCGTCGACATCGCAACCCGCATCAATCAATTGCGCCGCGCGGCTGGCAAGCCGAAACCGCATTTCGGCGATGTGCGACCCATCGGGCACCGCAGCCTCACCGGCGGCCTCGTTCAGTTGAGCACGAACCCTGACCCGTTCAAACTGCGTATCGGCATTTGATGGATCCTCGATCCAATCACAGACACCCTGGTTGCGCAGAAAGGTCCGGACAGTCTCCCGGCACAGCCCCAGCATCGGGCGCAAAACCCACATGCGCCCGTCAAACAGCGTTGCGGCGGGAATGCCCGCGAGGCCCGGAGCATCTTCGGAAGAACTGCGGGCACGCCGCATCATCACTGTCTCGTTCTGGTCATCGCGTGTATGCGCAGTCAGCACAGCGGCCAGACCGAGCCGCGCCGACGCATCCACCAGCAACCGGTAACGGGCAGCGCGGGCGGCGGCCTGAACGCCTGACGCGGGCTTGCAGCCTTCCCATTTGAGGGTCCCGTGACGAATGCCCAGACGCCGGCACTGCGCCTTGACCCAGCGCGCCTCATCGGCGGAGGCCTGGCGCAATCCATGGTCGACCGTCAGTGCCACCAGTTTTTCTGGCGGGAGCAGCGATGCGAGCCCGTAGAGCAGGCCCAGCGAATCAGACCCTCCCGACACCGCAACGCCAAGCGGGCGGCGGTCAGTCAGGCTTGCGTGGAAATTGGAAAGACAATCTTGAACGTGCTGCGGCTCTTGCGCGGAACCGTCCGGACCACCCGGCTTCACGGGGCGCAGCAATAAATCAGCAGCTCGCGCGCAGCTGTTCTTCACTGACCTTGGCGCGAACCGACGCCGAGGCGCCCGGATAGCGGATCAGAACCTCGCGCAATGTCGCGCAGGCAGTTTCACGGTTGTCGAGCTTGGCCAGCGACATGCCGAGTTTCAGCAGCGCATCAGCGCCCTTGTCAGCGCGGGGATACTTCTTGTGCGCATCGAGAAACGTCTTGGCCGAGTCCTGATATCTGCCTTGCGAGTACTGCGCTTCGCCAAGCCAGAACATCGCATCGGGTGCGCGCGCATCATCCGGATTGTTGGCGACATAATCCTGGAAGACCTGCTCGGCCAGGGCATAATCCCCCGCCAGCATGTGATTGTAGCCGGCCTGGTACATATCTTCAGGTGACGACAGCGAAGCCGTTTCGCTGCCACCGTTCATCGGCTCGATGATCCCGCCGATAAGGTCGCCCTTCTCGTCGAACCGGATTGTCCCGAGGTCGCCAGCAGGTGCGCCCGTCCCCTGCTCCGCTTCGCTGTTCGATGCAATGGCTGACTGCCCGATATCAGGCTGGCTGATCGATGAACCGGCATCACCGCGCTGGCTGCCGCCTTTTTCAAGCTCCTGGAAACGGAACTCGTTGTCCTGCTGCATCTGGCGCATCTGTTCCTGCATCTGCAGGAGCTGGAACCCCAGCTCCTCGATGCGGCCGTTGAGCCCGCGAATCTGCTCCTCGAGCTGGCCGATCCGGTAAACCGGATCACCGCTCTGCGCCAGGATGACCGGAGCACGGCTGGTTTCTCCGGTTGCAATTGCGGCTGGCGGCAAAGGGGCGCCTTGCGAAAATCCGGACAACAGCGGTGCGGCGCTTACCGGGAACGCGATTGCACTGATCGCCGCCGCGGCGAGTAGTTTGGAAATAGGTTTCATCGGCCTGACCTCATTACACGGGCACATACCCAAGTCTCTGGAATAACGCATGGCGGCCTATCAAATCAACGCACAAACCGGCCAAACTATGGTGAACCGGACGCACCATAAAAAATGGCGGCCCTGAGACCGCCATTTCGCATCACAAGTCTGTAACTGGCGTCAGCTTCCGGCGCCGCGCAAGGCGGTGACCGCACGGCGGTTCTGCGACCAGCAGGAGATGTCGTCACACACTGCGACCGGACGTTCCTTGCCGAACGAGATGGTCTGGATGCGGTTGGCAGCGACGCCACGGGTGGACAGATACTGACGCGTTGCAGCCGCACGGCGTGCACCAAGTGCCAGGTTGTACTCCCGGGTGCCGCGCTCGTCGGCATGGCCTTCAATGGTGATCTGGTAGTTCGGATACTGGTTGAGCCACTGTGCCTGACGGTCAAGCGTCGCGGCGGCATCGGCCCGGACAACGGACGAATCCGTATCGAAGAAAATCCGGTCGCCAACATTGACGGTAAAGTCCTGCTGCGTGCCAGGCGCCGCGTTGCCGGCCAGACCGAGATCCGCGGCATTGTTGGGCAGATTGTTCTTTTTCGATGCGCAGCCTGTCAGCACGAGCGCAGTGAAAAGCGCGATCATCGCCGGGTTGCGGGCAAATTCTTGCATGCGGCGCATGGCCGGACTCCTTGGGATTGTTTGGTTGACCATTTGTAACCGGTCGCAGTTAATCGGCATTGAAGAAAGACGGTTAATTTTGTCTGTTTTTTTGAATTTCCAGCTGCGTTTGGACGCACAATGCGGCGCAAACACGGCAGAATTCAGCCTTTTTGCCGGATCCACTGCTATTCCAGCAGCGGCGACCATGCCGGGTCCGACGCATAGGTCGGTGTTGTCACCAGCTGTTCATTGTAGCCGGTCAGATCGATCGAATGGATTTGCGGCCCACCCGAACCGGCTGGCTGGCGGAAGAACATCAGCACCCGGCCATTGGGGGACCAGGTCGGTCCCTCATTGTGAAACCCGGTGGTCAGAATGCGTTCGCCCGACCCGTCCGTGCGCATCACGCCGATCGAGAACTTGCCGCCCGACTGCTTGGTGAAAGCGATCAGATCACCGCGTGGCGACCAGACCGGCGTCGAATAGGAGCCGTCCCCGAATGACACACGGCGCTGATTGGAGCCGTCCGCGCCCATCATGTAAAGCTGCTGACGTCCACCCCGGTCGCTTTCGAAAACGATCTGGCTTCCATCCGGTGAATAGGAGGGCGAGGTATCAATCGCCGCCGTGTTGGTGAGCCGCGTGGTGGAACGCGACCTCAGATCCATGGTGTAGATATTGGCGTTGCCATCCTGCTGAAGGCTCATGATCACCTTCTGGCCATCGGGCGAAAACCGGGGCGAGAAGGTCATGCCTGGAAAATTGCCCACCAGTTCGCGCTGGCCGGTTTCAAGCTGCAGCAGGTAGACCCGCGGCTGGCCACCCTCGAACGACATGTAGGTGATTTCCTGGCGCGAGGGTGAAAACCGCGGGGTCAGAACGATATCATTGGCATTGGTCAGCATGCGCAGATTGGCGCCGTCCTGATCCATGATGGCCAGTTGCTTCTTGCGGTCGGTCTTGGGACCGCTTTCTGAAACAAACACCACACGGCTGTCGAAATAGCCCTTCTCGCCGGTCAGCCGCTCATAGATGGAATCGGCAATGATGTGGGCCACGCGGCGCCAGTTTTCGGGCCGTGTGAAGAACTGCTCGCCCGAAAGCTGCTGATTGGCAAATGTGTCCCACAGACGGAACTCGGCCCGCAGCCGGCCGTCGGCTTCCCGCGCCACCCGGCCGGTGACCAGAGCCTGCGCATTGATGACCCGCCAGTCTTCAAACCGCGGGGCGGCATCCGGGTTGGAGATTTTCTCGATGAACGCGGCCTTGTCGATTGGCGCGAACAGGCCGGATCGCTTCAGATCGGCGGCAACCACCGCAGAGATCTGCGCGCCGATCTCATCATTGGAGATGAAATCGGTAATGGCGATCGGCAAGGGCTCGACATTGGCGCGGTTGATGTCGATTTCGACGACGGCGCGTGCCGGGCTCGACGCCAGCAACACAAGTGCGGCCATCATCGCCAGTGGCAGGAAAAGAGTATGTTTGATCATTTTCATCATGCAGCCTTTCAGCTCTTAGAACATCTGGCTCGGATCGAAATTGACGATCACATCCGACCATGAATCATATTTCTCTTTGGGCAACTGGTAGGGCTGCGCCCTCAGCACAGCACGTCGGGCGCTGCCTGACAACGTACCGCGTGTTCCCGCCGATCCGCCCGAGGCGCTCACATCCGGCTCGCCGATAATGTTTCCGGCCGGATCAAGCCGCATTCTGACCGTCACACGCACATCCCCGCCATCGGCCATGCCGGGAATGATATTCCAGTATTTCTGGATCTGGCCGCGCAGTGCGTCCATCTCGCTCTGGGACAGCGTGTTTCCGCGCGTGGTTTGCGTCCCGCCCAGCGAGGCGGTTTCTGTCGTGCGCTTGGCGCCACCGCCTGCGGCATCCTGCTTGTTGAGAAGCGCCGCCACCTGATCGGCGTTGAAGTCGCTCTCTTTGGTCGAGGTTTTTTCCTGGGCTTCGGCCTTGGCCACGGTTTTCTGCGGCTCAGGCCGTTTTTCAGGAACCGGCCCGGCGCTCGGCAGAGCGGTGAACTGTGGTTCGGCCGGCGCCGCCTCGGTGATGGCTTCGGCGACCGGATCAGGCGTCGGCTCCGCCGGCAGGGCGGCAACCTCGACCGGGGCCGGTTTCGGCTCTGCCGGTTTCTCCGCAGCAGGTTTTGGCACAGGTGCAGGTTCCGGCTTGGGTTCGCTCACCTTGACCGGTTCCGGGGCCGGCGTCTTGGGCGCGGGTTCAGGCTGTGGCGCCGGCTTTTCCGCCGGTTTCGGCGGCGCTTCGGACACCACTTCCCTGGGGCTCGGCTTGGCCGCCTTGCTGGTTTTCAGGTCGACGGAGTTGTCGCCGGCATTCTGCGCGTCAGGCACTGGGTCAGGCCGCGATGTCGGCGTCGGCGCGGCTTTCTCGGCGACAGGCGCGGTTTTCTCGCCCTGCTGGATCTGGGTGATGTCCTCGACCGGCACGATGCTGACCGGAAATGATTCCACATCGGCAACTTCAAGCGTGCGCGGTGCAGTGAAGGACGACAGAGCGACCCCAAGCACCAGCGCATGCAAAACTGTTGATGTCGCCAGACTTCCCTTCATCAGCGTGCCGTCAACTATCCTGTTCCTGAAGCGTCACCAGACCGAGGTTCTTGAACCCGGCCGCAGAAATACGCGCCATCACCTTCATGACGGTGCCGTAGTCGGCATTGGTATCGCCGCGCACATAAATCCGTTCGTTGTAACCGGTGGTCGAGATCGCCTCGAGCTTGGCCACCACTTCATCGACGGCGATTTCGGTTTCCTGCAGGAACACCTGCCCCGACGAATTGACGGAAACGGTAATCGGCTGGGTTTCGGAATTGAGCGCCTTGGCTTCGGTTTCGGGCAGATCGATCGGCACCCCGACCGTCAGCAACGGCGCCGCGACCATGAAGATGATCAACAGCACCAGCATCACGTCGACGAACGGCGTGACGTTGATTTCGCTCAGCAGTTGCTTGCGCCCACCGCGCCGTCCACGACGCGAACCGCCGCCTCGGCCACCCTGTACGGACATGCCCATCCGAGCCCCCTATTCCGCAGCCTGACGAGCGTTCGAGCGCTCGTCGATCTGGCGCGACAGGATGCCGGAGAATTCATCGGCAAAGCCTTCCATACGGGCCGACAGCTTGCCGGCGTCGGAGGAGAACTTGTTGTAGGCGATAACCGCAGGGATAGCGGCCAGCAGGCCGATGGCAGTGGCAAGCAGCGCCTCGGCAATACCCGGTGCCACGACGGCGAGATTGGTGGACTTCGACCCGGCGATCGCCTGGAACGATGTCATGATGCCGACCACGGTGCCGAACAGTCCGATAAAAGGTGCAGCCGAACCGATGGTCGCCAGCGAACTCAGCCGTGCCTCCAGTCCGTCGGCTTCGCGCGCCAGACTCACATCCATGGCCTTGTCGATACGCATCTGCAGACCGATCGGCGATTTTGCGCCGCGCTCGAACGACTTCTTCCATTCGCGCATGGCGGACACAAAAATCGCGCTCATGCCGGATGACTTCCTGTCCGAAAGGGTCCGGTACAGTTCCTCGAGCGACTGACCAGACCAGAACACCTGTTCGAACTGGTCGAGCTGACGCCGGAACTTGCCGAACGAGATCCATTTGTCGGCAACAATTGCCCAGGTCCAGACCGATGCGCCAATTAGGCCAAGCATCACGATCTTGACGACAAAACCAGCCTGCATGAAAAGCGACCACAGTGTCACGTCGCTGGTTGCTGCAAGTCCAACCTGTTCCATTCAATAAACCCTCGAATCCAAACGCCCGGCTTTATTACCGGGCGGCCAAGACGTCACTTTTGCCGGGAGACCAGAAGTGAGCGATTGCCGCCTGTTCACTTGTCTAGTCTTCTCACGGCCAAATTTGGTCAAAGGATGGCGCATGTGGTCCGCACAATCCTAACGGTTTCACTCATAAATTATTATGGTTAAGGCTTGGTTAGGATTCTGCGCCGCACAAGACTGGCCGGAACAAGCCTGCAGATCAGTCCGGCAGCGTCAGAATAACCGGGCCATTGCGGCTGGCGACGACCGTGTGCTCGAACTGCACCGTCAACGCCCGTGGCTCGGAGTAGAGCGTCCAGGCTCCATCATCGCCGTCATCCGCATACTCCCCCCCCAGAGAGAGGAATGGTTCGATCGTGAACACCTGCCCTTCTTTCATCAGCCGCTTTTCGCGGCGGTCCGGCCAGGTGGCGATCTCCTCGGGATATTCATGCAGCGAACGGCCGATCCCGTGGCTGGCGAGATTGCGAATGAGTGTATAGCCGTTCTTCTTGGCAAATTTGCCAACGGTCTCGCCGATGGCCGCATAGCGGGCGCCGCTCTTCACCTGACTGATGCCTGCCGTCATCGCCCGTTTGCCGTCACGCAGCAAGCGCACGGTCTTCTGCGCAACAGGGGCAACACCGAATGATGCGCCGGTATCGCCGAAATACCCGTCCTTGAGCGCAGACACATCGATATTGACGAGATCGCCGGCGGCAATGACGCGATTGCCGGGTACGCCATGCGCCACCTCTTCATTGACCGAGATGCAGGTCGCGCCGGGAAACTCGTAGCAGACTTCGGGCGCGGACTGGGCGCCATGCGCATCCAGATACTGCCGCCCGATCAGATCAAGCTCGCGGGTCGTCATCCCCGGCTCCATGGCCTTGGCCATGACCTGTATCGCATTGGCACAGATTTTCCCGATGTGCTTGAGCTTTTCCAGCTCTTCTTCCGATGAGATCACCAAGGCGATCATCCTTTCCTTGAGTTTCAGGCGGCCCCCAGATTTCAGGCAGCGCCGCCGGTAAACCGCGCCAGCAGAGCGTCGGGCAATCGCCGCGCCCGGCCCAGGCCATTAACGACCGCGACCGTGACCTCCGCCGTTGCCAACACATCCTCACCCCGGCAAATGGTTTGGCTCAGTAGCATCCGCGCACCGCGGACGTCACTCGGCCTGGTGAGAATCGTCAGCACATCGTCCATCCGCGCCGGCGATTTGAAATCGATCTCCATCCGCCGCACCACAAAGGCCACCGCGTCCGCAGGGTCGCTCTGGCCATGCAGGGCGCCTTGCGACACGCCCAGCAGCCGGATGTAATCCGTGCGCCCGCGCTCGAAGAAATGCAGATAACGCGCGTGATAGACGAAACCGGAAAAGTCGGTGTCTTCGTAATAGACACGCTGGGTCAGGACGTGCCCGCCGTCCTGCAACTGCCCCGAAAGCGATCCGTTCATGTTATCCACCCGCCTGGCCTTGCCCGCCATTTATCCACAGTTTCAAAGCTGTAATTGAGACAATCGTGTTTCTGTCATAAAACCGATCTATCAGGATTAAAACCATGCAGGCACAGGAGAATCACAGATGAAGATTGCAATCATGGGCGGCGACGGGTTCGTCGGCTGGCCAACATCACTGCATCTCTCCAATGCCGGGCACGAGATTCACATCATCGACAACCTGTCGCGGCGCTGGATCGATACCGAACTCGGGGTACAGTCGCTGACCCCGATGGATTCGATCCAGGAACGCACCCGAATCTGGCACGCCGAGACCGGCAGGAAGATCCATTTCCATCTCATCGACATGGCGCGTGACTATGATGTGCTGAAGAACTGGCTGGCCGAAGAGCGTCCTGACGCCATCGTGCATTTCGCCGAACAGCGCGCAGCACCCTATTCGATGAAGACCGACCGCCACAAGAACTACACCGTCAACAACAACGTCAATGCCACCCACAATCTGCTCAACGCGATGGTGGAACTGGGACTGGACGCGCATCTGGTGCATCTGGGCACCATGGGCGTCTACGGCTATTCGACCGTGGGTGCGGCCATCCCCGAGGGCTATCTGCCGGTCGGCATCGAGACCATGTCGGGCGAGACGGTAAAACAGGACATTCTGTATCCGGCCAATCCCGGCTCGATCTACCACATGACCAAATGCCTCGATCAGCTGATTTTCCAGTTCTACGCCAAGAACGACAATCTGCGCATTACCGACCTGCATCAGGGCATCGTCTGGGGCACCCACACCGACCAGACCCGCCGCCATGAGCAACTGGTCAACCGCTTCGACTACGACGGCGACTACGGCACCGTGCTCAACCGCTTTCTGATCCAGGCGGCGATCGGCTATCCGCTGACGGTGCACGGCACCGGCGGCCAGACCCGCGCCTTTATCCACATTCAGGATTCGGTGCGCTGCATCGAGATCGCGCTCGGCAACCCGCCGGCACGCGGCGACAAGGTCGAGATCTTCAACCAGATGACCGAGACCCACCGGGTTCGCGATCTGGCCAAGATGATTGCCGGCATGACCGGCGCCGAGATCGCCTGGCTGCCAAACCCGCGCAAGGAAGCGGCCGAGAACGATCTGGTTGTCCGCAACGAGAAATTCCTCGGACTGGGGCTCGAGCCGACCACGCTGAAGGAAGGGCTGCTCGAAGAAGTCGTCGATGTGGCCAGGAAATATGCCTATCGCGTGGACCGCTCCCGCGTGCCGGCGGTTTCGGCCTGGACCAAGGACATCGCCACCTCGATCAATCGCGATCCTGAAGGCAATGCGCTGAAATCCGTTTCATGAGCAGCGCCGCTCCGCTTGACTCCGGCCTGACTGCGAACAAAGCCGCAGTCAGCCAATACGCCTATGTCACACTCGTCACCAACGCGGATTACGCGATGGGCGCGCTGGCGCTTGCCCGGTCAATCCAGCTCAGCGGCACCAGGGCGGATATCGTCGTGCTCCACACGGGTGGAGTGGCTGGTGCCGCGCTCGTGCCGCTGTCGGAACTCGGCTGCCGGCTGATCCGCACCGAGTTGCTGGATACTTCCGACGCTTTCAACGAACGCCATGCCCGCAGCAAGCTTCACGCCAATGCGCCCTTTACCAAGGGACGCAAACCGGCCTTTCACTCCCCGCTCGACAATTTCTGCAAGCTGCGGCTCTGGCAGCTGACCGAGTACCAGGCTTGTGTCTTCATCGACGCCGATGCGCTGGTGCTGCGCAACATCGACAAGCTGTTCGACTATCCCGAATTTTCCGCCGCGCCCAATGTCTACGAGACCTTGCGGGATTTTCACCGGATGAATTCCGGCGTGTTCGTCGCCCGTCCATCGGCGGACACCTTTGCCGCCATGCTGAAAATGCTGGATCAGCCTGAAGCGTTCTGGCGGCGCACAGACCAGACACTCCTGGAAGCCTTTTTCCCCGACTGGCACGGGCTGCCGGTCACCATGAACATGCTGCAATATGTCTGGTTCAACCTGCCGGATCTGTGGGACTGGAAGCAGATCGGCGTGCTGCATTATCAATATGAAAAGCCCTGGGAGAAGGATCACCCCAAGGCTGACCAGCTGCGCCCGCTGATCGATCTCTGGCATGCCTATCTTGAAGGGGACTCGATCCCGGACATCTCATCGCTGGCCAATCCGTCCGGATCGGATGCGAAATGAAAGCCTTGATCAGCGGCGGCAGCGGTCTGGTCGGACGCTACATCGTCGAGGCACTGCTTGATGCGGGCTACGAGGTCGTCACCGCCGGCCGGGCACCACCAGCCGAGGGCCTGTTCTCCAGGCCTGCCGAATTCCGGTCCTTGCGGCTTGATCCGGATGCAGACCACGGCCAACTCTTTGCCGGGATCGACGTCTTCATCCACGCCGCCTTCGATCACCTGCCCGGCCGCTACCGCGGCGGCGAAGGCGATAATCCGGAGGGTTTCCGGCGGTCCAATCTCGACGGCACAGTCAGGCTGTTCGAGGCGGCCAGGATTGCCGGGGTCAAACGCGTTGTCTTTCTGTCCAGCCGGGCGGTCTATGACGGCGTGGCATCCGGCACTCGTTTGACCGAAAGACTCCAAGTACGGCCCAGCTCGCTCTATGGCGAGATCAAGCTTCTGGGCGAGCAGGCGCTTGCGGCCATGAATGCGCCCGGCTTCACAACGGCAAGTCTCCGCCTCACCGGCGTCTATGGCGGCCTCCGCCCCAACAAGTGGGACAGCCTGTTTGACGACTATCTGGCTGGACGCATGACAAAGCCGCGCGCGGGGTCCGAAGTTCATGGCCGTGACGCTGCGCAGGCGGTCCGGCTGATGCTTGAATCCGAGGCACCACTGGTTGGCGGTCAGAGTTTCAATGTCTCGGATCTGGTAGCCGATACCCGGAGTATCCTCGCACCATTGCATCAATCCTTGCCGAAGCCGCCGGATCTTCCGCCATCCGCCGACAAGGCTGCCGTCGCGGAAATGGACACGCAAGAGATCCGGAAACTCGGTTGGCATCCCGGCGGACAGAAGCAGTTTGAAGAGACATTGCAGCTGCTGATCGGATCACGATCCGCGCCGGCATCTTAGCAGACCTCACCCGGAGCCCTATTCGTCTTCGAACAGGCTGGCCTGGGTCGCGGCCAGATCCTTGGGCGGATTGAGCCCCATATGGCTCCAGGCCCGTGCGGTCAGCACCCGGCCACGCGGCGTGCGCTGAAGGAAACCCTGCTGGATCAGATAAGGCTCGATGATGTCCTCGATGGCATCGCGCGGTTCCGACAGTCCGGCGGCGATGGTCTCTATGCCCACCGGCCCGCCGCCGAAATTGCGCACGATCATGTCGAGGTAACGCCGGTCGAGCTGATCCAGCCCGATGCTGTCGACTGACAGCCGGGTCAGCGCTTCATCGGCGATCTTCCGCGTGACAGCCTCGGCCTTTGCCACTTCCGCGAAATCCCGAACCCGCCTGAGCAGACGCCCGGCAATGCGCGGCGTACCCCGGGCACGGCGGGCGATTTCCAGCGCGCCGTCATCGGTCATGCCGAGCCCCATGATCCGCGCCCCGCGCCGGACGATCAGCTCAAGTTCCTCGACGGTGTAGAACTGCAGCCGCACCGGAATGCCGAAGCGGTCTCTCAGTGGCGTGGTCAGCAGGCCCAGACGCGTTGTCGCTGCGACCAGCGTGAACCGTGACAGGTCGATCTTGACCGAGCGTGCAGCCGGTCCTTCGCCAATGATCAGGTCGAGCTGGAAATCCTCCATCGCCGGATAGAGAATTTCCTCGACCGCCGGGTTGAGCCGGTGGATCTCGTCGATGAACAGCACATCACGGTCTTCGAGATTGGTCAGTAGTGCGGCCAGATCGCCGGCCTTGGCAATCACCGGGCCGGACGTCGAACGGAAATTCACGCCCAGTTCCTTGGCCATGATCTGCGCCAGCGTGGTCTTGCCCAGCCCCGGAGGGCCGACAAACAGCACATGGTCGAGCGCCTCGGCCCGCCCCTTGGCTGCCTCGATGAACACCTTCAGATTGGCCCGCGCCTCGGCCTGGCCGGTGAAATCATCCAGCGTCTGGGGCCGCAATGTCGTATCGACATCCTCGCCACGCTTGTCAGGGGAGATCAGGCGGTCAGCGTCACTCATGCCAGGAGTTCCATGCCCGGAACCGAATTGGCGGCCTTGCGGTCGAAGGTCATCGTCTTTTCACATCCATTCGCACGGTTAAGTTCGGCAATGACGACATCAGAGAAATCGCTATGCGGTGATGTAAACCACTGAGCGCAATTCTCCATGCGCAATGTTTCCGGAACCTTGATTTCCACAGTGTCGAGCAAGCCTGCCAGTTGTTGCCGCGCCATCATCCGGTCCACCTTGTACACTTTTTCGAGCACCCAGACGGCCTCGAGCATGACCACCGGATTGACGAACAAGGGGTGCTCCGCACTGCTGGATTTGACAAGGGAAACCGCCGCATCAAATTGCACTGGATCATCGCGCGTCAAAAGCCGGACGATGATGTTTGTATCAATCCCGATCACGCGCCCGCCCAAATCGTTCAGCAATCCCCTCGTCGAGGGCTTCATTCATCGATTCGACGGAAACCGGCGCGCGGTTCGGCACATGAAGCGCTCCCGCAAATTCCAACGCGCTGCGGTTTTTGGGAACAAGCATCACTTTTCCGTCGACAAATTCATACCCGAGACGATCACCCGCGCCCACCTTGAGAAACTCGCGCACTTCCAGTGGGATTGTTGTCTGGCCTTTGGTGGTCAATTTCGACTCTATGCCCATAACCTTACCCGCAATCAATTTCCTTACCCGAAATTATAGTAAGGAAAGCCGTACCCCGCAAGGAATCGCTCTATTTGGCCAATTCCTTCAGCCCGAGCCGGATCAGCTTGGCCGAGTCCGGGTTGTCGCCCGCCGTCTTCAACGCCGCGGAAACCGCATTGGCCGCCTGATCGCGCGAATAGCCGAGATTGGACAGTGCCGAAACCGCATCGGCCACTGGCGCGGAGGCAACGCCCTCGCCCAGCTCCTGTTTCAGCCCCATGGCCTCGCCAGCATCACCGCCAAGCGCCGGCACCTTGTTCTTCAGTTCGGCGACAATACGCTGCGCCACCTTCGGCCCGATACCGGGCGCCCGCGACACCGTTGCCTTGTCCTGCAGCGCGATTGCATTGGCAAGCTCGGAGGCCGTCAGTGTCGACAGCACCGCCAGCGCCACCTTGGCACCGACCCCCTGGACGCTTTGCAGCAGCCGGAACCACTCGCGCTCCAGTGCCGTTTCGAAACCGAACAGCTTGAGCTGGTCCTCGCGCACATAGGTCTCGATATACAGCACCGCCGCTTCGCCGGGGGATCCAAGCCGCGACAGCGTGCGCATTGAACAGAACGCGACGTAACAGACGCCGTGCACGTCGATCAGTGCATAATCTTCACCGATTTCCTCGAGTGTGCCCTTGAGCTTGCCAATCATTGGAGGGTCCTCATTCCGCTGCCATGCGCCACTCCGGCGATGTCCTGTGATGTGCGTGGCAAATGGCGATTGCCAGTGCATCCGCTGCGTGGTCGCTGTCAAAGGTGGCCTTCGGGATCAGCATCTTGACCATCATCACGATCTGCTTCTTGTCGCCATGTCCGACACCGATCACAGCCTTCTTGACCGCGTTCGGCGCGTATTCTCCGACCCGCAATCCGGCCCGCGCCGGCGCCAGCATGGCGATGCCCCGGGCCTGCCCGAGTTTCAGCGTCGCCGTGGCGTCCTTGTTGACGAAGGTGTTCTCCACCGCCGCCTCGAAGGGCTGAAACTGGTGCAATATGCTTTCCAGGCCGTCATAGAGCTGGTTCAGCCGGGATGCCAGATCAAGCTTGTTGTCCGACTTGACCGTGCCCGAGGCGACAAACCGCAACGAGTTGCCCAGGCTGTCGATCACACCCCATCCGGTGTTCCGCAGCCCAGGATCAATACCGATTATTCGAATCGCTTCCGCCATGAAAAAACCCTATCCCGATGCGCCGGACCATTCCATCAAAATGTGAACAAAACAAAAACAAACGCAAACGTCAGCAAACAGTCTTTGGCTTTCACCCGATGGCTTCCTACATGCAGGCAAAGCCCGTTCTGACCTGAAAGATTTCAAATGACAGCGTTTTCCATTCTCGATCTCTGCCCCATTGTCGAAGGCGGCACCGCAAGTGATGCACTTTCCAGCACACGGCTGATGGCCAAACAGGCCGAAGAGTCAGGTTACACCCGGTTCTGGCTGGCCGAACATCACGGCATGAAGGGCATTGCCAGCGCGGCCACCGCGCTGGTCATCGCCGAGGCCGGCCATGCGACGAGCACCATCCGCATCGGGTCGGGCGGCATCATGCTGCCCAATCATGCGCCGCTGGTGATCGCCGAACAGTTCGGCACACTCGAAGCGCTGTTTCCGGGCCGCGTCGATCTCGGCCTTGGCCGTGCCCCCGGCACCGACATGAACACCGCCCGTGCCTTGCGCAGAAACCTCGAAACCGGCGCCAACAGCTTCCCCGATGATATCGTCGAGTTGCAGCACTGGCTGGGTGAAGCCGACGACACCAAGCTGATCGCCGTACCCGGCGCAGGCTCGCATGTGCCATTATGGATTCTTGGCTCGAGCATCTACAGCGCTCATCTGGCCGCAGCGCTCGGATTGCCCTACGCCTTTGCCTCGCATTTTGCTCCGGACATGCTTCTGGAAGCACTCGACATCTACCGCGCCAAATTCACGCCGTCAGCCCAGCTTGATGCACCTTACGTCATGGCCGCCACCATGGGGGTGATGGCCGATACGGACGAGGAAGCAAGCTACCTGTTCACCACACTGCAGCAGACCTTCGTCAACATGCGCCGCAATGCCCGCGGCAAGATGCCGAGACCGATCGACAGCATGGACGGCTATTGGAACGAAATGGAACAGATCGCCGTCGAGCATACCCTGCGTTATGCAGTTGTCGGCGGTCCCGACACAGCAAGACAGAAAATGCAGAATTTCATCGCCGCCACCAGGGCCGACGAGATCATGATTTCGATGCCGATCCATTCCATCGACGCCCGGCTGAAATCCGTTGAACTGTTCGGAGCCGTGCGAGCCGCGCTCTAAAACACGAAAAAGCCGCCGGTCGATCAACCGGCGGCTTGCGCATTGCAGCGACGCGCTTGGATCAGGCGGAAAGCTTGGCCATGATTTCGTCGGAGACTTCGAAGTTGGCGTAGACGTTCTGCACGTCATCATCATCATCAAGCGTCGCGATCAGCTTGAGCACGGATACGGCCTTGTCTTCGTCCACCGGGGCGGAAGTCTGCGGCTTCCACACAGCCTTCACGGACGTAGCTTCACCCAGCGCTTCTTCAAGCGCCGTCGATACTTCGCCGATATCCTCGAAAGCGCAAAGAATGACGTGTTCTTCTTCACCGCTGGTCACATCCTCGGCGCCGGCCATGATCGCGGCTTCCATGATCGTGTCAGCGTCGCCGGCCTCTACCGGATAGATGATTTCACCAACGCGCGAGAACATGAACCCGACCGACCCGGTCTCGCCCAATGCGCCGCCCGACTTGGTGAAAGCAGCACGCACGCTCGAAGCGGTGCGGTTGCGGTTGTCGGTAAGCGCCTCGACGATCACCGCAACGCCGCCGGGACCATAGCCCTCGTAGCGCACTTCCTCATAGGCTTCGCTGTCGCCGCCCGTTGCCTTGTTGATGGCACGCTGGATGTTGTCCTTGGGCATCGACTGCGCCTTGGCGTTCTGGATCGCCAGCCTCAGCCGCGGGTTCATCGCCGGGTCCGGCGCCCCCATCTTTGCGGCAACGGTGATTTCGCGCCCGAGCTTGGAGAACATCTTGGAACGGACGGCGTCCTGCCGTCCCTTGCGGTGCATGATGTTTTTAAATTGTGAGTGGCCGGCCATAATGCCCCTGATCTTTACTCTGAATTCTGGATGGGCGCGTTATAAGGGCCTAACCACGTTTCGTCCAGAAGGTTCAGACCATGCAAAAAACCAGTGTGCCTGCCTTGCCTCTGACCGGCGGATGCCAGTGCGGCCGAATCCGCTATTCACTGCGCGCCAAACCATTGGTTTTCTATCTCTGCCATTGCACCGAATGCCAGCGCCACACCTCGTCGGCTTTTGGCGAAAGCTTGCGTTTCAAGCGCCAGGACATGGATGTCGATCCCGGGCTGGTCAGCGTCAGCCGCATGAGCGAATCCGGCAAGCAACGGCAGGGCTGGTTCTGCCCCGATTGCGGCGTCCGGATCTGGCATGGCACGGATGGATCGGCGGAAATCAACATCAAGGCAGGAACCCTTGATGACACCTCCTGGCTTGTTCCCGCCGGACACATCTGGTGCGGCTCGAAACAGCCATTCATGAAGATTGCTGAAGATGAGCTGAGCTACGATGCCCAGCCAACCGACGGCTATGAAGCACTGAAGCTGCGCTGGCAGGCAATGACGCGCTCCGCCTGAGCTAATATCCACCCCCGGATCCAGGCCCCTTTACCTTGGGTAAAGCTGCACTACACTTATTGACAAGAGAGACTGTTTCACGGAGCCGGCAGCATGCACCGTATAAGCACCTTCGTCCTTGGGATCGCATTGCTTGCTTTCGCTGCGCCAGCGAATGCACAGGAAAACCAACGTCCGTTCAGTCAATGCCTGGCGGTCGCCCAGACGCTTCCCGGCGCCACCTACGCCAATCTCACCCCCGATGCGATCGACTGGCGGATAGAGCCTGTTGCGGCGGGTTCGGGCGAAGTCGAAATCATGTTCGCCGGCCATTCGACCTACGTCATCACCACCCCTGCAGGCATTTCCATAGCCACCGACTACAATGGCTGGGCAGGACGCGTGGCCGTCCCCGACGTCGTCACCATGAACAAGGCCCATTCCTCGCATTTCACGCTCGCCCCTGACGAACGCATCGGAGAGGTGCTGCGTGGCTGGAATTTCGACGGCACACCGGCCGATCATGATGTGGTGGTGGAAGATGTCTATGTGCGCAACGTCACCACCGACATCCGCAATTTCGGTGCGATGGAACCTGACGGAAATTCGATTTTCATTTTCGAGGTTGCGGATCTGTGTATCGGCCATCTCGGTCATCTGCATCACCCGCTCGAAGACCGCCACTTCGCCCAGATCGGCCGGCTCGACATCGTCATGGTGCCGGTCGATGGCGGTCTGACCTTGAGCCACGCGGCCATGACCGGAATCGCCCAGCGCCTGCAATCCTCGATCCTGCTGCCAATGCACCGTCGCGGCGCTCCTTTATCGAGTTTTATCGAAATGATGGGCGACAAGTTCCTCACCGACTTCGTCGATGATGACAGCTTCACAATCTCCGCACGGACCTTGCCGCGCCGTCCGACAATTCTCGTGTTGAAAGGAATTTGAGCATGCACCGCAGAACGTTTCTGACCGGCGCTGCTGGTCTCATCCTGGCAGTCACCGCGCCTTTCACGCTGCAGGCCAGCACCGACACTCAACGTGAAAGGCTGTTCGAGGCGTTAAAGACAGCCAAAACAGAGCGCGAAGGACGGCTTGCCGAAAACGCCATCTGGAACTGGTGGCTCGATCAGGCCCCGACGCTTGAGGTGCGCGAAGCCATTGACCATGGCATGAAACGGCGCGAGGCCTACGACTTCGAGGCAGCCGAAGCGTCATTCGACAAGGCCGTAAAACAAGCGCCGGACTATGCCGAAGGCTGGAACCAGCGCGCCTTTGTCCGGTTCCTGCGCGACAATATCGACGGGTCGCTGTCAGATCTCGAAAAAGCGGTCGAACTCGATCCGGATCACTTTGCCGCCTGGTCGGGCATGTATCATGTGCTCATCCGCATGGGGCGGCCCGAAGTGGCTGTGTCCGCCTTGAGCCGCGCGGTCACCATTCACCCCTGGCTCAAGGAACGCGGCATGTTGCCCCCCGATCCCGACGCCAAGCGCCCGCTGATCAAGGGCAAGCAGCAGGATCTCTAGCCCGCTTCATGGCTGGATGGAATCAATTCCAGAAGTCGGGCAAGGTCTCGGCCAGTCTGGGGCCAATGCGCAACGGTGCGATTTTCTCGGCCAGTCCGGTGCGGTCAGAGATCTCGACGGCGACGCCACAGATGGTGGCAGGCCCCGAAGCCACTTCAAACCGGCCTTTCGGTATCTTCGACACAAACCGGCTGACCGGTTCTTCCTTGTCCATCCCGATGGAGGAATCATAATCACCGCACATGCCGGCATCCGACAGATAAGCCGTGCCGCCATTCAATATCTGCGCATCCGCGGTTGGCACATGGGTATGGGTACCCACCACAAAACTCGCCCGGCCGTCGACAAAATGCGCAAAGCACAGTTTCTCGCTGGTGGCTTCGGCATGGAAATCGAACACCACCGCATCGGCCTGCTCGCCCAATGGGCAGGCTTCAAGGATCGCCTCGCCGGCCGCGAAGGGATCATCAAGATCAGGATGCATGAACACCCGTCCCATCACATTGGCGACGAGCACCCGCGCGCCGTTGCGGGCAATGTAGAGATTGGAGCCCCTGCCCGGTGTTCCAGCTGGGTAGTTTGCGGGTCTTAGAAAACGATCCTGCCGGTCGGCATAGACAAGCGCTTCGCGCTGGTCCCAGACATGGTTGCCGGTGGTCACCACATCTGCGCCGGCATTGAGCGTTTCGAGAAAGATATCCTCGGTAATCCCGAAGCCGCCAGCCGCGTTCTCACCATTGACGACGACAAAATCCAGCTTGTAATCGCGGATCAGGCCGGGAAGGCGGTTCCAGACCGCGGTGCGGCCGGATCGTCCGACCAGATCTCCAAGAAACAATAGGCGCATCGGCTCTCTATAAAGGTTGCGAAAGGGAGCGCAAGCCTTGCTCTGTCAGGATCATGTCGAGCGGCACATCATGTTCTTCCGCCGGCAGCCTGCCGACTTCCTGAATCGAAAATGCGGTGCCTACCAACAAAGGTGTTTTGCCCTTGGTGCGAAGCCTTGCAATCGCCCTGTCATAATGACCGGCGCCATAGCCCAGACGGTTGCCATCGCCATCAAACGACGACAAAGGCATCATCAGAACATCAGGATCAAGCACCTCCGCATCAGCCCCCGGCCCCGATGTTCCGAATCCCGTATTGACGAGATCCGCCCCCCTGACGAAATCGCGAAAAACGATGGTCTCACGATCCAGCACAACGGGCAGGCACAGCCGTGCGCCACGCTCCCGCAACCGGGCAAGCAGGGGGCGGAGATCGGGTTCTGACCGGATCGGCAGATATCCTGCGATCACTGTACCGGGCTCAAATTGCAGCTGCTCCGCTGCTTCCGCCATGGCGAGGCTCATCTCGATACGCTTATCCGGTGCCAGTGCATCGCGCCGGGCCAGAATTGCCGAACGAATGCTTGCCTTGCTATCCATCAACCTCTCCATCGTGAGTCCTGCGAAAGCGAGGGGTAAGCGCTCAGGCGCCAAACATCAACGATGTGGCCAGAACAGTTTACGCGGGTCGACAGAACCGTCGTATCAATTCGGCACACCCCCACTTCACCATCTGTATACGACCTTATCCATGATTGATTGCCTCCGCTTGCCGCATGCAGGTATTCTGAACCGGCATGCGAAGGCCGCTCAAATTGCGCCGCGACAGTTTTTCAAACAAGTACATTTTCAGGTATTCATGACAGACCAGACTGAGCGATTAACTCATCCAGAACGATCTTGCCTGCAATCCGTGGCAAGAGGCCAAACTCCGATCGTCGCACCCCAACCACGCGAAAAACCCCACAAGACCGGCAACGACCATCTTGCATCGGCCCGCAGGAAGCTTCTGGCGAGCACCACCATAGAGGCTGTCGCCCGCGCCATGAAAATGGGGCTGATCGAGTAGCCGCCCAAAGCGCTCAACCCCACGTCTGTCCATTAAGCTTGAAAAGTGCGATCCACGGCAACCGATGGATTTATTGATCCTGGGAACCTACAACGTAGGTGGGCGCCATATGTCCGGACCCACGGGTCCGGTCAGGGACAGCTCCCTTTGGATCAATTAAGGCCCCAGGGTTCGAGTATCCTGTCGAGAGGCGCAGATCGCTTTCGCTATATAGGTCATCCTGATCTCAACTCCAATGAGCAAATTGCAAATCATTGCCTTGATCTGCTCTATGGATAGAGACGGTCAATCGACTGTTCCTCAAGCCCCCGGTCAGCGCCCCATGGCCTTCAAAATCGCACCCGTCGAAAGCGCTTCGCGATCAGGCTCCGGGGACGGGCGCCTGGCCCGGACTGTCAGCTTCGTCCTGACAGCTTGCCGGCAATCTGTTCGATCTTGCCGGTTACCTCTGACAGCGCTTCAGCCAGGTCGTGGTCGGTCTTGTCGACCTTGGTCAGCGCATTGTCGCGCGTCTTCTTCAGCGTCTCGACTTCGGCTTCAAGGCCGCGCATCCGGCGCTGCAGTTCGTGCAGCTCGTCCATCACCATGATACCGGCCATGACCGTGATACGCAGGTCACCGATTTCGCCGAACTGGCCTTTGAGATGACCGACATACCGGTCAAAGCGTCCGGCAAGATCGCTCAGATGCTCTTCCTGGCCCTCTTCGCAGGCCATCCGATAGGTCTTGCTGTCAATGGTAACCGTAACTTGCGCCATTCAACACGTCCTGTTTTGCACGACCCCGGATGATCGAAGGCTGATGCTTTTTTGATCCTGTCAGTCTCAACGGTCGAGAACCGCCCTTATCGTTTCCATGGCCGTCACCAGCCGGCGGGAAACCTCGCGATTGGCTTCCTCGAGACGATTGGCCCTGTCCTGGGATTGATCCAATTCAAGCGCAATGCGCGAACGATCTTCAATCATCCGGCTCAGCTCTGCCGCCGCTTCGGTCGAATTGCGGCTCGTCTCAACCTGCCTGTCGACTTCATTGTCGAGCTGATTCAAAGCTTTTTTCAACGCCTCAAGTGCGGATTGTACAGTCTTTTCAACCGGCATCATCAGCTTCCCTGAATCTGGAGTACAAGCCGAATCGCTTGAATTCCGGACACTTGTGAGCAACAGTTTACGCATCAGCCGAACGGGGCGTCAACAAAACCACCTTTTGCATCCCCAGACGTTTGCGGCCAAGGCATTTGTTGACTCCCGCCTAGCAACTGCTATGTGTGCGCGGCCTTCGATCCGGTCTATATCCAGCCCGGACCTGACATGAACGCGACCAGGCGGAACCATCATGATTTCACGCGAAAAACACGACCGGATGGCCAATGCAATCCGGTTTCTGTCCATTGATGCAGTAGAGAAAGCCAAATCCGGGCATCCCGGCTTGCCTATGGGCGCAGCCGATGTCGCCACGGTGCTGTTTTCGCGCTATCTGACTTTCGACCCGAAGAAGCCGGGCTGGCCAGACCGCGACCGCTTTGTGCTGTCGGCCGGTCACGGCTCGATGCTGATCTATTCGCTGCTTTATCTGCTCGGATATGACGATATCTCGCTCGAAGATATCAAGAATTTCCGCCAGCTCGGTTCTCCGACCGCCGGCCACCCCGAATATGGCCACGCAGCAGGCATCGAAACCACCACCGGCCCGCTTGGCCAGGGCATCGGCAATGCAGTCGGCATGGCCATTGCCGAGCGCAAGCTCGCCGACGAGTTCGGATCGGACCTGGTCGAACACTACACCTATGCGCTGGCCGGCGACGGCTGCCTGATGGAGGGTATCAGCCAGGAAGCCATTACCCTGGCCGGCCACCTCAAGCTCAACAAGCTCATCGTCTTCTGGGACAACAACTCGATTTCCATCGACGGCCCGGTTTCACTGACCGATTCGACCGACCAGCTTGCCCGCTTCGCAGCGTCGGGCTGGAACACGCTTGATATTGACGGCCATGATCCCGACGCCATCGCGCAGGCCATCGAAGCCGCGCAGACATCAGACCGGCCGACGCTGATCGCCGCCAAGACCGTTATCGGTTTCGGCGCACCCAACAAGGCCGGCACCAGCGGCGCTCACGGCTCTCCCCTGGGCGACAAGGAAATCGCAGGCACCCGCGCAGCACTTGGCTGGGACGAAGAACCTTTCGTCGTACCATCCGACATTCTCGACGCCTGGCGCCTGGCGGGCTTGCGCTCGGTCAAGGACCGCAAGGCCTGGGAATCGCGTCTGGCCGAAACCGACAACGACATCCGCATGGCTTTCGAGCGCCGGATGAACGGCGATCTGCCGGGTGAACTTGAACCCGCCATCACCGCCTACAAGAAGAAGCTGGCCGAAGACCTGCCGACGGTCGCCACACGCAAGGCTTCCGAGATGGCGCTGGAAGTCATCAATGGCGTCGTCCCCGAAACCCTGGGCGGATCGGCGGACCTGACCGGTTCCAACAACACCCGGACCAGCCAGACCAAGGCGATCACCCCGGACGATTTCTCCGGCCGCTACATCCATTACGGCATCCGTGAACACGGCATGGCTGCGATGATGAACGGGATCGCGCTGCATGGTGGTCTGATCCCCTATTCCGGCGGCTTCCTGATCTTCTCGGATTACTGCCGGCCCTCGATCCGCCTTGCAGCCCTGATGGGCATTCGCGTCATTCACGTTCTGACCCATGATTCCATCGGTCTTGGTGAAGACGGACCGACCCACCAGCCGGTCGAACAGATGGCCGCACTTCGCGCGATCCCCAATCTTTTGATGTTCCGCCCGGCTGATACGGTCGAAACCGCCGAATGCTGGCAGATCGCGCTTGAAGCGGACAAGCGCCCGAGCGGTATCGCTCTGACGCGTCAGAACCTGCCCACCGTGCGCACCGATTTCACCGAAGAAAACCTCTGCAGCTACGGCGCTTATGACCTTGTGTCAGCCAGCGATGCGGAGGTCACGATCTTCGCGACCGGTTCGGAAATCGAGATTGCTCTCGAAGCCCGCCAGAAGCTTGAGGCGAATGGTCACACCACCCGCGTGGTCTCGGTGCCCTGCTTCGAGTTGTTTGAAGAACAAAGCGCAGAGTATAAAAAGGCAGTTATCGGCGAGTCCAAGGTCAAGATCGCTATCGAGGCGGGCATCCGTCAGGGATGGGATCGTTTCATCGGTGCTGATGGCCTGTTCATCGGCATGACCGGTTTCGGTGCATCCGGACCTTACAAGGAACTCTACGAGCATTTCGGCATCACTGCCGACGCCGCAGTGACTGCGGTCGAAGCCCGCTTACATGACGAAGCCTGATTCCTGACAGGGACAGGCACACTCGGACCCAGGACGGAGGAATAGCATGAAGACCAGGATTGCCATTAACGGATTTGGCCGTATCGGCCGCAATGTTGTGCGCGCCATTTATGAATCCGGTCGCACCGATATCGATATCGTGGCGATCAACGATCTCGGCCCGGTTGAAACCAATGCCCATCTGCTGCGCTGGGATTCAGTCCACGGAAAGTTCCCCAAGGCTGTCGAAGTCGATGGCGACACCATCAAGATTGAAGGTGGCGATTCGTTCAAGGTTTTCGCCGAACGTGACCCGAAGAACCTGCCCTGGGCCGATCTCGGCATCGACATCGTGATGGAATGCACGGGTATCTTCACCGCCCGTGAAAAGGCGGCCTTTCACCTGGAAGCCGGCGCAAAGCGGGTTCTGGTGTCCGCACCTTCCGCCGGCGCTGACAAGACCATCGTCTATGGCGTCAATACCGATGTGCTGACCAAGGATGACGTGGTGGTCTCCAACGCATCCTGCACCACCAACTGCCTGGCGCCCGTCGCCTATGTGCTCAACAATGCCATTGGCATTGAAAAGGGCATGATGACGACGATCCACTCCTACACCGGTGACCAGCCGACGCTCGACACCATGCACAAGGATCTCTACCGCGCCCGCGCTGCGGCCATGTCGATGATCCCGACCTCGACCGGTGCGGCCAAGGCCGTTGGTCTTGTCCTGCCCGAGCTCAACGGCAAGCTCGACGGCATGTCGATCCGCGTCCCGACCCCGAACGTCTCGGTTGTCGACCTGAAGTTCATTGCCAAGCGCGAAACCTCCGTTGAAGAAATCAACAAGGCCATCCGCGATGCGGCAAACGGTCCGTTGAAGGGCGTTCTCGGCTTCACCGATGAGCCGAATGTCTCGATCGACTTCAACCACAACCCGCATTCCTCGGTCTTCCATATGGACCAGACCAAGGTCATGGACGGCACCCTGTGCTCGATCCTGACCTGGTATGACAATGAATGGGGCTTCTCCAACCGCATGGGCGACACCGCCGTTGCCATGGCGAAGCTGATCTAGTCATGAATGACTGGTCCGCTTGAACGCGGGCCGGGACAATTTGTTTTGCAGCAACGCCACCGTTCGAAAGAGCGGTGGCGTTGCTGATTCCAGCCGCCAATTTTTCGGATCGCCTGTGCCCATTTCCGATTGCGGACATTCCGGTCCAATTCTCACCTTGATTTGAGGAAAGTGTCGGTTTGCGGTGTCGCACGCATTGATCCGGTTGCCGCCGCCACCCATACTTGCAGCCTGGGCATAGCTGGCGGTTATTGACGACGATCCGGACAAGGGGCGACGGTTGGACACATTCTACATCGTGATATTGGCCTCGATGTCACTCATTCTCATTGCCGCCTTTTCCAGCCTGCTCGCCGAGCGCTTCGGGGCACCGCTGCTGCTGCTGTTCTTGCTGATCGGGCTGTTCGCAGGTGTCGACGGCCTTGGCATCGACTTTTCCAACAACTCCGCTGCCTACATGCTCGGCTCTGTGGCCCTTGCCATCATCCTGTTCGATTCCGGCTTTGGCACCTCCTTGCAATCCTTCCGGCAAGCCGCTGTTCCGGCCCTGACGCTTGCCACCGCCGGCGTGCTGCTGACGGCGATCCTGTTTGGCATTGCCGCCCGTTATCTGCTGGGATTTTCCTGGCTGGAAGGCGTCTTGCTGGGCTCGATTGTCGCTTCGACGGATGCCGCCGCGGTGTTTTTCCTCCTGCGCACCGGCGGCATCAGCATCCGCGACAAGGTTCGCTCCACGCTTGAGGTCGAATCGGGCACCAACGACCCCATGGCGATCTTCCTCACCGTCGCCCTGGTGGGAATCGTGGCCAGCGGCGAGGACCTCGACAGCGCGGGCATCGATCTGCTGGTACTGTTCGTCAAGCAAATCGGCCTTGGCCTGGTGATCGGCCTGATCGGCGGGATCCTGATTGTCCAGATCATGCGCCGGGTTCCGGTGGAACGCGGGCTTGCCCCGATCTTCGTTCTGGCTCTGGCCCTGCTGGTTTTCGCCTATACAGCGGCCATCGGCGGCAGCGGATTTCTGGCGGTTTACGTGGCCGGGATTTATGCCGGCAACAGGAGAATCCAGTCAAAGGCGTCAATCATGCGCTTTCAGGAGGGCATGACCTGGTTGGCACAGATCATCATGTTCCTTGTGCTTGGTCTTCTCGCAACGCCGTCGCAATTCCCTCAGATCGTTGTGCCGGCCGTCGCTCTTGCATTCTTTCTTGTCTTCGTTGCACGTCCGCTGGCGGTCTGGCTCTGCCTGCTCCCCTTTGACCTGACGCAGCGCGAAACCGGCTTCGTCGCCTGGGTCGGTTTGCGCGGCGCGGTGTCCATCCTGCTGGCAATCCTTCCCATTCTCGGCAATCTCGAGAACGGTCAGCTCTACTTCAACACCACCTTCATCGTGGTGATGGTCTCGCTTGCCATCCAGGGCTGGACCGTCAAGCCAGTGGCCAAAGGGCTCGGCTTGATCATCCCGCCGCAGATCGGCGCGATCGACAAGCTCGAACTCGATCTTCCCGGCACTGCCAATCACGAGCTTCTGGCCTACCGGGTGGTTGCCGACAGCCCGGTGCTTCGCGGCGAGAGAATTCCACGCTGGGCCCGCCCCTCGCTGGTCATTCGCGACGGCAAGTCGATGCGCTATCAGTATGCCGGCCGGCTGCGCGAAAACGATCAGCTCTATCTGTTTATTGCGCCGGGATTTTCTCGTCTGCTTGACCGCCTGTTTGCCTCCAAACTGGCTGTCAGCGAGGACGATAACGAGTTCTTCGGCACCTTCACCATCGATCCGTCCAGAAGCGGCGAAGAACTCGACAATGCATATGGTCCGGGCCTGATCAATGAAGCCGAGAAATCACTGACCATCTCCGAGATGATGGAACGACGCCTGGGCGGCAAGCCGGACTATGCCGACCGCGTCAAGATCGGACGCATCGTGTTGATCGTCCGCAAAATCGATGAGCACGGAAACATCGAATTGGTCGGGATATCGCTGGAGCCTGTTGCCCCCGCGACCCGGCTGCCACTGTTTCTCAACTTGCGCGAGATGATTTACATGGCACGCGATTTCGCCCGGAAACGCGGGAAATGAGTGAGGAAAAAGCGGCCCCCGGTTCCCCTCTCCGCCTTGCCTCGCTACAACAGCGGTATAATCTCCGCGCTGAAATCGCACGTGACATCAACCAGACGAACGGAATATCCAATGCCCACATTCAAGACACTCGATGATCTGGCTGACATTGCAGGCAAACGCGTATTGCTGCGTGTCGATCTGAATGTCCCGGTCAAGGATGGCAAGGTCACCGACACCACCCGCATCGAACGGGTCGCCCCGACAATCATGGAGCTTTCGGGAAAAGGCGCACGGGTGATCCTGCTTGCGCATTTTGGCCGCCCCAAGGGCCAGGCTGTTCCGTCAATGTCGCTCGGCCCGATTGCCGGAATCGTTGAAAGCGTTCTCGATCACCGCGTCCATTTCGCCGCCGATTGCATTGGCGAAACAGCACAGAAAGCCGTTGATGCAATGGTCAATGGTGACGTTCTGCTGCTGGAAAACACCCGGTTTCATGCCGGAGAGGAAAAAAACGATCCGGAATTCGCCAAGGCGCTGGCGCAAAACGGCGATATCTTTGTCAACGACGCCTTCTCGGCGGCCCATCGCGCCCACGCCTCCACCGAAGGGCTGGCGCATTTTCTGCCGTCCTATGCCGGCCGCACCATGCAGGCGGAACTGATCGCACTGGAAAAAGGCCTTGGCAATCCGGCGCGGCCGGTGGTGGCCATTGTCGGCGGCGCCAAGGTGTCGACCAAGATCGACCTGTTGCAGAACCTGGTCAAGAAGGTCGATGCGCTGGTGATCGGCGGCGGCATGGCCAACACCTTCCTGGCTGCCCGCGGCATCAATGTCGGCAAATCGCTGTGCGAGCACGATCTTGCTGAAACCGCCAAGGCAATTGAAGCCGAAGCTCTCGCATCGGGATGTGCCATCGTGTTGCCGGTTGACGGCGTCGTGGCGCGCGAATTCAAGGCTGGCGCCGACAACGAAACCGTCGATGTCACAGCTATTCCCGCCGATGCGATGATGCTCGACGTCGGGCCGAAATCCATCGAGGCCATCAATGCCTGGATCACCAAGGCCGATACGCTGGTCTGGAACGGTCCGCTCGGCGCATTTGAAATTCCGCCCTTCGATGCGGCGACGGTTTCCGCGGCCCAGCACGCGGCCCGCCGCACCGAGGAGGGTTTGCTCGTCTCGGTCGCAGGCGGCGGCGACACGGTGTCAGCGCTCAATCATGCCGACGTTGCCGAGGACTTCACCTACGTGTCCACGGCTGGCGGCGCCTTCCTCGAGTGGATGGAAGGCAAACCACTGCCGGGCGTCGATGTGCTGAAGAGCTGATAGCGTCAGCCGTACCTGCTCAAGCACGGCGCAGCGTTAAGCATGGTTTAAAAACTCATGTATTTTCAATCGATTGAAAGTTTTTCAATCGATTCAAGCTGACTGCTGCCTATTTTCTCCGCCTTGCGGCATCTGTTAAAGCAGCACGCAAGATCGATACATGTCGTGTTCAAATCTTTTCATCTGAACGATAATGGACATGTGCAATTTTGGAGTGCCGCAGCACCTTGCATATCCGGTTGGCTGTGCGGTGCGGTAGGAGAACGGGGATGAAGGCATGATGAATCAAACCATGGCGAAACAGATGGCGGACAAGGACGGCTTCATTGCCGCGCTCGATCAGTCGGGCGGATCCACGCCAAAGGCGCTGGCCCTGTATGGCGTCTCCGAAGATGCCTATTCCAACGACGAAGAGATGTTTGCGGCGATCCATGCGATGCGTGCGCGCATCATCAAGTCTCCTGCCTTCACCGGCGACAAGGTGATTGGCGCGATCCTGTTCGAACGCACCATGGATGGCGAAATCGACGGTGTTCCAACCGCAGATTACCTCTGGGACAAACGCCGCATCGTCCCCTTTCTGAAGGTGGACAAGGGTTTGATGGCGGAAGAAAACGGCGTGCAGCTGATGAAGCCGATGGGCGATCTCGATGCGCTTCTGAAACGCGCCGTCAGTAAAAATGTTTTCGGCACCAAGATGCGTTCGGTGATCAATGCTGCCAACAGCGGCGGGATCGAAGCCATCGTCGCCCAGCAGTTCGAGATCGGCAAGCAGATCCTCGGCCATGACCTGATGCCGATCATCGAACCGGAAGTGAACATCAAGATTGCCGACAAGGCTGAAGCGGAGCAATTGTTGCTGGCCGCAATTCAGCGACACCTCGACACCGTGCCGACAGGCCAGCGGGTTATGCTGAAGCTCTCCCTGCCGACGGTTGCCAATCTCTACAAGCCGCTGGTTGATGACCCGCGTGTCATGCGGGTTGTTGCCCTGTCCGGCGGCTATTCCCGTGATGAGGCCAACCAGCTGCTCAGCGCAAACACCGGTGTGATTGCCTCCTTCTCCCGCGCGCTGACCGAAGGCCTGTCCCACGGCCAGAGCGATGCGGACTTTGATGCGACACTTGCGGCCACGATCGACAGCATCTTCGAAGCCTCCCGCGCAGGCTGACCGGACATCGCTTAAGAGGAATTGTTGCAACCCGCCGTGACAACACGGCGGGTTGCATTTTATGGTGACCCGGCTGTTTGAAGCATGTTGTTTCAGACCCGGAGAAACGACAGAGCCATGAACAATTTCCTTGCCGGTCCCGTCAGCTGGTTGCTCGTGCCAGTCGCACTGTTCAAGGGATTGGGTGTACGCCGGACAGTGCCGCGCCTGCCGCCGCCGCGTGGCCGTCCAAAAGGCCAGATCGGAGAAGGGGAAGCCGAAACCCGCCTGCTGATCATCGGGGATTCCTCTGCTGCCGGTGTCGGCGCCGAGAACATTGAAGACACGCTGGGACCTCAACTCGCCGCGATCCTCAACCAGGTCAGCGGAAAGACTGTCGCCTGGCGCAATGCCGGCGCCAATTCAGCCATTGCCGCACAGGTTCGCGATCATGTGGTCCCGCACATCGAAGAGCGCAATTTCACCCATGTGATCATTGCGGTTGGCACCAACGACGCCAAGAACTTCAAAACCCGCTCGGCATTCAAAAAAGGGTTCGGCGGACTTCTTTACGCAATCCACGCCCGCTGGCCCGATGCGGAGGTATTCTGGTCACCGGTTATTGCCATGCCGGATGTCCCGGCGCTGCCCTCTTCACTCGGGTTCATTCTCGGGCTTCGCGCGCAAATCATCAATGCGATGGGGGTGCAGCTGTGCCGCGAACGCAATGCCACAGCAATCCCTCCGCTACCCATTGAAGGCCCCGAGGGCTTCGCGATTGATGGCTTCCACGCCAACGCGCTGGGCTACAAGCACTGGGCGCAACACATTGCCCGGTTTATTCCGGACGAATCACCAGCGCCATCATCATTGCAAAGATCAGAATAAGCGCGATTTTCCAGACGTCGCCCCGTCGCTTCAAGCCCGGAAGACCGAAGGGTTTGATCAAATGCAGGCACATGGCCACCAGAACCAGAACAAGCAATATTTTCGTCGCCATGCGTCATGCCTTTTTCATTTTGGCCATATACCTGTCATGATCTTGGTCAATCAGCTAGGCTTATCGAGTTTCGGGGGGTGATTCCCGGTTCGCTCAGCTCTTGAAACTCTTTTACATAGCGGTTCCTTATGCGCAGCAACCTTCTTCCTGTCCTGTCATTGCTCCTTGGCACCGCATTTCTACTGGCCGGCAATGGCCTGCACGGTCTGCTGCTGCCAATGCGCGGCTCCGCGGAAGGCTTTTCACCGACATCACTGGGCCTTCTTGGTACCGCCTGGGCCACCGGTTTTGTTCTCGGATGCATTTTCTCACAACGGCTGGTCAGGCGTATCGGCCACGTCCGCGCCTTCTCGGCGTTTTCCGCGACGATTGCCATTATCGCGCTCCTGACCGGCTTGCTGGTCGATCCGGTCAGCTGGGTTCTGCTGCGGGTGGTGACCGGGTTTTCGCTCGCGGCAGCCTTCATGATCATTGAGAGCTGGTTGAACGAACGCGCCACCAACGAGACCCGCGGCCTCATCTTTTCGCTCTACATGACCGTGACCTATGTCGCCATTGTCGCCGGACAGATGAGCGTTGCCTTTGGTGATGTCACCCAGACCACATTCTTCATAATCGCCGGCATCCTGTATTGCCTTGCGCTTCTGCCGACAGCGGTATCGACTGCCTCCAGCCCGGCGCCGTTGAAAGAGGTCAAGCTTGACCTCAAGATGATTTATCGCAATTCGCCGGTTTCCTTTGTGGCGATACTGCTGGTCGGCGTGGCCAATGGCGCCTTCGGCACACTCGCGCCTGTTTTCGGCGCTGAGGTCGGCCTGACCACATTCACCATCGCGACCATGATGTCGATCACCATTTTCTCCGGCGCGGTCATGCAGTTGCCCGCCGGCCGCATGTCCGACCGCATGGATCGCCGTTACGTTCTCGCCGGGCTTGCAACCATTGCCGGCCTGTCCGGCCTTGCAATCACCATCATCAAGCCCTCCGGGATCGCCGTTCTGTACGGATTGATCTCACTGTATGGCGCGATGTCCTACACGCTCTATTCGATCATCGTCGCCCACGCCAACGACTACGCCGACAGCGACAAGTTCGTCACCGTATCGGGCGGACTGCTGCTCCTGTATGGCGTCGGCACGATCATCGGCCCGCTGGTTGGCGGCATCACCATGGGCTACAGCCCTTATCTGCTGTTTGCCGTAACCGCCGCATCTCACCTGGGCGTGGCCGCATATGCGCTTATCCGCAGCCGCATGCGGGCGGCGATCCCGGCAGAAGACCGCGAACAATTCGCCTCGATCCCTTCCGCCCGTGCAGCCACGCCGGAGTCGATCAACCTCGACCCTCGCGCCGCGCCGGACAATTAGAGCGCCGTTTGCACCAAGATGGAATGCACAACGCCCGCCTCCAAACCGGAAGCGGGCGTTGTGCATGGATAACCACCTTCACGACCTGCACACTTTCAGACCGCCAATATCTTCAGCTCATGTCGAGCACGATCTTGCCGATGTGATCTCCATCTTCCATTCTGCGATGCGCAGCTGAAGCCTGCTCCAGCGGGAAGATCGAATCCATCACCGGCAGCACCTTGCGATCGCTCAGCAACGGCCAGACATGCTGACGCAGCTCCTGGGCGATGCCTGCTTTGAAAGCGATATCGCGAGCTCTCAGAGTGGAACCGGTATGGGTCAATCGCTTCATCATCAGCAACGAGAAATCGACTTCAGCCTTCCGCCCCTTCAGGAACGCGATCTGAACGATCCGGCCTTCGACCGCCGCAGCCTGATAGTTGCGGTTGATATAGTCGCCACCCACCATGTCGAGGATCAGATCAGCACCCTTGCCTCCGGTTGCGTCCTTCACCGCTTCCACGAAATCGGCATCCCGGTAATTGATTGCCAGATCAGCACCCAGATCACGCATCGCCGCACATTTCGCCTCTGAGCCGGCGGTGGCCAGCACCCGCGCGCCAAATGCCTTGGCCAATTGAATTGCTGTCGTTCCGATGCCCGACGTTCCGCCATGCACCAGAAATGTCTCTCCGGACTTCAGTCCACCGCGCTGGAACACATTGTGCCACACGGTGAAGAAGGTCTCGGGAATTGCCGCTGCTTCAGTCATCGTCAGTGCGGCAGGAGCCAGCAGGGCATTGGTCTCGTCCACCGTGCAATATTCCGCGTATCCGCCACCAGGCACCAGCGCGCACACCTGATCGCCCGGCTTGAAGTCCTTTACGCCCGCGCCGGCTGATTCCACTTCTCCTGCAATCTCAAGCCCTGGAATATCGGATGCGCCGGGCGGCGGCGGGTATGCGCCCTGCCTCTGCAGACAATCGGGACGGTTGACGCCCGCGGCCGCCACCTTGATCAGCAGCTCGGTCTCACCCGGCACAGGTTTGTCACGCGTCGCAAGGGTTAGAACCTCCGGACCGCCGGGCTGGCGAATTTCGATACTGCGCATCTGATCAAATCTCCTCGCGACACTTTTCCACAACTTAGGCACAGGCTAGGATGACGGCAATGCCGGTTGGCCAGTTGTACCAGATCAATACAGGCTCACCGCGGACGCATCTTCAAGAAACAGCGCCCGCACCGAGCGAAACGAGAGATCAAAACATGTTCGCAGATGATGATCGCCCAAAACCGAAGAAGCTGCATGAACTCGGGTGTGATCTGACGTTCCTGTCGGCCGATGAGATCGAGGAACGAATCGCCTTGTTACATGAAGAAATTGCGCGCCTGGAAGCAGACAAGGCCTCCAAAACATCAAGCCGCAGCGCCGCGGAGAGCTTTTTCAAGTCGAAATAAAGCAACCATGGCAACAGCTTATCGGAATAGACTTGCTTGTTAAGCTTCGGTTAAGGTTTACAAGTCTTTACTATAGGCATCCGGGTTTCCTGGATTTGACAGTCTGGCCTCTGGTCAAACTGTTTGACGCCTCCCTGTTAAACTCTTGAGAGCCGCTGATGCGGCTCTTTTTTTTGGCTTGATCCTGACTAACCAAGCACCCTATGCTATGGCTTCTTCATGCAAGTGCCCGGGATATGAGGGCGTCACAGACCTGACTGACAATGGTTGTTTTGGATCCGCAACACCAATATGCGGGCCAACGCATCACCTGTTTTACCCGGTTTTGACGTTAACCCTTTCTTAAGAATAGACTTGCCGGAACAGGGTCCCAGGTCCATTCTGCACTTGCACGGCAGAGACACACGACGCCAGCAAACGCCGCCTACCCAGTATTTTGTAATCAGGAATATCCGGCCATGTCTGAAACCAGCCTCAACCCCATCAATCTTGCAGATCGCATGGCCAATTCGACCCAGTTCAAGGCGCTCTACGCCGAAGGCATGGGTCTGGTTGAGGAAACTGCAAACTACCTTGATGGCCCGGGTCGCGCAGCCTCGAAAGGCCTGCCGCGTCTTGCCGGTGTCCTCTACGCTGCGGAATCGATGCGCCTGACAACCCGCCTCATGCAGATGGCGTCCTGGCTGCTGCTGCAGCGTGCCGTAAACAATGGCGAAATGAACCGCGATCAGGTTCTTGCCGAAAAGAACAAGGTGCGTCTCGACAGCTTCAACTGCGATCGCACCGCACAGGGCTGGAGCGATCTGCCGGATTCATTCAAGGATCTCGTCGAGCGCTCGCTGCGCATCCAGAACCGGGTGGCTTTGCTTGATCGTGAAATCTACCGCCCGGCGGAAGCCGCCGCCCTCAAGCCGGACAACGAAAACTCGGTCCAGGCCCAGCAGCATCTCCTGCAGACTGTTTTCAACAAGCGCTGAAAACCGGCCCGTAAATCATTCCATTCTTCAAAGCCCGCGGCATATCCCGCGGGCTTTTTGCATTTGCACGTCAAGCTTCGCGCGCCACCAAACTCCAGGCAACAAAAAACCCGCCGAAACCGGCGGGTTCTTGCGTCCCGGCGATTGCCGGAAATCTTAAAGGTTGAGACCTTCGAAACGCTTCTTGAACTTCGAAAGACGGCCGCCACGGTCCAGCATCTGCTGGTTGCCGCCGGTCCATGCCGGATGCGAGTTGGGATCGATTTCGAGGTTCATGGTGTCGCCTTCAGCGCCCCAGGTGGACTGGGTCATGTATTCTGTGCCGTCGGTCATGACCACCTTGATCATGTGGTAGTCGGGATGGATGTTCGACTTCATCTTCTTTGTCCTGCCTTTGGGAGGCCCTGCGCAGCAAAGCTTGCGGCATTTTGGCCAAACACATAAATGAAGCCGGTGTCTTTTGGAACAACGACTTCCCAATTCGATGGCGAGCCTATACATGAAGGCATGGGCGATAACAAGAGCCGCGCCGGTTTTTGCAGCATTGCCGTGACATTGCCGATGACATTGAGTGCGCATACCAGGAGCAGACGTGGCTGATCAAACCGATACCCCCAAAAGGGCCCGCCCGTCGGTGCGTCCACTCGCCCGCCTTTATCCCTACATCCGGCGCTATCCCCATCTGGTGCTTGGCGCTCTGACGTTTCTGGCATTGGCCGCCGTCACCACCCTCACGCTGCCCATGGCCGTGCGCCGGATGATCGACCACGGCTTCTCTGCCCAGGACGCAGGCTTCATCAACACCTACTTCTCCATGCTGGCAGCCATTGCCATCCTGCTGGCGCTTGCTTCGGCCTGCCGCTACTATTTTGTCATCACGCTGGGTGAACGTGTGGTTTCGGACATCCGCCGCGATGTCTTCGATCATGTCACCGAATTGTCGGCCGCTTTTTACGACGCCAACCGCTCGGGTGAGATTGTCTCGCGTCTGACCGCTGACACCACCCAGATCAAGTCCACAGTCGGCGCGACCGCTTCGCTTGCCTTGCGCAACACCATTTTATGCGTGGGCGCGGGTGCGATGATGTTCATCACCTCCCCCAAGCTTTCGGCCCTCGTGCTGGTGGCGATTCCGATCATCGTCTTTCCCATGGTCGGCTTCGGACGCAAGGTAAGGGCACGCTCCCGCAAGGCGCAGGACAGGCTTGCCGAAGCCATGACCTTTGCCGGTGAATCCATCGGCGCGACCCGCACCGTGCAGGCCTTCAACACGGAGGCAACCGCCCGCGCCCGTTTCAGTCAGGCTGTCGAAGCTGCCTTCAGTGCAACCCGCCAATCCATTCTCGCCCGCTCCATCCTCACAGGGTTTGCCATCGCGATGGCGTTCGGCTCGGTGGTGGCAGTGCTCTGGTACGGCGCGCAATCGGTGCTGACCGGCGAACTGACTCCCGGAACGCTGGGTCAGTTTCTGCTTTACTCGGTCTTTGCCGCAGGCAGTCTCGGCGCATTGTCCGAAGTGTGGGGTGAGCTTTCCCAGGCAGCCGGCGCGGCCGAACGGCTCAGTGAATTGCTCGACGAGATCCCGGAGATTCGGGCTCCCGAATTTCCAATGGCGCTGCCGTCTCCCGCAATCGGAGACATCCGCTTTGACAATGTCCGCTTTGCCTACCCTGCCCGGCCGGACACATCTGCTCTCACCGGAACCAGCTTCCATGTGAAGCCCGGTGAAACAGTGGCCGTCGTCGGTGCATCCGGCGCCGGCAAGTCGACCCTGTTCTCGCTGATTCTGCGGTTTTACGACGCCACAAGCGGCACCGTGTTTGTCGACAATATCGATGTGCGCGAAGCCGACCCTGCCGATGTCCGCCGCCGCATCGCGCTGGTTCCGCAGGATGTGACAATCTTTGCCGGCACCGTTGGCGACAACATAGCCTTCGGGCGCTCGGGAGCCAGCCAGGCCGACATAGAGGCTGCGGCACAGGCAGCCCAAGCGCACGACTTCATCATGGCTCTGGACAAGGGGTATGACACTCCTGTCGGCGAGCGTGGCATCACCCTGTCGGGCGGTCAGCGTCAGCGTGTGGCGATTGCCCGGGCGATCCTGCGCGATGCACCGATCCTGCTGCTTGACGAGGCCACATCGGCGCTGGACGCGGAAAACGAAACCCTGGTGCAGAAAGCGCTTGAAGGGCTGATGCTCGACCGCACGACGATCGTCATCGCCCACCGTCTTGCAACCGTGCTGCGCGCTGACCGCATTCTGGTGATGGACAAGGGGCAGATTGTCGAGGAAGGCAATCACGCCGAGCTGGTGGCCCGTGGCGGGCTCTATACCCGCCTGGCCCGGCTGCAGTTCGAGCATGGCGCCGAGGCCCTCGCCGCAGGCCCCGTCGAGGCCTGATCCACAGCCGGCAAATAATTCTTCGAACTGCCGGCGGCATTATTGTGAAACCCGTCAAATCAGGGTAATTATCTGCTGTTCGTCTGGAAGCCACGCGGGGGGCGGGACCTCTGTCCGCGGGCTATAACGGGAACATTCAGAAGGTGTATCCACAATGCGGAATGACGCGGAGTGGCGGACCCTGCTTTTGGCAGGCGTTTGCTATGCTGTGTGGTTGTTGCTGGCTTTCGGATGGGCAGACTTGCCGGACATGGTGCGTGTCCTGCTGCTGATCCCCACCATCACACTGCATTCCTCTCTTCAACATGAATTTCTACACGGCCATCCGTTCAGAAACCAAAAAACAAACGATCTCCTGATCTCACCGCCAATTGGAGTGCTGGTACCTTATCTGCGCTTCAAATCCTGCCACCTCACTCACCACATCAACGAAAACATCACCGACCCCTATGACGATCCGGAAAGCTACTATCTCGACCGTGACGTCTGGACGGCCATACCCGGCTGGTTGAAGCTCCTGCTGGTAGCCAACAATACGCTGACAGGCCGCGTCACACTCGGCCCGGCCCTGGCCACAATCGGCTTTGCCCGAAGCGAACTCGGCCGGATCATCGCCGGTGACCGGACCATCCTTGCAACATGGCTGCGTCACATTCTGGCAGTAGTGTTCCTGTTCTGGCTGATCGCCAGCTTTGGCAGCCTTTCCCCGGCGGCCTATTTCATCGCTGCCTATTTCGGCATGGGATTGTTGATGGTGCGCTCCTTCATCGAGCATCAGGCTGTAGAAAAGGCCAATCACCGCTCGGTGATCATCGAAACACGGGGGCCGTTGAGCCTGCTGTTTCTCAACAACAACTTCCACTCGGTGCACCATGCCTATCCATCGCTTGCCTGGTACCGCATTCCCGCGTTTTTCCGGGAAAACCGGACCCGTTTCCTGCGCATGAATGGCGGCTACCGCTATCAAAGCTACTGGGATGTGTTCCGGCGATTCGCGCTGCGGCCCAAGGAACCGGTCGCATGGCCGATCGAAGCCACGCACAAGCAACGTGGCGACGAGGCATGAGTGACATCCAGCAGCAAACGGACGGTACTGGAAACAGTGCCGTCTCCCTGCCGATGTACGATTGGCCGGAGATCCGTGAGGCGACCGATGCCCTGTGGGCTGCAATCCGGCGGCAATTGAGCATCAGCGGCATGGCACCGCCTGTCGCGCTGGACCGCAGCGCCGACCCTGAACCTCTGTGGAGCAGTCCCGATCTGCTCCTGTCCCAAACCTGCGGCTATCCCTATGCCAACAGGCTTGCAGGCAAGGTGGCGCTCGTCGGAACACCGGTTTACGCGGTGACCGACGCGCGACCGGGCCATTATTTCAGCGTCCTGGTCTCACGAAAAAGCGAGCGCCCCAAGAACCTGCACGATCTGGCCGGCATGCGCTTTGCCTACAACATGGCGCATTCGCAGTCGGGCTTCGCCGCTCCGGTGCGTCTGCTCGCTGCAGGCGGTTATGAATGCTTGCCACAGCGGCTGGAGACCGGGGCTCACCGGGCTTCCATCCGGGCGGTTGCCCTGCGCCAGGCGGACTGGGCCGCAATCGATGTCGTCACATGGCAGCTGGCGCGCCGCCATGAGCCCGCGGCCGATGATCTGGTGGTCTTTGCGACAACACCGCAGACACCCGCCTTGCCGCTCATCACCAGCGCCGGCTTTGCGGATCGCGCGGGCGCTATTGCCGATGCGTTCGGGAATGCCGTAGCCGGTCTCGATCCGGAAATTCGCGAGGCCGTGTTCCTCGCCTCCGGACTGGTGCGGTTTACGCCTGCGGATTACGCCCCGCTCGCAGATTTTCTGCCGGTGCCGCAAGTCTTCCCGCAACCGGCCAGCTGAAGCGCCGCCGTCAGCGCTCAGTCAGCTTGAGCTCAATCCGCCGGTTGGTCGCGCGGTCTTCGTCTGTATCGCCTTCGGCAATCGGCTGGAACTCGCCAAACCCGGCGGCCACCAGACGGTTTGCCGGCACACCCTGGGTGACCAGATATTTGACCACCGACGTCGCACGCGCGCTCGAAAGCTCCCAGTTGTCCGCATAGCGGCCATTGCCCGACAACGGAACATTGTCGGTGTGGCCGTCAACGCGCAGAACCCAGTTGATTTCGTCCGGAATTTCGCGCGCCAGCTCGATGATCGCTGCGGCAAGTTTGGCCATCTGCTCCTTGCCGGCAGGATTGAGTTCATTGCCGCCAGAGGGAAACAGCACTTCCGACTGGAACACGAAACGGTCACCCACCACCCGCACATCCTCGCGGCTGGACAGGATCTCGCGCAAGCGGCCGAAGAAGTCGGACCGGTAGCGATTCAGCTCCTGCACCCGCTGCGCCAAGGCCACATTGAGGCGGCGGCCCAGATCAGCGATCTTCGCCTGGGTCTCGCGGTCCTTGCTCTCCGACACATCAAGTGCATCCTCGAGCGCCCCGAGCTGCGTCCTGAGCGCGGCAATCTGCTGGTTCAGCAGATCAACCTGGTTGAGTGCGCGTTGCGACACCTTCTTTTCCGCATCGAGGGTTTCCGAGAGCCTGCCTATCCTGGCTTCCGCGGCGCTGCTTGCACCTGCCCCGCTGGCAAGCAGTTCCTGCAGTCTCGACCGGTCCGATTCCGATTCTGAAAGGGAGGCCTGCAGGTTGGCCAATGTATCTTCCAGATCCTGATTGCCTGAACGCTCCAGCGCCAGCAGTTGTGTCAGTTCATTGATCTGGCTGTTAAGCCGGTTGAGCACCTGATCCCGGCCGGAGATTTCGCGCGACAGGAAAAACTGCGCCAAAACAAACACCGTGAGCAAAAACATGATGGCCAGAAGAAGTGTCGACAAGGCATCGACAAAACCCGGCCAGTAGTCGACCGTCCGCTCCCGCCGCCGGTTTCGTGCCAGCGCCATGGCCTATTTGTCCCCGATCTTGTCGGCAAGCTTGTCGAGCGTTTCGCGCAAGCGGCGCGATTCAACCTGCTGCGCCTCGATCCAGTCCCTGAGCATCTGCTGCTCGTTGCGCATGTTTTTCACCAGCCCCTGAATCCCTTCCGCCAGACTGGCCATCGCGGCCGTTGTCCGCGGTGTCATGCCGGACTCCTGCGACAGAGACTGCATCCGTTCGGACAGCATCCGGATTTCCTCGGTCGTACCGGAGCTTTCCGCCGGCACCACCATGCCTGAATCCAGATCCGTCATCGTCGACAGCCAGTTTTCCAGCTCGGTGTAGAACCGGTTCTGCGCACGGCCGGCCTGCAGATCGAGAAAGCCAAGCACCAGAGATCCGGCGAGACCAAACAGTGACGAGGAAAACGCCGTCCCCATTCCGTCCAGCGGCGCTGACAGGCCGCTTTTCAGTGTGGACAGAACATCTTCCGTGCCGCCGGTCCCCGGGTCCAGCGACTGGATCACCTGATTGATCGAACCGATGGTGCCAAGCAGGCCCCAGAACGTGCCAAGAAGGCCAAGAAATACGAGAAGTCCGATGAGATAGCGGGACGTGTCGCGGGATTCGTCCAGCCTGGTGCCGATCGAATCAAGAATCGACCGAAGCGAGGAGGTCGACAGCGCCATTTCCTGGCGGCGGCCAATCAGCGCCCGCATCGGCGCAAGCAGCACCGGATCACGCCCGACCTTCTCGGCATCCCCGGTTGCGCGCAGTGAATTGACCCACCGGACTTCCGGACGGAGCCTGAGCACATGCGTAAAGACCAGAAGCACACCGACGGCCAACACACCGACAATCAGCCCGTTCAGGCCCGGATTGGCGAGAAAAGCCGTCTGAATTTGCCGGTAGAGAATGGCCGCAACAAAACCGGAGAGGATGAGAAAAATCATCATGCTCCAGAAGAACACCAGCGGACTTGACAGCTTGTGCGGATCCGCACCGCTGCCGTCTTCGGAGATACCCCATCCAGACATCGTCAGTTTTGCCATGCGCTATCCGTCCCGGCCCTTGTCTCAAATCAAAAAGATCAGGCGGAGACTAACCGATAATATGGCGGAAATGAAAGCATGCTTTCAAAACAACGCTGTGACGTTGGCATCAGGCTTTCGGGACTGGCCGCTGAACAAGCTCAAGAAGCCCCTTGAGGATATACTCATTGCCCGCTGCAACCGACCGGCTGCCGAACATGTCGGTTCCACCCTTGGCGTCGGACACAAACCCGCCGGCTTCCCGGATTAACAGGATGCCTGCGGCCATGTCCCACGGTTCGAGCGGTGTTTCCCAAAATCCGTCGAGCCTGCCCGCAGCGACATAGGCCAGGTCCAGCGCAGCAGCACCCATACGCCGGATGCCTGCGCATTCGCCCATGACATGGCGCAGTTCAACCAGGAACTTGCCGTGATGGCCGCGCCCGAGATGCGGAACGCCGGTGCCGATCACCGCGTCCGACATCGCCTTGCGTCCGGCGACCCGGAGACGGCGGTCGTTGAGGAACGCGCCACCGCCGCGCTCGGCGGTGTAGAGCTCGTCCGTGGAGGGATTGTAGATAACCCCCGCCACGATCTCGCCATTGCGCTCGAGCGCGATGGACACCGCAAAATGCGGCATGCCGTGCAGGAAGTTCGTGGTGCCGTCCAGTGGATCGACAATCCACCGATGCGCCCCATCGGTACCTTTCTCTTCAGTACTTTCCTCGCCCATGAACCCGTAAGTCGGGCGCGCCCGCATCAACTCGGTCTTGATGATGGTTTCGGCCTTGCGGTCCGCCTGGCTGACATAGTCGCCCGGGCCCTTGAGCGAGACCTGCAGATTTTGCACCTCGCCAAAGTCACGCGCCAGCGAACGTCCGGCCTTGAGCGCCGATTGAACCATTACATTGAGAAGGGCTGAACGCGCCATCTTGGTTTTTCCTTGGTGTCGGCGGCGCGTTGCACAAACGCGCCATACGCCGGTGTCTCAGGGCTCGAAGCGGACCATGGTCTTGCGACCGGATTAGTCAGCGCGGCGCAGATAGGTCAGTTCGTTGGTGTCGACAATCACGCGCTCACCGGACGAAATGAACGGCGGCACGAGAATGCGAACGCCGTTCTCAAGCGTTGCAGGCTTGTAGGAAGACGCTGCGGTCTGTCCCTTGACCACAGGATCGGCTTCCGCGATTGCCAGGGTCACGTGATCCGGCAGCGAAATGCCGATCGGACGTTCTTCGTGAAGTTCGACCGTTACCATCATGCCGTCCTGCAGGAAGGCGCGGCGATCGCCGACGAAATCCTTTTGCAGTTCAAGCTGCTCGTAGCTTTCCAGATCCATGAACACCAGAGCTTCGCCCTGCTCGTAGAGGAACTGGAAGTCCTTCTGCTCGAGCCGGATGCGCTCGACCGTCTCGGATGCCCGAAACCGTTCATTGAGCTTGGTGCCGTCGATGAGGTTCTTCATCTCGACCTGATTGAAGGCGCCGCCCTTGCCGGGCTTCACCGCATTGGTTTTCACCACGGCCCAGAGGCCGCCATTGTGCTCAAGCACGTTGCCGGGGCGAATTTCGTTTCCGTTGATTTTCATGAGAGCGTTCCGCGTCAAGCTTTGTCCGGCACCGGTTTTCGGCCCCGCTTGGCGGCCTCAAGACCACAAAAACCGGAGCTTTTCAAGTCTGCGCCTTGTGACGGCCGCTTCAGGCAGCAGATTCACCGCTTGCTGAACTTGTTTGCAGCGTCGATCGCCTGCTTTTGCTGTTCTTCGGTCAGGCCCTGGTAAAAGTCGTCAAGCGACCGGTCGTCATATCCCGCGCGGCGTGACACGATATACCACTTGCCTGCCTCAACCGGGTCACCGCTGGTCCCGATCGCATTGATATGCAGCACTGCCATCCGGTTCTGGGCCACCACATTGCCCCGAGTTGCGGCGACCTCCATCCAGTGAAATCCCGCCTCATAATCTTTCGGGCCGCCGATTCCGTCAATCAGCCAGATAGCGTAGTCCAGCTGCGCAGTGTCATAACCGGCACGCGCTGCCTTCTCCATGAATTCGCGAGCCCTTGCCTGCTTTTCCTCGGAAACACCGTCAGTATTGCGATAAATCTGGGCCAGCGCGTATTGCGCATCCGCAACACCTTGTTCGGCAGCTTTCTCGAAATAGGGAAGCGCCTCGAAAATTCCGGTATTGCCTGGCTTCTGGCTCACCAGAAATTGCGCGTGATTGAACTGGGCAAACGCATTTCCTGCATCCGCCGCCTTCTTCATCAGTTCTTCGGCCTTGGCCTGATCGGCCTCGACATGCTTTCCCTCAAGCAGCATCAAACCATATTTGAACTGCGCGGAGGCATCCCCGTTTTCCGCAGCCTGCTTGTACCAGAATGCGGCATCATCCATGTTGCGCGCCACGCCGAGCCCGGCGGCAAACAGTTCTGCCAGCAAGGTCTGGGCGGCCGGATCCCCCAGCTGCGCACGCGGCAAAGCCAGTTCCATCGCAGTGAGATAATAGCCGCGCTGAAATGCACCAAAGGCTCGCAACGTGGCATCTGGGGGTGTCTTGCCGTCTTTCGCTTCAGCCGCGGGCGCAGTTTCCCCGCTTTCGGTCTGGGCCAGTGCCGGCCCGCCGGCCAGCGCCAGCATCAGCACCAATGGAAACAGTCTGGATGATCGGCAAACCATGGAAACCATCCTGCGGGAAGTCAAAACGTCAAACTCGGACATTCTGCCCATTATCGGCCTAACCGTGGCGCTTTTTCGTCAAGGGTCGCATTGATTTCAGCCACCATCCGCGCCGCATTTGCGGGATCGGCAAAAACCGCTTTGCCGAAAACGATGAACTCGGCTCGGGTTTGCGCCATCTCTTCCACAAAGGCGGTGCTTGTTCCGCCCATAAGCAGGCAGGGAATCTCGATCATGTCGGCCCACCATTCCGCCAGCGCGATGTTCTTGGAATGCGGTTCCGGTTTGATGTCGCCATCAATTGATCCGAATATCACATAGTCCGGCTGGGCTTCACCGATCGACAGCGCAGCATGACGTTCGCGCGCATTGCCGCCACCGACGATCAAGCCGGGAGCATAACGCCCGACGGCCTCGGTCATGGCGGTTGGACCCACTTCGATGTGCAGCCCATCCGGCCTCACCCGTCCGGCGACCCTGGAATCGCCGGCGACAAGCGCCGCGGCGCCTGCATCCTGAATGACCGGGATCAGGGCTTCACAGCGTTTCTGGAAGCTTTTTTCGTCCAGATCGTTTTGCGGAATGATCACGGAAGCAACATCGCCGCCGCGAAGCGCATCCCTCGTCACGGCTGCCAGTTCAGCGGCATCGGCAATGTCTGGCGTCACGAGAACGAGGCGGCAACGGTTGATGGCGTCGGTCATGGAAGATCCTGTCGGAGTCGGCGCTGAAAGCCGGTATGGCCAATTGAGTGCAAACGGGATAGACCGGCGCGGCACAAGGATCAACCACCACAATGATGACGGACCCCTTCTTCTATGCCGCAGCCATCCCGGCCGTCATCATGGTTGGGCTGTCCAAAGGTGGTTTCGGCGGTGCCATGGCGCTGCTTGGCGTCCCGCTGATGGCTCTGGCCATATCGCCGGTCCAGGCCGCCGCAATCCTGCTGCCAATTCTCATTGTCATGGACATGGTCAGCCTTTGGACATGGCGCAGCCACAAGGACAACAAGACGCTTGCCATCATGCTGCCTGGCGCGTTGATCGGCATCACCATCGGCTGGGCCACGGCCGCCTGGGTCACCGCCCCGATGATCCGGCTTATCGTCGGGACAGTGGCACTGTGGTTTGTGTGGCGATACATGATGCAAAACCTGGCAGCCGCCCGCACTGGCAACAAGCAGGCGCCGCGCGGACACCAGCCGGTTCTTGGCACACTTTGGGGCACATTGTCCGGTTTCACCAGCTTCGTCTCTCATGCCGGCGGACCGCCCTACCAGATCTACACCCTGCCATTGCAGCAGGATCCCAAGACCTACACGGGAACAAGTGTTCGCTTCTTCGCCATCATCAATGCGATCAAGCTGATCCCCTATTTCGCGCTTGGGCAGTTTGACATGACCAACCTGTCAACCTCCCTGGCTCTTGCGCCGCTGGCGCCGGTGGCAACACTGGCCGGCGCATTCATAGTCCGGCGCATGAAACCAGATATATTCTATCCCTTCATGTATGTGATGGTCTTGCTCGCCGCGCTGAAACTGATCTGGGATGGCGCCATTCATCTATTGGCTTGATGACAAGGCTGCATTCAGGTGATTTGATGCAGGTCAGCCAATGACATTTGCATGGGAAGCCCACCTTGAGCGCCAATCCTTACGAAACCGATCTCGACCGCAACGCAGCCAACTATCAGCCTCTAACGCCACTGGCGCATCTGGAGCGAGCGGCACTGATCCATCCTGATCACATCGCCATCATCCATGGCACCATGCAGATGAGCTATCGCACCTTCCTCAAGCGCTCCAAGCAGCTTGCCAATGCCTTGGCGGGGCTTGGACTTTCCAAGGGCAACACGGTCTCGGTAATGCTGTCCAACACCCCGGCAATGCTCGAAGCCCATCACGGCGTGCCGATGATCGGGGCGGTTCTGCATTCCATCAACACCCGACTTGATGCGCAGGCAATCGCTTTCCAGCTTGATCACGCCGAGTGCAAGGTGCTGATCGTCGACCGCGAGTTCTCCGGCGTCATGGCTGAAGCACTGGCCCTCGCGGAAACTGATCCGGTGGTGATTGATTATGACGACACCGAGTATCCCGGCGACGCCCCGTTTCCCAAAGGCGAACGCATCGGCTCGCATGATTATGAGGAATTCGTCCAGGCCGCGTCCCCGGAATTCAACCGGACCTTGCCTGATGATGAATGGGAAGCGGTCTCGCTGAACTATACTTCCGGCACGACAGGAAATCCCAAGGGTGTGGTCTACCACCACCGTGGCGCGGCCATGATGGGCTATTCGAACGTGATTGCTTCAGGGATGGGCCGGCACCCGGTCTATCTGTGGACCCTGCCGATGTTTCACTGCAATGGCTGGTGCTTTCCCTGGACGCTCGGCGTTGTCGGCGGCACCCATGTCTGCCTGCGCTGGGTGCGTGCAAAAGCCATGTATGATGCCATTGCCGACCATGGCGTGACCCACCTGTGCGGAGCGCCCATTGTCATGTCGACGCTGCTGAATGCGAGCGAGCAGGAAAAACGGGAATTTTCCCAGACAGTCAGCTTCAACACGGCCGCCGCCCCTCCTCCCGAAGCCGTTCTGGCCGGCATGGCTGACGCCGGCTTCGAGGTTGTCCACCTCTATGGCCTGACCGAGACCTACGGACCCGCCGTGGTCAATGAATGGAAGCGGGAGTGGTCAGAGCTTGATCGCAGCACCCGCACCACCAAGAAGGCCCGTCAGGGTGTGCGCTACCCGGCGCTGGAAAACCTGGCAGTGATGAACCCAGAGACCATGGAAAATGTGCCTGCCGACGGCGAAACCATCGGCGAGGTCATGTTCCGGGGCAATATCGTCATGAAGGGGTATCTGAAAAATCCCGCTGCCAGCGAAGAGGCTTTCCGCGGTGGCTGGTTTCACTCCGGCGATCTTGGTGTCATGCACCCCGACGGCTATCTGCAGCTAAAGGACCGTTCAAAGGACATCATCATTTCGGGCGGCGAGAACATCTCGTCGATCGAGGTCGAGGACGCACTCTACAAGCATCCCGGAATCATGGCTGCGGCCGTGGTGGCCAGACCTGATGACAAGTGGGGCGAAACACCCTGCGCTTTCGTTGAACTGCGCGCCGGCTACAGTTTGAGCGAAGAAGACATCATCGAGCATTGCCGCGGATTGCTGGCAAGATTCAAATGCCCGAGAACTGTTATTTTCCACGAGGTGCCCAAGACATCGACCGGCAAGATCCAGAAATACCTGCTGCGCGACGAGGCCAAAAACCTCGGCGCGTCCTGAATCCGGCTTGCGCACAAATCCTGCTGTGCTTCAGAGCTTGAAAGGTGTTTTGCCGTCACGCTTTTAAATCATTGAACAGGATTTAAAGTAAACAACGTCACGCAGTGTGCACCGCACACAAAAGACTTGCCGGTCCAGATTGTTTAACTTAGCTTGCCTGCATGACCATGGATGCTTTTCAAGCTATTGCCGACCCCAACAGACGTTATCTTCTGGAGGAATTGCGGCGCCAGCCTCGTACGGTCAACGAGCTGGCGGAGGGCCTGCCAATCAGCAGACCCGCAGTTTCACAACACCTCAAGGCGCTTCTTGAAAGCAATCTGGTGACTGTGACAAGCAAGGGCACCCGCAGGATCTACACGGTCCGGACCGATGGGTTCATGCGTCTCAATCTTTGGGTAGAGCAATTCTGGTCGTGAGATCGTCGCTGCTCCGGCAAAACTCCGTTCTTTGAAGCAATGCCAGAAGCCCGCCGAATGCGGCGCTTATTGCTCGATCCCTCAAGCATCATGATCGGCTTATCCCCGAATCAAAAAGGCGCGGGAAAATTCCCGCGCCTGCTGTCATCCTCGTGTCATGCAAATCTGGTCAATGTTGCGTATCGGCGCGGATACGGGTGATCTCATCCTTGAGCTTGAGCTTGCGTCGTTTGATATCCACAATCATATCGTCATGGACGGATGGCTGGGATTGCACCGTGCGGAGTTTGTCCTCCAGTTCGCCATGCTTTTTTTCAAGTGTGGCAAGGTGAGCATCAATCGACATAAGCGACTCCTTTGTTGGGCTGCGCCGGCGCCGGAACACCGGTGCAAATCGTTTGTTGACAACAAAGAGTGTGCCACGGCTTTCCCCATTTGTCGAAGATCATTTCTTCAACAAGGATAACTTCCCGTTACACCTGTTTTTATGGTACGAGCGCCCGCATATACCAAAGCCGGGCCGGGTGCCGGCAGGATGCGTTTAACGGGGAAACTGCATGTCCAATCAGGAACAGGCGGAGCTTCGCATGCTGGTGGCGCGATTGCGCCATGAGCACGAAGACTTCGACGCCGCCATCAATGCAATGATTCAGGTTGGCTGTGATCAGCTTCGTGTTCAGCGAATGAAGAAAAAGAAGCTGGCGATCAAGGACAAGATCATTGAACTCGAAGACCAGATCATACCGGATATAATTGCCTGACCGGGAGCAATCCATGAGCCGAACCGAACCACCAAAGGTTGCCGTTATCATGGGCAGTCAATCTGACTGGCCGACCATGAAGCATGCCTCGGAAACGCTGGAGGAGCTGGGGATTTCGCACCAGCCGCTCATCGTATCGGCGCACCGGACACCCGACCGCCTGGTTTCATTTGCCAAGACTGCCCGTGATAAAGGCTACAAGGTGATTGTTGCCGGCGCCGGCGGTGCCGCACATCTGCCTGGCATGACCGCGGCATTCACCCCGCTGCCTGTTTTCGGGGTTCCCATCGAATCCAAGGCGCTATCGGGCCAGGACAGTCTGTTGTCGATCGTGCAGATGCCCGCGGGTATTCCTGTCGGCACCCTGGCGATCGGAAAAGCCGGCGCCATCAATGCAGCCCTGCTTGCAGCAAGCGTGCTGGCGCTTTCCGACGAGGCCCTGGCCCAAAGGCTTGATGCCTGGAGGCAGGCACGCACCGACGCGGTTGCCGACCAGCCGGTGGATCAGCCATGAGCGCCGAGGCACTGGCACCCGGCTCCGTCATCGGAATCATTGGCGGCGGACAATTGGGCCGCATGCTTGCCATGGCAGCAGCCCGGCTCGGATACGAGACCATCATTCTGGAGCCCGACAGCAACGCCCCGGCTGAGCAAGTCGCCAACACCCAGATTGTCGCCGACTATGATGACCCGGCAGCGCTGCAGCAATTGGCCGATCTTTGCGACGTGGTCACCTACGAATTCGAGAATGTGCCGGTCAAAACGGTACAGTGGCTGGAATCCCGCGTTGCGGTCAGACCTGGATCAAAAGCGCTTGAAGTTGCTCAGGACCGCTTGCTTGAGAAAGCCATGGCCCGTCAACTCGGCGCTGAGACCGCTTTGTTCGCCGCCGTCTCCAAACGCACGGAACTCGACGACGCCATCGCCATCACCGGATTGCCGGCTGTGTTGAAGACAACGCGGCTCGGCTATGATGGCAAGGGACAAGCAAAGTTGTTGCGTCCGGACGATGCCGACACTGCATTTGCCGCCATGCAGGGCCAGATGGCCATTCTCGAATCCTTCGTCCATTTCGAATGCGAGGTTTCCGTTGTTGCGGCCCGCGGCCTGTCCGGTGAAGTTCGCGCGTTTGACATTTCGGAGAATGTCCACCGCAACCACATCCTGCACACGTCCACCGTGCCCTCCGGGCTTGGCCCCGAAGCGCAGGCCAAGGCCCTCAGAATTGCCTCGGCGATGGCCGCGCATCTGGACTATGTCGGGGTTTTTGCGGTTGAATTCTTTGCTGTGCGCGAGGATGGCAAGCATCGGCTGCTGGTCAATGAAATCGCGCCGCGGGTTCACAATTCAGGACACTGGACCGAAGCCGCCTGCGCCGTATCGCAGTTTGAGCAGCATATTCGCGCCATTGCCGGCCTGCCTCTCGGTGACACAACACGCCATTCCGACTGCGTGATGGAGAATCTCATCGGCTCCGATATCTACAATGTCGTCGAATTGGCGGGCGAGCCGAATGCTGTCCTGCATCTTTATGGCAAGTCAGAAGCACGCCCGGGCCGCAAAATGGGCCATGTCACCCGGATAAGCACGCAAACCGAACCATTTAGGCCCGATCAGGACGGGAAAAAACCGTCCCATAGTTGACAGCAAATGTCCGAAGGGCTACATCCCCTGCCAACCGATGAGCGCGTCCTTGCTGGCGCGTTTTTGATTGATGAGGTGGCTTCGCTGCCCGGATAACACGCGGATCAGAACAATGAAGATCAAAAATTCGCTTAAAGCGCTTAAAGCTCGTCACCGTGACAACCAGCTGGTTCGTCGTAAAGGCCGGGTCTACATCATCAACAAGCAGAACCCGCGCTTCAAGGCCCGTCAGGGCTGAAGCTGAGGGCCGTCAGGCTTTCACTAAAATTTGCATTTGATATTTGGCGCAGACGGACTAGTTTTCCGTCATGCGCCATTTTTCGTATTCCAAATTTGCTCCCGCTGTCTTTGCTGCTTTCCTGTGCTGCAACGCTGCCAATATGCCGGCTTTCGCCGGGACAGACAGCCCGAACCCGGTTTCGGCTGCAAGTCAACCGGCCGATACACTCGATTCGCTCTTTGAGGAGCTCAAGCGCGAGCGAAAAGACAGCCAGGCCAGGCGAATCAGTGAGCGCATCTGGGCCAAGTGGCGCGATTCAGGCAGCGCCACGACGAATCTTCTGATGCAGTGGGCCGACAAGGCTGTCGCTGAACAGAAGAACAGTTTGGCTCTCGACCTGCTGGACCAGGTCGTCGTTCTGATGCCGGAGTTCGCCGAAGGCTGGAACCGCAGGGCCACGCTGAACTACGCAATGGGCAACCACGGCAAATCCATGTCCGACATCGCCCGTGTTCTCAGCCTGGAACCGCGCCACTTCGGCGCCATCTCCGGCATGGCCGCCATACTCGCGGCCTCCGGAAACGACGAGCTCGAGCTGCGGGCCTGGGAGCAGGTGCTGGAAATCTATCCGGCGAACCGGCAGGCCCAGACAAGGATCGGTGAACTGGCGGACAAGCTCGCCGGCAGCAGGATCTGAAACTTTCCTCCCATGCACCCCGTATGGAACAACACAAACCGTTCCAGTTTCTCAAACCTGTTGGCACCCATTGCTCATGCTCGCTCAAAGCCCGGTCCGAACCGCCGTGATTATCCTGATCGCCATCATTGTCGTGCTGTTGGCCGCACTTGCGGCCTGGACCCGATTAAAGGCGCGCGAGATCGAAGCGCTATATCCTCCCACCGGAGAGATGATCGATGTCGGTGGCTACAAGCTCCATGCCGTGCACGTGCCGCGTCCGGTTGGCGCGGACCTGCCGCCGCTCGTGTTCATCCACGGCGCCAGCGGCAACCTGCTGGATCAGGCAGTGCCGTTCCGGCCCAGATTTGAAGGCAGGGCGGAAATGCTGTTCATCGATCGTCCTGGCCATGGCTGGTCGGAACGCGGCGGCACGGCCAATGACACACCCGACGGACAGGCCGATGCCATCGCCGCCGCCATGAAAGCCAAGGGCATATCCAGCGCCATCATCATCGGGCACTCTTTCGGCGGCGCTATCGCTGCAAGTTTTGCGCTCGCCCATCCGCAGATGACTGCCGGCCTGGTTTTTCTGGCTCCGGCAACCCATTCTTGGCCAGGCGGTATCGCCTGGTATTACGGCTTGACGCAAACGCCGTTGATTGGCCCGCTGTTCGCCAACACGCTCGCCTTACCGGCTGGTCTGTCCCGGCTGGAAAGTGGCTCGGCGTGTGTCTTCGCACCCAACCCCACGCCCGGCGATTACATCAGCACAACCGCGCCCGCACTGGTGCTCAGACCGGGTGCCTTTCGCAACAATGCAATCGATGTGGCCAATCTCAAACCTTATGTGACCCGGATCGCGCCACGCTACCCCGAGATCAAGAGCCCGACCGTCATCATCACCGGCGACAGTGATTCGGTTGTCCTTGCCCACATTCACTCGGAAGGACTGGCGCGCGATATTGAAGGTTCGGAACTGGTCTGGATTCGCAATCTCGGCCACAAGCCTGATCATGTCACGACAGATCTGGCAGTCCGGGCAATCGAGAAAGTGGCAGGCAAGGATGTTGATCTGAAAGCAGCTGCGGCAACGGCCGAAGCGGCCCTGGCAGCCGACGACGCCAGCTGCCAGGGTTGATGAACAAGTTCATTCAATCTGATTGAAATCAGATGCCGGTCATCCCATCGGAACCGATATAGGCAATCCGCAGCATGTTGGTCGATCCGGGTGTACCCAGCGGAACCCCGGCCGAAATAATGATGCGGTCACCCGGTTTGCCGAACTCTTCGCGGAACGCAATCCGGCACGCCCGGTCGACCATATCGTCGAGATCGGTCGCGTCCTGGGTGACAACGCAGTGCAGTCCCCACACGACGGAAAGCCGCCGCGCCGTCTGTATCACCGGCGACAGCGCAATAACCGGCACATTCGGCCGCTCACGCGCAGAACGCAGGCCGGTGTTGCCCGACGAGGTATAGCAGACGATCGCAGACAGGTTGAGCGTCTCGGCGATCTGGCGTGCGGCCAGCGAAATGGCGTCTGCTCCGGTGGCGTCCGGCTGCGGGCGCTGGGAATAAATGATGCCGGGATAGTTCGGATCACGCTCCACCTTGCGTGCAATCGACGCCATGGTCAGCACGGCTTCCACCGGATAATCACCGGCTGCAGATTCGGCCGAAAGCATAACCGCGTCGGCACCTTCGAATACAGCTGTTGCAACATCGGACACTTCGGCACGGGTCGGAACCGGAGCCGAGATCATCGATTCCAGCATCTGCGTGGCAACGACGACCGGCTTGCCCGCCTTGCGGCAAGCGCGGGTCAGCTGCTTCTGGATCCCGGGCACCGACTCGATGGGCATTTCCACACCCAGATCGCCACGCGCCACCATCAGCGCATCGGAAAGCTCGATGATCTCGTCGATACACTCAAGCGCCTGCGGCTTTTCGATCTTCGACATCAGGCCAACCCGGCCGCGGGCGATCTTGCGAACCTCGGCAAGGTCCTCGGGACGCTGGATAAAGGAAAGCGCCACCCAGTCGACATCATCGACGGCCAGAACGGCATCAAGGTCGCTGCGGTCCTTCTCCGTCAGTGCGCTGACACCGAGCGTCGTGTCAGGCAGGCTGACGCCCTTGCGGTCAGAGATCTTGGTGCCGCTGACGACCGTGCAGACAATCGATGTCTTGTTGGATTTTACCGCAAGCAGGCTCAACCGGCCGTCATCAATCAGCAACCGGTGGCCCGGCTGTACCGCCTCAAGAATTTCCGGATGCGGCAGATAGACCCGCGTCGCATCGCCAGGCGTGTCCTGGTTGTCGAGGGTGAAAGTCTGCCCAGCGGTCAGCGTCGCAGACCCTTCCGCAAACTTGCCTACCCGCAACTTCGGACCCTGAAGATCGGCAAGAATACCGATCGGCCGTCCGCAAGTCTTTTCCACCGCCCGGATGCGCCCAACCAGCGTGCGCATCAGCTCATGGCTCGAATGGCTCATGTTGATACGGAACAGGTCAGCGCCCGCTTCATGCAGTTTCTGGATCATCGCTTCGTCCGACGAGGCCGGTCCGAGGGTTGCGAGGATTTTCACATTGCGTAGCCGCTTCATCAATTCTGGCTTTCTGGCGCTTCCGGGGCATCCGATAGCTGGACCATCCAGCTGCCTTGTCTCCCGGTATCGTATTCTTTGAATCCCACACGCTGGAAACCTCGGGCGAAACAGTCTGCAACCCCGACAATGCGAAATTCATTGTCGGCGACGCACATGTTGATGTCACCAGCCCAGCGGCCACCGCCGCCGGCATCCTCCGCATAGAGGTAGTAATAGCGGGAACCGAGTTGGCCTTCGATCAGCGTCGCACAGGAATTTGCAGGAATCTGCCACCACCCTTCCGTCACCCAGCCTTCTCCGGTTCTGTATCCGATAGCACCGCCGACAAGCGATTGTGTGCCGTTACATACCCGGAAATCAGCCTTCGCATCCTGTGCAGACGCGAGCATCAACGCCCCGGTGGCCAGGGGGATGAGCACGGCAAATCTGACGATGGCAAAACAGGATTTTGGCAACTTGCGAAACAACAATTTCGGTCAGTCTCCGCTCTCGATTTGTGCTTTGCTTTTTGCGCCGGGGGGCAATGAATGTCAACGAAGACACCAGACCAAAGTCAAGCTTTACAGGTCAATCGCGCTTTCACATCCCTATCTCAGACAAACAGCCTGATTCGGATGGTTGCCCATATAGCGCGCCTATGCAATTGATCCGGGTTCCCAGACTAATTTCCAACTTGGCATCTGAACCTGATATGTCCGGCTTTCAGCCTTTTGAAATCATTCCCGGCGACCCGAGCCACTCACTGGTGATTCTTGGCGACCACGCCATGAACCGCCTGCCTGTCGAATATGGTGATCTGGGGCTGCCTGCCGAAGCATTCAGCCGGCACATCGCCTATGATATCGGCGTTGAAGAGGTCGCCCGAAAGCTCGCCGCGCGATTGGGCGTACCCGCTGTCCTTGGCTGTTTTTCCCGCTTACTGATCGATCCCAACCGGGGTGAAGATGATCCGACCCTGATCATGAAGCTCTCCGATGGAATGGTGATCCCCGCCAACCACCCGCTTCCGGCCGAGGAACGCGAACGCCGTCTCGATCTCTACCATCGGCCCTATCACGATACCGTCGCCGCGGTGATTGCCGAAACCTGGCGCAAATCCGACAAGCCACCGCTTGTTATATCGCTTCACTCGTTCACACACGCCTGGAAAGGGGTTGCCAGGCCCTGGCACGCCGGGGTCTTGTGGGACACCGATCCGCGTGCCGTGTACCCTTTGATCGAGGCGCTGCGTGCCGATCCGGCTCTGATCGTCGGAGACAACGAGCCCTATGACGGGGCGCTCAGAGGCGACACCATGCATCGCCATTGCTCGATGACCGGTCTGGCGCATGCCTTGCTCGAAATCCGGCAGGATCTGATTTCAGATACAGCCGGTGTGGATTCCTGGGTCGACCGCCTGGTTCCCATTCTTTCTGCGCTGACCGGATTGCCGGAACTGCACGAGATTGAACTTCACGGCTCCCGTGTCACTTGATGACAGCTGAAAGACAGGATTAATCCCTGCGTATTGTGCAAACACCCTTGACCCGAAGCCTGGCTTTGGGCACTTGAAGCCTCACACACTTTACCCCCTCATTGTCCTTGTAGGAGAGACCTCATGTCTGATTCCGGCGCAGTTGCCCGCGACCAGCTTCGTTCCATTGTCGAGCGTATCGAACGGCTGGAAGAAGAAAAGAAGACCATCGCCGACGACATCAAGGATGTCTATGGCGAAGCAAAATCGAACGGCTACGACGTGAAGGTGCTGCGCAAGATCATTGCCATCCGCAAGCAGGATCAGAATGACCGGCTTGAGCAGGAAGCTATCCTCGACACCTATCTGCATGCTCTGGGCATGGCCCCGGAACCCGAAGACGCAATCTGATCCGGCACATGGATCGTTTCCAAGTGCAGCTTGCAGCATAAACAAAAAACGCCGCGTCTTTCATCAAAAGGCGCGGCGTTTTTTTAGCCTGAAATCATCGAGAGGCCCGCACACCTGAATTAAGTCAGATGATGGTTGTCAGCTTCAGTCGCCGAAACGTGCCACATTGATGAAGTTGACCGCGGAACCGGTAAACTGGTTGTGCGGCAGGTCGCCGCCAGGCGCAAAGGCATTGGCATAAACCGTCTTCGGCGCTTCGCGCAGTTGCGACCCAACAAATTTCCGCGCCTGCCCCGGAGGGGTAGACATGGTTTTCACCCGGTCCTGGGCCAGCGCCCATTTCGAGATGATCGTGTCCGTCAGCTTTGGCTCTGTGCGTATCGAGCTCCGCTGCGGCTGCTCTGCCGCAATGGTAGCCGTTGGCCGGTCTCCCTTGCGGGCACTCGAGCCAACAATTGCCGAGCCCGCAACTCTGCCGCCGCGCTGTGGAGCCCCCAGAGACGCCAATTCCACTTTCCGCTGCGCCAGTGCAGGCAACTTGTCGCTGGCGCGGTCACCGGGCCGGCGTATCGGCAAGGGAACAAAGTCCTCGGCCGTTGGCAGGTTCACTGCATCACCGGTCGCGAACGATGTCCGTGTGGTTTCGCTCGGTGTCTCCTCGGCAGCCCGGTCAACCAGTGCCGCGACTATCTGCTGATCCTCTGCAGCCTGCTCCGTAGCGTCCCCCTGCATTCGCGCCCTGATCAGGTTGGGAACCGGGAGTGACGCCATTTCCACAGCGACAGCAGGATTTTCAGCCGGGCGCCCTGCAGCCCGTTCAGACAGCAATTGCGGGATCGGGGCGCGAATGCTTGCCAAATCGACGGCTTCTGGCTCCGCAACTCCGACATCTGCATTCGCCGCGGCGGCAAATGCATCGATTTCACTCTGCGCCGGCAGGAACGGCACTGGCGGCGCAAGCGCTGCCACCACAACCGATTGCGGCTGCTCAACCACCGGACGCGCCACCGGGATAGGCGGCTGTACAGGCAAGGCGAAGGCCGTTTCGATTGCCGCAGGCGCAGCCGGAGCATCCAGCACGCCGGGCAGCGCTGCGATTTGCGTCTGCGGAGGAGCGGCCACAGGTACGGGCGCCGATGCGATTGCATCTGGCTCTTCATCCTCATCGCCACCGCCGAACAGGACAGCCAGCAGTCCGCCGGATTTTTTCGAATTTGAGCTGGAATTGCTGCTGCCGCTTGAAACAATCGCACCGCCACGCCGCTTGTAATCAGCCATTGCGGTCTTGTAGCCGGGAAGTGGTTTGCCATCTGGCGGCAGATGGAGAGTCTTGCCGTCCGGAAAAAGGCTGACCAGTTCCTTGCGGCTCATGCGCGGCCAGGCACGCACACTGGCCACATCGAGATGCACGAAAGGTGATCCGGATTTGGGATAATACCCCACTCCGCCACCCTGCATCTTCATTGCGGCCGCGCGAAGCGTGCTGAGCTTGACGCCAGGAATGTAAAAATCCATCGCCTTGCCAAGCATGTGCTGGCTTTTCTTGGCCTGCCCGCCTCGGGTCCGGCGCAACATCTCGTTGGTTGCCGGCGACCGGTAGGCCGAGACAACATTGATGTAATCTCTCGCCCCGACCTTGTGGTAAACTTCCCAGATCAGGTCAAACAGCCGCGGATCCATCTTGGTCGGCTCGTTCCGTCGCCAGTCACGCAGGAAACGGTTGAGTTTGTTCAGGCCGGCCTGATCATAGCGGCCATTGCGCTTGTAGACGATCTCCGCCTTTTCCTTGGTATGGATATAGTAGAGCTTGAGAGACCGCGTTTCCGCCACCGCATCCGACGCGGTCGCGACCCCGGCGGACACAGCAATCGCCCCCAGCAAGAGCACCTGCACCATGGCAACGCGCAACATGTGCCAGAAACGCACACCCATGTAGCAAGTGGCCTGAGCCAATGATGAAACTGTGTTCAAAGTCGTCAATGCTGTCCCCGGACGCCGGAAAACCGTTGTTGAACACCATTTGGTGGTCAAATGCGGTGACACAATGGCAACCCGTGCCATGCATCGCTGCAGGGACACTTATAGTGAATGATCACTTAACAGGGAATGAAGCAGATCAAACGGGCAACAGTTTTTTCTTGCCGCCCGTTTGATCCCAATCATGCGGCTTCGCGGTCGGGATCATCCGGGTTGATCGCATAGTCCTTGAGCTTCCGATACAGCGTTGAACGTCCGATACCAAGCCGGCGGGCGACTTCACTCATCTGGCCGCGATAAAACGACAGGGCAAATCGGATCAGCTCTTCCTCGACTTCTGCCAGCCGGCGCACTTCTCCCTCAGCCGTAACCGCATTGACTGCAGGCATGCCGGTCTCGACATGGAAGTTCGGCTCATCCATCGGGGAAACAGGTGCCGCGTCCGGACTCGCAGTCCCGTCATTGGGGGTCAGATCAACCGCGTCCGGTGTCTGCCGGGAGCCCGGTGCCGCGTCTTCCATGCGGTCCGCCTCCTCGAACCTGTAGCCAGGTATCTGCGCAGCTATCTGCGGAAACAGGTCGGTGGTCAGCATCTCGCCGTCGCACAGCACGATGGCCCTGTGGATCGCATTCTCCAATTCCCGGATATTCCCGGGCCAGTCATGGGCAGTCAGCAGGGCCATCGCATCAGGCGCAATGCTGCGGATGCGCTTGCCGCCGATCACCCCCGCATAGCGCTCGGTGAAGTGCCGCACGAGCTGTGGAATGTCCTCTTTGCGCTTGCGCAACGCGGGAACATGAATTGGGAACACATTGAGCCGGTAATACAGATCTTCACGGAACCGGCCTGCCTTGACCTCTTCGATCAGATCCTTGTTGGTGGCCGAGATCAACCGGATGTCCACCTTCTTGGGCAATCGTGACCCGACGGTCTCGATCTCGCCCAGCTGCACGGCACGCAACAGCTTGACCTGAACTTCCAGCGGCAATTCGCCAACCTCGTCAAGAAACAGCGTCCCGCCATCGGCTTCAGTGAACTTTCCGGCATGACGCTCGGTAGCGCCGGTAAACGCACCTTTTTCATGGCCGAACAGAATGCTTTCGACCAGGTTTTCCGGGATTGCACCACAATTGACCGTGACAAATGGCTTGTTGCGCCGGGTACTTTCGGACTGGATTGCGTGGGCAACCATTTCCTTGCCGACCCCGGACTCGCCCTCAAGAACCACCGGAATGGTGGATGCCGCAGCGCGTTTGCCGAGCGAGATGACCCGCTCCATTGCAGGGCTGGCCGCGACGATACCTTGAAAGCCCGTATGCCGGATTGCAGGCACCGGTATGGAATTGATCCGGGCGGCTTTCAAGGCATTGCCAAGTGCCAGCGCCAGCCGTTCCGGCGACACCGGCTTGACGACAAAATCGAAAGCACCGGCGCGCATCGCCTGGACCACTGTCTCGATCCCGCCCTGCCCGGTCTGGACAACAACAGGAACAGTGCTTCCTGCGGCAGACAAACGCTCCAGTACTTCCAAGCCGCCCATTTCAGGCATCATCAGGTCAAGCACCACGACACCTATGTCGTGATCCGGCTCGATCAGCCGTGCAAGAGCTGAGCGTCCTTCCGTCAGCAACTCGATTTCGTATCCAGCCTTTTCGGCAGCTGCCTTGAGCAGGCGGCGCTGTACCGGGTCGTCATCTACAATCAAAATTCGTTTGGACACGGATCTTGTTTCCTCATTTCCGGTGGCGCGGAGAAGACTTTTGGTCATTGCGGGAGAGTGGCAGCAAAGCCTGAAAATCGGATTGCGGGAAATGATTGCATTTTAATCGTAGCTGCCGGTAAAACCGGGTTGCCGCATCGCCAATCTCGTGATGGCCGATATTGTTTTGAAAAGTGAGTACCCTGATGCCGAAATCGATTCTGGACCATACCCCTGTTTGTGCGCCCGCAACGGCCCGTGGGACCGACAGCGGACTCGGCACTCTGCCTGACTGGAATCTCGGCGATCTCTACCCTGGTCGTGATTCGCCTGAATTCAAGGCCGATCTCGCTGCCGCACGGGCGGGCGCCCAACAATTCGAGACCCGCTGGAAAGGCCGGATTGAGGAGGCTGCCAAAAGCAGTGGCGATGACGGACTTGGCGCGGCGATCGAAGCCTACGAGAAGCTGGAAGAGGTGTTGGGCCGGATCATCTCCTTTGCAGGTCTCGCCTATTTCACCGACACATCCGATCCCGCCATTGCCAAATTCTACGGCGATGTGCAGAGCGAAATGACCGACACCAGCGCACATCTGTTGTTTTTCGCGCTTGAGCTCAACCGCATCGATGATGCGCTGATTGAAGACAGCCTCAAACGCGATGCGCGTGCCGCCCACTACACGCCCTGGGTCCACGACCTCCGGCTGGACCGTCCTTATCAGCTCGAAGACCGGATTGAACAACTGTTTCATGAAAAGTCGATGACCGGACACGCGGCCTGGAACCGGCTGTTCGATGAGACCATGAGCAGTCTCGAATTCACCATTGATGATGACAAGTTGCCGCTCGAAAACACATTGTCACTGCTGCAGGATGCCGATGGCGCAAAGCGCAAGAAAGCCGGCCTCGCCCTTGCCGCCACCTTCAAGGACAATCTGCGGACCTTCACCCTGATCACCAACACGCTTGCCAAGGACAAGGAGATTTCCGACCGCTGGCGCGGATTTGAGGATATCGCCGACAGCCGTCACCTGGCCAACCGTGTGGAGCGCCAGGTTGTTGATGCCCTGGCCCAGGCTGTGCGCGAAGCCTGTCCGCGGCTGTCGCATCGCTACTACGCCATGAAAGCGCGCTGGCTTGGTCTGGAAAAGCTGGAATTCTGGGATCGCAACGCGCCGTTGCCGGAAACCCCTCGCGAGACCATCGCCTGGGACGAAGCCAAAAACACGGTCTTGTCCGCCTATCACGGCTTTTCACCGGAGATGGCGGATATCGCTCGCCGCTTCTTTGATCGCAACTGGATTGATGCCCCGAGCCGCCCCGGCAAGATCTCCGGCGCCTTTGCCCATCCGACCGTGCCGTCTGTTCATCCCTATGTGCTGGTCAACTATCTCGGCAAGCCGCGTGATGTCATGACACTGGCGCACGAGCTTGGCCACGGCGTGCACCAGGTGCTGGCCGGCGCACAGGGCGCGCTGATGTCGTCAACACCGTTGACCCTGGCCGAGACCGCCTCGGTCTTTGGCGAAATGCTGACCTTCCGTGCACTGCTCGAACGCACGACCGACCGTCGCGAGCGCAAGGCGATGCTGGCCCAGAAGGTCGAAGACATGATCAACACCGTGGTCCGCCAGATCGCGTTTTACGAATTCGAGCGCCGCGTGCACACAGCGCGCCGCGAAGGTGAACTGACGTCCGAGCAATTGGGGACGCTCTGGCTTGACGTTCAATCCGAAAGCCTCGGCCCGGCGGTCAATTTGTCCGAGGGTTACGAGACCTTCTGGGCCTATATCCCGCATTTCATCCATTCGCCGTTTTATGTGTACGCCTACGCTTTCGGCGATTGCCTGGTGAATTCGCTGTACTCGGTTTATGAGAATGCACCCGAAGGCTTCCGCGACCGCTATTTCGACATGCTCAAGGCCGGCGGTACCAAACACCATTCAGAACTGCTTGTCCCCTTCGGCCTCGATGCCTCCGATCCCGATTTCTGGAACCAGGGACTGTCGATGATTGAAGGCTTGATTGACGAACTGGAGGCAATGGACAGCTGAGCGTCTGATTTCGCTTTATTGTAACAGTGAAGTATGGTTTAGCCGCCGCTACCGCCGCAGACGGCTGCAGCGTCAGCTAACGGAGCGAAAGACATGACCCAGCAGGATTTTCCAATCTACGGGGAGATCACCGGCCCCATCGTGATGATCGGTTTTGGATCCATCGGCCGCGGCACTCTGCCGTTGATCGAACGGCACTTCAAATTCGACAAGAGCCGGATGGTTGTCATCGATCCGCGCGACGACGCCGGCGACATGGAAATCCTTGCCCAGCATGGCATCCGTCACATCAAGGCGCATGTCACCAAGGACAATTACAAGGAGTTGCTCAAGCCGCTTCTGTCCGAAGGCGAAGGCCAGGGTTTTTGCGTCAATCTCTCGGTCGACACCGGCTCGCTTGACCTTATCAAGCTCTGCCGCAAGCTCGACGTTCTCTACATCGACACTGTTATCGAGCCCTGGCTCGGCTTCTACTTCGACAAGAACATGAAGAACTCGGAGCGCACCAACTACGCGCTGCGCGAGACGCTTCGCCACGAGAAAAAGAAAAATCCCGGCGGCACCACCGCGGTGTCCACCTGTGGCGCCAATCCGGGCATGGTGTCGTGGTTCGTCAAACAGGCGCTGGTCAACCTCGCCAACGACCTCAACATCGAGTTCAAGGAACCGGACCAGAACGACCGCGAAGGCTGGGCCAAGCTGATGAAGAAGGTCGGCGTCAAGGGCGTCCATATTGCTGAGCGCGATACCCAGCTGACAAAGAACCCCAAGCCGCTCAACGTGTTCTGGAACACCTGGTCGGTGGAAGGATTCATCTCGGAAGGCCTGCAGCCCGCCGAGCTTGGCTGGGGCACCCACGAAAACTGGATGCCGAAGAACGCCAAAAAGCACAAGAAAGGCTGCAAGGCGGCAATCTATCTCGAACAACCCGGTGCAAACACACGGGTGCGGACCTGGTGCCCGACGCCTGGTCCCCAATACGGCTTCCTGGTCACTCACAACGAGTCGATCTCGATTGCAGACTACTTCACGGTCAAGGACAAGAAGGGCGACGTCACCTATCGCCCGACATGCCATTACGCCTATCACCCAGCCAATGACGCCGTGCTGTCGCTGCACGAAATGTTCGGCAATGGTGGTACCGCGCAACCGGTCCTGCATGTGCTCGACGAAAATGAACTGGTCGAGGGTCTCGATGAACTTGGCGTGCTGCTCTATGGCCACGACAAGAACGCCTACTGGTATGGCTCGCGCCTGTCGCTCGAGGAAACCCGCCGTCTCGCGCCTTATCAGAACGCCACCGGCATGCAGGTGACATCGGCTGTACTGGCCGGCATGGTCTGGGCGCTGGAGAACCCGAACGCCGGCATCGTGGAGGCCGACGAGGTCGACTACAAGCGCTGCCTCGAGGTGCAAAAAACCTATCTCGGGCCGGTGGAAGGCCACTATACCGACTGGACCCCGCTCACCGGCCGTCCCGGCCTGTTTCCGGAAGACATCGACGAGAGCGATCCCTGGCAGTTCCGCAACGTCCTTGTGCGTTAGGTTTACCACAGCGGCCCAAAACCCGACCGGCCACAAGGCCGGCCGGGCTGCGTTGCCTTGCTTTCGCCGCGCTGGCACTGCATTCTTCAACCGTTACAGCGCCCCGATTCCAGGTGGATTCATCCGCGACGCTGTTAGAACTTGAAACGATGCATGATGCGTTCCAGTGAATTTGGGTGCACCGTTCATCACAATCGTATCGACATCGGCTCGAGGGGGATCACCGCGCCATGAACTTACACCGCATTATCGCCATTGGCGCGCTCGCCGGACTGCTTGCGGCCTGCCAGTCCGCAACCTATTCCCCGCGTCCGATGCCCATGCAGCCTCAGGGAATCGAAGGCCAATGGACTGATCCCAATGGAATCATTTCAAGCTTTTCAAACGGTCGTTTCGAAACACGCACCACTGACACCAACTCGTTGCTGGCCGAGGGGTCTTACCAGCACGTGTCAGCTCAGGTCGTCGAAATCGAACTGACCTCGCTGCTGCGTCAGACGACCTCGCGGGTCAATTGCGCGCTTGCTTCCCAGTCCCAGCTCAACTGCACCTCTTCAACCGGCGCGCAGTTCACCCTGGTACGTCGCACGATCTAAGCAAGCACAGGCCCTTCATCATGACCAGCCATTTCGACGAGCGCGAAACGCGGGCACCCGAGGAGCGCGAGAAGGAAACCTTTGAAAATCTGCAGGCATTGCTGAGCCGCAGTCTTGATCGGCTCCCCGCGCTCGCTCAATGGCTGGGCAACCCCGATCCGGCGGCACTGGCGGATCGCACCGCCCTGGCGGCGCTTCCGGTGTTGCGCAAACCCGACCTGATGCAGATGCAGGAAGCCAATCCGCCATTTGGCGGACTGGCCGACCCGGATGCGCTCAAGGGCAACCGCGTTTTCATGTCTCCCGGACCTGTCTGGGAACCGCAGGGCCTGGGCGTTGACCCCTGGGCCTCGGCCCGCGCCCTGTTCGCGGCAGGATTTCGCTCCGGCGATCTGGTGCACAACAGCCTTGCCTATCACATGACCCCCGGCGGCTTCATTCTGGATGAAGGCGCGCGCGCACTGGGATGTCTGGTATTTCCCGCAGGCGCCGGCAACACTGAAGCGCAGGTTGATGCTGCCACGAAGCTCAAACCGTCCGGTTTCACCGGAACCCCCGACTATCTCAAGATAATTCTCGAAAAGGCCGATGAGCTCGGGCGAGATTTGTCTTCCATCAAACGAGCGCTGGTCTCGGGCGGCGCACTGTTTCCATCACTGCGTCAGTATTACGCCGACCGTGGCATCTCAGTTCTTCAAAGCTATGCCACTGCCGATCTGGGCGTGATTGCCTATGAAAGCGCGGACTCGCACGGCACGCCCCATCCGGGCATGATCGTCAATGAGGACATGATTGTCGAAATCGTCCGTCCGGGGACCAATGACCCGGTGCCCGACGGAGAAGTCGGCGAACTCGTCGTCACCACACTCAACCCGGGCTACCCGCTGGTCCGCTTCGGAACCGGAGATTTGTCGGCCATACTTCCGGGATCTTCGCCGTGCGGCCGCACAGGTCCCCGCATTCAGGGCTGGATGGGCCGTGCCGATCAGCGCACCAAGATCAAGGGCATGTTTGTCGATCCCAAGCAGGTGGCCGAACTGCTCAAGGCCCATCCGGAAATCGCAAAAGCCAGGCTGGTTGTCAGCCGCTCGGGTGACGCGGATGTGATGACCCTGAAGGTGGAACCGACCGCCGGAGCAGCCCTTGCGGTCCAAGATATTGAGACAACATTGTCGGCAGTTGCAAACCTGCGCGGAACTGTCGAGTTGTCAGCCCCCGGAAGCCTGCCCAATGACGGCAAGGTGATTGCCGACGAGCGCGACTACAGCGCCTGAATTCTGTCTATAATTGATGCGGCACTTAACTCGCACTTGAAGTTCCCGCCTGTTAGTGAAACCATTCACTCAAGCCTGCCCGTTCGTCCATCCAGACGGTCAAGTGGCACGCTGTGAGCAGCGAAAACGGAGCCATTCCATGAAAACACTTATCAAACGCGCGTTGTTGTCAGCATCTGTTCTGGGCATCAGCTCGGGGGCGG
>CAXBIE010000006.1:0-91283 GCA_963975635.1 uncultured Hoeflea sp. | reverse complement strand
GAGCGATTTTCATCCGCATCCGCCACCGCGACGGCAGCGAAAGCCTGGCAGCGCCAGCGCCGCAGACGGCTTTTGGCGTTGATCATCCTCAAGGCCGCTTGTTCGAACTCAGGAAAACCCGCGTTGCGGAAGCTGAAATCTCAGAGCTGATCGCCCGCGAATGCCGCTTCGATCCCGATATCTGGGTGGTGGAGATCGAAACCGACAGCCCCGAAACCTATCTGGATTTCAGCGAAGAGTGAGGTTTGCCGCGTTCGCCGGATTGAAGGCGGCTGCCGGGTCCCTTGATGACGCCCCCTTGGCGAGCGCTGGTTCTGCTCCGAAGGCGAAGCGCAAGCGGCGGGATGGAGAAGAGCGGGACGATAACCTGCTCTGTTCTACAAGGACCCGCCGGTCTGTCAGCCGGTCTGGCGGGATGTCGAAATCCGGTTGCGGGCATCGCGTGATGCCACGCGCCTGTCGGTGTCGCGGCGCACGGACTTGCCATCGGCAAGGGTTGGGACATGGGTGGCGGCGCCATTGGTGTAGCTGTCGGCCCGCTGCCAGGCCTGAAGCCGGGCTTCGCAGCTCTCGCTGTCGAGTTCCTCGATCAGGTCGGTGGCCAGCGTATGGCGTGCCGATGGCTTGGCCAGATGCGGGAAGAAACTCTCGAGAGCGGATTTGATGGTGCTTTCAGGCGCGCCGAGGCCGATCATGGCGGTTGCCAGCTGACGTCCCGACAGATCCATCATGATGCGTTCGGCCAGCGCAAAGCTGGCACCCATGGCGTCGGCCAGCGCGGTCGCGAACCAGGTTTCCTGATCGGTTGTCGCATGACGCGCCAGCTGTGCAAGCCGAACGTCGCCGACCCTGCGTCGTGCCGCAGCCGAAGCCGCAGAGTGGTTGGGCTTCGGAGCCGCGCCCGGATTTTCCGTGCCGGCAAACTTGCGCGGGCTGGTCGGCCGGTTGAGCGGTGATTTTGGCGCCGGACTTGCCGCCACCATTGCCTTCAATTGGGTCCTGAGCCTCTCGCTCGGGTCAAGTGGCGGCGCTTCGATGCTTGGCCGCGATGCAGGGGCGGGCTTGGACGCCGCAGGATCTGGCTGTGCTTGAGCGGGCGCGCGAACCAGTCCGCGCAGCACCAGCAATCCGTCGACGGAGGGATCCTTGATCTCCTGCAGCTTGGCGATGGCCTGCGGGGACAGATCCGAGCGCCGTGCGGCTGCGCGGGCATGCGGCGCGCCGTGCCGCATCACCGCACGGGTCAGCGCGGTTTCACTGAGCAGCGGATAATGCACAATGAAGGGTGCAGCTATGGCGATCGGCTCGTTGATGAGCATGTCCGCCACGTCCTCGGGAACCCGCGACAGCCGCGACAGGGTCGCCGACGCCGTGCGGCGGGCTTCTTCGCTGGCGGTTCTGTAAAGCGGGATAAACAGACGGGAGAAACGGACCATGTCCTGGCGCGTCGGATGGTCAAGGCATTCAAGACCGCTGATAGCAGCCATCATGACGGCGTCCTTGCGGCGGCCGCCATCTGGCCGTTCGAGGTCGCGGAAATTGTCTGACACGGGCACACCTTACTCAAACGCAACAACACATGCCTCAATTTATCCGAAAAGCGTTAGCAAGCTGTTAACCAACTCGCCGTTAGAAAAAAATAACTAGGAGAAGACTGTCGAGCGTATTTCCTGTTCCACCCGGTTGGAGTCCAGATATGACGACAATATTGACCTTTGATCAGTCGAGATGCCGGAAGGCAGATCCTGCGGAATCCGCAAGCAACGGTGCCACCACATCTGCCGAGATACTGATGTTCACCGGAGTCCGGCGCGAGCCGTTGTATTCCGCGGGCGGGTTGCCAAAGCCGGTCCGGCACGCGCCAATGTTCGATGATTCCACGCCCGGTAAACCGACAGGCAAAAAACGCCGCCGCGGCAAGAACAATTGAACTGATAATATCCGCATCATGGTTTCGCACCTGCTTGAAGCGCAGCGCAGATATTTGAACAGGCTTGGGAACTGGGACTGCGTGGGCGCAAACAGGAAATACTCTTTCGCGCCAATACAATAACCTTATCAGGCAATGAGGTTGGCGCTCTGAAATGGCCGCACCTGAGACGGGCGGGAACAGGGGTCAAGTGATCCTGATCAATCCAATGCCGGTCAGCAGCACAGCCAGCCCGCTTGCCACGGCGCGGACCTGGTTCCAGAACTGCCAGGGAGCCGAATAGCTGCGCCAGATCTGTTTCGCAGCGTCTGTCGAAGCAGGGATTTCCACCAGCGCCAGCGCCTCATTCATCGGAACATTGACAAGCGCGGTCACGCCAAAGCCACCGGCTGCGTAAACCGCTGTGGCGAAGGCAAACCAGAGTCCGGCGCGTCGCTGGCTTTCACGAAACAGGGCGGCGGCGGTAACCGCCAGAACCACGGGCGTGAGGAAAAACGCCGGGAAGAACATGGCGTTGCGCACCGAGGCATTCATCGCCTGCATGGCTTGAATTGCAATCGCCGGGTCAGTTGCGTCGAGACCCCACATGGTGGAACACACCCAGGCATAGAAGAAGCCGAAGACCGCAGCTGCCAGCAAGAGCGAAGCAAGCGGAAGGAGCCGGGTCGAAATCATCATGGCTGTCCTTGCTTCGCGGCCAAGAGCGATGCGGATCGAAGGCCGGAGACCACGTCCACGACAACAACCAGGCTGGCGATCTGCCCGCAGATCACCGCAGGCCAGATCAGGCCGAACTGTGCATCGAGGTATTTCTGCGGACCAAAGGAAACCAGTGCCATCGCCGTGGCAAGCAGGCTCAGCGCTGCGCCGGCGCGGCTGGAGCCGGTGCCCAAAATGATGGCGGCAGCCGTCGTGCCCAACGACGCGCCAAGAAACGGTGCGATGCCAAACAAGGGCGTGGCCACAGGCGGATGCGGAGGAACGCCGGCATAGAGCGCAGTCAGCATCACCGTTTGCAGGATGATCAGGACCGCAAGGGCGGCGGTGGAAGTCCGGTTCTGGCTGGGCATCATCTTGTCTCCATAAGCGTAATAGGGTGTACGGTTGCAAATATCCGTAAACATAATTACGCTTATCGTCAACACACGGAGAATGATTGTGCGAGATGAGAACAAGGCGTCCCGGCAGGACAAGATCGAGCAGGCGGCCTATGCCGTGCTGGAGGCCAAGGGCTATGCGGGCGCCTCGATGCTGGCAATCGCCAAGGCGGCGCGGGCATCAAACGAGACCTTGTACAATTGGTACGGCGACAAGACAGGCCTGTTCAAGGCGCTGGTTCTGCGCAATGCCGAACAGGTCAGGCTGCAGCTGGAAGAGGGCTTGAGCAGCGGCAACCGCCCGCTGGAAATCCTGCAGGCGCTGGGGCCGCTCTTGCTGGCACTGCTGGTCAGTCCACGCGCCATCCAGCTCAACCGCGCCGCCGCAGCCGATCCGACCGGGGAGCTCGGCGCGGTGATTTCGGAGCGCGGCAGGGAGACCATCGCGCCCTTGATCGGCGAGGTTCTGCAGCGCGCCCGCAGCGAAGGGAGCCTGGTCTATGACAGCACGGCCGATGCGGTCGGTCTCTATCTCGATTTGCTGGTAGGGGATTTGCAGATCCGCCGCGCCATCGGCCGGGAAGGGGCGATGGACGAGACCGCAATCTCGCGGAGGGCTGAACTGGCCCTTGATCACTTCTTGCGGCTCAATCCACCTTCGACACAAACATCACCAGTTTGTCACAAAAAATACGACAAGGGCTGATAGCCGGAACACTTATCTGTGTGAATTCACGAACAGATTGGGAAACCCCGGATGACGGATTTTGTGCGACCGAAAGCATTCGATCAAAAAAAGCGACTGGTGGTCGTTCAGGTGTGCAGCTTCGCGGCGTTTTTGATGCTGTTGGTTTCCCGGCCTTCCTGGAACGAGGCCCTGGTGGTTCATGAAGCCATCGAGATCACCGGTCTGGCTTTGGTTCTGGTTTGCATGTTCGGCAGGCTGTGGAGCATTCTCTATGTCGGCAGTCGCAAGAATAGCGAACTGGTGACCTCGGGGCCCTATTCGGTGACCCGCAACCCGCTCTATCTGTTCTCGACGATTGGTGTTTTTGGCGTCGGTCTGGTGTTCGGCTCCATCGCAGCGGCCCTTGCTCTTGGGGTTTTGAGTTACCTGGTCTTCACGCTGACTGCGCAAAGGGAAGCGACGTTTCTGCGCGCCACATTCGGTGTCAGCTACCTTGATTACGAGGCTACAACACCAAGGTTCTGGCCCGATCCCCGGCTTTACCATCAGCCGGATGAAATGACCTTTTCACCGCAGGCGCTCAAGCGCACTTTTGTCGATGCGCTTTACTTCCTTGCCATGGTTCCGGCGATTGAGGGGATCGAGTATCTCCAGACAACAGGCTACCTGCCGACACTTTTCTGGCTGCCCTGACAACGGCAGGCTTGCCGAGACAATCTGCCCGGTTCAGGCCGGGTCGATGGTGATGCCGGCGCACACGGCGTTGGACAGGAATGCCCGCGCTGCCGGTCTCTGGCTTTGCGCAGGCGCGACTGCGCGCAAGGCGACATAGCCTTCCGGCCGGTCCAGCTCGACCAGCACCGAGCGTTCCAGCGCGCGGGGCATGAAGCGGCGCAGGCGCAGCATCTGCGCCGGGGTGACAAACACGATGTTGACGCCGCTGCCGATGGAAGAGCGGTCATTCATCGAATAGGTCTCATTCGAAGACGCATCATACACCGACAAGGTCCAGAACGGCACGTCGCCGGACGCCATGACCCGGACCGGCCCGTCGGTAATGTCAAACCGGCAGACCGCGCTGCGCACATAGGGGTTTTCATTGTAGAGCCCGGTAAGGTTTGGCTCGTTGGCGAGAGAGTAGAACCGGTTGGTTGCGCCAAGTGCCTTGACCTTGGTCCAGGCGTCCTTGCCGGTCCACATCGGCAGGGCGAGAATGATGACGATGTGAATGAACGCCGCACCGACCAGCCCGATTGCAATCGCCAACAGCGCGTTACGCATCATCGCACCCGATTTTCGAGATTTTTGGCAAGTCCAGCTCGACCATGCTGAGCGAGGCAGCCGCCGGTGTGTCGATCAGGGTCAGCACCAGGCTGATATTGCTGTTGGCATTGAGCCAGATCCAGTTGCCGGCCTGGGCGGAGGCGTCGAGCCGGATGCGGAAGGAGCCATCCACATTGCGCAGGGTGGTCCATGAATTGATGCTGGTGGGAACCCGCGGCGGCGCCTCGAGCGGCCGGTTGTCGGCGTCCGTGACCGTCAGTGTCCAGAACCGTGCCGGCGGGGTTGATCCGGAAACCTCGTAGCTGCAGCGCCCGGAAAGCGCGGCCCCGCTTTCATCATCGCTTGCGGTAAACACCAGACCTTCGGCGCGGCCCAGCAGAATGCGCCCATCGCCTGCACGATGCGCCTTGGCAAAGGGATCAGCGTCCGCTGTCTGCAAACTGGGATAGGCGCTCCAGGGGCCGAGCTTGATGGCTCCGAAACCCGATGTTGCCTTGAGCATCCACGATGCAGACCAGGCGCCACCGCCAAAAGCGATTGCCAGCGTCAGAAAAACCAGGACAGGCAGACGAAACACGTGGCGGGGTTTCCTTCGTCAATTCAGGCACGTGGCAGGCGCCACGCGATGGTCATCAGCATAGGCATGCGAACCACGCCACGCGACAGGAAAAAGCACAATCCCGCGCCAATAACCAGTCATCCGGCCTGAAAAGATCGCGATATGCACCATTCCGGCGGATGCAATGAAACCTCACTGCTCTGCAGTTGCAGGCACAAGCTCCGGCTGGCCTTCGACCCTTGCCAGGCGGTCAGGCGCACCGAGCGGCCGGGCGCTGTTGAGCTGGTCCACCAGAGAGCGCAGCACGGTGGTGGTTTCCCGGTTGAGCGACCGCAATCGCTGGCGCTGAGGCACCACATTGCCGTCGGCGTCCGTCGAGGCGCTGGCGGTAAGCGGCGTGGCTTTCGCGGTCGGCAGCGGATTGTCGACGCCCGGGATGGCGCGCAGCTCGATGCCCTGATGGGCGTAATCCATCACGCGCTTGAAGGTCATCGCCGGCAGCGAGCCGCCGGTCATCCGGTTGGACGAGGTGTAGTCGTCATTGCCGAACCACACCGCGGCGGTAAAATTGCCGGTGAAGCCGCAGAACCAGGCGTCGCGATAGGCCTGCGTCGTGCCGGTCTTGCCGCCGGTCAGCACGCCGTCAACGGCTGCGCGCCGCGCCGTGCCGACATAGGGCACCCGGGTCAGCATCTGGTTCATGTAGGCGCCGGCGGTTTCCGAAAGCACGCGCTCCGGCGCCGGTTCGTCGCGCTGAAAATCATAAAGCAAATCGCCATTGTAATTCACGATTTGCGCGATGCCGTGCCGCCGCGACTGGAAACCGCCGGTCGGAAACACCGCATAGGCGGTCGCCTGATCGAGCACGGTGACTTCCGAGGTGCCGATGGGAATGGTCACGTCGCGGCGGATCGGGGTCTCGACACCGAATTTCTTCGCCTGCTCCATGATCTGGCCGATCGGATCCTCGCCCAGCCTCTCCTTGGCAATGCGGACCGGGATGGTGTTGATCGATTTTGCGAGCGCCGTCTTGATGTCGATCCGGCCACGATAGCCATTGGAGTAGTTGTGCGGGTTCCAGTTGCCCCAGTGGATCGGCGCATCGGTGATCGGGCTGTCGGGCGTCATGCCCTTTTCCATGGCCAGCGAATAGGTGTAGATCTTGAACGACGAGCCGGGCTGCCTGAGGGCGCGGGAGGCGCGGTTGAACTGGCTTTCGCCGTAATCGCGGCCACCGACCATGGCGCGCACCGCACCGCCATTCTCGATCAGCACCAGCGCGGCCTGACTGGCGCGATAGCGCTCGCCATATTGGCGCAGGCCGGTTTCCACCGCCGCATCGGCTGCTTCCTGCATGCCCGGGTCAATCGTCGTGCGCACGATCAGCGAATGCTGCTTGAACCCGCCGGCAATGCGCTTGACCTCGTCAAAGGCCCAGTCGAGGAAATAGTCCGGCGCGTCGTGGTCGCCGCGGTCAATCACGCTGGCCGGGTTGCGCCGTGCGCCGATGACCTGGCCCTCGGTCATCAGGTTGCCCTGAACCAGGTTGGACAGGACCTCGTTGGCGCGCGCCCGGGCCGCAGGCAGGTTGATGTGCGGAGCGTAGCGGGCAGGGGCCTTGAACAGACCGGCAAGCATTGCCGATTCCGCGATCGAGACTTCGGTGATGTCCTTGCCGAAATAGAATTGCGCCGCCGCTGCCGCGCCAAAGGTGCCGCCGCCCATATAGGCGCGGTCGAGATAGAGCCGGAGAATTTCCTTCTTCGACAGGTTGGCCTCGAGCCAGAAGGCGAGAAACGCCTCCTTGATCTTGCGTTCCAGCGTCCGCTCATTGGTCAGAAACAGGTTCTTGGCCAATTGCTGGGTGATGGTGGAACCACCCTGGACCACCGAATTGGCCTTGACGTTTTCGGTCATGGCGCGGGCAAGCCCGAGGAAATCGATACCGATGTGATCGAAAAAGCGCCGGTCCTCGGTTGCCAGCACCGACTTGATGAAATGATCGGGCAACTGGTCGACGGGAGCGGAATCCTCGTGGATGATGCCGCGATGGCCGATCTCGTTGCCGTAGCGGTCGAGAAAGGTGACGGCGAAATCATCGCGCGCGCGCCAGTCTCCGGCGGTTTCCTCGAAGGCCGGAAGCGCCAGCGCCAGAAGCAGCACGAAGCCCGCAGTGCCCGCGTTCATGCCTTCCCCGGCGATCTCGAACACCGCTTTCCAGACCCCCCGGGTGCGGAAACGGCGGAAGAAGATGGTGATCTCTTCCCAGATTTCGCCGGCACGAAAACCGGCGTTCCAGATCGAGGAATCAATCCAGGAATCGATGCGGAGCAGGATGTTGGAGCGCTTGCGGGGCCGGTTTTCCTGGTTGAACGGGTCTTGCACGGGTCGGTTCCATTGCGGGCGGCGGCATACATCGCCGCGCGTTGCTTGTCCGGATGCACGATAGCACCACAGTTTTGCCCCTTTGATCTATGCTTTTGGATCATTTTCAGTCAAAGGACAAGCCGCGAGCGCTCTGTTGTGCCTGCGAGACTGACAAAAAGGAACGAGGCAATGGACGCCAAACCCTTCTGGAAGACCAAGACGCTCAGCCAGATGACCAAGCAGGAATGGGAAAGCCTGTGCGACGGCTGCGGCCGCTGCTGCCTCAACAAGCTGGAAGACTGGGACACCGGCGAAATCGCCTGGACCAATATTGCCTGCCGTCTGCTCGACGGCCACAGCTGCCGTTGCACCGATTATGAAAACCGCCAGGCGACAGTGCCCGACTGCATCGGGCTGACGCCGGCGCAGGTCGACACCATCAGCTGGCTGCCGCCAACCTGCGGCTACCGGCTGGTGCGCGAAGGCGCCGACCTCTACTGGTGGCATCCGCTGGTCTCGGGCGATCCCGACACGGTGCACGAGTCCGGCGCTTCGGTGCGCGGCAGCACCGTCAGCGAGCTTGATGTCGATGTCGAGGAGTTTGAAAACTATCTCGTCGACTGGCCGGGCGAGGAGCTTTGAGCCGGCCGGTGAAATAAATCCTCCTGAGGGAACCAAAGGCGCCGACCTGCGTTGACCCCCCGATATTGCCAAACGGAGGGTTACCTTATGATCCAGTGGATCCTTATATTGCTTATTGTTGCTGCGGTTGCAGGCCTGCTCGGCTTTGGCCGCCTGTCCGGCGCAGCCTTGACCGGCGCGAAACTGCTGATCGGCATCGTGCTGGTCCTTTTCCTGCTTGCCGTCCTGGGCATCGTCGCCATCGCCTAGCCATACGTTCTTCATCCTCCAGATCGAAGCACACCTGACCGCCGGAGAGTATTCTCTGGCGGTTTTTTTGTGGGCATTTTGCGGTGGTTGATTGCTCGCTGCATGTGAACTATATTTCACACATGTTGGAAGTTCGCCAAACTGAGGTGTTTGCGAAATGGCTTGCCAAGTTGCGCGACAAGGAAGCCAAGGCGCGGATTTTGGTGCGGATCAGACGAATGACGCTTGGCAATCCGGGCGACATCAAGCCGGTGGGGCAGGGCGTTAGCGAAATGCGGGTGGATTATGGTCCGGGATACCGGATTTATGTCGCCATGCGGAATGAGCGGCTGGTCATTTTGCTGTGCGGCGGCAACAAATCCCGGCAGCAGGCGGACATCAAGACGGCATGGAAACTGGCCAAGGAGCTTTGAATGACACTGACAACCCAACCCTTTGACGCTGCTGAGTTTCTGGACAGCCCGGAGATGGTGTCAGCCTATCTGGATGCAGCCCTCGCCGAGGGCGACCCGGCACTGTTTGCAGCAGCTCTCGGCGACATAGCCAAGGCGCGCGGAATGAGCGACATAGCCCGAACCGCAGGCGTGACCCGCGAGGCGCTCTACAAGGCGCTCAGTGAGAAAGGCGACCCGCGCATGTCGACCCTGTTTGGCGTGATCAAGGCGCTGGGATTGAAGGTTAGGGTGGAGCCCGAGGGGGTGTAAGAGGTATAGGCTGGTTGAAGCCGGTTGCGGCAAGCGTCTGACCTTTCGGCGGATTGGTAAAGCCGGTCACGCCTAAGCAGGAAGCACGACGACTCCTATATCTTCGCAAGAAGAAGTATCATCGACCAAAAAAGGAGTGATTCTTTTGATCGGTGAACTCTATGCGGGATATAAGGGCTTTTCTACGATTGTAGGACTCGGCAAGCAACTCCTTGACGTCAAAGATGCTGCAGCGCGAAATTCGCTTATCATTGATTTCACCGGCAAACTCATGGAAGCCCAACAACACGAAGCGCTTCTGATTGAGCGCATACGTGAACTTGAAAAGAGCTTGATGCGCTTTGAAAATTGGGAAGCTGAAAAGCAGCGCTACAAGTTGAAACCACTCGGGAAACATAGGGTTTTGGCCTACGTTTTGGACCCGATGATGGCAAACGGAGACCCCCCTCACGCAATTTGCGCAAATTGCTATCAAAATGGTCAAAAGTCTTTTCTTCAAGCCACTAGCTCCCGCAGTTACGGGCTAAGCCTCAAGTGCAATAAGTGTGGTGCTGATCAGCACACAGGGTTCGAAAGTATCCCAGAAATCGGGGCGACTTACTCCTGATCCTCGCCTTCCCTAGAGGAAGAGGGTCTATCTGTGCCCTCTTTTGGTTTCGGAGGGGTTTTCAACAGGCGGCGCAAAACCTCGTCGCCCTTTTCCTGGTCTGTTTTTTTGGAGTCGTTCGTCATGGTTGAACTCGATCTTGGTAAATCAGCCGATAATGCGGGCGATTTCCTCATCCTCAGAGCCAAAGCCATCGATGAGTATGCGCAGCTCGAACAAGCGATGGCATTTCTTTTTGCAGCTCTCGCACGAACAGAACGTGATGTAGCCTCACTCATCTTCTTTCGGATTACAAATGCAAGCTCCAGAAATCGGATTATTGAAGACCTGATCAAGAGGCGCTTTGGCGATGCATGCAACCATTTCTGGTTTGGGATCCCAAAAACTCACCACAAAAAAGGCCTCATGAACCTCATACAAGGCTTGGATGGCCTCCGAAACGAAATTGTACACTGGCACATCAAGACAAGCATAAACACCGATATGGGTAGTAGGGCACTATCCCTTACCCCGCCCAATTTCTGGTCTGGCTCGAATGCAGAACCAAAGTCAGACAGTCACCTTATTGAATTCATTTTCAAGGCAGACTTCACGAGCCGAGCCGTAAACATGTTCACCGCTCATCACATGGAAGCGTCTGCTACTTCATTCCCAATCCCGATAGATGATACATGGCGCGAAATATATCAGCGACCGTGCACTTATCCGCCTGAGAATACTCATCCGCTATTCCGGACTCGCGAAGAACCCTAAACCCAGCCTCAATCATCTCGGGCGTGATTTCAATTTGCTCAGCGTCTGTGCCGGCCTGTCGCGAATTACCCTGCATTTTTGTCGTCAGTGAAACACCATGTCAAAAAAATAGGAAAATAATCCTTGACGGCGTCACGGTGGTTTGGTAGGGTTATGTCATCGTCACAGAAATGCGCCGGAAACGGTGGTTGGGGCGAAGGCGGCTGTGTGCCGGGTCAGGTTGCCTTGACGCGGTTGGGCCGTTTGAGAATTGTCGTCTGCGCCAAGCGCCTCTGGTTTTCCGGGGCGCTTTTTTGTTGGCCGCTAATGGCCGGGTTTGTCTGAATTTTGCGAGGCTGTGATGACCGAGACCTTTTTGGGTGCCGGGCGCGCCATGCTGTCCGAAATGCGCGGCGCGTCTGGGCATGCGGCGGTGGCGGGCGCGGGGTTTTGCGCGGAGGGCGGCAGCGCCGAGAACGTGCTGATCGACCAGCTGATCGATCACGTGCTGGCGCTCGAACCGCTCGAGCTCAAGCAGCAGGACGCGGTGGCGGAAGACGGGGCAGGTCCGCCCGCAGCGGATGGGAATCGGGCGGCATCGACGTTGCTGACAGGCAGCACCCAACGGATGCTCATGCACATGCGCGCCGTGCTGGACCGCGAGGCGGCACGGCTTGGCACCGAGGGAGCGGAGGGCAAGGCGGCGGTGGACCAGGTGGCGCTGATCGCCCGCACGCTGGAAAAGATCGACCAGATGGAACGGCTGATTGCACAGGATCAGGCCGGCGCGGCGCGGCAGGGTTTGAGTGCGGACGAGCGTGAGCAACTGCGCCAGACGGTGCGGCAGTTGATCCTCGCCGCCGCCGAACGGCTGGCGCTGGAGCGGGCGGGTGAACAGACAGCACAGGGTCAGAGCGGACAGGTTCCGGGCGGGCCGGAAACGGCGGCCCGGTGACAGCGCCGTGCAGCAGATGGCAGGCCTGGTTGAGGATGTCGCAGAGTGAGGCGGGACACCGGGCAGGAAGATTTATCTCAGCGCAAGGATGTGTGCAGGCTGGATGCCGGGTCGGGGTCAGGCATGAGGGATGGCGGGATATCGCTGAAATGATCGACGCCATAATGGAGCCGTCACCGCGGAACCAGAGACTTGCTGAGGTCTGTCGAGTGGAGCGCGAAAGGAAGACCCATGACAATCCGGTCCATGGCGGTGGCGTTGAGGAGCAGCGTCTGGAAACGGCCCGCCTCCAGGCGGCCGAGGCCGGTTCGCAACCTGCTGCTCTACACGCCGCGGCCAAGGCGGCAAAAGCAGCCGGATGAAGCTGGGCAGGCCACCGGCACCGCTGAAGATGGCAAAAAATGCAGACAGTTGGACGGATTTTGTGATTCAGTTTCGCATGGGTGTGACGTGACGGATCCGGTGAGTGTCGAGGCCCTGGTGGCGGCGCATCTGCAGCGGCTTGACGATCAGGCGCTGGTGGAAAACGCCCGTGACTGGCAGCTTGCCGCCCGGCCCGAACAATTGCCGCCGGAAGGCGACTGGCGCACCTGGCTGCTGATGGGCGGGCGCGGCTCCGGCAAAACCCGCGCCGGCGCCGAATGGGTGCATGCTCTCGCCTCCGGCGAAATGCCGGGTCTGGGCAAGGACGGCCGCATTGCCCTGGTGGCGGAAACATTTGGCGACGCCCGCGAGGTGATGATCGACGGGGTGTCGGGAATTCTGGGTCTGGCGCGGCATCAGCGTCCGAGCTTCGAGGCAACCCGGCGCAGGCTGGTCTGGCCCTCAGGCGCGGTGGCGCAGATGTTTTCCTCCGAGGATCCCGAAAGCCTGCGGGGACCGCAATTCGATCTGGCCTGGTGCGATGAACTGGGCAAATGGCGCCACAGCCGCGAGACCTGGGACATGCTGCAATTCGGCTTGAGACTTGGCACCAATCCGCGCCAGCTGGTGACGACAACGCCAAGGGCGACGCCGTTGATGCTGGCGCTGGTCAAGGATCAGGCCACGCGGGTGACGCGGATCAGGACACAAGACAATGCGCAGCATCTGGCGGCAGGCTTTCTCGACGCCATTCGGGCGCGTTATGGCGGCACACGGCTGGGGCGGCAGGAACTCGATGGCGAGCTGATCGCCGACCGCGAGGACGGGCTGTGGCGGCGCGAGCAGATCGAGGCGCTGATCGTGCGCAATCACGGGCCGCTCGGCCGCATCGTGGTGGCGGTCGATCCGCCGGCGGTCAGTGACGCCCGCTGTTCCTGCTGCGGCATCGTTGCGGTGGGGCTCGAGGCGGAGGGCCGGGCGGTGGTGCTGGCCGATGGCTCGGTGGAAGGCGCCAGCCCGTCGGCCTGGGCGGGCGCGGTGAGCAGGCTTTACCGCAGATTTGACGCCGATTGCGTGGTGGCCGAGATCAATCAGGGCGGCGACATGGTCACCAGCGTCTTGCGCACCGTCGATCCGGCGCTGCCGGTCAGAACCGTGCGGGCGACGCGCGGCAAATGGCTGCGCGCAGAACCGGTGGCGGCCCTCTACGAGCAGGGCCGGGTGGTCCATGCCGGCCACTTTGCGGCGCTGGAGGATCAGATGTGCGATTTCGGCCCCGACGGGCTGTCGTCGGGGCGGTCTCCGGATCGGCTCGATGCGCTGGTCTGGGCGCTGACCGAGTTGCTGCTGAACCGGCGGGGGGAACCGCAGGTGAGGCAATTGTGAAAATTCGGGGACAGTGTACTTTTTCGGGCGTCGCTCGAAAAAGTACACTGTCCCCGAACTGGCGGGTGCGGCATTTGCGAGCGGGCGCGCTGTTGCCGGTTGCCAATTCTGGCCGGACGGAGGATCAGGACGGCGCATTCAGGACTGAAAGGAAGCGCCCATGATTCGCCATATCGTGTTTTTCAACGCCAAGGATCCCAAGGACCGCGACCGCGTCGAGCAGGGTCTCAAAATGCTGGCGGCAACCCCTCATGCCCGCTTTTTCGAAATCGGCCGCAATCTCAACCAGGATGCGATTTCAGAGCCGGTCGATTTCGTTGTCTATGGCGAATTTGACGATGAGGCTGCCCTTGCCGCCTACAAGGCCGATCCGCTGTATCAGCGCTCGATCGAGGCGGTGCGGCCGATCCGGGAATTGCGCATTGCAGCCGATTTCAAGAGCGCGGCTGCGGCCATCGGCTGAAGCTGGCCGGAGGACCGGTCAGACACACAGACCAAGTTCACACCCCGCCGGGTCGCCTCGGCGGGGTTTTTGATTCCAGAGCCTTGAAAGGGTGAGAGACATGGCATTCGGATTTCGGCTTCCCTGGACATCTGCCAAAGCGCTGAAGGCACCCGCGGCGAAACACTGGTTGCCCGGCGCGATTGCCGCGCTGGCGGGAGATTCGGGTGCGCAATGGAGCGGGCGCAGCTATGCGGCGATTTCCCGCGAGGGATTCATGCGCAATCCGGTGGCGCACCGGGCCACGCGGATGATTGCCGAGGCCGCCGCCTCGGTGCCCTGGCTGGTGTTTGACGGAGGCCGCGAGCAGGAGCGGCATCCGGTGCTCGATCTGCTTCACCGGCCTGATCCGAATGGGGCGGGCGACGGGTTTTTCGAAACGCTCTACGGCCATCTGGTGCTGTCAGGCAATGCCTGGATCAACCCGGTCAGCGCCGGTGGTCATGTGGCTGGACTTCAACTGCTGCGCCCCGACCGGATGCGGGTGATTGCGGGCAGCGACGGCTGGCCCACGGCCTATGAGCATCAGGCCGGCGGAAGGCGACAACGCTTTGCCGTGACGCCGGAGGAGGGGCCGGGGCTGCTTCATCTGAAACTGTTCCACCCGCTCGATGATCACCTGGGATTTGCACCGCTGGAGGCAGCGCTGATGGCGCTCGATCTGCACAATGCGGCGATGAGCTGGAACAAGGCGCTGCTCGACAATTCGGCCCGGCCATCGGGCGCGCTGGTCTACCAGCCCAAGGACGGCGGCAATCTGACGCCCGAGCAATATGAGCGGCTCAAGGCCGAGCTTGAGGACGGCTATCAGGGTGCGCGCCGCGCCGGCCGTCCGATGCTGCTGGAGGGCGGGCTCGACTGGAAGGCGATGGGACTGACGCCGCGCGACATGGATTTCATCGAGGCCAGGAACGGGGCGGCGCGCGACATCGCCCTGGCGCTCGGCGTGCCGCCGATGCTCTTGGGCATTCCCGGCGATCTGACCTACGCCAATTACCAGGAGGCCAACCGCGCCTTCTGCCGTCTCACCGTGCTGCCGCTGGTGCACCGGACGGCCGCCGCGCTGACAGCCTGGCTGCAGCCCATTCACGGCGCCGGGCTGAGGATCGACTATGACGCCGACCGCCTGCCGGGACTGTCTGCCGAGCGTGACGGAGTGTGGGCGCGGGTCGGCGCGGCCGATTTCCTCACCGATGAGGAAAAGCGGGAAGCTGTGGGATATCAGCGTGTTGCCGGCTGAACCGGACTCAAAAAGGCAAGTGCCTGAATCAAACTGTGAGCCGGTTCTGACCGCCAAAGGCGGAGGAGGTGAAGCGATGCAAAGCATGGATCCGGAACCGGCAATGCTGGCCGCCCGCATCGCAGGCGCCGTGGCCGGGGCGCTGGTCTCGCTTGCCTACATGATGCCAAAGGGTGCGCGCGAGGCCGTGGCCCGCGGCGTCGCCGGCATTGTCTCCGGCCTGGTGTTCGGCGCACCGGCAGGCGCGGCGCTGGCGCAGTGGATGGGGGTGGCGGAGCTTCTGTCGCCGGCCGAAACACTGCTGACCGGATCGGCTGCCGCCAGCATGACCGCCTGGTGGGTGCTGGGCGCGCTGGCCCGCATTGCCGACAGGACCGGGCGCGGATCGGGACCGAAGCACTGAGCGTTGGTGCCCGGCCACCGGACGCCCGACACATCTCGACAACATGAAGGACAAATCCATGACAACGGACTGGAGCGCATCCGGACGGCAGCACAAACACGTCGATCTGGCACTGGAGGACGTCAGCGGTGACGGCCATTTTTCAGGCTATGCAAGCCTGTTCGGCGCGGTTGATCTGGGCCGCGACGTGATCGAGCCCGGCGCCTTTACCGCTTCGCTCAAACGCCGCGGTGCTGCCGATGTGCGCATGCTCTTCCAGCATGATCCGGACCAGCCGATCGGCCGCTGGCTGTCGATCCGCGAGGATCAGCGCGGGCTGCATGTCGAGGGCAAGCTGGCGCTCGGCGTGGCCCGCGCCCGCGAAGTGCATGAGCTGATGAAATCCGGCGCGCTCGACGGGCTGTCGATCGGGTTCCAGACCCTGCGCGCCCGCACCGAGGCCAAGGCCGGGGTGCGGCGGATCCTGAGCGCCGACCTGTGGGAAATCTCGGTGGTGACATTTCCGATGCAGCCCGGAGCGCGGGTGACCGCGGTCAAGGCGGCGGGAGTAAGGCCTCCGTCAGCGGCTGCGCCGGGCCCGTCACTGACAATACGCGAACTTGAACGCCGGCTCACGCGGGATGCGGGGCTGACCAGACGCCAGGCGCGCGGGTTGATTGCCCGCGGCTTCGGCGCGCTTTCGGACAGGCAGGACGCTGCGCCGGAGGATCTCAAACGGCTGGAGACACGGCTGCGCGCCTTGACGAGCGCGCTGTCCGGTTCCGTCCAGTTTCCTCATTTGAAAGGACGACACATGACCACCTTGAGCAAGACCGGGCGTGCGCCCGAAACCAAACATGTCGACGCAGATATGTCTGCCGCCTTCGAGGACTTCATGTCCGCGTTTGAACTGTACAAGCAGTCCAATGACGCGCGGCTGGCCGAGATCGAACGGCGCGGCGGCGCTGATGTGATCACCGAGGAAAAGATGGCGCGTATCGACAGCGCGCTTGATGAGCAGAAACGTGCGCTTGACGCGCTTGCGGTCAAGCATGCCCGCCCTGATCTCGGCCGTGGCGGCGGCGCCAGACCGGGTCCGGTTCGCCAGGCTTTTAATGCCTATGTACGCCGCGGCGACGAGGCGGGACTGCGACAGGCCGAACTCAAGACCATGTCGGCGGGCAGCGATGCCGATGGCGGCTATCTGGTGCCGGACGAGCTTGACAGCGAGATCGGCCGACGGCTTTCCGAGCTGTCGCCGATCCGCTCGATCGCCACGGTGCGGCAGGTCTCGGGCGCGGTGCTGAAGAAACCTTTCGCGATCGATGGCATGGCCACCGGCTGGGTGGGCGAGACCGATGCGCGGCCGGAGACCGCGACGCCGCAACTCGCCGAGCTGCAGTTTCCGACCATGGAGCTTTACGCCATGCCGGCCGCCACCGCCTCGTTGATCGAGGATGGAGCGCTCGACATCGAGGGCTGGATCGCGGCCGAAGTGGAAGCCGCATTCGCCGAGCAGGAAGGCGCAGCCTTTGTCAGCGGTGACGGCGCCAACAAGCCGCGCGGGTTTCTCGACTATCCCAGCGTTGACGACGGCAGCTGGAGCTGGGGCAATCTCGGCCATATCGCCACCGGCATGGATGGCAGCTTTGGCGCCGATCCGTCAGACCGGCTGGTCGAGTTGATCTATGCGCTGAAAGCCGGGCACAGGCAGAACGGGCGCTTCGTGATGAACCGCAAGACCCAGGCCCAGATCCGCAAGTTCAAGGATGCCGACGGCAATTATCTCTGGACGCCGCCGGCGGGCGCGGGCCAGCAGGCAGCCCTGATGGGCTTCCCGGTGGTCGAGGCCGAGGACATGCCCGATATCGCCGCGGATTCGGCGTCGATTGCCTTTGGCGATTTCCGCCGCGGCTATCTGGTGGTCGACCGCACCGGGGTGCGCATCCTGCGCGATCCCTATTCGGCCAAGCCCTATGTGCTGTTTTACACCACCAAGCGGGTCGGCGGCGGGGTGCAGAATTTCGAGGCGATCAAGCTTTTGAAATTCGCCGCCTGACGGAGCCTGTTCCTCCCGAGCAAGCCCTCTCCCGGTTTCCGGGGGAGGGAATTGAGCCGCAGACAACACTGATCCCCGGAGACTGCCATGACCCTGATCCAGACCGATCCGCCGCTGGCGGAACCGGTGACGCTTGCCGAGTTGAAGGCACATTTGCGCATCGACGCCACCGACGAGGATGACCTGCTTGCAGGCCTGATCCGGGTGGCGCGCGCCCATCTTGAAAATGTCACCGGCACCGCGCTGATAAGCCAGGGTTTCCGGTTGGCTCTCGATGACTGGCCCAAGGGCGGCGTGATTCAGTTGATGAGAGCCCCGGTTCAAACCATTGATGCGATTCTGATTTATGACGCCGACGGCGTCGCCCAGGCGCAGGATCTCAGCGGCCTGCTGCTGGACGGCACGGCGCGGCCCGCGCGGCTGGTGATCCGGGAGCGGCTGCGTCCCGGCCAGGCGATCAACGGCATCGAGATCGAGTTCACCGCGGGCTTCGGTGCAGGCACGGATGTGCCGCCGGAGCTGAAGCGGGCGATCCTGATGCATGCGGCCTATCTCTACGAGTTTCGCGGAGCGGTGACGCCGGACATGCAGCCGGCGGCGGTTCCGCCGGGCTATGAGCGGCTGGTTGCGCCGTGGTTGCGGAAGGTGCTGTGATGGACGCGCTGTTCGTCGACCCCGGCAGGCTGAGCGCCCGGCTGGTTCTGGAAGACGACCATGCCGTGTCCGACGGTCAGGGCGGCGTGGCCGAGGACTGGCAGGTGATTGCCAGTCTCTGGGGCCGGATCGAACCGCTGCGCGCAAGAGCCCGCGAAACAGCCGGTGCCGCCGCCGCTGAACTCACTCACAGGGTCACCATCCGGTATCGCGAGGATGTGAGCCACGCCATGCGCTTTGTGCATCGGGGCCGTCCTCTGCTCATTCGCACGGTCCGCGATCCCGACGAGACACGCCGTTACCTGATCTGCGAATGCGAGGAGAGTGAGCCATGAGCGCCAATGCATTGCAGACTGCCGTGGTCGAGCGGCTGGCATCGGATCCTGGCCTGCTCGCCATTATAGGCGCGGACCGGATTTTTGACCGGCAGATCACCCGCGCCGAACCGCCTTATCTGGTGCTGGGCGAGATGACGACCACGGATTTTTCCGCCGGCGATTCAGATGGCAGCGAGCATCGCTTCGAGATCGAGGCCTGGACCAAACAGAATGGCCGCAAGCAGGCGGTGGAGCTTGCCGATGCGGTGCGCGCAGCCCTGCATGACGCCGATCTGGCGCTGGAGGGCGCGGCCCTCATCAATCTCCGCCACGAACGCACGGTGAGCCGCCGTGCGCCCAAAACCGCGCTGCATGTGGCGCGGCTGAGGTTTCGTGCGGTGACCGAACCGTGAACGGCGCTTGCTGCAAGAAAGCAAATCCAGAGTTTGAAAGGACACTTCAATGACCGCCCAGAAAGGCAAGGACCTGCTCATCAAGATCGATGATGGCGGAAGCTTCGTGACCATCGCCGGCCTGCGCGCCCGGCGGCTGGCGTTCAATGCCGAAGCCGTCGACATCACCGACGCCGAATCCGCCGGTCGCTGGCGGGAATTGCTCGGCGGCGCCGGCGTGCAGCGGGCGTCGCTGTCGGGCGGCGGGCTGTTCAAGGATCAGGCCAGCGACGCGCTGACGCGCAGCGTGTTCTTTGCCAGCGAGATCCGCGACTGGCAGGTGGCGATACCGGATTTCGGCACCGTCACCGGGCCGTTCCAGATTATCGCACTCGAATATGCCGGACGCCACGACGGCGAGATGACCTTCGAGATCGCGCTGGAATCGGCCGGTGCACTCGGCTTTGCGGCGGTGTGAGGCGGTAATGAGCGTGCACCCCAACCGCCACCGCGGCGAGATTGCGGCAAAATTCGATGGCGAGATCCGTCTCCTGTGTCTCACGCTTGGCGCGCTGGCCGAACTCGAAAGCGCCTTTGGTGTCGCCAATCTGGGTGAACTGGCGGGCCGGTTTGAAGCCGGCCAGCTTTCGGCGGGCGACATCATCCGGATCGTTGGGGCCGGGCTGCGCGGCGCGGGCAACCGGGTGAGTGACGAGGATGTGGCCGTGATGTCGACCGAGGGCGGGGCGGCAGGCTTCGCCCGGATTGCCACGGAACTGCTGTGGGTCAGTTTTGGCGGGGCCGAAGCGGCAGAGGACTCAAGACAATTGCCAGATCGGGCGGGCGCAGGGCCGGACATCGGGCCAAACCCTCCCGCGCCGCAGGTGGCAGGAAGGTGACGATGCCGGACCGGACGTTTTTCCCCTGGGCGTCCGTGATCCGCTTCGGCCTTGGCCACCTGCGGCTGACACCCGATGCGTTCTGGCGGCTGAGCCTGCCAGAACTCCACGCACTGCTGGGCGCAAGCCCCAGGCCTGCGACCTCCACCCGGCAAGAGCTGGAAGAGCTGATGGCGCTGTTTCCGGACAGCATCGGAAAACCGGACGTTGCAACTGCAAAGGACCCTGACGATGGCTGATGAGCCGAACCTGAATGTCGATGTGCAGCTGGATTTAAACGGTGCCGATCAGGCGCTGGATGAACTCACGCAGAAAGCTGATGCCTTCGGCGGGGCGCTGTCGGGCGCCCTGAAATCCGCCACCGTTGACGGCCGCGCTCTCGATGATGTGTTGCGCACACTGGGCAAACGCATGGTTGGCATTGCGCTGGATGCGGGGATGCGTCCGCTGGACCAGCTTGTCAGCAATTCGATTGCCGGATTGAGTGGCAGTCTTGGCCGCTTGCTGCCGTTTGCCAAGGGTGGCGTGCCGGGCCGTCTGACGGCCTTTGCCGATGGCGGCGTGGTCGGCGGACCGTCGCTGTTTCCGATGCAGGGCGCCGATGTCGGGCTGATGGGCGAGGCGGGGGCGGAGGCGATCCTGCCGTTGAGCCGCGGGCCGGACGGCAGGCTTGGCGTGGCGTCGGGCGGCGCAACGCAACCGGTGCAGGTGACTTTCAATGTCACGACGCCGGATGCAGCGAGTTTTTCCAAGTCAGAGGCACAGGTGACCGCGATGCTGGCCCGCGCGGTCGGCCGCGGCCGTCGTGGACTGTGAAGCGGGAGGTTGGGCATGAGCAATGGTTTTCATGACGTGTTGTTTCCGCTGCGGCTGTCACTGGGCGCCAGCGGCGGGCCGGGACGGCGCACCGATATTGTGGCGCTGTCGAATGGCGGCGAGACCCGCAATGCCCGCTGGGCCGACGCGCGGCGGCGCTATGATGCGGGAACCGGGTTGCGCGGGCTCGAGGATCTCTACCAGCTCACCGCGTTTTTCGAGGCGCGGCGTGGCCAGCTCTACGGCTTCCGCTTTCGCGACCCGGTGGATCATGCCTCGGCGCCGCCGGAGCAGGCGGTCACTGCCACTGACCAGCAGATTGGAACCGGAGATGGCAGCAACCGGCTGTTTCAACTGATCAAAACCTATTCGGATGCCGGCGGAGCAACAACGCGCCGCATCGAAAAACCCGGCCAGGCCAGCGTGGTGCTGGCCATTGATGGTGTGGCTCTGGATCCGGGCGACTATGCGGTGGATCACGCCACCGGCCTGGTGACGGTTGCGCCGGGGTCAACGCCCGCACTGGGTGCGGTGGTGACCGCAGGCTATGGGTTCGACATTCCTGTGCGTTTTGACACCGATCGCATCGAGATCAGCCTTGCCGCTTTCAAGGCCGGCTCGGTGCCAACCGTTCCATTGGTGGAGATCAAGCCATGAGAACCTTGCCGGAATCCCTTGCCACGCATCTGGAGCAGACATCGACCACCACCTGCCATGCCTGGAGATTGATCCGGACTGACGGTTTGGTGCTGGGCTTCACCGAGCATGACCATGACCTTGAATTTGACGGCGTGGTGTTTTCCGCCGCCACCGGCTTTCGGGCCAGTGAAGTGGAAACCGGGCTGGGACTGGAAGCCGACGCCGCCGATGTCGCCGGGGCTTTTTCCGCTGCGGCCATCAGTGCTGATGATCTGGCGCTGGGGCGCTATGACGGCGCGCGGGTCGAGACCTTTCTGGTCAACTGGCAGAGCCCGGGCGATCATGTCCTGCTTTCGACACGGCAACTGGGGGAGGTCCGCACCGCCGGTGAGGCGTTTACGGTTGAATTGCGCAGCCTTGCGGCCCAGCTCGATCAGCCCCATGGACGGCTGTATGGCCGGCGCTGCGACGCCGATCTCGGAGATGCGCGCTGCACCAAAGATATTTCGTCAGCACCCTTCACCATGACCGGGACAATCGTTGCCGTCAGTGACGAGATGACCGTGATCGTCAGCGGTCTTGAAGACCGGCCGGCAGGGTGGTTCTCCAATGGCCGCGTGCGGTTTTCAGACGGCCTGCTTGCCGGCGTGTCAGCCGACATTTCGAGCCACACGGTGGAAGCAGCCGGCGCACGCCTTGCGCTGTGGTCGCCGCTGGCGCGGCTGCCCGCAGCCGGTGATCAGCTGGCGGTGTCGGCGGGCTGCGACAAGGCGTTCGAAACCTGTTCAGCCAAGTTCGGCAACGGACTCAATTTTCAGGGTTTTCCCTATCTGCCCGGCAGTGACTTCGCCTACGGATATGCCGATGCGGACACGGTCCATGACGGCCGGCCAATCGTGCCATGAACGATGACCGGAACGGGCAGCGTATTGTTGCCGCAGCGCGGGCATGGATCGGAACGCCCTACCGCCACCAGGGATCGCGCAAGGGCGTGGGTTGCGATTGTCTTGGCCTGGTACGCGGCGTCTGGGCCGAGGTGACGGGACTGCCAGCACAAGAGCCGGGCGCCTATGCGCCGGACTGGGCAGAACGATCAGGCCGTGACCGCCTGATCATTGCCGCGCGGATGCATTGCGGTGAGCCCATTGCGCTGTCGGAGGCTGTACCAGGCGACATTCTTCTGTTCCGCTGGCTGAGCGGCGCTTCGGCCAAGCATGCGGGCATTCTCTCGGGCCCGGATCATTTCATCCACGCTTACGAAGCCGTGGGTGTCATCGAAAGTGTGCTGGTTCCCTCCTGGCGGCGGCGGATTGCCGCCGTGCACCGGATTCCGCTGACAAACTGAAAATAGCAGACTGAAACATGAGGTATCGACATGGCGACCATCCTGCTGCAGGTGGCCGGAGCGTCACTGGGTAGTCTTTTCGGCCCGGTTGGCACTGCCATCGGCTCGGCGATCGGCGCGACCGTGGGCGGCATGCTCGACACGTCGCTGATCAACTCCACCCGCACCATTGCCGGGCGGGGGCTGAGCGGCGCGCGCATTCCCTCGGCTGATGAAGGCTCGCCCATTCTCAGGGTGCACGGCACGATGCGGATCGCAGGCGCGCTGATCTGGGCAACCCGGTTCGAGGAGACCGTGACGCGGGAGCGCCAGGGCGGCAAGGGCGGCGGGCCGAAGGTCGAGCGCTATCATTATCATGCCAATTTTGCCCTGGGACTGTGTGAAGGCCCCGTCGCTTCTGTCCGCCGGGTCTGGGCCGATGGCCGGGAGTTTGATCTCGAAAGCCTCGGCATGCGGGTCTACCACGGCACCTCCACGCAACTGCCCGATCCGCTGATTGAAGCCAAGCAGGGCGCGGGCAAGGTCCCGGCCTGGCGCGGGCTTGCCTATGTGGTGTTTGAACGGCTGCCGCTTGATGATTTCGGCAATCGCATCCCGGCGCTGCAGTTCGAGGTGGTTCGCCCGGTGGGCGCCTTGGAAGCTGCAATCGAGGCGGTGGCGCTGATCCCGGGATCGACCGAGCATGGCTATGCGACGACACAGGTAAGCGAAACGCTCGGCGTCGGATCTGCTCGGCTGCTCAACCGCAACATGCGTCTGGCCTCGACGGACTGGATCCAGTCGATTGACGAGTTGCAGGCCCTGTGCCCCAACCTCAAATCCGTGGCGCTGGTCTCGGCCTGGTTCGGCGATGATCTGCGCGCCAGCCATTGCCGCTTTCGTCCCGGTGTCGAGGTGCCTGTCAGGCAGGGTGAAACCAGACCGTGGAAGGTTGGAGGGCGCACCCGCGCTACCGCGCATCTGGTCTCCACGAGCAATGGCGGCCCGGCCTATGGCGGCACGCCGGATGATGCCTCGGTGATCGAGGCGATCCGTGATCTCAAGGCCCGCGGCCTCAAGGTGGTGCTCTATCCCTTCGTGTTGATGGATGTGCCTGCGGGGAACCATTTGCCCGATCCGGATGGCGATACAGGACAGCCGGTCTATCCTTGGCGCGGGCGCATGACGGCAAGTGTTGCGCCGGGATTGCCGGGCACACCGGACGGGACGGCTGCGATGCGCAGCGAAATTGCCGGACTTTGCGGGGCGACGCTGGCGTCTCATTTTGGTGTGGCAGGCAACAGCGTGAGCTGGAGCGGCGGCGATGACGGCTACCGGCGGTTCATCCTGCATCATGCAGCTCTGGCGTCTGCTGCCGGTGGCGTCGATGGTTTTGTCATCGGCTCCGAGATGATCGGGCTGACCCGTCTGCGTGACGAAACCGGCGCGTTTCCCTTTGTCGATCAGTTGGTCGACCTGGCGGCTGACGCCAAGGCTATGCTGGGGGAGGCCGCGACGGTCACCTACGCCGCCGACTGGAGCGAATATGCCGGCTACCGGCCCGATGACGGGTCTGGTGACGTCTATTTCAATCTGGATCCGCTCTGGGCGCATCCGGCCATCGGCGCCGTCGGGATCGACAATTACATGCCGCTGAGCGACTGGCGCGATGCGGATCTTGCCAGCGGCAACCCGGACGGTGCCGGATTTGCCAATGACGCGGCCGCATTACGCGCCGCGATCGCCGGTGGCGAGGGCTATGACTGGTATTATGCCGATGAGGCAGGGCGGAATGCACGCGACCGTGTTCCGATTGCTGACGGGCTTGCCGGCAAGGACTGGATCTACCGGGTCAAGGATCTGCGCGGCTGGTGGCAAAACCAGCATTATGACCGGATTGGCGGCAGCGAAGCGGCGAGCCCCAGTCAATGGGTTCCCGGTTCCAAACCGTTCTGGTTCACCGAGCTTGGCTGCCCGGCCGTCGACAAGGGCGCCAACCAGCCCAACCTGTTCCCAGATCCCAAATCGTCGGAAGCCGCTGTTCCCTGGTTTTCCAGCGGCGGCCGGGATGATCTGGTCCAGCGGGCGTTTCTCGAAGCGCATCTTGCCCATTGGACCGGAGCGGCCAACGCCGACGGCATGGTTGCAACCGACCATATTCACCTCTGGGCCTGGGACACGCGACCCTATCCGGCGTTTCCTGCGTCCGCCTCGGTTTGGGCCGACGCAGCCAACTGGCGCACCGGGCACTGGCTGAACGGACGGCTCGGCACGGTTGCTCTCAGGGATCTGATCGCCGGCGTGCTGAGCGAAGCTGGTGTCACGGAGTTCAACGTTGATCGCGTCGACGGCGTGGTGACAGGCCATGTGATCTCAAATCCGGTGTCCGTGCGCGCAGTGCTGCAGCCGCTGATCGAGGCGTTTTGCATTGATGTCCGGGAAGGTGCGGCTGGTCTTGAATTTGTCTCGCGGCTGACAAGCGGCTCGGCTCCGCTCGACATTGATGTGGTGGCCGAGCCGGGCGAGGGGCCGCTGTTTGCGGAGATCCGCGGTGAACTCGGTGAGTTTGCCAATGAAGCGGTCGTGCTGGCAGCCGATCCCTTCGCCGACTATGCGCCGGCCTCTGCGCGCTCGCGCCGGCTGGAAGGCGAACCGGTGCGTCAGCATGACCTGCCGCTGAGTCTGGCGGTGGAGCATGGCATCGCGCGCAAGACCGCCGACAGCTGGTTGCAGGATCACCGGCTGCAGCGCCGTCAGTTGCGGTTTGCGCTGCCGCCTCAGTCGGCGCGGCTGCAACCGGGTGACACGGTCCGGCTATCGATGGAGAATGCGCCATCGAGCCGGTTTCGGATAGCCCGCATCGAAGATGGCGAAATCCGCCGCATCGAGGCGGTGGCGCAGGCGAGTAGCGTCGCCCCGGGCGCAGCGGAGCCATTTGCCCATCGTCCAGCCACTGACGCCAGCGCGCCCTTTGCGCCGGAACTGGTCTTGCTCGATCTGCCGGTTCTCTCCGGCATTGAGGAAACCGGATGGGCCAAGGCCGCCGCGCTGGCCACGCCCTGGCGGCAGATCGTGCTCTCGAGTTCCGTTGAAGCCGAGGGCTATGTCGCCCGGACGACGCTCGACGCACCTGCCCGGATTGGTGTTTTGGCCGAGGCGCTGCCGCCCGGAGCCCGTGAAGGGCGGTTCGACCGCGCAACCGCGCTGGTTGTGGATCTCGCCTTTGGTGGAGTGTCGAGCGCCAGCCGTCTGGCCGTGCTCAACGGCGCCAATGCGGTGGCGGTTCACTCTGTTTCGGGGGCCTGGGAAGTAATCCAGTTCGAAACCGCAGAAGAGATTGCCGCCGGCCGCTGGGTCCTTACCAGCCTGCTGCGCGGCCAGGCCGGCACCGATGACGCAATGCGTGCGGGTGCTGCTTCCGGCGCCGCTTTTGTCGTGCTCGACAGCGCTGTGGCGTCCCTCAATCTGAAGCTGGAAGAAGCCGGGCGGGAACTCAACTGGATAGCCGAAGCCTCAGGCGCAGCGGCTGGCACAGGTCCGTCAACCTCCTTTGCCGGTGGAGAACGCGCCCTGACCCCGCTGTCTCCGGTGCATCTGCGCGCCGTGCGGCAAGCCGGCGGAATCGCGCTTTCCTGGATCCGGCGCGGACGCCTTGCCGCTGACAGCTGGACTGCCGCCGACATTGCCAATGACGAGGGGTTCGAGCGCTACCGGCTCGAGATCGTTGATGGCGGAACGGTGATCAGGACCGTCGAAACCAGTGAGCCCGGCTGGCTTTATGCCTCGGCTGACGAACTGGCGGATTTCGGAGCGCTTCAAACATCACTGACATTCCGCGTCGCGCAAGGCGGCAAGCGCGTGCCCTGGGGCGTGGCGCGCAGCTCGACCCGCAGCCTTTGACAGTCTTCAATCTTGAAAGGAGAGCTTCGATGACCGACATCAAACCCTGGTGGCAATCCAAGACAATGTGGGGCGCCATCATGACTATTGCGTCAGCAACACTAGGTGTGCTTGGATACGATATCGGCGACGCCGAGCGCGAAGCATTGAGCGGGGTGTTGACCTCGCTGGGCGCCGCAATCGGAGGGCTGGTCGCGATTATCGGCCGGATCAAGGCCAGGAACCGGATCGGCTGAAGTCCGGCCACCGGAGATCAAGGCCTCAACGGTTTTCGTTCATTTGCGGTTCAGACAGGATCTTGTATCACTGGCTCCAAGATGAAATACGAACCGCTTCAGGGCTGATCATGATTATGAACTTCCTCACTATTGGCTTAGTCGCCGCGCAGGCAGCAACCATGACACCGGCTGCCACGGTGTCGCAGGATTTGCGCGCTCCCGATGGCACCGCCATTGTTCGGGCCGCGGCTGATTGTTCGAGTGCCGCCAACAAGGTTGTTGGCCAGACCGGCGGGCAACTGCTGTCGGCGTCCGCCAAGACCAGCGGTGGACAGACAGTTTGCGTGATCACCGTGCTTGTGCCCGGCAATGGCAATGAGCGCCCGAAAAAGGTGACCGTCTCCGTTCCCCAGTAACGCAAATGGCAAACAAATCAGGCAAGGTTGTTCTGGCCTTGCCTCTGCACCTGTGCGTAACGCGCGATTCGGTGCATGGTAACGGGGTGCCGCGCTGCTCACGGGAGACAGCGCGGGCAAAGACAAAGAGCGGGAGCAGTTCACGTGCGCATCTTGATTGTTGAGGATGACAAGGATCTCAATCGGCAGCTGGCCGAAGCACTGGTCGAGCAGGGCTATGTGGTGGACCGGGCCCATGATGGCGAGGAAGGCCATTTCCTCGGCGACACCGAACCCTATGACGCCGTCATTCTCGACATTGGCCTTCCGGAAATGGATGGCGTCACGGTGTTGGAAAAATGGCGCTCCGACAACCGCATCATGCCAGTGCTGATTCTGACTGCCCGTGATCGCTGGAGCGACAAGGTTGCTGGCATCGACGCCGGCGCCGATGATTACGTCACCAAGCCGTTTCATGTCGAAGAGGTGCTGGCGCGTATCCGCGCACTGATCCGCCGCGCCTCAGGGCATGCATCCTCCGAGATTGCCTGCGGTCCGGTGCGTCTGGACACCAAGGCATCCAAGGCGAGTGTCGACGGCAGCACGCTCAAATTGACCAGCCACGAGTTCCGGCTGTTGTCCTATCTCATGCATCACATGGGCGAGGTGGTGTCACGCACCGAACTGGTCGAGCACATGTATGACCAGGACTTCGACCGCGACTCCAACACCATCGAAGTCTTTGTTGGCCGCCTGCGCAAGAAGATTGGTGTCGACCTGATCGAAACGGTGCGCGGTCTCGGCTACCGAATGACCGCACCTGATGGTGACAACACGGGCAAGCCCGGATGAAGCGCGGGTCTCTTACCGCCCGGGTATTGCTGTTTGCGTCGGCTTGGGCCGTCATTGCCCTGGTTGCCATGGCAATCGTGATTTCGCAGCTCTATCGCGCCGGCAGCGAGCGCGCTTACGGCGATCTTCTGCGCGCCCATCTCAACAGTGTCATCAATGCCGTGACCATCGATGAGGATGGTCAGCTGTCCGGAAATCCGCAACTGGGGGATCTGGTTTTTGATCAACCGGGCAGCGGCTGGATCTGGCTTGTCGAGCCACTGGGCGGGCTGAAAGGCCCCCGGCTTGCTTCCATTTCCATAGACGGTTCCACCATTGCCGCCCCTTCGGTCGCGGAACTGCCGTTCAATGATCGCTACCTGCGCAGCTATCCCGCCACGGATGATGCAGGCAACCGGCTTCAGGTGGTTGAAACCGAGGTGGAGCTGGACAATCAGGGACGAGCGGCGCGCTTCCGGGTGATGGGCAACCGGGATGTGCTGGAGGCCGATATCGCGGCTTTCTCGACAAATCTCTATCTGGCGTTGGCGCTGTTCGGCATAGGCAGCCTGATGGTCAATGCGGTGGCCATTCTTTACGGCCTGCGGCCACTGGACCATGCGCGGCAGGCGTTGGGCCGCGTTCGGGCGGGCGAGGCTCAGCGACTGGACGGAGCATTTCCCCGCGAGATCGCGCCGCTGGTCGGAGAGATAAATGCGTTGATCGAAGCCAATCACCGGGTGATCGAGCGGGCGCGGATGCAGGTCGGGAACCTGGCGCATTCCCTGAAAACACCGATTGCGGTTCTCATCAATGAATCGCGCGGCATGACGCCCGCCCACGAGACGCTGGTGCGCGCCCAGGCGGAGACCATGCAGGCGCAGGTCCAGACCTATCTGGACCGCGCCCGCATCGCGGCGCAGCGCGGCAGTGTGCTGGCCCGCACCGAAGCGGCGCCGGTCATTGAAAGGCTCGTTCGTGTGATGGCCAAGCTCAATCGCGATCTGGATTTTACCACCGAGATCGAACCACGTGATGCGGTGCTCGCCATGGAAAGTCAGGATCTTGAGGAGGCGCTTGGCAATCTCGTGGAAAATGCCGCCAAGTTCGCCCGCAAGAAAGTGGTCATCCGGCTGCGGGATGCATCCGATGCGGGCGCTGAACGCCCGATGTTTGGCATCGACATCGATGATGATGGTCCCGGCCTGGACGAGGCGGGAATGGCCGAGGCGGTGAAGCGCGGGCGGCGGCTTGACGAAACCAAGCCCGGCACCGGTCTGGGCCTGTCGATCGTTGCGGAAATCGCCTCGGAATACAAAGGCGCATTGACCCTGGCGAGGGCGGATGCCGGCGGGCTTTCAGCGCGCCTGACCCTGCCGGCGCTGATCACGGAAGCTTGAAGCGAAGTGTCGCGCTTCCATATGCCTATTCACTTACACCTCTTGAATACACAGGCATTGCGTCACAATCCCGCCACAGCAACGAAGCAAAATTGGGCGTGCGGCAATCCGGATTGCACCCGCACAACAGATGAGGAAGACGGTAGCATGGCATATTCCTGCAAGGGACTGGTGAAATTTGGCATTATTGCCTGCCTTTCGGCGGTGGTTGCCGGTTGTACCGGCACGGGCACAGTCAGGCCCTTGTCGTTTGCGCCGGTGTCGACACCGAAAGTTGCCGGAAGCGACACGATCCTTGCTGCGCTGAACGGTGGGATCCTGCCGCAGGATGCCGCCAACCAGTTGACCGGACCGGATCGGCTGCGTGCTCTGGAAGCCGAATATCAGGCTCTCGAGAAAGCGCCGCTCGGGCAGGTCATTGCATGGAAGAGCCAGACAGACGGAACTGCTGGTCAGGTGTCTGCCGGCACCCCTTATCAGGTGGGGCAGCAAAATTGCCGTCAGTACACCCACACCGCGACGATAAAGGGAACCCAGGTGAAGGGGCAGGGTGCTGCCTGTCGCAATGAGGACGGCAGCTGGACCACACTGGGCTGATTTCGGTCTTCGCCGTATTGATCTGAATCACTGTGATGCGCTTCAGCGTTGGTAGGTTTCATTGTCACTTCAGGAAGTCGGCAGTTTGGGAACGTCCTGCCTGAGCGTGAGATTCTGGCATCACCTCTGATCCGGGGCCATCGGAATGGCTTGCAGCCGGGGATGATACTAGTCTTGATGCCTCATACGCGACCAATCGCCCCAATCGGATTTTCAAAGCCGATTGCAGTTGGAAAACTTACAATGCTCGGATATTGAAGCCACATGTTGTTCTGGGTAATCGCCGCCGTCATGACTGCCGTTGCGACCCTGGCCTTGCTGAGGCCGGTGGTACGTGCTCGTTCCGAGGCGTCTGACGCGCCCGAACTGCATGATATCGAGGTCTATCGTGATCAGTTGACTGAAGTCGATCGTGATGTTGCCGACGGTCTGGTGGACCCGGTTCAGGCCGAGGTGGCCAAAACCGAGATATCCCGCCGGCTGCTGGGTGCCGCGCGCAAGAGCGAGACGGCAAGTCCCGCGGGCGGGCTTGCAAACAATCGCGGATTGCGGCGGATCGCTGTCATCCTGATGGCACTTTTCATGCCGATTGCAGCGCTCACCGTCTATCTCGAACTCGGCACGCCCGGATTGCCGCAATTGCCGCTTTCAGCGCGTTTGCAGGCGGATCCGCAGGCCAACGACATCGCCATGCTGATTTCCAGGGCGGAGCAGCACCTGGTGGAAAATCCCGAAGATGGGCGCGGCTGGGACGTGCTCGCTCCGATCTATCTTCGCACGGGACGATACGAGGAATCCGCGGCCGCGTTCAGGAAAGCGATCTCCATTCTGGGCCCTTCGCCGAGCAGGCTTGCCAGTCTGGGCGAGGCCTTGTTCTCGGCGTCCGGCGGCATCGTTACGGAAGAAGCCAATCTGGCCTTCCAGACCGCCCGGGAACTCGATTCAACCGATCCCAAACCGCAGTTCTTTCTGGCCGTGGCACTGGCGCAATCGGGAAAGACAACCGAAGCCCGTGCCGCCTTCAACGGCATGCTTGAGACTGCCCCGGCCGATGCGCCGTGGATCCCTGCGGTGCAAAGCCAGCTTGCGTCCCTGCAGCCGGGTACGACGGCTGGACCTTTGTCCGGGGCGGGGTCTGCCGCGCCGGCAAACCCGACTGCAGCAGACATCGCCGCGGCACAGGACATGAGCCCGGAAGACCGCCAGGCAATGATTGCATCGATGATCGAAGGCCTTGAAGCCAAACTTGCCGAAAACCCCGACAATGTTGCCGGATGGCTGCGGCTGGTCCGCTCGCATGTTGTGACCGGAAATCGCGAAAGGGCGCAAGCTGCGCTGGATCGCGCGTTTGCGGCATTCCCGCCCGCGGGCCCGGAAAACGATCAATTGAGTGCGATTGCCAAAGACCTTGGCCTCACCGAGACACCGACGCTTGGTGGCGTGCCGATGGCGCCTGCCGTGCCCACGCAAGATTCGACTGCCGGCATGCCGGCAGGTCCCGCTCAAACACCGTTCATCCTGCCGCCGGCCAGCGCTGGTCAGGCCGAATCGCCTGTTGCAAGACCTGTGGAGCCTGCGCCTGCTGCAATGGCCGGTCCGAGCAAGGCCGATGTGGCTGCAGCGGCGGACATGCCGGTTGAAGACCGGGTGGCGATGATCCGCGGCATGGTGGAGTCGCTGGACGCCAAGCTGGCCGAAAACCCGGGCAATCTGGAGGGGTGGCTGCGGCTGGTGCGGTCTTACTCGGTGATGGGCGATCGCGCCGCGGCAACAGCCGCGCTTGTACGAGCCGGCCAAACATTTCCGGGCGAAAGCGAGGGTGGCCGTGCGTTGGCGAACCTGGCTTTTGAACTCGGGCTGGAACCTGTTCAGGAGGGGCAATGACCCGCAAACAAAAACGTTTGTCCATCATAGCGGCCGGTGCGGTTTTTCTGGCCGGATCGGCTGCGCTTGTCACCAGTGCGTTGCGCGAACAAATCGTCTTTTTCAATTCACCCACCGATGTGCTGGCCCAACATCTGGCGCCCGGCACCCGTGTGCGGCTTGGCGGACTGGTCGAGAAAGGTTCGGTCGAACGCGGCACCAATTCCGCCGTGACGTTCCAGGTGACCGACACCAATGCCTCGGTCAAGGTTCGCTATGTCGGTATCCTGCCCGACCTGTTTCGCGAAGGGCAGGGCGTGGTCACCGAAGGAACGTTCTCGCCGGAGGAGGGAACCTTTCTGGCGGACTCGGTGCTGGCCAAGCATGACGAGAACTACATGCCCAAGGAAGTGGCAGACTCCCTGAAGGCGCAAGGGGTCTGGCAGGACGGTGATCCGACACCCGGGGTCGCAACGCAAACGCAATAAGCCTGACGATTGGACATGCTGCCACGGCATGTGAGGAGAGAACGCCATGATCACAGAAATAGGCCATTTCGCACTGATCCTTGCGCTTGCGACAGCAATCGTCCAATCGGTCGTTCCGTTGATCGGCGCACGCCGCCGCGACGCGGGCCTGATGGCCGTCGGCCCGATGGCGGCACTGACCTCATTGATGCTGATTGCGATTTCCTTCGTTGCGCTGACAAATGCCTATGTGACATCTGATTTTTCTGTCCAGAATGTCGTTGAAAACTCGCATTCGCTTAAGCCCCTGATCTACAAGATCACCGGCGTCTGGGGCAATCACGAGGGCTCGATGCTGCTCTGGGTGCTGATCCTGGCGCTGTTCTCGGGCCTGGTGGCGCTGTTTGGCCGCAATCTGCCCGATACGCTGAAAGCCAATGTGCTCTCGGTCCAGGCCTGGATCACGGTGGCATTTCTGCTCTTTGTGCTGTTGACGTCCAATCCGTTTCTGCGGCTGGATCCGGCGCCTGCGGAGGGCAATGACCTCAACCCGATCCTGCAGGACATCGGTCTGGCGATCCATCCGCCGCTGCTCTATCTCGGCTATGTCGGGTTCTCGATTTCGTTTTCCTTCGCCATTGCCGCGTTGATCGAAGGGCGCATTGATGCGGCCTGGGCCCGCTGGGTCCGGCCCTGGACCCTGACGGCCTGGATCTTTCTCACCGCCGGGATCTCGATGGGCAGCTACTGGGCCTATTACGAGCTCGGCTGGGGCGGCTGGTGGTTCTGGGATCCGGTCGAAAACGCTTCATTCATGCCCTGGCTTGTGGGCACCGCGCTGTTGCATTCGGCGCTGGTGATGGAGAAGCGCGAGGCGCTGAAAATCTGGACGGTGCTGCTCGCCATCCTGACCTTTTCGTTCTCGCTTCTCGGCACATTCCTTGTTCGGTCCGGCGTGTTGACCTCGGTACACGCCTTTGCCACCGACCCGGCGCGCGGTGTGTTCATTCTCGGTATCCTGGTGGTCTTCATTGGCGGTGCCTTGGCTTTGTTCGGTTTCAGGGCAGGCACGTTGAAGGCCGGCGGCATGTTTGCCCCGATTTCGCGTGAGGGATCGCTGGTGCTCAACAATCTGTTCCTGACGACTGCGGCAGCGACAGTTCTGGTCGGCACGCTCTATCCGCTGCTGCTGGAAGCCACCACAGGCACCAAGATCTCCGTTGGTCCCCCGTTCTTCAACCTGACATTCGGCCCGTTGATGGTGCCGTTGCTGCTGGCTGTCCCATTCGGGCCGTTGCTGGCCTGGAAACGGGCTGATCTGGCCGGTGCCGCCTATCGGCTGTATTTCGCCGTTGGCATCGCCATGCTTGTTGGTCTGGCAGTGGTGTTTCTTCAGACCGGCGCGCCTGTGCTGGCGGGGCTTGGCATAGCGCTGGGCGTGTTCCTCATTCTCGGCGCGTTCACCGATCTGGCATTGCGCGCGGGCATCGGCCGGGTAAGCGCAAGCGTTGCCTGGGGCCGGCTGACCGGCCTGCCGCGTTCGGCCTTCGGGTCGGCACTGGGTCATATGGGATTGGGCATCACCGTGATCGGTGTCGTCGCGGCAAGCGTGTTCTCGACGGAAACCGTGATAGCCATGAAGCCAGGCGACACCGCCACGGCCGGCGGCTACGAGCTGCGCTATGAGGGATTGCGCGACTACAAGGGACCCAATTACACGGCCCAGTCGGGCGAGTTTACCGTGTCGCGCGGTGGTGTTGAAGTGGCGCAGATTGCCTCCGCCAAACGCTTCTATCAGGCCCGGGGGATGCCGACCACGGAGGCTGGCATCCTGACCTTCGGCGCCAGCCAGCTTTACATCGCGCTCGGCGATCCGGAAGCCAATGGCGGCCTGGTGGTGCGGATCTGGTGGAAATCCTGGGTAACCTTCATCTGGTACGGCACCATCGTGATGGTAATTGGCGGTATGTTGTCGCTGTCCGACCGGCGCCTGCGCATTGGTGCGCCAAACCGTGCCCGCTCGAAGAAGTCTGCGGAGGCGGCGGCGTGACCGGTTTGCGCCAGGCAATCGCCGCCTTTGTCTTGATCTTGGCGTTCGTGGTTCCGGCTGCCGCGGTCAATCCCGATGAAGTGCTTGATGACCCGGCGCTGGAAGCGAGGGCGCGGACGCTGTCACTCGAATTCCGCTGCCTGGTTTGCCAGAACCAGTCGATTGACGATTCCAACGCAGAACTCGCCCGCGATTTGCGGCTGCTGGTGCGCGAACGGCTGGTTCAGGGCGACAGCGATGAGGACGTGATCGAGTATGTGGTGTCGCGCTACGGTGAATTCGTGCTGCTCAAGCCGCGGTTTTCGATGCAGACTGTGTTGCTGTGGGGCGCGCCGGTGGCAATCTTTCTGATTGGCGCGGCGGTCATGCTGGTCAGCAGCCGTGGCCGCGACAGGACTGTCGCCAAAGCCAGTGCGGCAGGACTGTCGGAGGCCGAACAAGCCGAGCTCGCGAAACTGTTGAAAGACCGTGATCGCGAAACTTGATATCAGTGCCCCGAACTGACATGCGATGATCGATACGCGATCAGATGACAAAGGGGCACGGGATGACGGCACATACGATCAAGGCGGAATTCGAGGGCCATTCCGGCGCGAAGCTGGCAGCACGGCTGGACCTGCCGGCGGGTAGCATCCGCGCATGGGCGCTGTTCGCCCATTGCTTCACGTGCTCCAAGGACACGCTCGCTGCCCGCCGCATATCGGGTGAACTGGCAAGTGCCGGCATCGCGGTCATGCGCTTTGATTTTACCGGCCTCGGCTCAAGCGATGGCGAATTCGCCTCGACCAATTTCTCCTCCAATCTCGAAGATCTGCGCGCCGCCGCCGATTGGCTGACAGCTCACTACAGCGCACCGGAAATCCTGGTCGGGCATTCTTTGGGCGGCGCAGCGGTGCTGGCCATTGCCGGCGATCTCAAGTCCGTGAAGGCCGTCGTCACGCTCGGCGCACCCGCGGAGGCGAGCCATGTCATTCACAATTTCGGCGGCCATGTCGAGGAGATCAAGGCGCAGGGCGAGGCCGAGGTCAATCTGGGTGGCCGCAGTTTCACCATCCAGCGGCAGTTCATCGACGATCTCAACGCCACCAGTCTGACAGACCGGATCGGCAAGTTGAAGAAAGCGCTGCTGGTCTTGCATGCGCCGCGCGATGCGGTTGTCGGCATCGACAACGCTTCCGCCATTTTTACTGCAGCGAAACACCCCAAGAGTTTTGTCTCTCTTGATGAGGCCGATCATCTGCTGACCAATCCGGCTGATGCCAATTACGTTGCGGGCATCATTTCGTCCTGGGCGTCGCGCTATCTGCCTGCCGAAGCGCCGCGCCGGAAAGATGAACCGGTCGAGGATGTGGTTGTCGGCGAAACCGGGCAGGGGCGCTTTCAGGTTTCCGTGCAGGCCGGTCCCCACCGTTTCCTGGCTGATGAGCCGGTTGACGTCGGCGGCGCCGACACCGGCCCGTCACCTTATGATCTGATGTCGGCAGCATTGGGCGCCTGCACCGCCATGACCTTGCGTATGTATGCCCGCCTCAAGAAACTCGAACTTGGCCTGGTGACCGTGACGGTCCGGCACAACAAGGTCCATGCCGCCGATTGTCTGGAGTGCACCGAAGCCGAACGGGCCAATGGCGGCAAGATCGACAGGTTTGAGCGGATAATCTCGATTGATGGCGGTGTGCCCGAAGAGCTTGCCGACAAGATCGTGGAGATTGCCGGAAAATGCCCGGTTCACCGCACGCTTGAACATGGCGCCAAGGTGGCCACCAAGCTCGACTGATCATTTGCCGGCTCCCACACGACCTGGATCCAGGCCCGGAAATCGCTGACGTGAAGAGATTATGGCGAAGACAAGGCGGCAAACATTACAAAGGTTTAATGATCCGGAAAGCTTGTCGTAAGTGGGATCGGCCTATCTCTTGTCTGCAAGAGCCGGATAAACGGCTTTGATATGAAACAAGAGGTAGATACATGTCGAAGACACCCCGCAAAATTTCCAAGGGCTTCCTGAGCACGACCGCCATTGCCGGTATCGCCGCTGCCCTGCTTGTCACCGGTGTTCCTGCGCCGATTTCTGGTGCTTTCGCTGATGCCGTCCGCGTTGAAGCTCCGCAGGCGCCAAGTTTCGCCGATGTGGTTGAAGCCGTGTCCCCGGCCGTTGTCTCTGTTCGCGTGCAGGCCGAAGTCAAACCTGTTTCCAATGACGGCGGCTTCAGTTTCGACTTCAACGGCAAAGGGTTCGAAGACCTTCCCGATGATCACCCGATGAAGCGCTTCTTCGATCAGTTCAGCCGCGGCTTCGGCGACAGGGGCGGGCCTGACAGTGACCGGCGCGCCGAACGTGATCGCCGTGGGCCGGAAGGCAAGCGTCGCCCGGGACGGGTGCGTCCTGTCAGCCAGGGATCCGGCTTCTTCATCTCGGAAGATGGCCTTCTGGTCACCAACAACCATGTTGTCGAAGACGGCTCTGCCTTCACCGTGATCATGGATGATGGCACCGAACTCGACGCCAAGCTCATCGGCCGCGACAGCCGCACCGATCTGGCCGTCCTCAAGGTCGAGGAAGCGCGCAAGTTCACCTATGTCGACTTTGCCGATGACTCCAAGATTCGGGTCGGCGACTGGGTCGTGGCCGTTGGCAACCCGTTTGGCCTCGGCGGCACTGTCACCGCAGGTATCGTCTCGGCACGCGGCCGTGACATCGGCGCAGGCCCATATGATGATTTCATCCAGGTGGATGCGGCCGTCAACCGCGGCAACTCCGGTGGCCCGACCTTCAACCTCTCCGGTGAAGTGATCGGCATCAACACCGCCATCTTCTCGCCGTCGGGCGGCAATGTCGGCATCGCCTTCGCCATTCCCGCAACGACCGCCCGTGCCGTGATCAACGATCTGATCGACAGCGGTTCGGTCGAACGCGGCTGGCTCGGCGTCCAGATCCAGCCGGTTACTGCGGACATTGCCGAATCGCTCGGTCTGGCCGCTTCCGAAGGTGCGTTGGTCACCGCGCCTCAGGATGATGCTCCTGCCGCAAAGGCCGGTATCGAAGCCGGCGACGTGGTAACCGCCGTTGACGGCGACATGGTCAAGGATCCGCGCGATCTGGCCAAAAAGATCGCCGCGATGGATCCGGGCAAGACGGTCGACATCACGGTCTGGCGCAACGGCAAGAGTGAATCGGTCAAGGTTGAACTGGGATCGCTTCCAGCAGAAGTGGCCTTGATCGCTCCTGATCGGGACGAAGCTCCCTCCGCGCCTCAGGCTGAGGCCACTCTCGACAGCTTCGGCCTGACGGTGGTCCCTGCAGAAACCGGATCCGGCCTCGTGATCACCTCCGTGGCACCCGACAGCGCCGCTGAGGAACGCGGTCTGCGCGCCGGTGACGTGATCCTGGCGGTCAACAATCAGGATGTCTCGAAAGCCGCCGATGTGGTCAGCATCATTGATGCCGCCGCCAAGGATGGCCGCAAGGCAGCCCTGTTCCAGGTCGAAAACGAAAACCGTTCGCGGTTCGTCGCCCTGCCGATCGATCAGGGCTAACCCGGCCTGATACTCTTGCAGCCGGAGCGTATGATGCGCTCCGGCTGCCACAACGCGGCGGGCCGCCCCCAAATTGCCCGCCGCGTTTTTTTGTCCGCTTTCCGGTGATTCCATTTCAAGATGAACGGCTCTAGGATACCTCCATGAAGATTCTCATCATCGAAGACGACCTGGAAACCGCCGCTTATCTGTCGAAAGCCTTCCGCGAAGCGGGGATCACGGTTGATCACGCCAGTGATGGGGATTCCGGTTTCTTTCTTGCATCCGAAAACAGCTATGACGTGCTGGTGGTGGATCGCATGCTGCCCAAACGCGACGGGCTGTCCATTATCAGCGAATTGCGCGGTAAAGGAGATGATACCCCGGCACTGATCCTGTCGGCCCTCGGACAGGTCGACGACCGGGTGACCGGTCTGCGCGCCGGCGGCGATGACTATCTCACCAAGCCCTATGCCTTTTCCGAGCTGCTGGCCCGGATCGAAATTCTCGGACGGCGCAAGGGTGGCCGCGAACAGGAAACCACCTACCGCGTCGGAGACCTCGAACTTGACCGCCTGAGCCATGAAGTTCGCCGCGCCGGTCAGCAAATTCCGCTGCAACCGCGTGAATACCGTCTGCTTGAATATCTGATGAAGAATGCAGGTCAGGTGGTCACCCGCACCATGCTGCTTGAGCATGTCTGGGATTATCACTTCGATCCGCAGACCAATGTCATCGATGTGCATATTTCGCGGCTGCGATCAAAGATCGAGAAGGACTTTGGTGAGCCGCTGCTGCGCACCGTACGCGGCGCCGGTTACATGATGAAAGCCGGAGGCTGATGACCCGTCTCCGTGCCATGCTGTCGACGACGGCGGTCCGTCTGTCGGCGCTGTATCTCGGTCTCTTCGCAGTTTGCGCGGTGGCTCTGGTGTTCTATGTCACCGCTATATCCGAGGGCATGCAACGCGACCGGACCCAGAGTGCCATTGCCAACGAGTTGCGCATTGTCGCGGCCGCCTACCGTGGCGGCGGGGTGGCCGGCCTGGTCCGGATCATCGAACGCCGCTCGCGTCAGCCTGGCGCCAATCTTTATGCGATCGCCGCGCCCACCGGTGAACTGATTGCCGGCAATATTGCATCGCTGCAGCCCGGCGTGCTTGATACCGAAGGCTGGAGCGCTGTTCCGTTTCGCTATGAACGCATTGGCGAGACATCCGATGAACGGCATCGCGCTCTGGCTCAGGTTGTGTTCCTGCCCAATGGTATGCGGCTGATGGTTGGACGCGACATCGGCGAGCGCGAACAGGTGCGCGGGCTTGTGCGCCAGGCACTGGTGATGGCGCTGGCGATCATGTTCGTCGGCGCGCTGGCGATCTGGTTCTTTGTCGGACGCAGGGCGCTCCGTCGGATTGACCACATGTCCGAAGCCAGCAAGAAAATCCTTGCCGGTGATCTGTCGCAGCGCCTGCCTGTCAACGGCTCCGGTGACGAGTTCGACCGGTTGAGCCTGTCGCTCAACATCATGCTGGGCCGTATTGAACGGCTCAATGAAGGTCTGCGCCAGGTGTCCGACAACATTGCCCATGATCTGAAGACCCCGCTCACGCGGTTGCGCAACCGGGCCGAGGCCGCCCTTGCCGATGGAAGTTCCGCCGCCCAGCATGATGCGCTTGAGCAGATGATTGCCGACAGCGACCAGTTGATCCGCACCTTCAATGCGCTGTTGATGATCAGCCGTGTCGAGGCCGGCTCGTCAACAGCGCAGATGAGCGATGTCGATTTGTCGGGACTGGCCCAGGATGCCACTGAACTCTACGAGCCGGTGGCCGAAGAGGAGGGGGTGAAGCTGACGGCGCAGATCGCACCCGGCATCACAATCCGCGGCAACCGCGAGCTTCTGGCGCAGGCGCTGTCAAACCTGATCGACAATGCCGTCAAATATGTCGGCGACGTGCCCAAGCCGGAAATCACCGTGACCCTCAACCGGTCAGCCGGTCAGGTGCGGCTGGGAGTTGTCGATAATGGGCCGGGCGTTCCGGCAAACCGGCGCGAAGATGTGGTCAAGCGCTTCGTGCGGCTCGATGAAAGCCGTTCAAAACCCGGCACCGGACTGGGATTGAGCCTTGTTCAAGCCGTTGCGGCGCTGCATGGTGGGCAATTGCTGCTTGATGACGCGTCACCGCAAGCCGGGGATAAACCCGGTCTGGCCGCGATCATGGCAATGCCGGGGGGGAAATGACACAGACGCCAGAATCCGGATTGATTGCTGATCTTTCCAGCAGCCCCATTCGCGCGCAGTCACAGGCTGCAGCCAAGTCTGTTGCCGCCGATCTCAAACCACTGGCTGCCGAGCATCCCGGAATCGCCGCTGTTCTTTCCGCAGACGGAGCGCCGCGTGAATTTCTGTTGGCGGCCCTGGCCTTGTCGCCATACCTGCGCGAAACCGCACTGAGCGATCCTGAATCGCTGGCTATGGCAGTCTCATTGCCGGCGCCGTTTCTGGTGGCCAGAACCATCGAGGAAGCAAGGGCTTGCTGGCGAGATGCAGATGGCGGGCTGAGCACCGAGTCCGAACTGATGCGGCAATTGCGGCGCGCCAAGCGGCGGGTTTCGCTCACCTTGGCGCTGCATGATCTGGCCCGGCTGATTGACGCGAGGCACACCACCGCAGCGCTCAGTGACCTTGCCGATGCGGCCTTGGGTGCGGCCTTCGACCACCTGCTGCGTGGCGGACATGAGGCGGGCAAGCTGGTTTTGCCGGATCCGGACCATCCAAGCGAAAATTCCGGCCTGATCGTGCTCGGTATGGGCAAGCACGGCGCCCACGAACTCAATTACTCCTCCGACATCGATATTGTCGTCTTTTTCGATCCTGCCGCTGGCGTGGTGAAGGACCGGGATGAGGCGACCGAGGTTTTTGCCCGCATGGTGCGGCGGCTGGTGCGCATCATGCAGGAACGTACGGGTGACGGCTATGTCTTCCGGACCGATCTCAGGCTGAGACCCGACCCCGGGTCGACGCCATTGGCCTTCCCGCTGGACGCGGCGATGAACTATTACGAGAGCCGTGGCCAGAACTGGGAGCGCGCGGCCTATATCAAGGCCCGGCCGGTGGCTGGCGACGAGAAGGCCGGAGAGCGGTTTCTCAGGGAGCTTGTGCCGTTCGTCTTCCGCAAATATCTCGATTTCGCTGCGATTTCGGACATTCATTCGATCAAGCGGCAGATCCATGCGCATCGCGGCTTTGGCGACATTGCGGTCAAGGGCCACAATGTGAAGCTCGGGCGCGGCGGTATCCGCGAGATCGAGTTCTTCGTTCAGACCCAGCAACTGATCGCCGGCGGCCGGATGCCGCGGTTGAGACTGCGGCGCACCGACGAGATGCTGGTGGCGCTGGCGCGTGCCCGTTGGATCGACACCACGACCGCCCGGCTGCTGGCGGAAAGCTACTGGTATCTCCGGGATGTCGAACACCGCATTCAGATGGTGCGCGACGAGCAGAGCCACACCTTGCCCGAGAGCGAAGCCGAACTGGCGCGCATCGCACTGATGATGGGGGACGCCGATACAGCGGCTTTCGGCAAGAAATATGTCTCTGTGCTGGTCCGTGTCGAAGAATGTTATGCGGAACTGTTCGAGAAGGAGCAGGGGCTCTCCGGCGGTGTCGGCAACCTCGTGTTCACCGGTGAGGACGATGATCCCGGCACCCTCAAGACGCTGTCTGATCTCGGGTTCGAACGGCCGTCGGACATCGCCCGCATCATCCGGACTTGGCATTATGGCCGCTACCGGGCGACCCAGTCCAAGGAGGCGCGTGAGCGGCTCACCGAACTGACGCCGGAGCTCTTGCGTGTGTTTGGCGCCACCAAGCGCGCTGATGAAGCGCTGCTCAGATTTGATGCCTTCCTCTCGGGTCTGCCTGCCGGCATCCAGCTGTTCTCGTTGATTGGCAACAATCCCGGTCTGATGTCGCTGATGGTGACGATCATGGCCTCCGCGCCGCGTCTGGCCGAGATCATTTCGCGCAAGCCGCATGTCTTTGACGGCATGCTTGATCCCGGCCTGATGGCCGAATTGCCGACCCGTGCCTATCTTTCCGAACGGCTGGAGAATTTCCTCGATGGCGCCAGAGCCTATGAGGAAATCCTCGACCGGCTGCGGATCGTTGCGCTGGAACAGAAATTCCTGATCGGCGTTCGCTTGCTCACCGGCTCGATTTCGCCCGAGCGCGCCGCGCGCAGCTTCTCGCATCTGGCTGACCTGATCATCGGCGCCGCACTCGAGGCGGTCCGCGAAGGCATGGAAGAGGCCCATGGCCGGATCTCCGGCGGCCGGGTTGCGGTGCTCGGAATGGGAAAGCTCGGCAGTTACGAACTGACCGCCGGCTCCGACATCGACATCATCCTGCTGTATGACCACGACGCGGACACCGACGAGTCCGATGGCCCCAAGCCGCTGGATCCTGTTCGCTACTACACCCGTATGACGCAGCGACTTGTGGCAGCCCTGTCGGCGCCGACTGCGGAAGGGATCCTCTATGAAGTCGACCTGAGGCTTCGCCCATCCGGAAACAAGGGCCCTGTGGCGACCTCGATCCGTGCGTTTTCCAAGTATCAGGCGGAAGAGGCATGGACCTGGGAGCACATGGCGCTCACCCGTGCCCGCGCCGTGTCAGGCGACGTCAGCCTGTGCAGTGAAGCCCGTGCGCTGATTGATGAGGTGCTGGCACGACCCCGCGACCGGGCGAAGCTGATTGAAGATCTCAATGAAATGCGTCAGCTGATCGAAGCGGAAAAGCCGCCGCGCGATATCTGGGACGTGAAGTTGATACCCGGTGGTTTGATCGACATCGAGTTCATTGCCCAGTTTCTCTCGCTTGGTGCGCGTGCCGACGGATGGTTGCCGGCCCCCCAGGACGACGAAGCGGCGGGTTTGCTCGATGGCGCCGATCCGGATCGAATCGTTCAAAGCCTGGATCACAATGAATGCACAAGCACAGATGCGACGCTCAAGACGTTGGGGCCGGATGCGCTGGGCGAGGAAATCACCGAAAGCCTTCGTCATGCGCTGGCGCTCTGGAGTGGCCACGCCCAGATCGTCCGGTTGTGTACCGAGGGGGATTTCGCCCCAAAGGAGGCGCCCGCAGGATTGATTGACCTCGTCGTCCGCGCAGGCGAGGCGCCGGACCTGGCAAGCCTTGAGACTGACTTCAAAGCCACGTCAAAACGGGTGCGGGCAATTTTCCAGAAGATAATGGTCTGACCCAGACTGCGCCCTGTATGCAATGAGCAAGCCGGTGGTGACCAGTGGTCCATAATCACTGGTGTAAACTGGTTTGTTCAGTTTATCTAAAATTAATACCAATTTGCGAATCCTACCGGTAACACGCCGAATGTGTATCAAGGATTGGTTCAATAAAATGATGGGTAACTTCAAGATTTCCACGAGACTGTACTTTCTCGTTGGCCTGGCTCTCGCAGTTTTCACGGCTGCTGCGGTGTACACGCTTTTCGACTCCCACAATTCGATGGTGGTCGAGCGCAAGGCAAAGCTCAATGCGCTCGACGAGAACGTTATTGCCATGCTGCAGCATTTTCATGATCTCGAGACGGCAGGTACACTGACCAGGGAGGAAGCCCAGGCCCGTGCTCTCGAGGCGGTGCGGCCGATGCGCTATGAGGACGCGGGCTATTTCTGGATCAATGACATGTCAAACTTCATGATCATGCATCCGATCAAGCCAGCGCTTGAGGGAACAGATCTTGCCGGCTTGAAAGATCCCACCGGAAAGTTCTTTTTCCAGGAATTCATCAAGGTCGTGAAGGCCGATGGTGAAGGCTATGTCGACTACTACTGGCCAAAGCCAGGCGCTGAAGAGCCTGTCCTGAAATACTCCCATGTTGAAGGCTTTGCCCCCTGGGGATGGATCGTCGGCACCGGTGTCTACGCTGATGACCTGGCTGCCCTGTTTCGCAAGAATGCGACCAGCACTGCGATCACCCTCGGGATCGGCGCGCTCGCCATCATCCTGATGGCCTACGCAACCGTCCGCAGTGTGGTGAACCCGATCCGCAGCCTCAACACAACCATGCAGGCTATTGCCCGCGAGGATGTCAGCGGCGATGTGCCCGAGGCCAGCCGCAAGGATGAAGTTGGCGAGATGGCGGCCTCTGTGCTGGTCCTGCGCGACTCCGTGCGGGAGCGTTCGCAGATGCGGGTTCGGGAAGCCGAACAGCAGCAGCAGCTTGATGCCGAGCGGGAGGATGGAGTCCGGCGTCAACAAAACATCAGCCAGTCGCAGGCCGATGTCATGTCCAAGCTTGGCGGTGCGCTGGAGAAGCTGGCAAGTGGCGATCTGACTGTCCAGATCGACAATATCGCACCTGAATATGCCAAGCTGCGCGACGACTTCAACAAAGCGGTGTCAGCGCTGGGCGATGTCATCACGTCGATTGCGCAGTCCACCGATGTGGTCAACGCCAGCGCCGACGGCATTTCCGAGGCTGCCAACAATCTGTCGCTCCGGACCGAACAGCAAGCGGCGTCGCTTGAGGAAACCGCAGCGGCACTGGACGAGATCACATCAACCGTGCGCAGTTCGTCTGAGCGGGCCACAGAAGCCAACCGGATGGTCGGCGAAACCCGCCAGAGCACAGACAAGTCGGGCAAGATCGTCAACGAGGCAATCACGGCGATGAACCGGATCAAGGATGAGTCCGATCGCATCGGCAAGATCATCGGCGTTATTGACGAGATCGCGTTCCAGACCAACCTGCTTGCCCTCAATGCCGGTGTCGAAGCTGCCCGTGCAGGTGAAGCAGGCCGCGGCTTTGCGGTCGTGGCGCAGGAAGTCCGTGAACTGGCGCAACGTTCGGCAACGGCTGCACAGGAGATCAAGCAGTTGATTTCGAGCTCCGCCAACGAAGTGCAGAATGGCGTTGCCCTGGTTCAGTCGACAGGTGATGCACTTTCTGAAATCGAGAAGTTCGTTACCCAGGTCAATGAACAGGTCAATTCCATCGCCACCGCGGCAAAGGAGCAGGCCAGCGCGCTCGCCGAGGTCAACACCGCGGTCAACCAGATGGACCAGATGACCCAGCAGAACGCGGCCATGGTCGAAGAGACAAGTGCCGCCAGCATGACGCTGACCCAGGAGAGTGCCCAGCTCAACACCATGCTGCGCAACTTCCGCCTGCCGCAGACCGGTGGGCATGGCCAGCAGCAAGGCCGCCGCGCGGCCTGAACATCGCCGCGCAACGAGCGCGACACATGAAACCGGCGCCTGCAGTCACGTGCAGGCGCCGGTTTTCTTTGTCTGAGGGTGAGCTTCCCTCAATGCTGATCTGTCGGAAAGCGCGACATGACTGTTCGCGCCGCATGCCTGCCGGTTTGGCGAGCCACAGGAGCATAGACACATGCGCCGGAGCAGATGCGTAGCTGCACCCGGCTGGTCTTCAATGGAAAACCAAATGAGATGCTGTGGTAGGCGGAACTTTCCCACCCAAAGCGCGTTCACGTGATCGCAATGTCGTTTTGGACAGCAAGCGTATTAGTTCTGCCGCAATCTTCATCATGTTGATACATCCCAAGGTGAAAGCCCTTCGCCAACCAGCCACTGGATCCGTCCCATGCGCCGCTATGCCTGTCCAAACTGCTCCAACGAAGTGCATTTCCGCAACAGCGAGTGTGTCAACTGCCATTCGCGGCTGGGTTATGTGCCCGCATGGGACCAGATGTTTTACGCCAAGCCTGATGAGCTGCTGTGGCACGACGGGGCGACAGCTTACAAAGCCTGCGCCAACCGGCAGACGATCTATTGCAACTGGCTGGTCGAGAACGAAGATCAGGAAGAGCACTGCCTGAGCTGCCGGCACACGCTGGTCATTCCGGATCTGTCATCGGATGAAAACCGCGAGCACTGGGCAGCGCTCGAGGAGGCCAAGCGGCGGTTGTTCTATTCGATCGAGAAATTCCGGCTCGGCGTCGGCGACCTGGTCAACGAACCCGACACCGCTCTGCGGTTTGAATTCAAGGCCGACACGCTGTCCGCAGATGGCAAGACCAAGCGCGTGCTGACCGGCCACGAACACGGCCTGATCACCATCAATGTCGCTGAAGCTGACGATCCGACGCGCGAAAAATACCGCAAGGCAATGGGCGAACCCTACCGCACACTGATTGGCCATTTCCGTCATGAGACCGGGCACTATTACTGGGATCATCTGGTGTGGAACACGCCCAAGCTCGATGCCTATCGCGCCATCTTCGGTGACGAGCGCGAGGATTATGGCGAAGCACTCAAGCGCCACTATGAGCAAGGTCCGCTGGCGGGCTGGGAGGCTGCCTATGTCAGTTCCTATGCCTGCGCCCATTCCTGGGAGGATTTCGCCGAAACCTGGGCGCACTATTTCCACATAGTCGATGGGTTGGAAACTGCCGGATGGTATGGCCTCGATGGACACACGCCTGATGCAGGACTGAACCGGACCCCGGGAGGCTGGTCTGACGCCGGACCCTATGGGGCAAACGAGTTTCGTCCTCTGATAGATGCCTGGGTGCCGCTGACGGTGGCGATGAACGCCATGAACCGGTCAATCGGCCTGGGGGATTTCTATCCCTTCGTTCTGTCGGACACGATATTTGCCAAGCTTGAGTTCATCCATGGCCTGATTCACGACCGCACCTGAACCGCTGAGCCGGCGGGTGGAGCTCTTCCTGCCGTCAGTGAAGGAGGGTCGGGTTTGATGCATGTGACGCCTAAACGGCTTCCGCAGTTGCATCGTCGGCGGGGTCCTGGTCTGCACACTGCTGATCTTCGACGCAGTCGAGCGGCATTCGTATGCTGACGATGGTTCCAACGCCTTCCCTGGACCTGACTTTCATCGCGCCGCCGTGCAATTCGGCAAGACTGCGCGAGATGGCAAGACCAAGGCCTGAGCCGCCGGTGGATTTCGAGAACTGGTTCTGCACCTGCTCAAAAGGCTGGCCTATGCGGCTCAGCAGGGCCTTGGGGATACCTATGCCGGTGTCTTCGATGCTCACGGTCATTGCGCTGGACGTCTTGCGCGCCCTGACCATGATGCGGCCCCCGGGTTCGGTGAATTTGACAGCGTTTGACAACAGGTTGAGCAGGATCTGTTTCATCGCGCGCCGGTCGGCGTTCAGCGACAGTCGTTTGGAAATTTTCTGCTGAACCTCAATACCCTTGTTCTCCGCCTGGATAGCCACCAGCCTCAGAGCTTCGTCAAGCAGTGGCGCCATATCGACCTGTTCACAATCAATCTGCATCTGGCCGGCCTCAATCTTCGCCATGTCGAGAATGTCATTGATAACGGTCAGCAGGTGGATGCCGGAATTGTGGATGTCATCGGCATATTCTGAATATTTTTCCGATCCGAGTGGTCCGAACATGCGTGCCTGAAGCACTTCGGAAAATCCGATGATGGCGTTGAGCGGCGTTCTCAGCTCGTGGCTCATATTGGCGAGAAATTCGGACTTGGCCTTGTTCGCGGCTTCCGCACGCTCGGTTTCAACCTGGTAATCCTTGTTCAGATCAGACAGCTCCGCCGCTTTGCGCTTGAGTTCGTTCTGCGAGGCTGTCAGGTCGCCGATGGTTGCCATAAGGCGTTTTTCGCTCTCGCGCAGCCGCTCCTGATTGCGCTTGAGGGGGGTGATGTCAGTCCCCACCGAAACCTGGCCGCCGTCGCGCGTCTGGCGCTCGTTGATCTGCATCCAGCGGCCGTCGCCCAGTTGGACTTCGTAGCTCTGGGCCAGTCCTTTGTCGCACGCAACAGCCAGGCGGCGCTCGACGATGGGGCGGGTGGCCGCCGCTTCGACTGCTGCACGCGGTGTACCCGGTTCGAGAGTGCCCGCCGACAGCCCGTGAATCGCCTGATAATGCTTGTTCCACAGCACCAGACGGTCATTGCGATCCCACAACACGAAGGCTTCCGACGTGCTCTCGATAGCGTCAAACAGCCGTTGATCGGCTTCCGCGGTCCGCTGCTGCAGCCGGTGCTGTTCGGTAATGTCCATGGCGATGCCGATCAGGTGGGTTTGAGCCGAAGTCGGGTCAACAACCTGGGCCCGTGCCCGCATCCACAGATAATGTCCGTCGGCATGGCGCATGCGAAACAGCTGGTCGACCTGCTTGATATCGCCGCTCGCCACTCTCTGGGCGATCTCGTAAAGGTTGCCATCGTCCGGGTGAATAAGTTGCGAGGCTTCGCCAAATGAGATCACGCTGTCGCGGGGTTTGAGCCCGAGGATTTCATACATCGAACTCGACCAGTAGAGCCGGCCGCGGGCCATGTCCCAGTCCCACAACCCGCAACGTCCGCGCGACAGGGCCATGTCGACCCGCCGGTGGCTTTCCAGATAAATCCCGTCGGCCTCCTGGGCCCGGCCGGCCTGGCTGAAATAGGCGTAGAGAATGACAAGCAATATCGACGAGGTGGCGATAAACAGTGTGACATTGACCGAGATAGACTGCCGCCAGGCGGCATTCATATCGGCAATCGGCGTGACCGACAGGATTGCCCCTACGCCGTCAGGCAAGCGCGACATCGCCGCCAGCACCGGTTCTCCATTGAGGTCGATTTCCTGCACGCCGGCCCGATCCCCGAACAGACGCAGCGGAGAGGATTCGGGCAGCAGGGAAGAGATGAGCCTGCCGACCAGATGGTATCCACCGGCAGTGGCGGCATAGGCGCGGTTGTCGGCGTTCAGCACCAGCAGGAAGCGGCCGGCCGTATCCGGCATGGCGCTGACGACGCGGTTCAGGCGCGCCTCGGTTTCCCACCGCAGCGATTGGTCGACCGGTTGCAGGTCGGTTGACAGGCTTGCATGGGCAGCGGAGAGGGACAGTGCAGTGATGTGTTGCGCGGATTCCAGAAGGCGCTCCCGATTGTCACTGATGTTCATATATCTCGCAGCGGCGACCACAACCAGAAAGGCCACGATGAGCACAGGGATCAAGTTCTTGAGGAAAGGTTCGGCGCCAATCAGCCTGTCATATGCCGGCTGGGCAAATAGCTTGGCATGTCCAGACAATCGGCCATCAGAGGCCTGCCTGATGCCCGCCTTGCGAGCACGATTCGACCCTTCGGCCGCAGATAAATGCTGCGCATCCGTCATAACTACTTCAATTCCCCGTTAGGATCCGAATACCGCATCTTCGGATCTGCCCTAATGAATCAAAGCTGATTCGCCTTGTCCAGTGCTAAAAATAACCTTTCGTTAAGATTATGAATTTGTTTACAATTTTGCGAAAACGAGTCGGCTGCAAAGACAGTTGCCCGGCTACCGGTGCAACCGGTTGCGCAAATCACCTGTATTTCCCCGCAAAAACAGATCTGCCCCGTCATCACAGCCGGACGACGGGGCAGGTGCTTTTGAATTCGGTGTAGACGTCCAGTTGGTTGAACGGCGCTCTGGGTCAGTTTGCCAGCATGCGGTCGATGATATCGCCAACATCCGGTGACAGTTTTCCGGCTTCGCGAATTGAGACCAGCGCTTGCCGTGCCTGCTCCTGCCGTCCCGCTTCAAACGATTGCCAGGACCGCATCGCGGTCAGCAGGCGCGCCGCCAATTGCGGGTTCCGGGCGTCGATGTCGATGACTTCGCGTGCCAGAAGCCGGTAGCCGGTCCCATCGGGGGCATTGAAACCGGTCGGGTTGCCGGCTGAGAACGAACCGATCAGGGCGCGCATGCGATTTGGATTGGTGCGGTCGAATTCCGGGCTGGCAAGCAGCGCCTCGACATGTTCGCAGGTTTGCGGGCCGGGGGCCATGGCCTGTATGGAATACCACTTGTCGAGTGCCAGCGGGTCACTGGAAAACCGGCTCTTGAAGGCAGAGAGCGCGGCTTCCGTTTCGCTGGAGCCGGGAAACTGGTGAGCCAGAACCTGCAATGCCTGCGTCATACCGGTCATGTTGTTGCTGCCGTCAAATGCTGTCTTGGCGCGCGCGGGCGAGCCTTCAGCAATCGATGCATAGGCCATCGCAGCGCCGGCAAGCCCACGCAAGCCTGCATCTGTTGCAGCGGGACTGTAGGGGCCGTCCGGCGCTCCGTCTGCCAGCCTGCTGAACACGGCAAGGCCCGCATTGGCGATTTCCGCCAGCACCGCTTCACGCGCGGTGTGGATGGCATCGGGATCTATATTGGCGCCGATTTCTCTGGCGATATCACTTTCCGCAGGCAGCGCCAGGGCCTGGGCCCGGAAGGCGGGTTCCAGGCTTTCATCGGCTGCTGTCTCGACGAGTATCCTGGCGAGTTCCGAGGCCGCGGGCAGGGCTCGCCCGTCACGTGCCAGTTTTGAAGCCGTCACCAGATGCCGCGTCGCCTGTTCGTTGAGTGCCTGCCAGCGGGACACGCCATCGCTGTCATAGCGCGCGATATGGGCCAGATCGGCAGCGCTCTGTTCCATTGCGATATTGACCGGAGCCGAAAAGCCGCGGTTGATCGAAAGCACCGGCCGGCCCGGCACATTGGTGAAGCTGAACGTCTGTTTGCGTTTGGTCAGCTGGAAGACGCCGTTCTCGGCATCGGCGCCCTTTGGTTCGCCGGCAAATTCCGAGCCGTCCGGCAGGATCAGCCCATAGGCCAGCGGGATATGCATCAGCGCCTTCCGGGTCTGGCCCGGCGTTGGCGCCAGCGACTGCTCAAGCGTGACGTCAAAGGTCTGTGCCGCTTCATTCCAGAGAGTGGAAACAGAAATCGAAGGTGTTCCGGCCTGGCTGTACCACAGCGCGAACTGCTTCAGCTCGCGGCCACTGGCTTCGGCAAAACAGGCGAGGAAATCCTCGATCGTCGAGGCGTCGCCATCATGCCGTTCGAAATAGAGGTCCATGCCCTTGCGGAAGTCGTCAGCGCCCAGAATGGTGCGGATCATACGCACCACTTCAGAGCCTTTTTCATACACTGTCGCAGTGTAGAAATTGTTGATTTCCTTGTAGGATTCAGGGCGAACCGGGTGCGCCAGCGGGCCGGCGTCCTCGGGAAACTGATGAGCCTTCAGGAGCCTGATCTCGGCAATCCGCTTGACCGCGGCAGAGCGCTGGTCCGCGGAGAAGGCATGATCACGGTAAACCGTAAGCCCTTCCTTCAGACACAGCTGAAACCAGTCGCGGCAGGTGATGCGGTTGCCGGTCCAGTTGTGGAAATACTCGTGCGCGATGATGGCTTCGATATTGGCGTAATCAGCGTCGGTCGCAGTCTCCGGATCGGCCAGCACATATTTGTCGTTGAAGACATTGAGCCCCTTGTTTTCCATGGCGCCCATGTTGAAGTCCGACACGGCGACGATCTGGAAGATGTCGAGATCATATTCGCGGCCGAAAACCTCTTCATCCCATTTCATCGAGCGCTTCAGCGCATCCATGGCGTAGCCGGCGCGGCCTTCCTTGCCGTGCTCGACATAGATCTTCAGCGCCACCTCTTTGCCGCTCATCGTGGTGAAGCTGTCCTCGATCAGGCCGAGATCGCCGCCCACCAGCGCGAAGAGATAGGACGGCTTGGGATGCGGATCGAACCAGGCGGCGAAATGCCGGCCTTCGTCGTAATTGCCGCCGCCGAGAAAATTGCCGTTCGACAGAAGGTATTTTGCGTCTTCCTTGCCGGCGATAATGGTGACGGTATAAACCGCCAGAACATCGGGCCGGTCATAGAAATAGGTGATCCGGCGGAAGCCTTCGGCCTCGCACTGGGTGCAATAGACACCGTTGGTGCGGTACAGCCCCATCAGCTTGGTGTTGGTGTCGGGGGACAGGGTGGTGTTGACGGTGATCTCGAAAGGCTCGCTTTCGGGCAGCCCGCCAATTGTCAGGCTTTCCGGCGTCACCTCATAAAGCGCTTGCTTGATGTCATTGCCGTCAAGTTGCACGCTGTCGAGCGTCAACTCGTCTCCGTCGAACACCAGCTTGGCATCTGCAGCCACGCCTTCCCGGCGGTGCAGGATGACCCGGGAGACAACTTTCGTCTCTTTGGGATCAAGTTCGAAGGTCAGATCGATCCGTTCCACCACGAAGTTGGTGGGCTGATAATCCTTGAGCTTGTAAACCTGTCCCGTTTCAGTCCGCATATGATTTGTATCCCGCAATGTCCCATTATGGTGCGGACGCTATCACAACGGATCCTGACAGCGGGTTAAGATAAAACCGTTTCATTCGACGGGAAAACCGGGTGCCCAAAATACGGCTGGGAAATGCAGAGTCTTGATTTCACCTTCGAAACCACTGCGAATGTCAGTATTATCGAAAGCAAATGTCCGGGTTCCCGGGGACGTGTGGTCCGCCTGGACGGTTTTGGCTGGTGCGCCGGGTGAGCGAATTCATGGCCTTGCTCAGCTTTTTGCGCTGTCAGAGTGATTCATACTTTGATGCATCGGCAGTCTTGCACACAACGGGCCGAAGGATGCTGCCTTCAATAAGGAGGAGGCGCAGGACACAGCCCCTGAATGCGTGATCCGCAAAAAGGATGATCCGCGGGTCTGGCCAGTTTTGTGGTGAACAGCCGGTAAACACAGAGGGAGCACTCGACATTTCACCGTCGCGGGCTAAATATGGTGGCGCAGGCCGCGCCTGTGATCACCACGACCAATCCATCATCGGGAACTGCCATGAACATCGCGACACCTAAATTCGGCGTGGGCGCATCTGCGTTGCGTAAGGAAGACCGCAAGCTGATCATGGGTGAGGGGGCTTTTACCGACGACATTCGCGCCGAGGGCGAATTGCGCGGTTACGTGCTGCGCTCGCCTCATGCCGCGGCACGGTTCCGTTTCGTTGACGTCGAGGCAGCGCGCGCGTCCGAAGGCGTTCATCTGGTTTTCACGGCCAGCGACGTGGCTGATCTCGGCCCGGTCACAAGCCAGGTCACGCTCAAGCAGCCGGACGGGACGCGCCACGCCCAAAAGCACATTCCTTTGCTGTGCGATGGTGAAGTTCGCCATGTCGGGGACGCGGTTGCTTTCATTGTTGCGGACACGCTGGAGCAGGCACAGGATGCCTCGGAACTGATTGACATCGACTGGGATATTGAGGACGCACAGGCGGATCTCGCCACCGCACTCGATGCGGACCGCCCGCTGGTCTGGCCTGACCTCGGAACCAATCAGGCGTTCCTGTATCGCACCGGCGATATCGAAAAAACCGGCGAGGCCTTCGCGCAAGCCGATCATGTCACCACAATCGACTTCATCAACAACCGGCTCGTGTCCAATTACATGGAAACCCGCGCCTGCCTGGCGGAGTGGGATGACGAGACCAGTAAATTCACCCTGACACTCGGCTCGCAAGGCGTGCATGGCATTCGCGATACCATCGCCAAGGACATCTTCCGCATGGATGTCGAAGATTTCCGGGTGATCACCCGCGATGTCGGCGGCGGATTCGGCACCAAGGCCTTCAACTATCGCGAATATCCGCTGTCGCTGGAGGCCGCGCGCCGGCTCAGCCGTCCGGTCAAATGGGTCTCGGATCGCACCGAGCACTTTCTTGCCGATGCGCATGGACGCGACAACAAGGTCACCGCGTCGCTGGCCATGAACGAGGATGGCCGCATACTCGGCCTGAAGATCGATGTGATGGCCAATATGGGGGCGTATCTGAGCCAGTTCGGCCCGTTCATCCCGGTCTTTGGCGCGTCCATGGCCACGGGTGTCTATGACATCCAGAATCTCGATTTCAAGCTGCGCGGTGTCTACACCCACACAACGCCGGTCGATGCCTATCGCGGCGCCGGGCGTCCCGAAGCTGCCTTCCTGATCGAGCGCCTGATTGACGCGGCAGCCCGCGAAATCGGCATGCCGGTTGCCGAACTGCGGCGTCGCAATTTCATCCGCCCGGAACAGTTCCCCTATCACACCCCCGGTGGCCGGATGTATGATGTGGGCGAGTTCGATGGCCATATGACCCGGGCGCTCGAAAAGGCCAATGTGGCAGGCTTCTCCGATCGCATCCGTGAAGCGGAATCGCGCGGCAAGCTGCGCGGTCTGGGTACTGCGGTCTATATCGAGGCCTGTGCCTTCGCCGGGTCGGAGCCCGCCAGACTGACGCTGGATGCCGATGGCGGGATCACGCTTTACATCGGGACGCAAACCAACGGCCAGGGCCACGCGACAGCCTACAGCCAGTTTGTTGCCGAGCAGATCGGCATTGATTTTGACAAGATCACCGTGCGCCAGGGCGATACCGCCGAGCTTGCCAAGGGCGGCGGCACCGGCGGTTCACGCTCGATCCCGCTCGGCGGCGTTTCGGTATCTGCTGCATCAAGGGTGCTTGCGGACAAGATGAAGAAACTCGCGGCCGATGAGCTCGAGGCCTCCGCCGCCGACATCGAACTGGTCGATGGCACAGCCCGCATTGTCGGCACCGACCGGGTGATCAGCTATGCGGACATGGCCAAGGCCGCCAAGTCCGACGACGACCGGACCGGGCTCGCCGATGTGGTGCAGGACGAGGCGACCTATCCGAATGGAACCCACATCTGCGAGGTCGAGATCGATCCGGAGACGGGCGGGGTCGAGGTTGTCCGCTATACCATCGTCGACGATTTCGGCATGACCGTAAATCCGGTGCTGTTGCTGGGGCAGATCCATGGTGGCGTTGTTCAGGGTGTGGCGCAGTGCCTGAGCGAAGGCGTTGTCTATTCCGAAGATGGTCAGCTGTTGACCGCAAGCCTCATGGACTACGCGGTGCCGCGCGCCGATAATCTGCCGTTCTTCGATTTTGAAACCCGCAACATTCCATCCACGACCAATGCCATGGGAATCAAGGGTGCCGGCGAGGCGGGTACGATTGGAGCATGCCCTGCGGCAATGAACGCACTTGTTGATGCCCTCGACCGTGCCCGCGGCGTCAGGCAGATCGAGATGCCCGCCACGCCGCAGCGCGTCTGGGAAGCCTTGAACGGCTGATCGAGTGCGAGGGGCGTACGGCGAGGCATCAGAGCAACGCGGGGCGGCCATCAGCTATTTTGATCGGACGATGAACTGCAGGCGGGCTATGGTGACAAAACTGTGCCGACTCGCGTCGCATGACTGATATCCCGGTGTGAAGGAACCTGAGTGACCGAACGTCCGCCAACCGGCCAACGGCAAGCCGCTACGCCACAGTCTGCCAGTGAACAAAGCGGATCGCCGATGATCGGGATCCTGCTCAAGGTGGCGTCTGTCAGTGTGTTCGTCACCATGTCGACCCTGATCAAGGCATCCGGTGAGGGCATGCCCGCGGGACAGATCGTGTTTTTTCGCTCGGCCTTTGCCATTTTTCCGATTCTGATCTTTCTTGCGATGCGCGGCCAGCTCGAAACGGCCTGGCGCACGGCAAGCCCGCTGTCGCATGTCAGGCGCGGTCTGGTCGGGGTCTCCGCCATGGGGCTGGGCTTTTATGGCATCATGCGTTTGCCATTGCCCGATGCAATCGCCATCGGATACGCCATGCCGCTGCTGACGGTGGTGTTCGCGGCGCTGTTTCTCGGCGAGAAAGTCCGGATATTCCGATGGTCGGCGGTTGCTGTCGGCCTCGGCGGCGTGCTGGTCATCAGCTGGCCGCGCCTGAGCCTTTTCGGTGAAGGCTTCGGCTCGGGCGAGGCGCAAGGCGCCATTGCGGTTTTGTGCTCTGCTGCGCTTGGAGCCACCGCGATGATTCTGGTTCGCAAACTCGTGCTGACCGAAAAGACCCCGACAATCGTTCTGTATTTTTCGCTCACCGCGACAGTGCTGTCACTCGCGTCTCTGCCATTCGGCTGGATCGTGCCGGATTGGCAGACGCTTGGTCTGATGGCCATGGCGGGATTCTGCGGCGGGCTTGGTCAGATCCTGCTGACCCAGAGCTACCGCCATGCAGAGGTGTCGACGATTGCGCCGTTCGAATACACCTCGATCGTGCTCGGGATCCTGATCGGATATTTCATATTCGGTGACGTCCCCACCTGGTCCATGCTGATCGGAACCACGATCGTTGTGGGAGCCGGGATTTTCGTCATCCTGCGGGAACACAGGCTCGGCCTCGAGCGCAAGGCCCAGCGTAAGCTGGTGACGCCGCAGGGCTGAGCCCCGTACGGGATCATGCGAGACCGGCCATGGTCAAGCGAATCCGGCGGAGACTTGTCTATCTTGACCCTGTGCTCTCGTCTTCATCTTCGTCGGGCTGCTCGCCCCAATGGGGATCCGAGCGTGGATCCAGTTCTGCCGACTGAGGCGTCAGATCGGGCAGAGCCGCCATCGCAAGGAAGTCGGAGCGGGTTTCTTCCGGCGGCTGTTCGCGGCGGCTGATGCGCCACGCCGCGTGAGCGGCATAGATTGCAAAAAACACGGCAATTGCCGCAAACAAGGCGTGCGGGCCGAACCAGTCCATCACCAAACCGGTGACCATCGGTCCGATCATGGTGGCGACGCCATAGGTGATCATCAGCCCGCTCGACACCTCGACGAATTCGTCCGGCATGGCGTGGTCGTTGGCATGCGCGACATTGAGCGAATAGATCGGCAGCAGAACGGTTCCCAGAAACAGCATGCCTGCAAAGAATATGATCCTGTTTTCGACGCCGAAGGTGATGGTGATCGCGCAGGCGACAACACCGACCACACCGGCAAAAATCATCACCCGGCGGCGATCCATGCGGTCCGAGACGCGCCCCAGTGGATACTGGAAGATAGCCCCGCCGATCATTGCAATGGCGAGCATCGAGGCGCCCTCCATGGTCGAGAGGCCCAGCTGGGTTGCATAGACCGGGCCGAGCCCGCCCCACGCGCTGGCGATCAGTCCGGCCAGAAGCGTGCCGACAACCGCGGCAGGAGAACGTCGATAAAGCGCGGGAACATCGAATTTGACCTGGGTCAGCGGCTGCGGCGACTGGGCGCTCGACAACAGCGTCGGCATCACCGCCATGGCGCAAATCAATGTGCACACCATGAACAATGTCGGCCCGCTCGGATCGCCGAAGGGGACGATATATTGTCCGACCATCACCGCCGCCATGCTGACCGTCATGTAGACCGAGAACAGCGCTCCACGGTTTTCGTTGCTGACCTTCTCGTTGAGCCAGCTTTCGATGATCATGTAAGCGCCGGCAATGGAAAAACCGGCCATTGCGCGCGTCAGCACCCAGACGCCGGGATGCACCACCAGCGTATGCAACAGATAGGACATCGCCATAATGGTTGTCAGCGCGCCGAACACCCGCACGTGGCCCACCCTGAGCACCAGTCTCGGGGTAATGACGCAGCTGGCCGTGAAGGCGATGGCGTAGCCGGTCGCAATCAGCGAGATGGCAAAGGTCGACCAGCCTTCGGCAACAGCCCTGACCGGAATCAGGTACCCCGAAAGACCCATCGCGGTGAGAAGAAAGAAAGTCGAAAGCAGCAGCGACGCCACCGATCGAACGGACTGGATCATGGCGGCTCTCCCTGCCAACGGAGCGCGGCCTGCCCATGCCCGGTGTCGCCGGATCATGCAGACCAAATTGCAAATGTGATTCTCAAGGGGACCTTGTCACGCCGGAATGCGACGCCAAGGCTCGAACGCGACATGGCAAAAATATTTTCGCCATTGTGTGTCGGTCACATGGTGCGCGCGTCAGCTGGTCTTGAGCTGCTCCAGCCGGTCCTGCAGGGACAGGAAATCGGCCCAGGCGAGCCGCTTCTGCGCCGGGTTGCGTAGCAGGTAGGCCGGATGCAGTGTCGGCATCGCCGGTATCGCGGTCTCTCCCGCCTTGCACTCCATCCAGGTCCCGCGCAGCGACAGGATGCCCTTGTCGGTATCAAGCAGCGACTTGCTGGCGATGTTGCCGAGCATGACCACGATCTTCGGTTCGGCAAGCGCGATGTGGCGTTCGACAAACGGCTTGCAGAGTTCGATTTCATGGGCGGCAGGGGTCCGGTTGCCGGGCGGCCGCCAGGGGATGATGTTGGTGATGTAGGCGGTTTCCCGGCTGAGCCCGATGGCGGCGAGCATCCGGTCAAGCAACTGCCCGGCGCGGCCGACGAACGGCGTGCCTTGCAGATCCTCCTCGCGGCCCGGCGCTTCGCCGACAAACATCACGTCAGCATCCGGGTTTCCATCGGCAAACACCATCGTCTTGGCGCTGTGGCGCAGATTGCAGCCGGTGAACCCTTCAAGTGCGGCCCGCAATTCGGAAATTGAATTTGCACCGGCAGCCAGCCCGCGCGCATCTTCAAATGCGGCAGCTCCGGGGATCGTCAGTTGCGAGGCCTGTGGCGCCGGAGCGATCGGTTGTGCCGCGGCCTTGCGGCCGATGGAGGAGCCCGCTGCCGGTTGATTGGGGGCAGGCTTCTGGCTGTTTGCAACCGGTGCGGCAACATTGGTTCGGGGCTGAGGCTTGGCCCGTGCCTGAAGAATCTCCGCCGATTGCTGGAAACGGTCAACCGGCGCATCTTCGCACAGCTCCACCATGCCGCTTTCTGCATAGAACTGCAGAAGCGCCGCCAGCTCGGCTGTGTCCATTTCATTCGCGACGGGTGTCATTTGACCGTTCTACCCCAAGGCCAAGCGGGTGGAAAGAGCCGGTGTTTGTCCGGTCATATGTGGCCGGACTTATCTTTCATGCAGGCTTCAACGACCGGCCATTTGAGCGAGCCCAACAATCATGAAAGCCAATACGTCAAACGCCCGGGACAATGATGTCCCGGGCGTCGAAATCAGGCCGTCAAGGCAGGTGTCAGGCGTTGTCTTCGCCTTCGCCGTCTTCATCGTCCAGGTAGTCCGGGTCGTTTGCAGCGGCCTCGGCGGCTTCTTCTGCAGCTTCCTCGTCGATGCCGTAGATGGCGTCTGCCGACGACAGGTCTTCGCCCTTGAGCTGACGCTCGGCTTCATCGGCCGAACGGGCCACGTTGAAGGTGACGGTGACGTTGACTTCAGCGTGCAGTGCCAGCGGCACGGTATGCAGGCCGATGGTCTTGACCGGGTTGTTCATGTCAACCTGGCTGCGGCCAATGGTGAAGCCGTTGTCGGCGAGTACTGCGATCACGTCGCGGGCTGCAACCGAACCGTAGAGCTGACCGGTTTCGCCGGCGGAACGAACCACCACGAAGGTCTTGCCGTCGAGCTTTTCAGCAATCTGCTCGGCTTCCGACTTGCGCTCGAGGTTGCGGGCTTCCAGCACCGCGCGCTCGGCTTCAAAACGGGTCTTGTTGGCGGCGTTGGCGCGGAGCGCCTTGCCCTGAGGCAGCAGGAAGTTGCGGGCGTAGCCATCGCGAACCTTTACGGTTTCGCCCATCTGGCCGAGCTTTGCGATGCGTTCAAGAAGAATAACGTCCATGTTAATGTCCTTTCGAGGAGAGTGTCAGGGTTTGGATTGGGGACCGGATCCGGTCGCCGTGAGGGTTCGGGCCGTGTCAAACAACCCGAGGAACAGGAAAAACACGAGTGGCACCGTGAAGATGATGCACGACAGATAGGCGGTCCACAGCAACAGGCCGCGTGCCGGTTTGCCGCGGGTGCGGTGATGCGCAATGGCAAAACCCGCCACCACGAAGCCGACGCCGAAGGCGCCGCAGATGGTCCAGCCGATCAGGCCGATGCCGCCATCGATGAAGCTCATTGCCACGCCCACGACCAGCGCGATTGCGCCCATGTGCGGCATCCGCAGCTGCGACGGGATATCGTCCTTGGGGCGCTTTGAACGGCCCGACATGCGCACGATGCCTGATGCGACATACCAGCCGGCAAACAGGATCAGCACCCACATCGCCGCCTGGATCGCGGGCAGGGCATAGAGGAAGAACTGCTTCATCTCCGCCAGGCCCTCGGCGGAGGGCTCATAGGCTGCGTTGCTGTCCTTGAGAGTAGAGACAAAGATCTCGACCAGCTCGCTGACGAAGTCCGCGCCATAGCCCATCGCCAGCCCGACAGCGACAAGGCCGATGCAGACACAGAACGCGATGTTGATGAAAATATCGGACAGCGGGTACCACGCCACGCCACCTTCGGGGCCGCCAACTTCCTCGGCCGGCCGTGCCAGATTGGAAAGATGGGCGATCCATGCGGCCGGTGCCAGCGTGGTGACGGCGGACACAAGCGCTGCCTGCGGCGTGGTCGCAAAGCCGATCACCGCCATTGCGCAGACGACGGCGACAATGGAGGAAAGATTGGACCAGCCAAGGCCGGCGATCAGAATTGGAAGCGCTGCGGCGGCAAACAGCATGAACGACAGGCTGGAAGGGGATCCGGCGCTGACAAGCAGAAACGCGGCGGAAACGCCGGCGAGCAGGCCCACAAGGAGCGATGTGCTTTGCTGTGTCATCTTCGTCGCTGTCCTGCGTTCAAGCAGTTAGAGGTCTGATGCGGACCATTCCGCGCCTTGACCCCAACCCGGGAAGTCTCAAACCCATGATCCGCGCCCGTTCGCGAAAATGGGAACGGAACCCTGCGGTTGGGCAGGGTTCCGAAAGATTCTACTTCAGCACGTAAGGCAGAAGGCCGAGGAAACGGGCGCGCTTGATCGCCTTGGCGAGTTCGCGCTGCTTCTTCTGGCTCACAGCCGTGATGCGGGAAGGAACGATCTTGCCGCGCTCGGAAATGTAGCGCTGCAAAAGACGTACGTCCTTGTAGTCGATCTTCGGCGCATTCGCACCCGAGAACGGGCAGGTCTTGCGGCGGCGATTGAACGGACGGCGCGTCGGGATCTGATTGATATCAACCATGGTAAATACTCCTATTCGCGGTCTTCGCGCGGACGGCGCGGGCCACGGTCGCCACGATCACCGCGGTCGCCACGGTCACGATCGCCGCCACGCGGACGGTCATCACGGTCACGCTTCTGAAGCATGGCCGACGGACCTTCTTCGTGGGCATCAACCGAAACGGTCATGAAGCGAAGAATGTCTTCGTTGAAGCGCATCTGGCGCTCCATTTCCTTCACAGCCGGCGCAGGAGCATCAATGTCCATCAGCGAATAATGCGCTTTACGGTTCTTGTTGATGCGGTAGGTGAGGGACTTCAAGCCCCAGTGTTCAATGCGCCCGACTTTGCCGCCATTAGCTTCGATCACACCCTTGTACTGTTCTACGAGGGCTTCGACCTGCTGGCTGGAGACATCCTGCCGGGCAAGGAATACATGTTCATATAGAGCCATGATTGACTTGCCTTTCTTGCTTTAACATCACCCGGATCCGGCGCTAAGCCCCAGCGACTTGTCCTGGCGGCGTTTGTTGCCGGGCAAGAAAGACGTGGTATCGAGACGGTCGTGAGCGGAGACACGGGAGGCCGGAGCGCTTTTGCCCCTAGGATCCGAAAGGATCGCACCCTCCGTTCAGCCACCAGCCAGATGACCGGGTGTTCGAACAGCCGCGCTTATACGCGGTTTTCCGGCTATTGCAAGTGCGAAGCAGGCACAGGTGAATTGCGGCGTCCAGCTTTGGGCGGGTTCTCTGTTGGCCGCAGACATCGACAGAGCCCGTCGTGCGCCAATTCGCCGGGACGCGGGTACGGAGCGGTTGGGCGGCAGACAGCGGTGTCGGGGCCATCTGGCCGTCGAATGTGGTGCTCAGGAGGGTAAATCAGAGAAAATGACCAATTGGGAAAATTGTAGGTAATCGCTTAACAGGCCCTTAGAGCAGCAATGCTAACTCTCGCATATCAAGTGATCGGGCCCGATGGCCGTTCGTAAAGGATATGCAATGCTTAGCAGAATCCGTCCCCTGCTGGTCGCCTGTGCGGCCCTTTTTGTTTTCGGTGCCATGCCGGCAAGAGCCGGAGATGTCATATTGACCATCGATGGAAATGTCACAGGCAACGCTCCGGTCGACATGACGATTGACGATATCGAGGCGCTCGGTTCGGCAACGATCGTCACCAAAACGCCCTGGCACGATACTTCCGTCAGCTTTACCGGGGTTCGGCTTTCGTCGCTGCTGGAAAAGACGGGCGCCAAAGGCAAGACGCTCTCGGTCGCCGCCCTCAACAACTACCGGTCGGAAATCCCGGTGTCGGACATTGGGGAACATGGTGTCATTCTCGCCTACAAGCAGGATGGCGAGTACATGCCGGTGAGCGACAAGGGGCCGCTATTCGTTGTCTATCCGTTTGATGCCGAACCGGAATTGAACACGGAGGTCTACTATACCCGTTCGGCCTGGCAGGTCCGTTCGATCACCGTCGACGACTGAGAGAACCTCTGGGCTGGGAGCGAAAAATGCGATCGTTGAGCAACGTCTTTAATTTGTTGGCAGTCGGCCTGACGATCGCATTTCTTGCAATCTACGTCGCTCACTCCAGTATCGTCTCCTCAACAGACACAGCCCTGGAGCGCTCCTCGCGTTATGATGTTGCCTGGGTGGGAGCCGCCGGCCGTATGGAGGTGCTCAGCCTTCAGAAGCTGCTGGCCAATTTCATGATCACGTCGGACCAGGCCGATGCGTCCCGGGTCAAGCTTTTTGCCGCCATACTTGCAAACCGTTTCAGTGTCTTTGAAAGCCACTCATACCAAATTTTTCTGGATCGCAAGCCGAAGCGCAGAGTGCTCATTGATACGGCACGCCAGACATTCGAGCGTATCCTTCCGGATTTGAACACCATCGACGAGCTTTCCGACCGGCAGCTTGAGCTGGTGCAGCGGGATCTGGAAAAGGTCTTTGCCGGAATCGACAGGGTCGGGGCCGAAGCGCAAACCGACTCCGTCAATCAGGTGGCTCAGATCCGCTCCGAGTTGACGAAGAAGCAGGATCTGCAGAAGTGGGTTGCTTCAGGCCTTTTTGGTTTCATTGCCCTGATGCTGGCCATCGCCGCCATTCAGAACCTTTTCCTGCGCAAGGCCAACCGCAAGGCGGTCCGGAGTGCGGAAGGTTTCTCCTATCTTGCCCATCATGACAGCCTGACCGGGTTGCCCAACCGGATGGCTTTTAACACCCGGTTCGCCTCTGCACTGGCCCGTTGTGCCGAGCCGCACAAAGGCAGTATTGCCGTTCTGGCCATCGATCTGGATGGCTTCAAGGCAGTCAATGACCGGCTCGGGCACGCGACCGGCGATGCTTTGCTCAAGCAAGTGGCCAAACGCATGTCGGCAACCTGCGCCACATTCGCCAACAGCATCATCACAGCTCGCATCGGTGGTGACGATTTCGCCGTTGTTCTGGACGCTGCCGAGGGAATTGATGCTGTGCTTGAGCAGGCGGACGAACTGCGCAGGGTCCTGTCGGCGCCTTATGGAATTGACAGGGTGGCTCTGGTTGTCGGGGCGTCTGTCGGGGTTGCAGTCAGCGTCACGGAGCGGAACCCGAACAAGCTTCTTATCGATGCCGATATTGCCCTGACCCAGGCCAAGACGTCCGGCAAGGACCGGGTATTGCTGTTTGATCCCGCCATGCACGACAAGTTCCTCCGGACCGCCCTGATACAGTCCGAACTTGCCGGCGCCATCGAGAACGACGAGATCAAGCCGCATTACCAGATCAAGGTCGATGTCGCGACCGGGCGCGTGACCGGGGCCGAGGTGCTGGCGCGCTGGAACCATCCGACATTGGGACCGGTTTCCCCGGCCGAGTTCACTCGGATCGCCGAACAGTCGGATCTGATCGTGCCGATGGGGCGCAAGATCCTTGAAAAAGCTTGCCGTGACGCGCTGCATTTTCCCCAGGAAATGGGAATTGCCGTCAACCTGTCTGTCGTCCAGTTCGTGCGTGGCGATCTGGTTCAGACGGTTCGCGAAGTTCTCGAGGCAACCGGGTTCCCGGCCCACCGCTTGACGCTTGAAGTCACCGAATCGCTGATGATTTCCGAATCCGATCGAGCCGTGGAAATCCTCACACAGCTCAAGGATATGGGCATATCGATCGCGCTGGATGACTTCGGCACCGGCTATTCGGCGCTCAGCTATCTCAGACAGTTCGATTGGGATGAGTTGAAGATCGACCGGGCGTTCGTGATGGAGCTGGAGACCGATGATCGTGCTGGCGCCATCGTCGGGTCAATCGTCTCCATGGCGCATATGCTCGGCATCCAGGTCACCGCCGAAGGCGCGGAAACCTTTGAGCAGATCGAGATACTGCGGGATGCGGGTTGCGATACCATCCAGGGCTATCATTTCGGCCGGCCTGTGCCGATCTCTGACTTGCCCGGCACCATTCTCCACGCCGTTGCTGCAACCGCAAGACTGGCAAGCAATTCCGCTCCTTCGAAAAACGCAGTCGCCTGAAAATGGCCGGTCGCCATCGGTCACAGCCACCCTAAGCCACAGCCTGAGAGTCAGGCTGCTCCGGGCCGCCAGTGACGGTTGATGAAGCTGTTGACTTCGCCGAATGACTGCGCCGCTGCCTCTGAAGACAGCCGTTCCAGATGATGCCGCGGCGAATCCCAGTAATTGATCCTGACGTCGCATCCCTGCTTCTGGCCGTTTTCCGCCATGCGGATTGCGTCGTCAAAATGCAGATCGTTTTCGCTGGTATGGATCAGAATCGGCGGCCAGCCCGACTGGTCGGCGAACACCGGCGAGGCGAGCGGTGAAGTGACCGGCTCGTCCTGCAGGTAAAGCCGGGCGCAAAATGCAGCCGTTTCCATCCGGAACGGGCTTTGCGAGGACACGCTGCGGGTGATGTAGGACCAGCCGCTCAGGCTCAAGTCACACCAGGGCGAAAACAGCACGATGCCGGCAGGCAGGCGGCGCTGCTCTACCTGAAGCATCTGCAAGGCACCGAGTACGATCGAGGCGCCGGCGGTATCAGCGGCAAGGAATATGTTCTCCGGTCTGCAACCTTCATCCAGAAGCATCATATAACGTGCAGCAAGGTCCATGGGTGCAGCTGGAAAAGGATGTTCAGGGGCAAGCCGGTGCTGCATCAGAACGACTTCGCAATTGACGGCTTCGGCGAACCGCTGGACCATGCTTTTCTGTTTGCGCGAGGGCGGCATGATGAACCCGCCTCCCGCAACATAGAGAATGACCGGGCGGTTGTCCGACGCATGCCGGTGCGTATCGGAATGTTCCTTTGACTCCCTGTATTTAGCATTTCGCGGGCTCAGCCTCTGCGGCAGGAAGCTGGGCAGGGTTTCCAAGGCGCCGCTCTCATAGCCTCCGCGCATCTGCGCAATATGCAGTTCTGCGGCCTCGAGATGGTCGGCCTGTTTGAGAGCCGTTTTCAGCCGCGATATGAGAATTCGTTCTATGACCCGGTTTTCCACCCGTGCCAGCAGGCGTTCGAGTCCAGTGGCAAGCAGGCTGGTTTCAATCCTGTAACGGCGGGCGAGGTCAGAGGCTTCCAGCAGTGCCAGCCTGGGGCCGGGCAGACTGCTCAGGATATCGGAATTGGCCGTGAACTCTGTTTGTGACATCCTGCCGCCTGCATGAAGCCCGGCCGATTAATGAGACCGCAAACCCTCTCGCCTAACCTAAATGGTGTGGCTATGTTTGTAAAACAGGGATCTGGGAGCACCGGTAGGGATGGCCGAGAAGCGGAGTGACGGAAAGCCGGGGACGGAACATGTAAAGACATCGACCGGCAAGGATCAGTTGCACGAAGTGCGCGCAGCGTTGCCCGGCAAGATACGCGACAGCAACCTGTTCGATCTTGATTATGATGCCACTGAACTTGCCCGGATGAACCAGATACTTGAACATCTTCCGGATCAGGTGGTCATGGATCTGTCAAAGCGGCTGGGATCCTTTGCGGCGGAGAAACAGCCTGATATCGCCACATTCTCGACCATGTTCCGGATCTCCCCCGCCGAACGCAAGTTGCTTGAAAGTCTGGTTGAAGGACTGACCGTGGTGGCCCATTCGGAAATGGCCGGTATCTCGGTCAACACGGCGCGCACCCATATGCGGCGTTTGCTCGAAAAAACCGGCAGTACCGGGCAGCTGGATCTTCTGCGCAAACTCCACCAATCCATTTGATCGGTGGACACCCCTTCAAACGGTCAGGGTCAAGCGTCAGCGCCTCATCACATCTGATGATTACTCGTCGTGGCTGCCGGAGCAGTATCCGGTATTCCAACGAGAAAAGGCTGTGACAAGATGATCGGAAAAATCGGTTTGGTTTGTTTGATTGCAGGAATCATCCAGGGATGTTCGGGAGCCGATCAATGGGGTGAATTCAGGAGGGCTGACCGCAAGGACCTGCCGACGATAAATGTGAGCGGAACGACCTACGAGGTTTTCCAGCTCTCACGCAGCTCCAGGTCGGGAGTCGAGGCGAAAAATGACCCGAACGCCACGTTTGCCGTCTATGTCGTCGTCGGAAAAGGCAGGAAAATATACTGCGGCGTCTCTGCGGCGGGATGCGAAGCGGCAATCCGCAAATTCAACAGGAGTTCCTCCAGGGAGGTTTTCCTGGGGAGTGATCATTAGCCTCAGCCCTGCCAGGTCTGAACCCTCTCAAGCTTGACAGCGACGGAACTGCCGGGTGGCAGTCCCGTCATGTCTATGTGATCAGATCGGCAGCGGATGCGCCCGCCTTGCGGTGGCAATATCGTCGAGAACAGCGTCGGACAGTTTCACGTCCCACGAGCCGATGGCGGTCTTGAGCTGGTCGATGGTGGTCGCGCCGATGATTGTCGACGTCATGAATGAACGGGTCATGCAGAACGCGATCGCCATTTGCGACGGATCCAGCCCATGCTTCCGGGCGACCTCGAGATAGGCTTGCGTCGCTGCTTCCGTTTCCGGCCGCCAGCGGCCGCCGAGATTCTCCACAGCGGCTCTGCGTGAGCCTTCCGGAATTTCGCCACCCTGATATTTGCCGCTGAGAATCCCCGCAGCCAGCGGTGAAAACGCCAGCAGCCCGACATCCTCGTGATGCGCCACCTCTGCCAGATCGGTGTCAAACATGCGGCAGATCAGACTGTACTCGTTCTGGATCGAAGCGACCCGCGGCAGGCCGTGCTCTTCCGCCAGCCGGACAAACTGCATCGTGCCCCAGGCGCTTTCGTTGGACAGCCCGACAGCGCGGATCTTGCCGGCCTTGACCGCATCGCCGAGACCTTCCAGCGTCTCATGGATGTCGTCGACGGTTGTTGTCTTGTCCTGGGTGCTTGCATCAAACGCCCAGTGCTTGCGGAAATGGTAGGATCCGCGGTTGGGCCAGTGCAGCTGGTAGAGATCGATATGATCGACGCCCAGACGTTTCAGATTGCCGTCGACGGCTTCCATGACCGACGCCCGGGTAAAGCCCTGGCCGCCGCGAATCCACTCCACCCCGTTGCCACCCATCTTGGTGGCCAGAATCACCTCATCGCGCTTACCGGATTTCCGGAACCAGCTGCCGAAATACTCCTCGGTAAGGCCCTGGGTCTCTGCCCGGGTCGGCTGGGTCGGGTACATTTCCGCCGTATCGAAGAAATTGACACCCTGGGTCAGGGCGTAATCCATCTGTTCATGGGCATCTGCCTCGGTGTTCTGTTCTCCCCATGTCATGGTGCCGAGACAGATCTCGCTGACCATCATATCCGTGCGTCCGAGCCGGTTCATGTTCATGCAATTTGTCCTTGGCTGATGTGGTGAGCGCACCATACCGGCGGCGTCCTGAGGCGCAACCCGCTGTGCGGTAAAACTCTCGCGCCACAGCAGGCCTGCGAGGTTAGAGCAGCCAGACAACGTATCCGGAATAGACCCCCAGCATCGCCAAGCCTGCAATGCGGCTGATCCGCCCGGCAACCAGGATCAACGCGATCAGCGCAAGCGTCGTGACCACCATGAAGGGAATGTCGAAGGTGGCCATCGAAGCTTCAACCGGAACTGGAACAACAATAGCCGTGAGGCCGAGGATGCCCAGTATGTTGAAGATGTTGGACCCAACGACATTGCCGAGCGCAATTTCAGCATGACGCCGGAAAGCTGCCACGACCGAAGTTGCCAGTTCCGGCAGGCTGGTGCCCACGGCGATGATGGTCAGTCCGATCACCGCTTCCGAAATGCCGAACTCGCGGGCGATGGCGGTGGCGGCATCAATCAGCAGGCTGGCGCCGAAAATGAGGCCGGCGAGTCCGCCAAGAATGTAAAGTGCCTCCTTCCACGCCTCGAGTTTGACAACCAGTTCGTCTTCCTCGGCCGTTATGCTGCCGCGGTCGGTGCGTGTGACCCAGGCAAGGTAAGCTGCCAGCAGGGCGAAGATAGCCAGGCCCGGCCAGAAGCCGACGACACCCCGGTACCCCAGCCCAAGCATGATGAGCGCTGCGACCAGCATCATCGTCATATCGCGCCTGAGATTGGGAATCCGCGCCGCGATCGGTGAAATGGCTGCCGAGACCCCCAGGATCAGAAGGATATTGGCGATGTTGGAGCCGACCACATTGCCCACGGCAATGGCGGGCGAACCAGCAAGCGCTGCCTGCAAGGAGACCAGGAGTTCAGGCATCGATGTGCCAAATCCCACCACCGTCAGGCCGATCAGCAATGGCGGCATCCCCAGCCGGTTGGCAAAGGAAATTGCGCCGCGCACGAGGAAATCCGCACCAAGGGTCAGAAGCGCAAGCCCGGCGGCAAGCGACAGAAAATTGAACAGCATGAGGCTTTTTCTTTCGTTCCGGGCCGTGCGTGCAAACGCATTGCCATAAGCAAGCACCGCGCGCCCGACTGGATGCGCAACGGGCACTGCACCGCGTTGACCTTCGCGGCGGCCTAACTCTTCACTGGACGCATCCGTACGGCATGCAACAGCCAGCCGCCGGCGGCAGCGTTAGCGCGAATTGAAGCAGGGGACAGAATGTCGTCTGACCGGTGACCGGTCAGTCTGCATTCTCCGGGCTCATCTCGGCGGAGATCGCCAGCTTGGCTGTCATCCATGTTGCCCACAGGGCAATCGGCGCAACCACAGCTGTTATGACAAGATCGCCTGCCGTGGCCATGTCAAACATCCCGTGCATGGCCCATATGGCTGCGATGGCGGCGAGCCAGATTTCCGATCCGATCAGCACGATCGCGCCGATGGCTGTGAGGAACGCGACAAATTTGGTTTTGGGGGCAGGCACGGTGATGCTCTCGACAGGCAAGGCCAAGCCAGAGTGTGACGCAGGGTGCGACATCATTGTTTGTCCAAAAAGGCGCTGCTGGTTTTGAGCGCGACAGGCTGCATTTGATCTCAAGACGTGGCGAATTCAAGATGCTGACACGCCTGGCAACGAAAATTTTTTAGCCCCCTGAACCGGGAGGTGCACCGACCTGCATTCAGACCGGAAAATGGCGATGGCGATAAAGCCTGATCTGCCCGGCAGGCGCGCTCGAACCGCTTCAAGGTTGACACCGGCGTCATGAATGTGAATTGAAGCAGCAACGGGATACCAATGAACGGAGCCGAATTATGGCCACAGCATTCACTTTTCCAGGTCAGGGCAGCCAGACCGTCGGCATGGGCAAGGATCTTGCCGCCGCATACCCTGAAGCCAGGGCAGTCTTTGATGAAGTTGACGCAGCGCTCGGAGAAAAGCTGTCTGCCGTGATCTTCGAAGGCCCCGAAGACGCCTTGACCCTCACGGCAAACGCCCAGCCCGCCTTGATGGCGGTGTCGATGGCGTTGATACGTGTGCTTGAGTCGCGCGGTCTCGATCTGGCAAAGAGTGCAAGCTATGTCGCCGGACATTCGCTTGGCGAATACTCGGCGCTGTGCGCCGCAGGCATGTTCTCGATTTCCGATACGGCGCGGCTGCTGCGCATTCGCGGCAATGCCATGCAGGCTGCGGTGCCGGCAGGCGAGGGCGCCATGGCCGCCATCATCGGGCTCGAGAATGACGATGTGGAGGCAGCCTGCGCCGAAGCCCGATCGCTCGGCGCCGTGCAGATCGCCAATGACAATGGCGGTGGGCAATTGGTGATTTCCGGTCTCAAGCCCGCTGTTGAAGCCGCTGCCGCCTCTGCCACGGCCAAGGGTGCCAAGCGCGCGCTGATGCTTCCCGTTTCCGCCCCCTTCCATTCCACACTGATGCAGCCGGCTGCAGACGCCATGCGCGAAGCATTGGCTGGTGTGGCCAAGTCGGCTCCGGTCGTGCCGGTGATTGCCAATGTCCGCGCAGCACCGGTCTCCGATCCGGACGAGATTGCCCGCTTGCTGGTCGAGCAGGTCACCGGTCAGGTGCGCTGGCGCGAGACGGTTGCCTGGTTTGCCGCCAACGGCGTCGATACTTTGGCAGAAATCGGCGCGGGCAAGGTCCTGACCGGGCTCGCCCGCCGCATCGATCGTTCTTTGACCGGGGTCAATGTCTCCGGTCCGGACGACATCGATCCGTTTCTGGCCGCAATAAACGGGTAAACACCTTACCCTCACACAATGGCAGCCTGTAATCAGGCTCAAACTGAAAAAGACTCCCGAAAGGACTTTCCATGTTCGATCTGACAGGCCGCAAGGCACTTGTGACCGGTGCATCCGGTGGTATCGGTGAGGCAATCGCCCGCCAGCTTCACAGCCAGGGCGCAACCGTCGGCCTGCACGGCACCCGCGTCGAGCGGCTGGAAGCGCTGGCCGGCGATCTGGGGGACCGGGTTATGATGTTCCCCGCCGACCTGTCCGACCGTGATGCGGTCTCGGCTCTTGGAAAAAAGGCCGAGGAGCAGCTCGAGGGTGTTGATATTCTGGTCAACAATGCCGGCATCACCAAGGACGGCCTGTTCGTGCGCATGAGCGACGACGCCTGGGATCAGGTCATGGAGGTCAATCTGACCGCCGTGTTCCGCCTGACCCGCGAACTGATGCATCCGATGATGAAGCGCCGCAATGGCCGCATCATCAACATCACCTCGGTGGTCGGTGTGTCGGGCAACCCCGGTCAGGCCAATTACTGCGCGGCCAAGGCAGGCATGATCGGCTTCTCAAAAAGTCTCGCCCAGGAAGTGGCTCCGCGCAATGTGACCGTCAATTGCGTGGCTCCCGGCTTTATCGAGAGCGCCATGACGGAAAAGCTCAATGACAAGCAGAAGGAAGCGATCATGGGCGCCATCCCGATGCGCCGCATGGGCACGGGCGCTGAAATCGCGTCTGCCGTGACCTGGCTGGCTTCAAACGAGGCGTCTTATGTCACCGGCCAGACGGTTCATGTAAACGGCGGCATGCTGATGGTGTGATCGGCTGCCCAGGTGAAGGTCATGAGGCTGCCATGCTGCCGGGAATCACTGCCAAGGTGCATTTTCCGTCTTTGCCCGGTTGCCAAACCGTGATACTTCGCCCCATCTGTAGGCTCGGCACATGCCTGTTGTCTTTGATCGGAACTTGCTGAAATCCACAGCTTCCGCTTTGAAGGTACCGGGGATGGCGCATAAAAACGCGTAACGAGCTTGATTACCCATGCTTGCGCAGGTAACGAAGCGCAACATTAATGTGAAACAGGTCGAGGAATCCGACATGAGCGACATCGCAGACCGCGTAAAGAAAATTGTCATCGAACATCTGGGCGTTGACGCTGAAAAAGTGAACGAAGGCGCAAGCTTCATTGACGATCTCGGTGCAGATTCGCTCGATACAGTCGAACTGGTGATGGCATTCGAAGAAGAATTCGGTGTCGAGATCCCTGACGATGCAGCTGACACCATCCTGACCGTTGGTGATGCAGTCAAGTTCATCACCAAGGCCCAGGCCTGATTGAACTTCAGTTGACCGGCGGACCTTGCGTCCGCAGTCAGGACCGGCGCAGCACATGCGCCGGTTTATTTGCATTTTGACATGACTGGGACTTGAGAAGATGCGCAGAGTTGTCATTACCGGCACTGGTGTTGTTTCTCCGCTCGGTTGCGGTACCGAGATCACCTGGTCTCGCTTGATCGGCAGCCAGAACGGTGCGTCACGGGTTACTGCTTTTGACGTCAGCGACATCGCGGCCCAGATTGCCTGTTCTGTCCCCACCGATACATCGGTGGAAGGGGGCTTCAATCCGGACGACTGGATGGAGCCGAAGGAACAGCGCAAGGTCGACAAATTCATTTTGTTCGGCGTTGCCGCTGCCGACATGGCGCTCAAGGATGCCGGTTGGCACCCGCAGTCGCGCGAAGACCAGATCGCCACCGGTGTGATGATCGGTTCCGGCGTCGGCGGCCTCGAGGGCATCGTCGAAGCCGGCTACACCTTGCGTGACAAGGGGCCGCGCCGCGTCTCGCCGTTCTTCATTCCCGGCCGCCTGATCAACCTGATCTCCGGTCAGGTCTCGATCCGCCATGGATTGCGCGGGCCAAACCATGCTGTGGTCACGGCATGCTCGACCGGTGCGCACGCCATTGGCGATGCGGCGCGGTTGATTGCACTGGGCGATGCCGATGTGATGGTTGCAGGCGGTGCGGAAGCCGCCATCTGCCGCATTGGCCTGGCCGGTTTTGCGGCCTGCAAGGCACTGTCGACCTCCTACAATGACACGCCTGAAAAGGCCTCGCGCCCCTATGATCGCGACCGTGACGGTTTCGTCATGGGCGAGGGGGCCGCGACCGTTGTTCTCGAAGAGCTCGATCATGCACTGGCGCGCGGCGCCAATATCATTGCCGAAGTGGTGGGGTATGGACTGTCTGGCGATGCCTATCACATCACCGCACCGTCCGAAGACGGTGACGGGGCCTATCGCTGCATGCAGATGGCGCTCAAGCGCGCCGGCATGACACCGGCCGATATCGACTACATCAATGCACACGGCACCTCTACGATGGCCGATACCATTGAACTGGGCGCCGTCGAGCGGCTGGTCGGTGATGCCGCTGAAAACATTTCGATGTCGTCGACAAAATCGTCGATTGGGCACTTGCTGGGTGCGGCGGGTGCCATGGAGGCGGTCTTCGCCGCCCTTGCCATTCGCGACAATGTGGCTCCGCCGACGCTCAATCTTGACAATCCCGAAGTCGAGACAAAAATCGATCTCGTTCCCCACGTGGCGCGCAAACGCCAGATCGATGTGGCGCTGTCCAATTCCTTCGGATTCGGTGGAACCAACGCATCGCTTGTTCTGAAACGGTTTCAGAGCCAGTAAATAGACCGGCGGGCCGAGGTAACGTCCCCCGGACCGGTATTTCGCCACATTAGGCGGTAAAACACTGCATCGGGCTTTGACCCTGTTCCAATTCCTGCGGAGATTGACCTCGTGAACGACCGCACTAATCAAGGCAAGGGCATCTTTGGCCGTGCCGGTGGCAAAAACAATGCACAATCCGGACCTATTGTACCGGTCTCGCCTTCACAGGCGCTGAAGCCGGAAATGGCGCCGCCTCCACCGAAGCGGTCGCGCCGCGCCCGCAATCAGGTTGTTGTGTTTCTCAACTTCCTCCTCTCGCTGATCATCCTCGTGGCGATCGTCGGGATCGGTGTATTCTGGTATGGCAAGACCGAGTTCGAAGGGCCTGGTCCACTCGACCAGACAACTGATTTCATGGTGCGTGAAGGCGCCGGTCTCAACCAGATTGCAGCTGGTCTTGAAAGCCAGGGGATCATCACCAACCAGCGCATTTTCTCGCTTGGCGCCAAGGGTGTGCTCGGCGATGATACGCTCAAGGCCGGTGAATACGAGATCAAGGCCGGTTCCTCGATGCAGGAGATTGTCGAGCTGATGCAGTCGGGCAAGTCCATTCTGCATTCCTTCACCGTGCCGGAAGGTCAGACCGTTCAGCAGATCTTCGACCGGCTGAAGGCGGATGAGATGCTGCAGGGCGATATGCCTGACGAGATGCCGCCCGAAGGCGCGCTGTTGCCCGAAACCTACAAATTCTCCCGCGGCACGACACGTGCGGAAATCGTCGAACAGATGGCCAAGGCGCAAGTACGAGCACTGGAGCAGGTCTGGGCACGCCGTGCGCCGGATCTGCCGCTCGAAAGCCCCGAGGAGCTGGTGATTCTCGCGTCCATCGTAGAGAAGGAAACCGCCAGGGCCGACGAACGTCCTCGGGTGGCCGGTGTCTTCATCAACCGGCTCAACCGTGGCATTCGCCTGCAGTCGGATCCGACCATCATTTATGGTCTTTTCGGCGGCGCCGGAAAACCATCCGATCGTCCGATCTACAAGTCCGACATCGAAAAGCCGACCCCGTACAACACCTATGTGATTGACCGCTTGCCGCCCACCCCGATCGCAAATCCGGGACGCGAGGCGATGGAAGCCGTTGCCAATCCGTCGCGGACCAACGATCTTTACTTCGTGGCAGACGGCACCGGTGGACACGCCTTTGCCCAGACACTGGACGAGCACAACTCAAATGTCGCACGATGGCGCCGGCTTGAGTCCGAGCGCGAAAAGGCGGTTGCGGCTGAAAAGGATGCAGCGGCGAAAGCGGCGGCAGACAAGGCCGCGAAAGATGGGGCTGACACGCAGGGCAATTGACCAGCCGCTGCCCTTCCGGGCGGTGCGGGTGTAGGAAAGCAGGGGGCTGACAACATGGAAATCCAGTCGATGACAGGGTTTGCGCGCCATGAGGGCGAAGTGGACGGCTTCCGTTTCGTGTGGGAACTGCGCTCGGTCAATGGCAAGAACCTTGATGTGCGGCTTCGCTTGCCGCAGGGCTTCGAAGCCCTGGAGCAGCCGGTCCGAAAGGCTGTCGCCGCAGCACTGACGCGGGGCAATCTTCAGGTGTCCTTGTCAGTCAGCGCCGCCAGCACCTCTGTTGAAGCTGTTGTCAACGAGGCAGCACTCGATGCCGTGATCGAACTCGTCAACCGGCTGGAAGATCGCATAGATGCCCGCAAGCCGGCGCTTGATGGTATTCTCAACATCAAGGGCGTTCTCGAGTTTCGCGACCCTGAACTTACCGAGGGTGCCCGGGAAGAACGCAATCAGGCGGTTCTTGCCGGTTTCAAGAAGGCTCTTGAAGACCTCAGAAGCATGCGCATCTCTGAAGGCGCTGCTCTGGCACGAGTTCTTGGGGACCAGGTTGACCGCATCGGCGAACTCACGCTTGCTGTTGAGGCCGATCCGTCGCGCTCGCCCGAGGCCATTCGCGCCAGGCTTTCCGAGCAGGTTGCCAGCCTGATGGACACCGGCGCCACCCTGGATCGGGATCGCCTGCACATGGAGGCAGCTCTGCTTGCCACCAAGGCGGACCTGCGCGAGGAAATCGACCGGCTCAAGGCCCATGTCGAAGCCGCAAGGGCACTGATCGCCGGCCAGGCCGCCGCTGGCCGCCGCCTTGACTTCCTGGCCCAGGAATTCAATCGCGAAACCAACACCATCTGTTCAAAATCCAATGCCGCGCCGGTCACAGCCATCGGGCTTGATCTGAAGGTCCTGATAGACCAGTTTCGCGAACAAGTTCAAAATCTGGAGTAGCGATGAGCCAGCCGCCCGCCCACCTTCCCTCGGCCCGCATCAAGCGGCGTGGTCTCATGCTGGTGATTTCATCACCATCTGGTGCCGGGAAATCAACCATTGCACGCAATCTCCTTGAAAACGATGCCGGTCTCAGCCTGTCGGTGAGTGTAACCACACGGCCGCGTCGCGGCAGTGAAATCGAAGGGGTGCATTACCACTTCAAGTCGCGCCGCGATTTCGAACGCATGCGCGATTCCGAAGCGCTTCTCGAGTGGGCGGAGGTGCACGGCAATTGCTATGGCACCCCGCGCGAAGCCGCCGAAGTGGCGATGGCTGAAGGCCGTGACATGCTGTTCGACATCGACTGGCAGGGCGCCCAGCAGCTGCAGGAGAAAATGAGCGTCGATGTGGTCTCGATCTTCATCCTGCCGCCCTCGATGGAAGAGCTTCGCGCCAGGTTGCACCGGCGGGCGGAAGATGCCGATGAGGTGATCGAGCAGCGGCTTGCCAATGCCCGCTCGGAGATCGAACACTGGCGCGAATATGACTATGTCGTCGTTAATGACGATCTCGACCGCGCCTATTCCGCGGTGCGGTCCATCGTCCAGGCCGAGCGGCTGCGCCGCGACCGTCGCCCGGGTCTGTTCGATTTTGTCCAGAACTTGCTGCAGGACTGAGCCGGTGGCGGCTAAACCGCCTGCGCCAAGGTGCAAAACTCTTCAACGCTCAGGGTCTCGGCGCGCCGCGCCGGATCAATTCCGACCCGGTCCAGCAACGCCTCGCCCCCCAATGGTTTCAGGCTCTGCCTGAGCATCTTGCGGCGCTGTCCGAAGGCGGCCTGGGTCACGCGTTCAAGCCTGGCAAGATCGCAGGGCAGGCGGTCCTTCAATGGTTCAAGCTGCACCACGCTCGACGTCACCTTTGGCGGCGGCGTGAAAGCCTGTGGCGGCACGTCAAACAGGATCTCGCTGTGCGTCAGCCAGCCGGCAAGCACGCCCAGTCGGCCATAATGGTTGGATCCGGGCGCGGCGACAATCCTCTGGCCCACTTCCTTCTGGAACATCAGCGTCATCGAGCTCCAGAACGGATGGTCCGGATTGGCGGTGAGCCAGTTGATCAGCAATTGTGTTCCGACATTGTAGGGCAGATTGGCGACGATTTTCGCTGGTGCGCCATCCGCAATGGCTGCGAGATCGGTCTTCAGTGCGTCGCCCTGAACAACTTCCAGGCGGTCGGGATAATGATCTGCGATCTCTTCCAGGATCGGCAGGCATCGCGGATCGGTCTCAACCGCCACAACGCGCGATGCGCCCTGCGCCAGAAGCGCCCGGGTCAATCCCCCTGGGCCTGGTCCTATTTCGAACACTGTGAAGCCTTCAAGCGGCCCTGCAGAGCGGGCGATCTTGGCCGTGAGGTTAAGATCGAACAGGAAGTTCTGCCCGAGCGATTTTTTCGGAGCCAGTCCGTGGGTGGCGACAATCTCACGCAGGGGTGGCAGGCCGTCAGGAGTGGTGGCCACTATGCGCCCCTCAATGCTTGAAGAGTGCTGATTTCAACTTCGGTATTGGCCATTTTCGCGGCGAGCTTCAGTGCCGCAATCAGGCTGTCGGCGCGAGCCTCGCTTTTTCCGCTGAGCGAGAACGCCGTGCCGTGGTCGGGAGACGTGCGAATAAACGGCAGACCGAGCGTCACATTGACGGAATCGTGAAATCCGAGGGTCTTGGCCGGGATCAGCGCTTGATCGTGATACATGCAGATGGCCGCGTCATAGGTTTCCCGCGCCTCGGCATGAAACATGGTGTCGGCGGGAAGCGGGCCGAAGGCGTTGATCCCCAGCGTCTGCAGTTCTGTGATTGCCGGCGTGATGACAGCAGCATCCTCGGTGCCCAGGGCCCCGTCTTCACCGGCATGAGGGTTGAGACCGGAAACCGCAATGCGGGGCGCTGTCAGTCCAAACCGGGAGGCAAGGTCGCGCGCCATGATGCGCCCGGTCTCGATGATCGCGCTGGTTGTCAGGGCCCGTGGCACCTGATTGAGCGGAATGTGGATTGTAACCGGCGCCACACGCAGATGGGGTCCTGCCAGCAGCATGACCGGCGTCAGCGGATGGCCTGCAGTCTCGGCTGCCAGGTGCGCCAGATATTCGGTGTGGCCGGGAAAACCGAAGCCCGATGCATACAACACGCTTTTTGCGATCGGATTTGTCACCAACGCCCGGGTTCGCGAAGCTGTGGTCAGTTCAACGCCGAGCCGTATGGATTCGATGATTGCCTCGGCATTTGCTTCATCAGGAGTGCCGGGGATGGCGGTCTTGGCCAGTGCGACCGGCATGACGGGCAGGGCAGTGGCGAAATGCGCCGCCGCCTGTTCCGGTGATGACTCGATCAGCGCAACCTTCAGGCCAAGCAGATCCGCGCGCTCGGCCAGCATTTCCGGATCCGCAATCATCAAAAATGGCGGAACGCCTAGCACAGCACGGTTCTGCCAGATCGCGAGAGCCAGATCCGGGCCGATTCCGGCTGGATCGCCCATGGTCAAAGCCAGCGCGAGGCGGCGTCCGTTCATTGCAGACCCGTCCTTATTTGTTGGCGATGACCGCGCGCTTGCGCAGGTAGGAGAGGTGCTTTTTGCCAGCTTCGGACTCTCCGGCCTCTTCGTTCTCGGCACGGAATACCATTTCAGCCGCTTTGTCGTCAGAGACCGTTTCTGCCGAGCAAAGGATGATGAATTCAACGCCGCGGTCGGTAATGCGCGTGGACGTTGCCGAACCGGCTTTGGCCTTTTCGATGAGCGGCTTCCATTCCGGCGGCAATTGCGGTTGCATGATGCGGCCAAGCTGACGCAATGAAACATCGCGAAGGCCGGTGATGGCCGAGGCTGCGCTGTCGCAGCCCTGAATTCGGCCGCGCAGCTGCTCAGCTTCACGTTTGCGGGCGTTCAGCACTGATCTGGACCGTTTGCTGTCTGGTACGACGAATATGACCTGCTGCAGGATGTATTCCGTGGTGGAGGCTTTGTTGTCGCCTCGTTCCAGCATCTTCGTAACCAGATCCTGCGTGGACATGCTGCCGCCGCTGCTGCGGCTGACGGCTTGCACAACTCTGGGCCAGCTCATCTGAATCCGAATGAAGTTTTTGAAGTGTTTTGGCGTCACGCCAGCCTGATTGAGCACCTGGGTCAATTGCTTGGAGGACATGTTGTTGGACTTGGCGAACCGTTCGAATGCAGCCTCGACCTGTGCATCAGACACAAGCGCACGGATACGTGCGGCTTCCTGATATTTCAGGGCTTCATCGGTCAGCTGCTCGCGCGCCTTTTGCCCCAGGTTTCCACCCGCTCGCTGCAGCTTGAGGAACGCCACCCTGCGCGCGATGTCGACGCTGGTAATGGCCTGGTTGTTGACGATGATCTTGATTTCGCTTGCCGCACGGACTGCACTTGTTCCTGCAAAGGAGAACGGCAGCGCCACGGCAACAGCCAGCAGCAGGCCGGTGAGCCTAAAAAATGCGGGAAATCTCATGCTTTCTGGTCCTTTTGTACGGTCAACCTGTCGGCGGTCAGTCTTGCAAATTCACAGTCAACCGTAAATGCCTATCGCTTGCGGCTAAAACGAGGCGCAGCTGAACTGACTGCACCTGTCGGGGATCGCATGAGCTTAAAAGCTTGATTGCAGCAGCGCATTATCAACGTTGCCTGCGCCAATATCGCCAAGTGTGCGGAAGCTCAACCGAGCGCCGACACTCCAGTCACGGGCATTGGTGTTGCTGTCATCACGTGTGCTTGCATAGGCGAGGGAAAAGGCAAAGCATTCGTCTTCGTAAAGCACTCCGAAGGCGTTGCTGTTGAACTTCTTGTCGACGAGATCGTAGCTGGCTTTGGCCGCCACGCGCCAGAACTCATGGACTTTTACCGACGCATATCCAGTCACTTCGCGGCGATCTGCCTCGGAGAATGTGTTGGGACGGGGTGCCTTGATCTCGGAAAAGGTTACCGAAGTGCTGATCTGCTCCTGGCTGAACCCGGCGCGAATGTCAGCCCGTTCAACGCGGAAATCATTCTTGTTGAAGCGGGCCGATGTTGCCAGCGAGAAGCCGTTATACGCAAAGCCAGCCGCGCCGACGAAATCCGACACATCGTTCTCAAGGCCGGAGTTCCTGGTTGCCTGTGACAGGTCCGGTGTGGCGAAGGAGTTCAGGCCCGCCAGATGGTAGGATTGACCAAATACCATTTGGGTTGTCATGCCATTGTCGAAATTACCGCTGTAGCGCACGCCGACATTGGCCCGCATTCCGCCTTCGGTCCGGTCAAAGCCCGAAAACTTGTCCCGCTCGAACAGTGATGTCGCATCAAAAACAAAACTCTGGGCGTCCTCGTTGGGGATGCCTCCGGCAAGTCTCTCGTTCGGCCGGACAAAAACCTGTGCGATGGGTTCGATCACATGGCTTGAACCGGCTGTCGTGACAAGCACCGGATAGCTGGTTTCAAGCCCAGCCGTCACCATGCCTCGGGCATGCGTTCCGTTCCCCGCGAAGGTCCCATTGTAGGCGGCTGGCGCCGTGTCGACATTGACTGAATTGATGTCGCCGCGTGCTGCAAGAATAGGTGTTAACCGCAAACCGTTTTGGGTCGTCAGAGTCCGCTTCCACTCGATTTCAGAGCTTATCCGCGCGTTCGAACCTGCAAACCCGTAATAACGGTTCGGCACACCAAGATTCCAAATGTCATTGGCCGAGCGCGATACGGAATAGCCATTGACGTTGAGCGCCAGTTCACCACCTGCGACCGGGTCGGAGAAGGTGCGGCTGTAGTCAAGCGACGGATGCACCGCAGCCTGTTGTCTTTCGCCTGCGCTGGTGCTGTCGGCGTCCTGCAGGTCGAACCGGTAGGCGCGCAGATCGAAATGACTGCGGCTTGACAGACCGGTGAGGTAGACTTCGGATTTGACGGTGCTGCCGTTATACCCGCCGATCCCGTAGGTTCGCGAAAAATTGTTGTCGCTCTGGAGCATGCCGTCCCAGCCGAATGTCCACCGCGGGTTGATTCTGAACTCACCCTTGGAGGCGATCATGCCGCGATTGGTCACCAGCGAATCCGATGTGTTCGCGTCGAATTTACCGGGATGCAGTTGTGAAATTCCGGCCATCTTGAGCGTGTGCTCGCCATTGGCGAAGTTCTGGCGAAACTCCACCTCGCCAAGAAAACCCTGGTTGGTATATCCGGTGCCGGTGAATGTCGCGTCCATGGTCGGCGATATGGCCCAGTAGTAAGGAACGGCCACCCCTGTGCCGAGGGCTTTTGTAGACAGATAGCTCGGCGCCAGAAATCCTGATTTGCGCTTGGCATCATAGTCCGGAAACTCGAAATAGGGCAGGTAGGCAATCGGCATTCCGAACAGTTCGAAGCTGGCCTGCTCCAGCCGAACCGTCTTGGTTTCGGCGTTCTGAATCACCCGTCTGGCCTTGACCTGCCACAGAGGCGCCCGTTCGGGATTCTTTTCGCATGCCTCGCAAGCCGTATAGACCCCGTTGTTGAACGTGGTGTTCCCGGAATTGCGTTCAGCGCTTTCCGCAGCAATACGGGTATTGTCAGGCGTCTCGATTCTTAACGCGTTGACAAATCCGTCCGCGAAATCATCCGTCACATCCAGATTGTCCGCATAGATGCGGTTGCCGGACGGTTCGATCATCTCGACCGAGCCAAAAGCCTGCATCCGGCCGCTTTTCTGATCGTATTCGACCCGGTCCGCCACCAGCTTGTAATTGTCATAGTCGATCTGCACGCCGCCGCTTGCCACGACCACGCCGGTGTTGTTGTTGTAGATCAGCTCGTCGGCCGCCAGCAGCATTTTTGCGTCTTCGGCAACGGCTATGCCGCCCGGTGCGAGGCTTTGCGCCGCCACTTGCTGCGGGGCGAATGAAAAAATGGTGCAAAGGGCCACACCGGCGCACAGGGCACCAGCAAACACATCTACTCTCGACCGGCCCAAACCCGCCACTATCCATCCTCCTTGTGGAGAAGTACTGTTGTCCCACATGCCGAGGCGACCAAGACCGGAAGCCAGGCCGCCACGATCGGCGGAATGGTCCCGGCGTTCGCAAACGCTTGGATCAACTCGGAAACGACATAAAGCACGAAGCCCGCCAGGATTCCACCCAGGATGACGGTTAAAGACTGGCCAAACCGAACAAATTTGAGCGACACCATGGCAGCAATAAGTGTCATCGCCGCCAAAAGCGCCGGAAGAGCCAGCAAACGGTGGAATTGCATCTCATAACTGGTCGCGGGAAGGCCAAAAGATTTGGCTGTGGCAATTTTTCCACGCAGCTCGAAAAACGGCACGGTTTCCGGTGATGTCAATGATTCGCCAATGAATTCAGCCTTGAGGCTGGTTGGCACGGTTGTAAAATCCAGCTCCTCTACCGGTCGCGAGCCGCTTATTCTCTTGACGTTGGTCAGTTCCCAGACGCCATCTCCAAGTTTGGCGCTTTCAGCCTCCAGCCGTTCCTTGATTCTCTGATCCTTGTCGAACAGGAAGAAGGTTGCGCCGGACAGCCTGGTGCCTCCCTCCGAGCTTGCGCGGGCGCCCAGAACCGTGTCGCCGTCCTCGGTCCGCTGCCGAAGCCAGGGTGGCGCGTCTGATGTTCGCACACTGCCAAGATTGCGCTCGACGACAATGTCTTCGGCCAGTCGCATGGCTTGCGCGGCGAGGGTGTTGAGTACGGTAACCGATATGACCCCGATCAGAATATTGGCCATGATCACCGGCGCCAGAAATTGCCAGGCCGAAATGCCCGCAGCCCGTGTCACCACCAGCTCGTATTTGCTGTTGAGCTGCATGAGGCTTGCAATGGAGGCAATCAAGACGACAAACGGGATAATCACCTGCAGGACGGTCGGTACACGCAGGGCTGAGACCAGCATCCCAAGGCCAATGGAATAATCTTCTGCTTGCGAAAGACGGCGGCTGGTTTCGTTGAAGTCAACCAGCAGAATAACCAGCAGCAGTCCAAGGCAATACATCAGGAACGTTGCCATGTAGCGCCGGAAGAAATAGCGCGACAACGTGGAGAAAAGGACGCTCATGCCGAGTGTCCTTCACCGGTTTTGCCGCGTCTCTGAAGCCTGGCGAACTGGGTGGTGACAAACTCAATGAGGCGAGAGTTCAGCTGGGCCCAGGCTTTGGGGATCGTCAGTGCTCTGCCGCTAAGCGCGAGGAAGCCGAACACCAGGATGATGGCGGCCGGGACCAGATAAGTCACCCATTCCATCGCGGGATTGATACCGGAGGCCTCTGTGCTGTAAAAGCCCAGCCCCCGGCTTCCCAGGGCGATGGCAGTAACCAGAGCGCCGTTTTGAACTTGCTCATGTCTGTTCGATCGTGCCTTGCCCAGAAACGAGAACGCGACCAAGCCGAAAGCCAGTGGGTACATCCACGTCGAAAAACGCTCCACCAGTTCCTGCTTTACGGTGTTCTTCGCGCCTTTGGCGTAATGGTCTTCCGCATCCGGGTTCATCAGATACAACGTCGATTGTTCTTTTGGCCGTTTGGCCCGTGACCCGCCGGCCGGAATGAAAGCAGCCATATCCAGCGCGTAGGATGAAAACGTCACGATCGAGATCCGGTCACTGGTCAGGTCTCGCTGCTGCAATTCCCCGTCAACCAGATGCAGGATGTCGCTGCCGGTCTCCTCGGATTTCCGGATGACGCCGCTACGCGCGTAGTAGATGGTTTCGTTGCCTTCGGTGCGACTGTCCGAGAGGAATATTCCCCCCATCTGACCGCCCGACAGTTTCTCGTTGATCTGAATATAAAGTCCATTCTCGAGTTTCATGAAGGTGCCGGAGCGTACGGCGACTGACATCAGGTCAGACTGCGCCTGAGCCAGAACGTCGTAGAGCTTGCTGTTTGACCAGGGTTCCACAAAATTGCTGATCAGAAGAACACCCAGCGAGAGCGATGCCGAAAGCAGCAGCACAGGCTTGAGGACAGTGGAGGGAGCCACGCCGGCGGCTTCAATGACCACCAGTTCGCTGTCGGAATTCATGCTCGAAAGAACCTGGCTGACACCGATCAGCAAGGCAAAAGGAGCGACGATTGTCATCACGGAGGGGATCAGTGTGGCGGCAAGCAGCATGAAGGCGCCGAAGGCCTGGCCGGTTGTGGTCAGCACATCGACGCGTATGAGCACTTGCGTGGTCATCACGAGCAGGGTCACGGCAGTGAGTGACCAGAAGGTCAGCAGGCACATGCGGCGAAAAATGTAACGTTCAATCTGCTTCATTGTGCCTTTCCGGAGCAGGCCGCGCAGAACCATGATTCGTTCGGCGCGTCAGTGCCCCGGTTCAACCAAGCCAACCATGCACCGGCCTTATCAAATCGCAAATTGGATAATGTGTGGCAAACAAACGCGGTTAACGCTTTATTGCGGCGGTGTATCGCAAATGCAATATAGCCGGGTAGTTTGCTGCGAACCTGCTTTTCCATTGTTATCCGCGCATGCCTAATTTTCGACGCAAAACCGGTTCGTTTTGAACCGGCTAGCCTTTCCCGCGAGATCCGAGCCTTGCCTTCTGAGGTGAAAAAGCGAAGATCGTCAACCACGCAAACAACGAAATTCCACTGGAGCCGTCATGTCGATGCGCATTGAAGTCAGTTTTTCCAAAACAGCGAAAATATCTGGAGGACTGGTCGTCGCTCTTGGTTCCCTGGCCGAGCCCGTATCTGGCCCCGCCCGAAGCGCGGACCCGGCCGGTCAGCTCGACAAGGCGGTAAAAGTGGCGGGCTTCACCGGGAAGTCATTCACGACTGCCGACATCATCGCGCCCGTTGACGCAGCCGCCGATCGCATCGCGCTGGTCGGGGCAGGGGATCCGGGCAAGCTTACCGCGCATGACTGGATGCGGGTTGGCGGCAAGATGTTCACGCTGATCCGCAAGGCGGAGAAAGTCACCGTGCTGCTGGGAGACGCAGACACGACCTCCATCGACGCAGCTGCCGACATGGCGCTCGGGCTGCTGATGCGCGCCTATTCGTTTGACATCTACAAGACCAAGAAAGCCGAGGACGACGAGACCAGCTCCCGCAAACTCAGTGTTGTTTTTCAGCACGATGACGCAGCCGGCTGCAAGAAGGCCTTCGCCAGCCGTCAGGCCATCGCCGATGGTGTGAGATTGGCGCGAGATCTGGTCAACGAGCCGGCAAATGTACTTGGTCCGGTGGAGTTCGCCGCCCGCGCCAAAGAGCTTGAAGCGCTTGGCATGGAAGTCGAGATCCTGACTGAAAAAGAGATGAAGAAGCTCAAGATGGAAGCGTTGCTCGGTGTCTCGCTGGGCTCCGTACGCCCCCCGCGCATGGCGATCATGAAGTGGCAGGGCGGCAAGCCCAAGGACAAGCCGCTGGCATTTGTCGGCAAGGGCGTGGTCTTCGATACCGGCGGCATTTCGATAAAGCCGGCAGCCGGCATGGAAGACATGAAGGGCGATATGGGCGGCGCTGCAGCCGTCACCGGCCTGATGCACACGCTCGCCGCCCGAAAGGCCAAGGTCAACGCCATCGGCATCATCGGACTGGTCGAGAACATGCCCGATGGCGCAGCCCAGCGCCCGGGGGACATCGTGCGTTCGATGTCGGGTCAAACCATCGAGATCATCAACACCGATGCCGAAGGGCGCCTGGTGTTGTGCGATGCGCTGACCTATTGCCAGGACCGTTTCAAGCCCGCGATCATGATCAATCTCGCAACACTCACCGGTGCGGTGATGGTGGCGCTCGGGCAGCATCATGCGGGTCTGTTTTCCAACAATGATGAGCTGTCGCAGGCTCTGAGCAAGGCAGGAGAGGCGACCCAGGAACGGGTCTGGCGCCTGCCGCTCGCCGCTGAATATGACAAGATGATCGATTCCAAATTCGCCGACATGAAAAACACCGGCGGCCGCTATGCCGGATCGATCACCGCCGCGCAGTTCCTCAAGCGTTTTGTCGGCGAAACGCCCTGGGCACATCTCGATATTGCCGGCACGGCAATGGGGTCTCCATCCACCGACATCAACCAGTCCTGGGCTTCCGGTTTTGGTGTCCGGCTTCTCGATGAATTGGTGCGCGCCAATTATGAAGGCTAGTCCGGCTTATGGTTGAGGCGCTGTTTTATCATCTGACCGAATCCCGGCTCGAGGATGCGCTGCCACCGCTGCTTGAAAAAAGTCTCGAGCGCGGCTGGCGGGTTTCGGTTCACCTGGGAAGCGAGGAACGCTGCGCGGCGCTTGATGCCCATCTGTGGACGTTTCGCGAGGACAGCTTCCTGCCGCATGGCTCCGAGCAGGCGGCTCGCCCTGAACGCCAGCCAGTGCTTCTCACCCTGTCTGCGCAACCTGCCAATGGCGCTACAGTGCGCTTTGTCGTCGATGGCGCGGATGTTCCTGCACTGGATGGCGTAGAGCGTCTGGTGATGATGTTTGACGGTCATGACCAGAGCCAGCTCGAATCTGCACGGGCGCAGTGGAAAACCCTGAAAGCCGGTGGTCATACCCTGACTTACTGGCAGCAGACACAGGACAGGCGTTGGGAGAAAAAGGCCTGACTGTCGAAGCGGCAAGCCCCCGGATCCCTGACGTGCGCCGAGCGAGTGTGCCCGTCATTGAAAGACCTCCGGATTGTTATCCGGAGGTCTTTCTTATTCCGGTCGTGGAAGGGTTGGCTGTGACCTAGAATTCTTCCCAGTCGGACATGTCGACTGCGGCGTTGCCATTGACCTGCGGCCTGCTGGTTGCGGCCTTCGCCGGGCGTGCGGCATTGGCGGCGACGCGCTGGGCAGGGGCGGCCTGCGCCGAGTGGGACCGTGCTGAAGTGGTATGCCGTTGTTGCCCGGTCTTGAATTGGCCGATCAGTTCGAACAGTGCCGCTGCTTCCTGAGCAAGGCCGTGGCTGGCGGCGGTCGATTCTTCCACCATCGCCGCATTTTGCTGGGTGCCCTGATCGATGGTGTTGACGGCGGTGTTGATCTCGGCAAGGCCGGTGGCCTGTTCCCGTGATCCGATCACGATCGCCTCGACATTGGAGTTGATCTGTTTGACCTGCTCCACAATCGCACTCAAGGCCTTGCCGGTTTCTCCGACCAGCGACACGCCGCTCTTCACCTGGTCGCCCGACGCAGTGATCAGGACCTTGATTTCCTTGGCAGCGGTCGCAGTCCTTTGCGCGAGTTCACGCACCTCTTGTGCCACCACCGCAAAGCCGCGGCCTGCTTCGCCTGCCCGGGCGGCTTCCACGCCGGCATTCAAAGCCAGCAGGTTGGTCTGGAAGGCGATGTCGTCAATAACATTGATAATGTTGGTGATGGCCTTGGATGAATCCTCGATCTCGGCCATGGCAACGACGGCCTTGTCGACGACCTGGCCGGAGTGCTCGGCGTCTTTCTTCGTCTTGGAAACCAAATTGCCGGCTTCCTCGGCGCGTTGGCTCGATTCAGAAACGGTTTTGGTCACTTCCTCCAGTGCAGCCGCAGTTTCCTCGACAGAAGCCGCCTGGCTTTCGGTTCGCTTGCTCAGTTCGGTGGCAGCAGTGCGGATTTCATCGGAGCCTGATGTAATGGCGCTGGCGTTGTTTGCGACTGAAAGCATGGTTTGGCAAAGCCGCTCGGTCGCGCTGTTGAAATTGACCCGCAGCGAGTCGAGCACCGGCAGGAAAGGCTCGGAGATCTGGGCGGTAAGGTCGCCTTCGGCCAAATACCCTAGCCCCTTCGAAAGCAGGACAACATTGTTAACACGTTCGGTAACATCGGTCGCAAACTTGACGACCTTGAAAACCTTGCCGTCGGCATTGAAAATCGGATTGTATGAGGCTTGGATGTGAACGTTGCGCCCGCCTTTGCCGATGCGCAGGAATTCGTCCGCGATGAACTCGCCGCCGCCCAGTTTTTTCCAGAACTCGGCGTAATCGCTGCTTTGCACATAGGACGGTTCGCAGAACATGCGGTGATGCTTGCCTTGTATTTCCGACAGGCTGTAGCCGAGCGTTTTTAGAAAGTTCTCGTTTGCGGTGATGATGGTGCCGTCGAGATTGAATTCGATCATGGCTTGCGCCCGTGAGATCGCATCGATCTTCCCCGCGTCCTCCGCGGTCTTTAGCTTCTGGGCCGTGATGTCGGTTGCGAACTTGACCACCTTGTAAGGTTTCCCCCCGCGGAAGACGGGATTGTAAGTCGCTTCGATCCAGATTTCCTTGCCGCCCTTGCCGATGCGTTTGTACTGTGCCTTGTCGAACTCGCCGCGGCCAAGTTTCTTCCAGAATTCCGCGTAGGCCGGAGTGGCCACAATTGCCGGATCGACAAACATACGGTGATGCTTGCCCTTGATTTCCGAAAGCTCGTAACCCAGCGCCCGGCAAAAACTCTCGTTTGCGTCGAGGACTTTGCCATCGAGATCGAATTCAATCACCGCCAAGGATCTCTTCAGAGCCTGGAGAATATTTTTTTCATCAGAGGCGAGGAGGTTGTTGAGGCTCATAGGATCTGCTCCATGAGAAAAGTGTATCGGTCTCTCAGGCGAGCGCGGGAACCAACCGCGATCGGGACAATACGAAGCATTTCTCGGTTGAGGGGGGTGACACATCATGCATCAGTCTGGAGTGATATTACGCGCAATCCATTTCGGGAAAGTTAACAAAACACGACGCCGGAATGGCCAGATATTGAGGTGCTTTCTAGAGGCTTTTGGCCGAAATCGCACAACAATTTGATGGTAAATCAAGCGAAGCGTTCACTGACGGCAAATTGGACCTGCAGGCATTTCCATCTACAATATGGTTGTCTAGAGAAGTCGCTTCAGCCGTTTTTGTTCGCGCAAGTCAAAACGCCGATGGGCACGCAGGTGCTGGATCTTGATTTGGTTGATGCGACGTTTGATCCTCCGGGCAAGGTCGTTGCAGCTCCGGCCAGCCCGTTGCGCCGCAATCGCTTTGTGCATCTTGACCGCATAGGTCTCTGCAATCCGGATATGGGTCATCTCGTGTTGGCGTATGGTCCGCTCGAACCGCCGCCAGTGGTGCCTGACCGGGCCTGAAACCGCTTTGGCATCGCGCCATTTCGGCAGGGTAACAACCAGTTCCAGTCCGACATCGCGCACCTTGACCCGGCACTCCTTGTCCTCCGCTTCAAGTGTGTAGTCCGGATGAAACGTGATCTCCACCAGACCATACGCCCGTCCGCTGCGGGGTGCACGGGCCCGGACGCTGACAGCGAACCCGGATATGGTTTCACCGTAAACGGAGTAGTAGCGGTCGGTTCTGCCGGGCTTGCCTGTGGTGCAGCCGGCCATGATGACGGCCAGGCACAACGGCCAGATCAGACGACGACACATCGCTGTGAACCGGTTGTCTGGCTCGCGTTCGCCCGGACTGCCTCCAGATGGCGCCGCTGTCGCCGCGAGCGTTGTGACCATGACTAAACCCCCAAAAAGGTAGGGGTAGATTAGCATGATGTTCTCAGTGCGGAAATCAATCGATCGTGAGCTGGACCGAAGGCGTTGCTCCCTTCAGCAGCGTGTACTGCCGGTCAGCGTTCGCCTGCTTCACGCTCTCCAATAGCGCCGGCATGCCGAATTATTCTGAGTCTTCGGCGTCCTCGACCTGGCTGGTCAGCGCCAGCCAATCTTCCTCGGCCTTGGCCAGTTCCGCCGCCCGCTCGCCGCGCTGTTTGGTCTTTTGGGCGATCTTGTAGGGCGCGTCAGCAAACTGGCCGGGATCCGCAAGTTCCGCATCAAGCGACTGAATCTGTTTGGTAAGTCTTTCCACCAACGATTCGAAATCCTTGATCTTTTTCTTCATCGGCGCCAGGTCCGCGCGTTCCTGCGCCGCCTTCTTGCGTCTCTCCGCCTTGGAGCCGCCACCGTCATTGTCAGAGTTCTTCTTGCCCTTGCCCGAAGAGCCAACCACTTCCTGGCGGTAGTCTTCCAGGTCGCCATCAAAGGCGCTGACGGTGCCGTCCTTGACGATCCACAGCCGGTCGACCGTGGCTTCGATCAAATGCCGGTCATGGGAGATCAGGATCACGGCGCCGGGGAAATCATTGAGCGCCCGGATCAGTGCCGCGCGGCTGTCGATGTCCAGATGGTTGGTCGGCTCATCGAGGATCATCAGGTTGGGTGCATGGAAGGCCGACAGGCCCATCAGCAGCCGTGCCTTCTCGCCACCGGAGAGATCCTTGGCCGGAGTGTTCATTTTGTCCTGTTTCAGCCCCATCTGCGCCACCCGGGCGCGGACTCGGGCTTCCTGCGCGTCCGGCATCAACCGGCGCACATGGGCGACAGCGGATTCTTCCGGGATCAGGTCGTCCATCTGGTGCTGGGCGAAGAAACCGGTCTTGAGCTGGGGCGCCAGCCGCAGCCGTCCGCCCTCGGCTTCCAGCCGTCCGGCGATGAATTTCGCAAAGGTCGACTTGCCGTTGCCGTTGGAGCCGAGCAGCGCGATGCGGTCATCGGCGTCGATCCGGAGATCGAGACGCGTCAGAATCGGTGATCCCGGCGTGTAACCGACGGAGCCCTCTTCGATCGCGATAATCGGCGAGGCGACACCACGGTCCGGCCGCGGAAACGAGAAGCCGCTGACGTTGTTTTCCACAACCGCGTCAACCGTGTCCATCTTTTCCAAAGCCTTGAGCCGCGACTGCGCCTGGCGCGCCTTCGAGGCCTTGGCGCGGAAGCGTTCGACGAAGGCTTCCATGTGCTTTCGCGCAGCCATGCTCTTCTCGCGCGCCTTCATCTGGTGTTCGTCGCGCTCGGCCTTCTGGCGCTGGAACTGGTCGAACCCGCCGCGGTAGAACGTCAGCTTCTTCTGGTCGAGATGAACGATGGCATTGGCGGCGGTGTTGAGCAGGTCACGGTCATGGCTGATGATCAGCACGGTGTGCGGATAGCGGCGGATATACTCTTCCAGCCACAAGGTGCCTTCAAGGTCGAGATAGTTGGTCGGCTCGTCGAGCAGCAAAAGGTCGGGTTCGGCAAACAGAACCGAGGCCAGGGCCACACGCATGCGCCAGCCGCCCGAAAAGCTCGAGGCCGGGCGCTGCTGGGCCTCCTGATCGAAGCCGAGTCCGGCCAGGATGGAGGATGCACGGGCTTCGGCCGAATGGGCGTCGATATCGACCAGCCGGGTCTGGATCTCGGCGATGCGGAGGGGATCGGTTGCCGTCTCCGCTTCTTTCATCAGCTTGGTGCGCTCAAGGTCGGCGCGCAGCACGATCTCGACCAGAGCGGTGTCTTCAGCCGGCGCTTCCTGCGCCACCTGGCCGATCCGTGTGTTCTTCGGGATCGAGGTGTGGCCGGTTTCGGTCGCCATCTCGCCGGTGATGATCTTGAACAGGGTCGATTTGCCGGCACCATTGGGGCCGACAAGTCCGGCCTTGATGCCCGTGGGCAGCGCCAGCGAGGCATTGTCGATCAAAAGGCGGCCGGCAATGCGGGCGGAAAGGTCTGTAATCGTAAGCATGGCGGCTTATTGGCCGTTACCGGGCTGATTTGCAAGCGCAGAACAACCAGCCAGTGCAACTTGGCAATAAAAGTGGATCCGGAGATCGGCCGATGTGGTGGGACGGCAACAAAATTGGGCCGCGCCTGCGGGATAAAAGGTCTAGTCGAGAGTGATCATCGCCTTGATCAATCCATCCTTGTTGTGTGCCCAGCGCGGCAAGTCCTCGCTCACCCGGTCAAAATCGGTTCTGTGGGTGATGATGCGCTCGAGTGGAACCTGGCCGGTCTTGTGCGCGGCAATGACTGTGCGGAAATCCTCGGATGTGGCATTGCGGCTGCCGATCAGGCTCATCTCGCGCTTGTGGAATTCGGGGTCCGAAAACGCCACGGTCTCGTTGACAACGCTGACGAGGATATAGCGTCCGCCATGCGCCACCTTGGTAAATCCAGCCTGGATCGAGGCCAGGTTTCCGGTCGCGTCAAACACCGCGTCAAAGCCTGCGCCATCAGTGATCCGCTCAATCTCTGATGCCGCTGCATCACCGGCGTGGATCGGCTGGCAGCCGGCGGCAATCTGGCAGGCTTCGTCGAGTCGTACGGGGTCAAGATCCAGAATCGACACCGCAGCGCCGGCGAGCCGCGCAAAGATCGC
>CAXBIE010000005.1:0-97363 GCA_963975635.1 uncultured Hoeflea sp. | reverse complement strand
TGGGCGCCTTCGGGATTGGAGGCATTGCCATCGAGCGCGCGCTTGTAGACCCCTTGCAGGATCGCCGCGAGGCGGAAGAATGAAAACGACAGGCAGAAGCTCCAGTTGTCGACCGGGATGCCGCTGCGTTCGGAATATAGCGCCACATAGTCGGCTTCACTTGGAATGCCGAGTTCGGCCCGGTCAAGTCCGCCCAGTCCGCGGAACCCGCTCTTGTGCGGCAGCCGCCACTGCATGCACTGATAAGACAGATCCGCCAGAGGATGCCCCAGCGTCGACAGCTCCCAGTCAATCAGCGCCCGGACTTCCTCGCCATGGGCGGAGAAGATCATGTTGTCGAGGCGGTAGTCGCCGTGAACTATGGACACGATGCCGTCATCATCTGGCAGGTTGTCCCAGAGCCAGTCCATCAGCCGGTCCATGTCCGGCAGTTCTTCGGTCTTGCTGGCGATATACTGCTCGCTCCAGCGCCGGATCTGGCGTGCGAAATAGTTCCCCGAGCGGCCGAAATCCGCCAGACCGGCGGCTTCCGGATCGACACTGTGCAGCCGCGCCAGCACATCGTTCATGCCGTCATAGATCGCGGCGCGTTCCTCGTTGCTGACCTCCGGCAGCGCCGGATCCCAGAAGATCCGGCCTTCGACCAGCTCCATGACGAAATACATCCGGCCGATGGCGCTGTCCTTGCCCGACAGGCCATAGACCTGCGGCACCGGAACATTGTTGCCGGCCAGGGCTTTCATCACCCGGTATTCGCGGTCCACCTGATGGGCAGATTTCAGAAGCGTTCCGGGCGGCTTGGCGCGCAGCACGTATTTTCCGCTGTCGGCTTCCACCCGGTAGGTCGGATTGGACTGGCCGGTGTTGAATTTCTCGATCGCATGCAGACCGGAGAATCCTGGCACAAGTTCGTGCAGCTCGTCGGCGAGCGCTTCCATGTCAAAGGGGTGGTCTTCCATGTCAGGCATCCTTGAACAGGCGGATATCGTGTTGAACCGACAATCCGCCATCTATGGGAAGAATGGCGCCGGTGATGTAGGAGCCGGCCCGGCTGCACAGGTAGAGTGTTGCGCCCGCCACATCGTCAGGCGCCCCGATCCGGCCGAGCGGAACACCGGCCCCGACCTTTTCCACCTGTTCGTCCTTTGCCGTCGCAAAGGCCGTCATGCGGCTTTGAAACGGGCCTGGCGCAAAGGCATTGACGGTGATCCGCTGGCTCGACAGTTCTTCGGCGAGGATCCTGGTCAGATGATGCACCGCTGCCTTGGAGGCCGAGTAGGAATAGGCGCCGTCGGCGGCCGGTTGGGTGCCCATGATCGAGCCGAGATTGATCACCCGTGCCGGATCGGCGTCACTTGCTGCCTTGAGCAGCAAGGGTGTCAGATCGCGGGTGAGCGTGAACAGGCCCGCGACATTGACCGACATCACCTTGGCCCAGGCCGCGTGCGGAAAGTCCTCATAGGGCGCGCCCCAGGACACGCCGGCATTGTTGACGAGAATATGCAGCCGGTCGGTGCGCGCCTGCACGGCCTCAACCAGAGCTGACACGCCTTCGGCTGTGCCCACGTCGCCGGCAAAGCCTTCGGCGCGTCCCGGTGCGCCAAGTGCGTTGATTTCATCCGCTGCCTGGATGCAATCCAGCCCCTTGCGGGACGCGATCATCACCCGGGCGCCGGCGCGCACCAGTGCGGTGGCAATCATCCGGCCGATCCCGGTTGCGCCTCCGGTGACCAGCGCGGTTTTCCCACTTACACCAAAAAGGCTGCCCAGATAGCTTTCGCTTGCTTCACTCATCGCTCACCTCCCCGCTGGATTTCCGGCGTTACCACCGTCGCACCATGTCCTGACAATAGCGCTGTCGTGTTAATTGACAACATACTCCATGGTATGTTCAACTCATGATCAACAGCAAGACGGAAAACCGAAATTCTCCATATCCGCCCGAGAACGTGCCGGACCACTGGACAGGGGTGAACACATCGATGGCGACCGCAGCGCGTTCGACCAGATACCGGCGTCAGAGCGACACCGACCTGTCCCGCATGGAAATCATGGAGGGGGCCGCGCTTTGCTTCGAGGCGCGTGGCTATGCCGCGACAAGTCTTGATGAAATCGCTGCCCGCATCACCTCGACCAAGGGCCGGATCTACCATCATTATGGCTCCAAGGCGGAACTGTTCCTCGACGTCTACCGCAACGGAATGATGATGAATTTCCAGGCCGTGGAACCGTTTCTGGAGGTTCCGATGCCCGCCATCGAGCGGTTGAAGGCCATGCTCAAGGCCCATGTCCGCTGCGTCATCCGCACCAAGGCTTTCCAGAATGTCGTCGGCCAGGGTGTCGACATGCTCAGACACGGAACCATGCCCGCCAACGAGCATGCCGAACTCGCCCAGCTGGCCGAACTGCGCGACGCCTATTCCGAGCATTTCAGCACAGCGCTCGAGCAAGCCAGGGCCAGCGGCGACATCACCTACACCAACATCAAGATCGCGCTGAACTCGGTGTTCATGTGCATCAATGGCCCGATTGTCTGGTTTACACCGCGACAAGGCCAGGCGGATCACGAGATCGAAGCGGTCGCGGACGAGTGTGTGCTCTATGCGGTCCGGCTTCTGGGATACACGGGTACAATGCCTTAACGGCATAACTGGAGGAGACTGTCGATGACCGACGCAAAGCCGATGGATCTTGGGGTGACCAGCCATCTCGAACCCATTCTCGCAGCGGTGCGCGATATGGTGCGCAACGAAATCATGCCGCTCGATGAGGAATTCCTCGCCGAAGTCGGCTCCCAGGGCGACCGCTGGAGCTACACCGCGCGCCAGACCGAAATCCTCGAAGGGCTCAAGGCCAGGGCCAAGCAACGCGGTCTGTGGAACCTGTGGCGCACCCAGGCCGAAAACGGGCTGACCACCGTCGAATATGCTTATCTGGCGGAAGAAATGGGCAAGGCCCATCTCGGCGCGGAAACCTTCAACTGTTCGGCGCCCGACACCGGCAACATGGAAGTTCTGGACCGCTACTCCACGCCAGAGCACAAGAAAAAGTGGCTCGAGCCGCTGCTCAACGGCGACATCCGCTCCGCCTATCTGATGACCGAGCCCGATGTCGCCTCGTCGGATGCCACCAATGTTGCGATGTCCTGTGTCCGCGACGGCGACCACTATGTGCTCAACGGCGAGAAATGGTGGGCCTCGGGCGCTGGTGATCCGCGCTGCAAGATCTACATTGTCATGGTCCGCACCGGCGGCGAGGACACGCCGAAGCATCAGCGCCATTCGATGATCCTTGTGCCCGCCGGCACCGCCGGGATCGAAAAGATCAGGCCCATGCAGGTCTATGGCCAGGATGATGCGCCGCATGGTCATTTCCATCTCCGCTTCACCAATGTCCGGGTCCCGGCAAGCGATCTTCTGGTTGGCGAGGGCAAGGGTTTCGAGATCGCCCAGGGCCGGCTTGGACCGGGCCGCATTCACCATTGCATGCGGGCGATAGGGCAATCCGAAATGGCGCTCGAACTGATGTGCAAGCGCTCGCTCAAACGCGAAGCCTTCGGCAAGAAGATCGCCCAGCTCGGCGCCAACTACGACATCATCGCCGAATGCCGCATGGAAATCGAACAGGCCCGCCTGCTGTGCCTGAAGGCGGCCTGGATGATGGATCAGGGTGACGGCCGCGCCGCAGCCCCCTGGATCAGCCAGATCAAGGTGGTCGCGCCCCGGGTGGCGCTGAAGGTCACCGACGAGGCGGTGCAGATGTTCGGCGCGCAAGGGATTTCGCAGGACACACCGCTGGCGCGCAGCTGGACCCATCTGCGCACACTCAGGCTCGCCGATGGCCCCGACGCCGTGCATCGCCGCCAGGTGGCCCGTAATGAGCTCAAACGCTACACGCAGGAGAAAGTGTGACCGCCGATGAAAGCCATTGTCTGCCCTCAATATGGTCCGCTCTCCAATCTTGAGTACCGCGATCTGCCGGATCCGCACCCCGGCCCCGGTGAAATCGTGCTGCGCGCGCACGCCATCGGCCTCAACTACCCCGATGGGCTTCTGGTCCAGGGGCTCTACCAGATGAAGCCGGAGACGCCGTTCGTTCCGGGCATGGAGGCTGCCGGCATCGTTGAAGCCGTGGGTGACGCGGTCACCCATCTCAAGCCTGGCGACCGGGCCGTGGTGATGCTCGACAATGGCGGTTACGCCGAGAAGGTTCTGGCGCCGGCCAACCGGACATTTCCGATTCCGGACAGCATGGATTTCGCCGATGCCTGCGCATTGATGTGCGCCTGGGGCACCTCGCATCACGCGCTCAAGCAGCGCGCCAATCTGCAGCCCGGCGAGACCCTGCTGGTTCTTGGCGCAGCCGGCTCCACCGGTCTTGCCGCCATCTGCATCGGCAAGGCCATGGGCGCCCGGGTGATTGCCGTGGCGTCGAGTGCGGACAAGCGTGAGGCCTGTGTTGAAGCAGGCGCGGACATCGCCCTGCCCTATGAGGGATTGCGCGACGCGCTCAAGAACCATGCGCCGGGCGGCGTCGATGTTGCCTTCGATCCGGTCGGCGGCGCGGCCTTTGATGTCGCGGCCCGGGCCATGGCCCGCCATGGCCGCCTGCTGGTCATCGGCTTTGCCTCGGGCGAGATCCCCAAGCTGCCGGTCAATCTGGTGCTGCTCAAGGAGTATGCGCTGGTCGGCGTGTTTTGGGGCGCCTTTGTCGCCAAGGAGCCCGCGACCTACGCCGCCAACAACCGCGAATTGTTCGCCTGGCATGCACAGGGCCGGATCAGGACGCGCATTGATGAGATCCAGCCGCTATCCAAAGCCGCTGCGGCGTTGCAGCGCATTCTCGATCGCGGCGCCATCGGCAAGACCATTCTCACCCCGTAAGGATTTTCCATGACATTGCCCGCCAGCATGAACGCCCTGATCCTCAAGGAGCACGGCTTTGGCAGCACAAGGACGGGGTCCGTCATCGAGACGCTGGAGCCCTATCTCGAATACGGCTCGCTGCCGGTTCCCAGGCCCGGCGCCGGACAGGTGCTGATCAAGGTCCGGATGGCTTCGGTCAATCCCTCCGACCTCTATTTCATCAAGGGCGAATACGGCCAGCCGCGGATCAAGGGAGCGGCCGCCGGCTTCGAGGGCGTTGGTGACGTGGTCGATGGCAAGGGGTTTTATGCAGGCTATCTCAAGGGCAAGCGGGTGGCCTTTGTCGGCGGCGTCAATGGCTCCGGAGCCTGGGCCGACTATATCGTTGTCGAGGCCGCCATGTGCGTCGTGATCAAGCCGGCGATGCGCAACGAGGATGCAGCGGGCCATGTGGTCAACCCGGTCACCGCCTGGACCATGTTCGACATCGTCAAGGCGTCCGGCGCGAAGAGCTTTGTCTTCACCGCAGCCTTCTCCCAGCTCGGCAAGCTGATGGCAGGCCTGGCCCGTGACAACGGCTATGCGATGATCGCAATCATCCGCAAGCAGAGCCAGGCTGCGCACCTTGAGGATCTCGGCGCCAAGCATGTGCTGGTCCAGTCCGATCCGGAGTTCGCCTCAAAGCTTGCGGCGCTGATGAAATCCGAAAAGCCGCGCATCCTGCTTGATGCGGTGGCCAACCAGATTGCCGCCGATATTTTCACCGCCATGCCGGCCCGTGCCCACTGGATCATCTACGGCAAGCTCGACACCGAAGCGCCGGCGCTCAAGGAGCCCGGGCAGCTGATTTTCATGAACAAGACAATCGAGGGCTACTGGCTGGTGAACTGGTTCAAGCGTGCCTCGATCCTGCAGAAACTGATGACGCTGCGCGCCGTTCAGAACCGCTTCATCTCCGGCGCATGGAGCACCGAAGTGGTGGCGACAGTGAAGCTCGCCAACGCAATGCAGGAACTGCCTGAAGCACTCAGACTGGGCGATGGCAAGGTGATGATTGTGCCATAGGCTTGTGAAGCGCCTCAAGCCGAACATTAGCAAAACATGGCATCCTTCTGATATGATTCATTTTAGTGCGTCTCTTAAAGCGACACATGAGACAGAGGCCGAATTGATTCCGCTGTGAAACTTTTCATCCGCGGCTGCCGTCCTATGTTGAGAAGAAGGAGGCATGCCCATGATCCGACCGTTTCGCCTGATTTCCATTCTGGCCATATCACTGCTTGCGGTGCTGGCCATTTTCACCCCGGCCCGCGCCGACGATGCAGCCACGGCACGCAATGTTATCGAAAGCCAGATCAACGCTTTTCTGAACGATGACATGGCCGCGGCCTATTCCTTCGCGTCGCCGTCCATCAAGCAATTGTACCCGGATCAGAACCGGTTTTTCGACATGGTCAAACGTGGCTATCAGCCGGTTTACCGTCCCGGCAATTTTGCGTTCGGCCGCTCCAAGGCGGCCGCCGATGGCACAGGCCTGGTGCAGGAGGTGATCATTCAGGGGCCTGACGGGCAGGACTGGACCGCGCTCTATTCCCTTGAACGGCAGCCCGATGGCAGCTTCAAGATCAATGGCGTTCAGATGATCAAGGCCGCCGCTCCCCAGACCTGAGCCACAGAGTGGCATGACTTTTCCTGCCACGTCCGGATGATCTGCCGTGCTGCTTACACTGTCTGCGCCATCCGGAACCAGGCTGATCCCGCAGCGTTGATCCTGCCCCGGCCGGCATTGCCAGCCGCCCCGATTTCAACCTATGCTCGGCCCTCGCGGCTTGCGGCCAGGCCCCTGTCGCGCCGGGAGACCGAAACGGAGAATTATCGTGAGCGTTGCCTTTACCAAGGAAGAGAGTTCCGAAACCGCAGCCGAAACCCTGCTGCCGGACCGTCCGATTTCCGCGCATCCCAATCTTGTGACGCTGACCGGATTGAAGCAGTTGCAGGCGCAGCTGGAAAACGCCCGCGCCGCCTATGAGGCCGCAAACAGCATCGAGGATGTCAACGAGCGCCGCCGCCAGCAGGCCGGCCCCTTGCGCGATGCACGTTATTTCACCGAGCGCGTCCGCAGCGCCGAACTGCTGCCTGTTCCGACTGCCCATGATGTGATCGCCTTCGGCGCCAGCGTCACCTATACCCGTGACGACCACCCGGCCCAGACCTACCGCATTGTCGGCGAGGACGAAGCCGATCCGAAGACCGGCACCATCTCCTTTGCCTCCCCCGTGGCCCGGGCGCTGATGGGCAAGGCGGTGGGTGATGTGGTCGAAGTCAACGAACAGGAACTCGAAGTCATATCGATCGCATAGCGGGCGGCTGCGCACAGCAGAGGCGACAGCGCAGCGCCGGAAAATCTCCTGGATTGGAACATGCAGATATGATCCCGCGCGACAGAATCGCCGGGGTGTGAAAACAGCTGATAGTCCGGAGGGCCGCACGCGGGCTTTGCCTCTGGGATAGTAAGTAGAATGGGTGGCGCAGCGCGCGCACGGCCCGAATCTCGCCGGATGATGTCCGCATCCGACAGGCGGCGCCTTGCAGCACACGGAGCCGGCTTATCCACCTGCCCCTCTTCAGGGCTCTCCGCCCGTGTTGCCACGGCCGCGGCCTGGACAGACCGCGAGTGTGGGTTTCGAGATTCCGGCACGGACCCTGACCGCTGTATCGATGCCTCTCCGTCAGCCCCGAATTCACGGGGACGATGAAACACATCCAGCACATCATGTCCGCCACAGGCCCGCACCGGTCTTGCAGTCCGCACACAACCTTTCGGCTGGCGCGAAATCAATCCCGGCCCGGTGGCTGGCTTTGCACGTGTCTCGAAAGAGACCCGCCCGCCAGCGGAACCCCGATGGCCACCGCCTCCTTCCGCGCTCTGCCGCACGTTACGGCAAATCCCGAAAGGCCTTCCTTCCGCCTGGTCGAAACGTTCGCGAACCATCCGGCAGCGGGAGCACGCAAATCATGACATGAGGTTTTGGGGGTGTGGACAAAAATGGTGGAATTGTCGTGGGCTGGCGCGGCATACCCTCTCTCCCCCTCGGTGGGGGAGAATGCGAATTTCAGCACCTTAGCGTCAGCTAAGTGCTAGAAATTCCAAGAGAGGGGGCGGGTTTCAGTGCCCGGAAACTCCCCCTCACCTGAAAAATCTATGACTTGGCGCTACGCACCAAGACCATGATTTTTCTTCCTCTCCCACAAGGGTAGAGAGAGACCGTCTTCACTCCGCCACCAGCAACCCGGCAGAGCCTTTTTCATATTGCGGCAGGCCGTCGGTGATTTCGTAGAAATCGCCCTTGTCGGCACAAAAAATGTGCTTGGTGATCGTCAGTCCCCTCGGCTGGTCGAAGCTGCCCGCCAGCACCGAGATGTGGGCGTCGTCGCTGCGCTTGTCTGGATCAGGTTCGGGATGACGAAATGCGTTGGCGCTGCGCGCAACCCCAAGCTTTCCTTACCCACCCATCCGGACTGCTGCAAGATCACCCTGCCGCTGCCTCATCATCTCTGGACGAACCATGCTTGATCTGCCAAAAGCCGCATGGGACGCGACTGCCGTTATCCATAGAACGGGGTCGGGCTGTAGATTGACGTCACGCAGCTGCCGCGAGGACACGCTGGCCGTTCCATTCACACTCCAGGACAGTGGTTGGACAATGCGCGTGACCTCCGTTCCTTGCGATGGTCACGTTTTCGGCCGTTCACCCAGTTCATCCTTGCCGTTCGCCGACAGCAGATCGCCGCCGGGTTCCTGCTGACGCTCGTCATCGACCTTTTTGAGAACAGCCTCGTCAACTCCGGTGTCGGTGACCTGCTCCGTCGGCTCGGCGTCGACCGGTTGCGTCTCGGGCACCGGTGTGATGGTTGCGGCGGGTTTTCGCCCGGCAGCGGGCCTGTCGCCAGGTTCTGACGGCTCGGTGGCGGGGATCGGCACGCCATTGTCGAAGCGCAGCCGGTAGATCGGTTCGGGCAATGCGAAGCCTGCGTGTTCGAGCGCGGTCTTGACCGTGCGGATCGCCTCGGAGCGGGCCTTGATGAAATCGGTCTCGGTCTGGTTGATCCAGCCGGAGACACCGATCAGGACATTGGAATCCCCGACTTTTTCGATCCAGGCGCCGGGTTCGGGATGGCGCAGCACAAAGCCAAGCCCATCAAGCGTTTCATGGCACACGGCCAGCGCCTCATGCAGCACGCTGTCGGCATCGACCCCGAGCTCGAACAGGAACCGGCGCTCGGGATTGCGCGAATAATTGACGATATTGGCCTTGAACACGGTCGCATTGGGGATGCGGATGTGGTTGCCGTCAACATCCATCAGGATGGTGGCGCGCGAGGTCAGCCGGATGACAAAGCCTTCCATCCCCTCAAGCGCGATGAAATCCCTTGGCTGAAACGGCTGACGAACCGACAGCAGGATCGAGGCGATGTAGTTCTCAACCGTGTCCTTGACCGCGAAACCGATGGCCAGACCGATGATGCCGACGGCTCCGAGAATGGTGCCCAGAACCGCCGTCGCGCCGAGAATGTCGAGCGCCATCAGGGCGCCGAACATGAGGAAGGCCAGCCACACGGTCTGACGCAACAGGTCGGCGATAAAGGCATTGGGCGTAAGCCAGTCCCAGGGCTGCTTGCGGGTGGTGACGAACCAGCCGATAGCGCCGATCAGCAGCCAGACAAGACCTGCCACAAGAAGCAGCGGCAGGTAGTCGAGCGATTGCTGCAGCCGCGTCTCGAACCGGCCGATTACCGGCTTGAGACGTTCGGTGACGGCTGTTTGCTCGGTCAGCCGGTTTTCGATGGCAACGACGCCGGCCACCCGGCTGACCAGATCCTCAGCCTTCCTGGCAAGCGTTGCCTCCTCCACCTGGCCGTTGAGGGAGACGACACCGGAACTGACCGACACGAAGATGCGGTTCAGCCCTTCGATCTCGCGGAAGATCTTTTGAATGCGGCTGCGGATTTCATTGTCGGAAATGACGCCGTCGCCGATCTCGATGGTGGGGCCGGCCGGCTCGACGCTGTCCTGGGCCAGCGCAATGCGGGGTACAAGCGCAAGACCCAGCATGATGACCAGCATGGCAAGCCAGATGCTGCTCCAGAGCGACGGCTGCGATAAGGACCGATTACTGCGCATCATGAATGCTCCTGACCTGGTGGCCACTTGACGGGGGCTGCGCAGCACACCGGGCCGGGCAGGAACTTTTGCCGCCAGCCTACCCCAGGCCATGCCGATCAGCCAACGGGTCAGCGGCCGGAATTTTGCCTGTGCACCGGCAATGGCCCCTTCCGCATCCCAAACAACAGCTTTCACCTCCGGGGAAAGCATGTAGGCTGCTCTTCATCCGCGTCTGCCGGCGGTGAAACAGGCAGCAGCATCGCAAAGGAACCGGGATGACAACAGGTGCTAGCAAACCCCGGAACTATCTGAAGCTGGCGCTGCTGGCGGCGCTATATCTGTGCCTGATTCTTGGCGGCCGTTGGGTGGAGCAGACCATTGAGGACAGCCTGCAGGTCTCGCGCCTGGGACAGGCCGGCATGCCCTATGCCGGCGCTGTTGCCGCTATTCTGGTGCTGTATATCCTGCTCACCGCCATCCCCTTCGTGCCGGGCACGGAAATCGGTCTGGCGCTGCTGATGGTGTTCGGGGCGCAAGTGGCCGTCATCGTCTACCTGTCGACCGTATCAGCGCTGACGCTGGCGTTTGCACTGGGACGGCTGGTGCCTGAGCGGAAACTGGCGGCCTGGCTGTCGCGGCACGGCTTTGAAAGGACATCCGGGCTGATCGAGACTTTCGCTCAACTCGACCCGGCAGAACGCGATCATTACCTGACCCAGAACGCCCCGCGCCGGCTGGTGCCGTGGCTCACCCGTCACCGGGCCATCACCCTGATTGTGCTGATCAACCTGCCGGGAAACACGCTTCTGGGCGGCGGTGGCGGCATCGCGCTGGTCACCGGACTGAGCAAGCTGATGCCGGTCAGGCAATTTCTCGCAGCGATATCGATTGCCGTCGCACCGGTACCGGCGGCGATCGTGTTCATGGCCTGGATGACACCATAGGGCAGCCACCGACGCGGTGACTGCGCCAAAGCCGCAGCTTGTTCAGACCAGACGCGATTGCTCGAGAGCGGCTTCGATGAAGCTGGCGAACAGCGGGTGCGGTTCGAGCGGACGCGACTTGAGCTCGGGGTGATACTGCACGCCGATGAACCAGGGATGGACGTCCTGCGGATATTCGATGGTTTCGGGCAGCAGGCCATCGGGCGAGATGCCGGAGAACACAAGACCTGCTTTTTCGAGCTGGTCCTTGAAAGCAATATTGACCTCGTAGCGATGACGGTGGCGTTCGGACACCTCGTTGGAGCCATAGATGCCGGCAATCAGCGAGCCGGATTTCAGCGGATGCGGATAGGCGCCCAGCCGCATGGTGCCGCCGAGGTCGCCGTCGGCGGCGCGCTTTTCGAGCTGGTTGCCCTTGAGCCATTCGGTCATGATGCCGACGACATGGGTGCCGTTCTTACGGTCGAATTCGGAGGAATCAGCGTTTTCGATGCCGGCCAGATTGCGCGCCGCATCCAGCACCGCCATCTGCATGCCGTAGCAGATCCCGAAATAGGGAACCTTGCGCTCGCGGGCGAAACGGGCCGCGTTGATCTTGCCCTCGGCACCGCGTTCGCCGAATCCGCCGGGCACAAGAATGCCGTTGACCTTCTCGAGCCAGGGCGACGGGTCTTCCTTCTCGAATATCTCGCTCTCGATCCATTCGAGCTTGACCTTGACCCGGTTGGCGACGCCGCCGTGATACAGCGCCTCGATCAGTGATTTGTAGGCGTCCTTGAGGCCGGTATATTTGCCGACGATGGCAATGGTGACCTCGCCCTCGGGATTGTGAATGCGCTCGGACACCGCTTCCCAGGCCTGCATGCGCGGCTTCGGCGCCGGTTCGATGCCGAAGGCGGCCAGCACTTCGGTGTCGAGGCCTTCCTTGTGGTAGGCGATCGGCACATCGTAGATCGACGGCACGTCAAGCGCCTGGATCACCGCGGAGGCCCGGACATTGCAGAACTGCGAGAGCTTGCGGCGTTCTTCGGACGGGATTTCTCGATCGGCGCGGACCAGCAGGATATCGGGCGCAATGCCCATGGCCTGCAGTTCCTTGACCGAATGCTGGGTCGGCTTGGTCTTGAGCTCGCCGGCAGCGGCGATCCACGGCATCAATGTGAGGTGGACATATACGGCATTGCCACGCGGCAAATCGTTGCCCAGCTGGCGGATCGCCTCGATGAACGGCATCGCCTCGATATCGCCGACGGTGCCGCCGATTTCACACAGCACGAAATCATAATCCTCATTGCCCTCAAGCACGAAGTTCTTGATTTCATTGGTGACGTGCGGAATCACCTGGACGGTTGCGCCGAGATAGTCGCCGCGCCGCTCCTTGTCGATGATGTCCTTGTAGATGCGGCCGGTGGTGATGTTGTCGGACTTGACCGCCGAACGCCCGGTAAAGCGCTCGTAGTGGCCGAGATCGAGATCGGTCTCGGCGCCATCGTCGGTGACAAACACCTCACCATGCTGCGTCGGGCTCATGGTGCCCGGATCTACATTGAGATAGGGGTCGAGTTTGCGCAGCCGCACCCGGTAACCACGGGCCTGCAGCAACGCACCAAGGGCGGCCGAGGCAATGCCTTTTCCAAGCGAGGAGACCACGCCGCCAGTAATGAAAACATATCGCGCCATGGGATCGAACCGATACCTTCAGAATGCTGATTCCGCCACCACAAAATTTCGATGACGCATTTTAGCGGTGCATAACAATTCAATTGCCATGAAAACCACATGAAAAAACCGGCGGAGGCTAAATTGCCATCCGCCGGTTTGCGAAGACTATGGCCTTACTGGCCGGAAGGAACGTCGGAGGCCGGGGCCTCGGGTGCAGCCGGGATGTCACCGGCAGCCGGAGCGGCCGCGCCGCCGAGCTGATCGAGAACGCCCGAGCCGGTGCCCTCAGTCTGGCTCGGGATCCGGTCGAGAATGTCTGTGGGATTGTCGCCGTAGCGGGCCAGGATACCGAGCGCCAGCGAGGTGACGAAGAAAGCCGCGGCGAGAATGCCGGTGGTGCGGGTCAGTGCGTTGGCCGCACCGCGCGCCGACATCAAGCCCGAGCCGCCGCCAATACCAAGGCCGCCGCCTTCGGAGCGCTGAATCAACACGATGCCAACAAGCGCCAGCACGATCATGAGATGGATAACAATCAAAACGGTTTGCATCGGCTTCTTTCCTGCCCTTTTCGGGCGCAATCTTAGTCCGGTTTGGCGGCTCTTTACACGAGGGCAGCCAGCTTTCCAAGTCCCGTTAGGGCGCAACAGCAACCCGCAGGCGGATAATATCGGTGTCGGGTCAGCCCAAAAGGCTGCCGCAGGCCTTACAAATGGCGAGGAAGTCGGCCGCTTTCAAGCTTGCTCCGCCGATCAAGGCACCATCGACATTGGCGACGGCCAGAAGCTCGGCTGCATTGTCAGGCTTGACCGAACCGCCATAGAGCAACCGCATGGAAGCCCCCTCGCCGGCAAAGCGGCTTTTCATCTCCGAACGGATGAAGGCATGGGCTTCCGTGACATCGGCGACAGTCGGCGTCAGACCGGTGCCGATGGCCCAGACAGGTTCATAGGCAATGACGGTGTCCGCGGCGGTTGCACCATCGGGTACGGAGCCGGCAAGCTGCGATCCCAGAACCTTCAGCGTGTCGCCGGATTTGCGCTCGGCTTCGGTTTCTCCGATGCAGATGACGCGGATCAGGCCGGCGTCCCTGGCGGCTTCCGCCTTGGCGCGAACGGTCTCGTTGCTCTCGCTATGCAGGGTGCGGCGTTCGGAATGACCGACGAGAACGTAATCGCCCAGGCAGTCGGCAATCATTTCGGCGGAAATGTCGCCGGTATAGGCACCGCTTTTCTTGTCATGGCAATCCTGTGCGCCGATCGACAGCGGCGTTTGCTCGGCAATCGCGGTGGCCACATACAGAAGTGTTGCGGGCGGGCAGATCAATGCGTCGATCTTGCCGGCGAGATCCGGTCCCAGACCTTCGGCAATGGCCTTGATCTGATCAAGGTTTTCACGCGTGCCGTTCATCTTCCAGTTGCCGGCCACAAGCGGGCGAATGTCAGGTGTCATCGGATTTCCCCGTAGCTGATGTGTTGCAACGGGGCTTAGCAGACCGGGACTGGTTTGCAAACGCCGCCGGCGGTGGGAAGGGAGCAAACAGCGACCGCATCCTGGCCCATGCCAATCATCAGGCCTTGCAGACAGCAGCGGCTATCTCGATCCGGGTGGCAGAGGTCAACCGCGAACAAGCGGCAGGACACGGTTGTATTTGCCGGATCTTCTTGGCTTGAAACGGCGGTCCCGGCTCGGCTCAAGCATGGCGGTTGACTTGACCAGCACCTCGCTGAGCGGTTTGTCAAACTCGACACCGATAATGAAGAACCCGATTCGCCTGATCTTTCCGGCCGCGTGGGTATTGATCCACGGAATATAGATTCGGCATCTCTCATCGATCACGTCAAAAATCGATTCAAGCGGGCTATCGGCATCCATACCGGCCCAAGGCATCTGGTCATTGGAGAAAAGACAGCCTGTCACAGACAGGTTCACGATAGCCCCTGTGAGGGCAATGTAGTGTTTCCTGTCCTTGAAGATCAGCTCCACAACACCCGGACAATGGGCGCCGTAACGGACATCCGAGCTACGAATGTAAGTGTCTTGCGGCTGATCAGTCACTTTCGCGGCATTTGAAGCCATGCAGCTCCGCTCCCAACTGCAATCCCGGGATTTGCTGCAGATTGCTCAAGTTGCATGAAGATTTTCTAAACTGCAAAGAATGGTCCCATCCTGTTTCTATGTCGGAAATCTCCAAAGCCTGCCACGCAATCAGGCGACGCGCCCCGGACATCACCGTTTGAAGAAAGGCCATCTGCTGGTTTTGGGAATGTGGATTTTCAATTGGTTGCGGCCGGAACCCTTTGACTCATAGAGCGCCGCATCGGCTTTGCGATAGACGTCTTCGGGGCCGGTGGCGTCGGTTGCCATGCACAGTCCGAAGCTCATGGTAATGCTCCCGCAATCCAGCCCGTCATGGTGGTTCTTCAACGGGGTTGCTTCAATCGCCAGCCGAATCCGTTCGGCGGTTCCGATGGCTTGTTCCAGACTGATCCCGTGCAGGATGACGGCGAACTCCTCGCCGCCGGTGCGGGCAATGAAGGTATCCTTGTCCAGAGCGCTTTTCATGATGGCCGCGGCCACGCTTAGGACGCGGTCACCGACCTGGTGGCCGTAAGTGTCGTTGAACGTCTTGAAATGATCGATGTCGGCGACAATCAGCGCATGGTGCATGCCGCTTTGCTGGCCATCGTAAATCGCTGACAGCCGTTCATCGAAGGCACGCCGATTGGAAAGCCTGGTGATCGGATCAATGGTGGCCAGGCGCTTGTATTCTTCAAGTTCGGCCTTGAGCTGCGCCATTTCCTTGGTACGCTCAATCATCTGGTGGATGACGGCGCCGCCTTTTTCCATGGTATCGCCTGTTGCGGACGAAAGAACCTTGAGCAGTCCGCGCAGCGCTTCGGAACTGGACGCCTCACCATCCGACATGCGTGATGAGGTTTCACCAAGCAGGTTTGAATATTTTCGAAGCGCCGATTGATCCTGCTTGACCAGCTTTATGACGCCCTGCATTTCATCGGAAATGCGCTCACGTGTCTGCGCGACAGTGCTAGCACCATGATGATGCGGCAGGTATTTTTTCCCGACTTCATCAAGTTGCGACTGCGTCGGGCGACTGCCGAGCGCCGAGAACTCCCGAATGAGCGCGGCGTTGGAGGTGTTCAGGAACTGATAGACAAGCTCGTAGTTGCGCGGCAGCGATGAAATGCCCTGCTCCCGCATTTTGACAATCACCGTTGATGCGGGATCGATACCGTCAACATTCTCCAACTGATCCACGATCCAAGTCACCTAACAAAGCCATAATAATTCCGAGCATATTGAACAGCACACATTGAGAATTCGCTAACTAACCGGCTGCTTGAGGCTCGGAGTCCGCCGCCGCGTCACGAAGCATGGGCCGCACCCGCGCGACCGGCCGATACAGGCTTTCCACCGGCAAACCAGACCGCCGCCTGCCGATGAGTTTCAAACATCTGCGCATCACGCCACCGGCGGCGTCACTCCTCATTGTGGACAAGGCCCGGTCCAAAGGGACGTGAGTATGGCTTGCCAGACCGGTTCTGAAGCCGGAATGCTGATGATGATGTCATGGCGATCCGATCTGCACGGACCCCACCTTGCGTGCCGAGTTGAGATAGTGTTCGATGACAGCGGGGATCGGAGTAGAGTTGCGCGGGCAGCAAATTATCCGGTTGAGGACACATGAAACGGATCAACGCCCATATCGACAAGGTGCTGTCAGCATCGGAATCCGCGTCGGCCTCGGCGCGATCAAGGCTGGTGGCCTCCTGGCGGCGCTCGATCACGGTTCACGGCCTTGACCCGGGCCGGCATGCGCCGATTGACCGGATTGACGAAAATGCGCTCTCGCACCGGCGACAGGCAATGGAACAGTTCCTGCAGGTTGCCGCGCCAAAGCTCGACCAGCTCTTCGGGCTCGTCGGGCAATCGGGATGCGCGGTTCTGCTTTGCGATGTCGATGGCGTGGTGCTTGACCGGCGATGCCAGGATGCCGACCGCGATGTGTTCCAGAGCTGGGGCCTGACGGAGGGGGCGAACTGGTCCGAGGCGGCCGAGGGAACCAACGGAATCGGCACCTGCCTGGCCGAAAACCGGCGGGTCATCATTCATCAGGGCGAGCATTTTCTGGCGCGCAACACCGCTATGAGCTGCATGGATGCGCCTATCTACGGGCCGGACGGCCAATTGGCCGGAGCGCTTGATGTCTCCTCGGCGCGATCGGAGCAAACCGAGGCCTTCAACCGCCTGATTGCCGCCATGGTCATGCAAACCGCCAGACAAATCGAGGCCGACACGTTTCGCGCCGCCTTCCCCGGCGCCCGCATTCTGCATGCCGATACGGACGACACCGAGGCAGCCACCCTGCTGGCAATCGATTCCGATGACATCGTGATCGGGGCGACACGCGGGGCGCGTAGGGCTTTCGGGTTGTCCGCAACGGGCCTGATCAATCCTGTGCCTGCAACTGATCTTTTCGGTCGCAGTGGCGGGTTGCGCGGGTTTGAAAAGGCCGAGCACGCCGCTGTCATCCGCGCCCTGACGCGAACCGGCGGCAATGTCTCGCAGGCGGCGCGCGACCTCGGCATCGGCCGTGCAACGCTGTATCGCCGCATGAAACGGCTGGGTATCGGCGAATCTGCGGATGACCTGTCTCAGGCCTGAGACACTTTACCTTCCCTGTGGTTTTGAAGGGGCTGACAGAGCGCCCTGATCTCATCACCCTCGCATCATTCCCTGGCGGAGGGCCCGGGAGATGAGGAGGATATCATGAACGAAATGATTCAGAACGCGTCCCTGACGGGCTCGCCATTCAGGACCAGCTACGACAATTTCATCGGTGGAAAATTCGTACCGCCGGTCAACGGGCAGTATATGGACAACATCACGCCGATCACCGGCGCGGTTGTCTGCAAGGTCGCCAAGTCGGATGCCGACGACATCGATCTGGCTCTCGACGCGGCTCACGGCGCGAAAGAGGCCTGGGGCAAGACCTCCGCTGCTGATCGCTCGAACCTGCTGCTCAAGATCGCCGACCGGATCGAAGCCAATCTCGAGCTGATCGCCACTGCGGAAACCTGGGATAACGGCAAGCCGATTCGCGAGACTGTGAATGCCGACATTCCGCTGGCGGTCGACCATTTCCGCTATTTCGCCGGCGTTCTGCGCGCCCAGGAAGGGTCGATGTCGGAAATCGACAACGACACGGTTGCCTATCATTTCCAGGAACCGCTGGGTGTGGTCGGTCAGATCATCCCCTGGAACTTCTCCATCCTGATGGCCGCGTGGAAACTGGCCCCGGCGCTGGCGGCGGGCAATTGCATCGTTCTCAAGCCCGCTGAACAGACACCGGCAGCGATCATGGTTGTCATGGAACTCATCGCCGATCTGCTGCCGGATGGCGTGCTGAACATCGTCAACGGCCTGGGCGCAGAAGCGGGCGATGCCCTGGCGCGCTCCAATCGCATTGCAAAAATCGCCTTCACCGGATCAACCGCCACCGGACGCAAGATCATGGAAGCCGCAACGGTCAACCTGATCCCGGTGACGCTGGAACTGGGCGGCAAGTCACCCAACATCTTCTTTTCCGACGTGATGGCCCAGGACGACGCGTTTCTGGACAAGGCAGTGGAAGGTTTCGTTCTGTTTGCCTTCAACCAGGGCGAAGTCTGCACATGCCCGTCGCGGGCACTCATACAGGAAGACATCTACGAGGAATTCATCGCGCGCTGCATTGCCCGGGTAAGGGCCATCCAGCAGGGTGACCCGCGGGACATGAACACGATGGTCGGCGCACAAGCCAGCAAGCAGCAGCATGAAAAGATCATGTCCTACTTCACCATTGGCGTCGAGGAAGGCGCGGAAGTGCTGGTGGGCGGCGATTCAGCACGGTTCAATGGCGACCTGGCTGGCGGCTATTACATCCAGCCGACCATCCTCAAGGGGCACAACAAGATGCGGGTGTTCCAGGAAGAAATCTTCGGACCCGTGGTCAGCGTCACCACCTTCAAGGACGAGGCAGAGGCACTGGCGATCGCCAATGACACGATGTACGGCCTTGGCGCCGGTGTGTGGACCCGCGACGGCACCCGCGCCTACAGGTTCGGCCGCAACATCGAAGCCGGCAGGGTGTGGGTGAACAACTACCACGCCTACCCGGCACATGCTGCCTTCGGCGGATACAAGCAGTCGGGCATCGGCCGCGAGAACCACCGAATGATGCTCGATCATTATCAGCAGACCAAGAACATGCTGGTCAGCTACAACCCCAACAAACTCGGCTTCTTCTGATCTCCCGGGACAAAAGCCGGAAGGAGCCCGCCCCGTGCGGGCTCCTTTTTGTCCCCAATACCTCGCGCAATACCGTTCGCCCAAACAGACGCAAGGCGGTTCACCCGCGCGGACCAGCCGTTGGCGCCAGCGGCCACTCTGTCAGGCCGCCTGCCCATTGCCGGGCCTTGCCATGTGATTGCATCCGCAACAGCTTGCTTCATCGACCGCTCCATTCTCTCTCACTGCTCTTCATTTCGTCCAAGCTTTGGTCTAAAGGAACGGATGAGAGGTCTGCGGGCTTGGCACAGAGCCGATCCACAGCCGATAATGTTGATGCCGCAGGAGCTTTGATGCTTGATATTTTGCGTAGGGGCGCCCAGGGCTGGGTTGCCAAATTTCTTCTGATCATGCTGGTGGCGTCGTTTGGCGTGTGGGGCATTTCGGGCTCGATCCTGAATGCCGGCGGCACCGCCGTGATCACCGTTGGCGACACGGAAGTGAGCCCGAATGAATTTCGCCTCGCCTATGACCGCCAGGTCTCGGCGGTGGGCCGGCAGATCGGGCAGCGGCTGACAACGGAACAGGCCCGTGCATTCGGCATTGAAAACCAGGTCTATTCGCAACTCATCGCCGGCGCGCTGCTGGACGAGCAGGCACGCGAGATGAACCTCGGGCTGTCGGACGAGCGGCTTGCCGCATTGATCGCCGACGACACGGCGTTTCATGATTTCAACGGCCGGTTTGACCGCAACAATTTTCGCCGGGTGCTGAACTCCGTCGGCATGAGCGAGGAAGACTATCTCAAGAGCCGCGGCCAGGTGGCTGTGCGCACCCAGATCGTTGAAGCGGTTTCCGACGGCTTTGCAGCCCCCGACGCCTTGATCAAGGCGCTGGCGCAATATGATGCGGAAACCCGTGATGTGAATTATCTGCTGCTGACCAAATCGACCATTGATCCGGTTGCAGCACCCGGCGACAACGAGCTTGCAGCCTGGTTCGAGGAAAACAAGGCCCGTTATGCCGCGCCCGAATACCGCAAGATCACCTATGTGAAGCTGCAGAACCAGGACATTGCCGACCCTGCAGCCATCTCGCTGGAAACCGTGCGCGCCGATTATGAGGCACGCAAGGATCGCTACACGACGCCGGAGACACGCACGATCGACCAGCTGGTATTTGCCGATCGCGCGGCGGCCGATGCAGCTGCTGCAGAGCTTGCCGGAGGAAAAAGGTTTGACGAACTGATTACCGATCAGGGCCGCACGGCGAATGATGTGCGGATCGGCAGCTTTGCCAAGACCACCGTGCCGGACCAATCGCTTGCCGAGGCCATCTTTGCCGTTTCGGAAGCCGGTGGAACAACGCCGGTGGTCGACGGCCAGTTCGGCCCGGTGATCCTGCGGGTCTCGGATATCACGCCCGAATCCTCGAAAAGCTTCGAGGAAATGGAGCGGGAAATCCGGGAGCAACTGGCGCTGGCGGAAGCCGCACAGGTGCTTCTGGATGTGCATGATGCCTATGAGGATGCCCGGGCCAGCGGCATGACACTCGCCGAGGCTGCAGCCCAGCAGAAGCTGACGCCGGTGACGATTGACGCCATCGACCGCAGTGGCCAGACACCCGAAGGCACTGTGGTGCGCGACATTCCCGAATCGCAGGCTCTGCTCAGGGACGCGTTCGACACGGAAATCGGTGTCGAAACCCCGCCCATCAATATCGGCGCCGAAGGCTTTGTCTGGTTCGAGGTCAATGACGTGATCCCTGCCCGCGACCGGACGCTGGATGAAGTGCGCGACCGGGTTGTGGCCGACTGGACGGCGATGAAGACCGCCGAGGCTTTGGGCGCCAAGGCCGAGGAGCTGAAACAGCGTCTCGAGAAAGGTGCAGAGTTGGCGACGATCGCCGTGGAGCTCTCCGCAGCGGTGGAAACCAAATACGCGCTGAGCCGCGGTGACGCCGATGCGGTGTTTGGCGAGGCCGCCGTGGCATCGGCATTCTCCGGCCCGAACGGACTTGTCGAAGTGGCTAATGATGCCTCAGGCGAAAACCGCATCCTGCTCAAGGTGACATCGGTCAACGACGCCTCCACCGTGACAGCCGGTTCCGTGTCGCAGGAGCAGCGCACACGGGTGTCCCAGCAGATGGCTGACGATATTCTCGACCAGTTGGTGGCGCGGCTGCAGGCTGACTATGGTGTGTCGATCAACCGCGAGCTGGCCGAACGGGCACTGGCGTTTTAAGGTTCGGGAAAACGGGGGGCGACCAACATGGCTGATCTCAAGTCATTCCTTGGCAAGGTGGCCGAGGGGCAAGCGCTGGACCGGGCCGAAGCCCGGTCGGCCTTTGGGGTAATGATGTCGGGCGATGCCACGCCGTCGCAGATCGGCGGTTTCCTGATGGCGCTGCGGGTGCGCGGCGAGAGCGTTGATGAAATCTACGGCGCTGTCAGCGTGATGCGCGAGAAGATGCTGCCGGTGTCCGCGCCTGCCGATGCGGTCGACATCGTCGGCACCGGCGGCGACGGGACCGGTACCTACAATGTCTCGACCGCGGCTGCGTTCATCACCGCCGGCGCCGGGGTCAAGGTGGCCAAGCACGGCAACCGGGCGCTGTCCTCGAAATCCGGCACGGCGGATGCTCTGTCCGCACTGGGAATTTCGCTGGAGCTGGATCCCAAGGGCATTTCGGCCTGCATCGACGAGGCCGGGGTCGGATTCATGTTCGCACCCGCTCATCATTCGGCGATGCGCCATGTCGGCCCGAGCCGGGTGGAGCTTGGCACGCGGACGATCTTCAACCTGCTTGGCCCGCTCTCCAATCCCGCCGGTGTGAAGCGGCAATTGCTCGGCGTGTTCTCACCGCAATGGCTCGATCCGCTGGCGCAGGTGTTGCGCGACCTCGGCTCGGAAACGGTCTGGGTGGTGCATGGCGACGGGCTGGACGAGATGACCACCACCGGCGTCACCCAGGTTCACGCGCTGGAAAACGGCAAGATCCGGACATTTGAGGTCACACCGGAAGATGTGGGGCTGGCTCGGGTTTCGATTGAGCAGTTGAAGGGCGGCGACGGCGTGCACAATGCGGCGGCGCTGAAGCGGGTTCTCGAGGGCGAGAAGAACGCCTATCGCGATATCGCGGTGCTGAACGCGGCGGGCGCGCTGGTGATTGCCGGCAAGGCGGAAGAGCTTGTCGAGGCCATCGGCATCGCCGAAAACGCAATTGACAGCGGTGCTGCGCTTGCAACCCTCGACAGACTGGTCAAGGTCTCACAGGCCCACGCACCGGCACCGAAGGCGGGCTGAAGCAATGAGCGACATTCTGACAAAGATCGAAGCCTACAAGCGCGACGAGATCGCTGCGGCCAAGGCAGCCCTGCCGCTGGCCGGGATCAAGGCCCGGGCGCGCGACATGGAAAGCCCGCGCGGCTTTGTCGCGGCCATCGAGGCCAAGCACGGCGAAGGCAGCTACGGGCTGATTGCCGAAATCAAGAAGGCAAGCCCGTCGAAGGGACTGATCCGTCCGGATTTCGATCCGCCCTCGCTGGCGCGCGCCTATGAGGCCGGGGGGGCTGCCTGCCTGTCGGTGCTGACGGATGCGCCGTCGTTTCAGGGGGCGCCGGAGTTTCTCACCGCGGCGCGTGCCGCCTGTACCCTGCCCGCGCTGCGCAAGGATTTCATGTTTGACATCTACCAGGTGCATGAGGCCCGCGCCTGGGGCGCGGATGCCATCCTGATCATCATGGCGTGCCTGGATGACAACGATGCCAAGCGGCTTGAGGATGAGGCTCACGGCCTCGGCATGGCGGCGCTGATCGAGGTCCATGACGAGACCGAAATGGAACGGGCGCTGAAACTCGACAGCCGGCTTATCGGCGTCAACAACCGCAATTTGCGCACCTTCGAGGTGTCGCTGACCAATTCCGAGCGGCTAGCGCCCATGGTTCCTGCGGACCGCATACTGGTCGGCGAAAGCGGCATCGGTTCGTTTGCCGATTGCCAGCGGCTTTCCAAATGCGGGATTTCGACCTTCCTCGTCGGCGAAAGCCTGATGCGGCAGGGAGATGTGACCGCCGCGACCATGGCGCTCCTGACGGGTGCGCAACCGGCCACGGCGGCGCACTAGATGGCTGACGCACCGGACTCACGCCTCACCCACCTTGCCGAAGACGGCTCCGCCGCGATGGTCGATGTCGGCGACAAGACCGATACCGTGCGCGTTGCCGAGGCCGTCGGCCATGTGCGGATGAAACCGGAAACGCTGGCGCTAATTCTTGAAGGCAACATGAAGAAGGGCGACGTGATCGGCGCGGCGCGCATTGCCGGGATCATGGCGGCCAAACAGACGGCCAACCTGATTCCGCTGTGCCATCCGCTGGCGCTGACCAAAGTCAGTGTCGACATCGAGCCGGACGAGGCCCTGCCCGGCTTGCGGGTTCAGGCTCTGGCGAAACTGACCGGCAAGACCGGCGTCGAGATGGAAGCACTGACGGCTGTGTCGGTGACGTGTCTGACCATCTACGACATGGCCAAGGCGGTGGACCGGGGCATGGAGATCGGCGAAATCAAGGTTCTTGCCAAATCCGGCGGCAAATCCGGCGACTGGAAACTCGACACCTGAAGGAACGACCGATGGCACTGATGCCGGTAGACGAGGCTCTCGGGCGCATACTCGATGGCGCAGCACCCGCCACCGAACCCGATCTGCTGCCGCTTGCCCAGTGCTATGACCGGGTGCTGGCCCGCGATCTGCTGGCGCTGCGGACCCACCCACCCTTTGCGGCTTCCGCCATGGACGGCTATGCGGTGCGCGCGGACGAGGCCGTGGCCGGTGCGAAGCTGACACTGCAGGGCGAAGCCGCCGCCGGTCATGCCTTTGACGGACCGCTGGCAGCCGGTTCTACCGTCCGCATCTTTACCGGCGCGCCGGTGCCCGAGGGCGCCGATGCGATCCTGATCCAGGAAAATGCAGAAAAACTCGATGACGGAATGGTGCTGGTCAACGAGGCCCCCGAAGCGGGCCGCTACATCCGCCCCGCCGGCATTGATTTCACCGAAGGCAAGACCGGTCTCGACCAAGGCCGCTTTCTCGATCCCGGCGCCATCACCTTCGCCGCCGCCATGAGCCATGCCGCGCTGCCGGTGGTGCGCAAACCGCGGATCGCCATTCTCGCCACCGGCGACGAGTTGCGCCTGCCCGGCCAGACGCTGGGTCCGGGACAGATCATCGCCTCCAACACCTTTGGCGTTGCTGCCCTTGCAAAAGCCGCCGGTGCGGACGTTATCGATCTGGGCATTGCGATTGACCGGATGGAGGCGCTGGATGAAGCACTCGATTCAGCCATCGCACAGCAAGCCGATGTGCTGGTGACCATCGGCGGAGCTTCCGTCGGGGACCATGACCTGGTGCAGAAGGCGCTGACCGGGCGTGGCATGGCACTCGACTTCTGGAAGATCGCCATGCGGCCGGGCAAACCGCTGATGTCGGGCAAGCTCGGAGGCATGCGGGTGCTGGGCCTGCCCGGAAATCCGGCCTCCAGCCTGGTCTGCGCGCACCTGTTTCTCGAGCCGCTGATCACGCGGCTTGCCGGCCTGCCCGACCCGAACCGAATCCAGACCGCCACACTGGCCAAGGACCTGCCCGAAAACGATCTGCGCCAGGACTATCTGCGCGGGGATCTTGAAACCAATGCCGAAGGGCAACACGTCGCCACCCCGTCGCCACGGCAGGATTCGTCGCTGATGAAGGTCTTCGCCGACGCCCGCTGCCTGATCATAAGGCCACCATTCGCGCCACCGGCCAAAGCAGGTTCGATCTGTGACGTGCTGGTGTTGCGGGCCTGACCCGCCAAGTCCACCACACAACCTAGAGCGCTTCATGGCTAGATGGAATCAATTCTGTTTCTCGCCTGACGAGACGATCCACGCGGAAGGTGGCGAGGACGATGTGGGGCATCGTCCGACGGCGCCTGACAAAGTGGGTGTCCGTCAGGCGGAAACCCGAAGGGCCGGGCCGGTTTGCTCCAATACCGGCGGGTTCCGGCTTGCCCGCACCCCGGGTGCGACCTTCGCCGGCCCCCTTGATCTTGAACCAAACCGGCGCGGCAGAATGGTTCCATCTAGCCATGAAGCGCTCTAAAACCTGCCGCGGATACAGGACTGTTTGCGCGCGGCAGGCATGCACTGGTTTGACCGGTTGCAGCGGCACCGCGCGTTCAGCCGGATGCGCGTCGCCAAGGGAAAGACTGTGCCGGTCGTCAGGAGCGGCTGTCTTTCAATCGCCAGCCGACGCGGTCAGGACGAAATCGAAGCTGGATTTCCACATCGTGTCACCGCTGTTCCCGGGCTCCATTTTCGTCAGCAGGGATGACTTGACGCCAAACACCGCATCCGATGTCAACCAAGTGTCATCGGCTACGAATGTGTGGGTTATCACCGTTTCATACCCCTCGGCGGAAACAATGAAATGCATGTGCGCCGGCCTGTTGGGGTGACGGCCAAGTGCTGCCAGCATCTGGCCGACAGGCCCGTCGTCAGGGATCGGATAGGAGACCGGGCGAATGCCGCGAAACGCGTAGGTGCCGTCCGCGCCGGTCACGAACACGCCGCGATTGTTCCATTTCGGCTGGATATCCGGCTGCTGGACGTCGTAATAGCCGTCGGCGTTGTCGCACCACACATCGAGTTTTGCGCCCGCCACCGGATTGCCGTTGAGGTCGAGAATGCGTCCCTCAAACAGGCAGCTTTCGCCCTTGCCATCCAGCGAGATCTGATCGCCCATGGCGCGCACCGGCGCGCCGTCGACATGGAACGGGCCGAGCACGGTGTTTTCGGTTGCCCCCGACGGTCTGCGGTTGTTGATGGCGTCCACCAGCATCGAGAAACCGAGAACGTCGGACAGCAGGATGAATTCCTGACGGTTGCCGTCGCACATCTGTCCGGTCCGGGTCAGGAAGTCGATTGCGGTGCCCCATTCTTCCTGTGTCAGGTTCACATCCTTGGCAAAGTCATGCAGATGCCGGACAAGCGAAGCCATCACCTCGCGCAGACGGGGATCGGCGTCCTTCGCCATCCTTGCGTTGACGGCATCGACGGAGCCGGCTTCGGTGAAATAGTCGATATTTTTTGCATCGGTCATGTCGCTCACTCCGCGGCCTGATGGGCACTGTTTGTATTCCGGTCGAGGATCGCGGCGAGTGCGCGCATCAGTTCGCCTGCGGGATCGCCAGGCAGGGTGATGGCGCGCCAGGCCACATGGTGGTCCGGGCGCACCAGAACACAACCGCTTTCCCCGGTTTCACGGGACCTGGCCCAATCGCCGTGATGGTCGACCAAGGCCCGGCGCGGGCCGATCACATGCACCGCGATTTCAACGCCAAGCGCCTTGCCGACTGTCTCGGCGGCATGTGCCCACTGTTGCCCGGAAATCCCGGTCAGCAGGGTGAAGCGGCCCTTGCCGGTGATATCAAGCGTGGAGTGCTGCTTTCCATCCTGATCATAGATCCAGGCATGCGGCAGGCGCGCTCCCGGCCAGGTGGTCGGCTGATAGTGAAGTTCCCGATCCTTTGTAAACTCAGGCTCCGGCTGACCGTCGGTCACCGCAGCCGCCGATGCGTAGCGCTGGTTCATCTCCACGCCATGGGCGTCAAATTCATATTTCTTGAACTCGAATGCCTTGCGCAGCGCCTCGCGTTGTTTCTCGGCAGCTTGTGTCGCGTCGCAGCGCGCATCCATGGAGGCCTGGATTTTCTCGATGTCCGTGCCGCCATCCATGCCCAGCGCCTCGAAGATCGGGCCGAATTCGCCAATCGACTGGTTGGCCCGCGTGACGATCTGCCGGGCAACCGGCGCGCGTTCCTGCGAATAGGTGTCGAGCAAGCCAGGTCCAGCGTGGCCCTTGAGGACGGCGGCCAGTTTCCAGGCGAGGTTGAAGCCGTCCTGGATCGAGGTGTTGGAGCCGAGCCCGTTTGACGGCGGGTGCCGGTGCGCGGCGTCGCCCATGATGAAGGCGCGGCCCTTCTGCATGTGGGTGGCAAACATGTTGTTGACGGTCCAGGTGTTGGCCGACAGCAGCTCGATCTCCAGGTCCGGGTCGCCGACCAGTTGGCGCGCGACTTCGGTGGCGACTTCCGGGGTCACCTCCGGTGCAGGCTGGTTGATGTCGTAGCCCCAGACAATCAGCCACTCGTTCCACGGCCGCACCATGCGGACCAGCCCCATGCCGATGCCGCCGACATCCGCGCCGGGCTGCATCACCCAGTAAAGAACCGAAGGACGGTGGGCCACATATTTGGACAGGTCGGCGCGGAACAGGATGTTCATCGATCCGCCGACCCCCATCTGGCCCTCGAACGGCAGACCGAGATCCTCGGCGACCTTCGAATTGCCGCCGTCGGCGCCGACCAGATATTTCGAACGGATGGTGATGTCCTTGCCGGTGAGCCGGTCACGGCAGGTTGCCGTCACCCCCTCCTCGTCCTGGACATGGGAGAGGTATTCCGTCGACATGCGCGCCTGTGTCCCGCGCGAACAGGCCGTCTTGAAAAGAAGCGGTTCCATCAGGGTCTGCGGCAGGTCATTCATCATCGTCGGCGATGACAGCCGGTGCTCTGCTCTCGACAGCGGATGATTGCCCCAGCTTTTCATGCGGCCGATTTCCTCGCCCGCCAGGCTCTCGCAGAAGACATTCTCGCCCATCAGGTCCTGTTCGGAACAATGCATATAGGCTTCCGCCTCGACCTCCGGTCCGAGGTCGCGCAGGACTTCCATGGTGCGCTGGTTGGTGATATGGGCCCGCGGCGTGTTGGCCAGCCAGCGATAGCGGTTGATCACCATGTTCTCGACGCCATAGGACGACAACAGCGCCGCGGTGGCCGAGCCTGCAGGCCCCGTCCCGATGATCAATACGTCCGTGGTGATATCCGCCATGATTAGTCCTCCCTGGATGTGTCATTCTGCCCGGCAATTTTTCCGCCTGAAAGACGGCGCCGGATTGGAAACAGTTGAATGCCGCTCTTGTCGCTGATCAGACCCCACAGACCGCGCGGCGCAAACAGCATGATGATGATGCCGAGCAGGCCAAGCGCGATCAGATACCAGGCGCCGTAGTCGGCGAACAAAGTCTGCAGCGCAAAGAACACCAGAACCCCGATGATCGGGCCTTCTATGGTGCCGATCCCGCCGATCACGACAATAAAGATCACGAAGGCGGTCCAGTCGATAACCGAAAAGGCGCTGTCCGGGCTGATACGGCCATTCTGCAGAAAGATCAGGCCGCCGGCGATTCCGGTCCCGAAAGCCGCGATCAGAAACACCGCCCACTTCATCCGCGCCGCATCCACGCCGACCGACTTTGCCGCCTCCATGTTGTCGCGCACGGCGGCGAGCGCCAGGCCCCGCTTGGTCCTCAGCAGCCAGTAGATCCCGCCGATCGTCGCCACAACCAGTGCCAGCGCCAGCCAGTAGGCCAGAATGTCGAGGGCTGCGGAGGCGCGGACATCGAAGGCCGACTGGACCCAGTCCAGCCCCCACATCGCAGCACGGGCGTCGCGGGGCAGCGATGTGCCGGTACCGCCGCCGACGGCCTGCCATTGCGCCACCAGAAGCCGCACGACTTCGGCGACGACCCAGGTGCCGATGGCGAAATAGGCGCCCTGCAGGCGGAAGGCGAAATAGGCTGTCGGTATGGCAATCAGCAGCGAGCCAATCCCGGAGAGCAGCAGCGCCGCAACCGGGTTCCAGCCCCACAGGATTGCGGCGCCAAACACCATATAGGCCCCGAAACCCACGAAGGCTTGCTGTCCAACGCTGACCAGCCCGCCATAGCCGGCCAGAAGGTTCCAGAACTGCGCCAGAACGAGCATGGTGAAAATGAAAAACAGATCCTGGATCAGCCCGCGACCGGCGAAGGCCGGAACCAGAACGGCGGCGATCACCAGAATTACCGCTGCGATGGCCGTGACCACGGATGTGCGGGTGCGGGTGGTGACGGTGTAGGAGTGTGTGCGCATCAGTCTGTGGCCCTCGGGAAAAGTCCGCGCGGCCGCACGAGAAGCACGATCAGAAAGGCCAGGTGGCCGCCCAGGATCTGCCATTCAGGACTGATCGCCGCGCCCAGCGTCTGGGCAACGCCAATGATGATGCCGCCGGCCAGCGTGCCCCAGAGTGAACCGAGCCCGCCGATGATGACGGCTTCGAAGGCGTAGATCAGCCGGGCGGGGCCAACGGTGGGATCAAAATTGGCGCGCGTGCCGAGATACAGCGCCGCGATGGTGACCACGACCATCGCAATGCCGGTGGCCTGAGCAAAGACACGCTGCGGCTTGATGCCCATCAGGCTGGCGGTCACCGGATCATCGGAGGTGGCACGAAAGGCGCGGCCAAGCGAGGTGCGGAAGAAGAGCCATTGCAAGGCGAGAATGACGCCGATTGCCGAAACCAATGTCAGAAGCGGCATCACACCGACGGTGACCGGTCCAAGCGGAAGCGATGCGGTTTCCAGAGCGCCGGCCGGTATGCGGCGGCTGTCGGCCGAGAAGCCTTCCAGCAACACATTCTGGATAACCACGGAAAGCCCGAAGGTGACGAGCAATGGCGGCAGGATATCCGGGCCGAGCACGCGGTTGAGCACGTAGCGTTGCAGTGCGTAGCCGACCACGAACATGATCGGCATTGCCACCAGTGCCGCAAGAAACGGATTCAACCCGAGCATGGTGACGATGACCAGGAGCAGATAGGCTGCCAGCACGATCAGGTCGCCATGGGCAAGATTGACCAGCCGCATGATGCCGAACACAAGCGAGAGGCCAGCCGCAAACAGAGCGTAGAGGCTTCCCAGCAGGATTCCCTGCACGATCGTATCCACCCAGATCATGCGATCACTCCGAAATAGGCATTGTGGATTGCATCGCGGCTCAAACCGGCAGGCGTCCCCTCAAGCGTCACCCTGCCCTCCATCATGCAGTAGACCCGGTCAGCGACCTTGAGGGCCTGGCCGATGTCCTGCTCGACGAGAATGACGGAGGCTCCACCCTTGCGGATTTCCGGCAGGGCCTTGTAGATGTCGCGAATGATGACCGGCGCAAGGCCAAGCGAAAGCTCATCACACAACAGCACCCGCGGATTGCTCATCAGCGCGCGGCCAATTGCAACCATCTGCTGCTGACCACCCGAAAGTGCGTTTCCGGGGCTGTTGCGGCGTTCTTTCAGAATCGGAAAAAGCCCATAGACCTTGTCGAGGTCCCACGTGCCATTGCCGTGGCTGCGGTAGGAGCCGATCAGGAGATTTTCCTCGACACTCAGCGACGGGAACAGGCGACGGCCTTCCGGCACCATCGAGATGCCGAGCTCGACGATGTCATCAGCGGGCATTGCGCCGATCTGCCGCCCATCAAACTCAACCATTCCCGGCTCTTGCCGCAGCACACCCGAAAGCGAGCGCAACAGCGAGGACTTGCCCGCGCCATTGGCCCCGATAATGGCGACGCATTCGCCCTGGTCGAGCCGTATATCGACGCCGAACAAAGCCTGAAAATCGCCGTAACGGGCGGTCAGGCCGCGTGTTTTAAGCAGAGCCATCAGACCTCGATCCCCAGATAGATTTCCTTGACGTTCTTCGACGCCATGATTGCCTCGGGTTCACCCAGGCCGATCATCTTGCCGAAATCGAGCACCAGCAAGCGCTCGACCACCCGGTTGAGCGCATGCAGCACATGCTCGATCCAGATGATGGTCACACCCTCGCGGTGGATCGAGCGGATTGTCTCCACCAGTGCGATGCACTCGCCTTCGGTCAATCCTCCGGCGATCTCGTCAAGCAGCAGAAGCTTTGGCCCCGTGGCCATGGCGCGCGCCAGTTCGAGACGCTTGCGTTGGAGCAGCGACAGGCTGCCTGCGAGCGCATTTGCCGATCCGATCAGCTCGGTGCGCTCGAGGATCTCGCCGCACTGCTGCTGCGCCTCGCGCTCGCTGCAGCCCCGGCCGTGCGTTGCGGCCACCAGCAAATTCTCGAACACCGTCAGCTTGTCGAAGGGCTGCGGGATCTGGAACGACCGCCCTACTCCGGAAATGCAGCGATGCATCGGCGCCACGCGCGTGACATCTGTGCCCATGAAGGCAATGGATCCGGTGTCGGGTAGCAGGTTGCCGGTGATCAGGTTGAACAGAGTCGACTTGCCGGCGCCGTTGGGACCGATGATGCCCAGCGCTTCACCGGCAGGAACCTCGAAGCTGACATCGTCCGTGACCTTGAGCGCGCCGAAACTTTTCGACACGCCTTGCAGCTTCAGGATCGGCATTGCCGTTGTCTTCATCGATGTGGCTTTCACGCGGGTTTCGGCTGTATTGATGTGTGCCGCCCCGGCTTGCGGGGCGGCACTGTTTATCGTCAGGACAGTGCTTCCATGACACCCTGGGTCGGAATGTTCGGCGCGGTCTTGTTGTCCACGACCACCAGGTCGAAGGTGCCGTCATCCTTGCGGCGCCACTGGCCACCGACCAGCGGCGTCTTGCAGACATTCTTGGCCGCGAATGGCGGAACGCCCTCGCCATTCCAGGCGACACGGCCAACAATGGTGTTCACGTCACTGGTGGCGATTGCCTCGGCCACGGCTTCGGCGTTGGTCGGGTCCTCCGACCGCTTGATCACATCGGCAGCCATTTCGAACAGGGAATGGACGAAACCGATCGGCTGTGTCCAGGGACGGCCGGTTGCTTCGGTGAATCCGGCCGCCAGTTCGGCGCAGCTTTCGCCGGTCAGCGAGGAGGTGAACGGATGGTTGGCCGACCACCAGACTTCCGACGACAGGTTGTGACCGGACGTGCCGAGTGTTTCCACCGACTGCGGGAACAGGATCGCCTTGGCGACGGTCATCGCCTTGGGCGTGAAACCCTGCTGGGTTGCCTGATTGCGGAAGGTGGTGAAGTCGGGCGGAATCACCACGCCGGTGACGATGTCCACATTGGCCTGCTTGAAGGCGTTGATTTGCGCAGTGAAATCATCCGTCAGGTTCTGGTACCGGCCCGGATCCACCGTCTCGTAACCGGCGGCGGCAAAGCCCGGCGCCACGCCGACATTGGGATCACCCCAGGCATTGCCATCGGCGTCGTTGGGGAACAGTCCCCCGACCTGCTTGTTGGTGTCGAGCTGATTCCACATGTTGGTGAACACCGCGATGACGTCTTCAAGCCCCCAGAAATAATGGTAAGTGAAATCGAACGGCTTCCAGCTGCCGGGATCGCCCGGATTGCCCTGCTGGCCGATGAACCAGGGCTGCCAGGGCGCCTTGGTGGAAATCGTCGGAACCCCCTCGCTTTCGCAGACGGTGGAAACCGGATTGGTGGTTTCCGGTGTCGAGGCGACCAGCATCAGATTGATGCCGTCGTCGATGATCAGCTCCTGCGCCACATCGGCGGCCCGGTTGGGGTTGGACTGGCTGTCCTTGACGATGACTTCGACATCCATTCCCTGTTCGGCGGCATATTTGTTGAACATGGCGATGGTGAAGGCATCCGCTTCGGCAAAGCCTGCCAGCGGACCGGTCTGCGGACTGACATAGCCGATGCGGATTTTCCTGACTTGCGCGATGGCGGGCATCGACAGCCCGCCAGCAGCGATGATGAGGCCGCCGGCGGCGGCAGTCTTGATAATGCGTCTGCGTGAAATCATCCGGTTTTCCTCCCATGAACGATTGCTTCAGTGTTCGGGCCTGCGCCCCTCCCAAGCCGCCTGCAGCAGGGCACGAATGTCGCCCTGCGAGAATGGCCGCGGATTTGAATAGCTGTTCTTCACTGCAATTTCAGACGCCCGATCCAGATCGGATTCACTCAGCCCAAGCTCCGCCAATCGCAAGGGCGCGCCGGCTTGTTTGGCAAAATCCCAAAGCCCCGCACCCGGTGTGGCGCCGAAAATGTCGTGCAACGGCGCCAGAGCATCGGTCGCCACAGCGTTGAAGCTGGCCGTATGCGGCAAAAGGATCGCATGGGTTTCGGCGTGAGGCGTGTTGAAGGAGCCGCCGAGGGTGTGGGCAAGTTTGTGATGCAAGGACATGGTAATATAGCCGAGCACCGTCGAGCAAAGCCATGCGCCATAGAGCACCAGACTGCGCGCATCCTGGTCCCGCGGCATGTCACGCAAGACCGGCAGACCCGCCTTGAAGGCCTTCATGGCTTCCACCGCCATCAGGCTCATCACCGGATTGGCGTCCGGTGCATAAAGCCCTTCAACGCCGTGGGCGATGGCATTGAGCGACGATGTCACCGTCATGTCTGCGGGCAGTGTCAGCGTCAGGTCGACATCATAAATGACCGTTTCCGGCCGGATCGATGCATCCCGGCGGGTTGTCTTCTCTCCATCCCGGGTTTCTCCGAGAATGTCGGTCATTTCGGAGCCGGCATAGCTGGTTGGAATGGCAATCTGGTTGACGCCGGTGCGGGTGGCGATGGCCTTGCCGAGACCGATCGTCGACCCGCCGCCGATCGACACCACGCAATCGGCTCCGCTCCGCCTGAAGGAATCAAGCGCCTTTTCCGTGACCTCGACCGGCGTGTGCATCGCGGCTTCGCTAAAGGTGCCGGCCGACAGTGAACCCAGTTGGGTCGAGAGTGATTGGGCATCCTTGGCCTGGTTCGGCGTCGAAAGCACGAAGGCCTTTTGGCCGCCAAGACGCTCCACTTCCTCGCCCACCCGTGCAAGCGTCTTGGATCCGAACACAACACGCGTACCTATTCCGGGAAACGTGAAACCATCTTCGGGCAACTTCATGACTGGTACTCCGGCAGTCCCTTGCCGGCGACAACTGCATTCAGCAGGTTCGACAAGGCTGTGATTTCAGCTTTCGAGACGAGGTGTTCGCGGCCGGCGAAAACCTCGGAATGCACTCTTGCTCCCTGGCGGACGAGAGCTTCCGTGGCCTTTTGCGATGCCCACAGCGGTATCCATGGGTCAGCGTCACCGTTTGAGACATAGACCGGGACCGGCGCGGCGAGCTGTTCGGGCAGGCCCTCACCGGATGCGCCAATCCGGCACCCGGTGAGGACAGCCGCAGCGTCCGCGTTGCCGCCACGCAGCAGATACTCGATTGCCAGGCACGCACCTTGCGAAAACCCAGCAATGACGAGCGGCCCGTCTGGCACCGCCTGACGGGCCGCCTCAACTGCATCCCTGACAAGGGTCAGCGCCTCTTCGAGCTGGGCGGCAGTGTCTTCGGTCATTTCATCCACCGCCTTGGCATCATACCAGGCGATGCCGGGCGACTGGGGCAGCACGAAATGCACGTCCGGTGCCTCCAGTGATGAAATCACCTCCGTCACCATCTGCTCCGCACTCTGGCCACGTCCGTGCAGGAAGACGCATACCGCACGGGCGGTCTGGGCCGGAGTTCCTGTTGTCAGGGTTGGTCGCATCATGATGCCTCAGGCGTCCTGAAAGCTGGCAGGCTCGAGACCGGCCATCAGTTCTTCGCGGCGGTCTTCAAACCAGGGCGGGAACACCAGCGTGGTGCCGATCGCGTCAGCCGGTTCGTCCTTGGCCCATCCTTCAGGCACGGTCCAGGCGATCTCGAACAGGGCGCCGCCGGGCGAGCGCACATAGCAGGATTTGAAGTAGTTGCGGTCCTTCTGCTCCGAAATATCGGTAAAGCCGAGACCCTCGATATGGGCCCGAAGCTTGAGCTGGTTTTCCTCGTTGCCGGTGTTGAGCGCAAAATGGTGGATCGTGCCGCCGGACAATGTCCAGGTGCCCTGCGGTTCGTCGCGGATTTCCGTGACTTCCACCACGCTTGTCGGACCATTTGCATTCGGCACCTCGTAGGCCATGCCGTCGGCATCATCCGCCATTTTCTTGAGCGGCAATGCGATGGTGAGGAAATCATCCATGGCGTTGCGGTCAGTGACCGCGATGACGCCGCCATAGATGCCCTTGATGGCATGTTCGGCGGACACGCCCTGCGCCTCGTTGACGATCGGGATGCGATTGTCGGCCGGGTTTTCCACCAGCTGCAGTTCGATGCCGCAGGGATGCCTGAACTCCACCCGGTCAATGCCGAAGCGGCTGGTCTTGCGCGCTTCGATGCCGCGTTCGCCCAGACGGTTCATCCAGAAGTCGGATGCGCCAACCGGGATTGCCTGCTGGACAACTTTCGACTGATTGGTGCCGCGGCGGCCATAAACGCCGGGTTTGCGAAACGGGAAGGTGGTGATGATGGTCGATTCATCACCGTTCTTCGCCCCGTAATAGAGGTGATAGACCGGGATCGTGCCATCAAAAAGCACGGTCCGCTTGACCGAATATAGGCCCAGATCCTTGGTGAAGAAGTCGAAGTCTTCCTGAGCCCCATCGGTGCTCATGGTCAGATGATGGTATCCGCTGATTTGCGACATTGTCTCTCTCCCAAAATATTATGCCGGTTTCTGAAGATCTTCATCCCGTGCGAGGATGAAATTGAAGGAACACGCGACCCCGCCGCCATCCGACTCTGTAAAATCACCGAGCAGCGCCGGATCGACGGCAAAAAGCGGGTCGGTGCCGATGGCGGGATCACTCTTGTCAAAGACATGGGTGATCAGCGTGCGGTAGCCCGAGGCCGAAATTCTAAACTGGAGATGGGCCGGACGCGTGGCCGGAAGCCCGAGCTGGCGCAGAAGCTTTCCGACCGGTCCATCGTCGGGGATGCGGTAGCCGCAGGGCCGGACAGTGCGAATACGTACGCTTCCGTCCGGGCCTGTGGTGTAGGTCCCACGCAGATTGAACTCAGGCTGCATGTCCGGCGCCTGGTTCTCGTACACGCCTTCGCCGTTGGCATGCCAGACCTCGATCCGGGCACTGGCCACAGGCTCGCCATCGCTGTTGGCAAGCCGCGCGGTAAACACAAGAGGCGTGCCCTTCCCGTCCAGGCAGATGCTCTCATTGTCACTCCGCCGCGGCGCTCCGGATCTGTAGAACGGGCCGACCAGGGTATTCGGCGTCGCATTGGCAGGAAGACCGGCATGGCGGCTCTCGAACGCACTGCTCAGCCCGAGCACATCGGCGAGCAGAACCCATTCCTGACGCCGTTCCGAACATGCTTCTCCGACTTCCGTGAGGAAACCGATGACTGACTGCATTTCCTCCCGGGTCATATCCATCCGGTCCGCAAGATCTGCGACATCATGAATCAACTCGCTCATGAAGCGGGCCAGACGCTTGTCCGGCGCACTGTGGAGGCGTGCTGCAAATATATCAGCCGCATTTTTCATGGCTTTGTCAGTCGACCGGACATCCATCGCAAACTCCTCCTCCGAGAAAAAGTATAGGCCGATGGATCAACACAACTATTGTTTTTCTCTGCATTAATATAACATTTTGGTATGAAGCTTGATGAGAAGCACCTGGCGCAACTGGCAGCCGTTGTCGAAACTGGCAGCGTAACGGAGGCTGCCCTGCTGCTTGGCCTGTCTCAGCCGGCAGTTTCCCGCACCCTGTCGACACTGGAGAAGCGGGTCGGGGAACCTATCTTCAAGCACGGGAAACGGCCGCTAGAACCGACGATCATCGGTTACCAACTGGCCGAACATGGCCGCGTGATCCTGGAAGCGTCGCGCCGCGCCTCGGAAACAATCCTTGGTTTCCGCGCAGGGTCCGTTGGCACTGTCCGGATCGGCGGTGTGCCGTTCTTCATGGATGCCTTCATCAGCCGGATGATCGGCGAGTTCCAGGTACATGAGCCGAATATCCGTATCGACCAGTCCTATGGCAACCTGCCGGAACTGAGCAGCGGCATCGTGGCGAACCAGCTCGATCTGGCCATCTGTCCGCTTGGACTGGTTGATGCGGCGAAGGGATTGACCTTCACTCCGATCCTGCCCGGCCGAAACATTGTCGCGTGCCGCGTGACGCACCCGCTCTTGAACCGCCGCCGCCTGAGCACCAGCGACCTGATCGATTTCCCATGGATTGCTCCGCTTCCCGGCTCACCGCTGCTTGCCGACCTGCATGCGATTCTGCTGTCGATCGGGATGACGGAGATCAACATCCGCTATTCCGGAGGCTCGCTGCTTTCGGTGTTCAATTTCCTTGAAGAAACCGATGCGCTGACCGTGCTTCCGCATTCGGTGGTCTTTGCCCACCGCAAGGACCGGAAGGTGACCGTCCTGCCTGTCGAAATCCCGCAACCGACGCGGACGCTGGGCATATTGCGCCTGGAAGGACGCCCGAGGATACCGGCGGCGGAAAAACTGGCGCGCCATATCTCAACCCGCTTCGATGATCTGCGTCAGCTGATCAAACGCCACGAGGACGCCGTGGTGTGGGGCAACAGTCCGCCCTGACCAGCCTCCCGGCGCGCAGGGCAAACCGATATTGCCCCAATCAGCCGCGGATGCTGTCGCCGTCATATGCAATCGGGAATAAGCGGGATTTGACGGCATTCGGCGGTTACCACCAGGTTTGAAGGCCCATCTCCTCGAAACCTGGGACGCCCAAACCCATATTGGCGTCCGACGTCTCAAGCCGACAACAGAACAAACTGCGCCCTCATCAGGCACGCCGTGCAAAATTCAGCCCGGCGAGTGCGCGATTGGGCTCAGAGGTAATCGTCAAAGACGATCCTGGCGGCAGTCCGTTTCAGTCAATTCCCGGCTGGCAAGAGCAATCTGATTGCGGTCTGCTCGTCGGTTATGAAGGTGGTCGGCTTGAGCGCCAGAATGGACGCCCTGAGCACATCGGTCTTTTCCGGCCCCCCCGAAATCAAGACCTTGTTGTTGACCCGCGTCAGCCGCTCGATTGGCATGCATACGCTGCGGTCATTGACCGGATGATCAACCCGGTTTCCGTCAATGCCGAGGAAATTGTAGAGAATGTCGCCCACCGCTCCGACTTCCTTGAGCGAGCCCCGCTCTCTCTCAGACACATGCCCGAGTCTGTAGGAGGTGGTCAGGCTTGAGATGCCCCCGCAGGACAGCAAGGCGACATCACAATTCTCTGCCAGATCAAAAATCTGGTCGAGGCCGCAATGTTCGAGCAAAGTGTGTTTTGTTTCCGCCGAATCGACGATGGCAGGCGCGGGAACAAGGTAGCCTTCTGCGTCGAACAGCTCGGCAAACTGCCAGGCAAATTCTGCCGGATTGAAGCGCCGCGCCTGGGCAATGCCGCCGAGCAGGGAAATGACACGGACACCGTTCAGGGGTTTGCCTTCTATGAAGGGAAGCATGGTGTGCATGGTTCGGCCCCAGCCGACGCCAACCGTGAGATTGTGGTCCATAAGCGAAGACACATGCTCGCCTGCCGCCGCAGCGATCGTCCTGGTGGGATCGGCGACCGGATCCAAAAAAGGCGCGACAATTGCACGTTTTATGCCGAATCCCTGTTCCAGCTTGCGCTCGAGCTCGACCAGAGGGGCAAATTCAGACTTGATCCGAACCACGACTTCGCCGCGTTTGCGCGCTTCAGACAACAATCGTGTGATCATTATCCGGTTAACGCCTAACGCCTTGGCAACCTCAGACTGCGTCATGCCTTCGACATGATAGAGCCATGCAGCCCGGATACGGGTCTGCTCGTGCGGATCACTGATCGCGCGTTCGCGCCCCGGTTCCTGAATATCCATTGGCTGATTCAACGCGAGATTCCTCCCGATTGCGTTGCATGATTGCCAGCGAATATCACAAATAAGCGCGCAAAAGTAATCCCACTTCCTCAGGTGCCTCGACATGAGGCAAATGCCCCAGATTTTCGAACAGGTGAAGCGCCACGCGGCCAGGTGCAGTAAGGGCATGTCTCCAGGGGATGATGGCATCCTTCTTGCCCCAGAGGATCCGGACCGGCATCTCGAGACGGTGCAGCGCAGGAACAAGCGAGTGAGCCTGAACGCCGTCGGGGAAAACGGTGTCGGCGAGACCGGTCTGTGCCGCCCGCAAACCATCATTGCTGCGCATTGCCATGGCGGACCTGGCGTAGCCATCACTCACCAGGCTTTCATCGGCAACCAGCATTTTGAGCCAGGGAGCCAGGCTTTCGGGCCGGGTGGCACGCAGGATTCCATTGAGCACATCCGAGTTGATGTGAGCTCCCAGCCCCGCAGGTGCGATCAATGTGAGGCTTTCGACCCGGTGTGAGCGGGTATCCGCCAGGGCCATGGCCAATGCCCCGCCGAGACTGTGGGCGACAATGTGCACCCGCTCTTCCGGAAGGCTGTCGAATGCCCGGCGCAGGTCGCTTACCAGTCCCTGAAAATCCTTGTAGCGGCGTTTTGGCGATTTGCCGTGGCACGGAAGATCAATCCGGATGACGGGCCTGTCGCGCAGGCTGCGTTCCAGAGGCAGCCAACCGGTTGCATCATTGGCAAATCCATGAATGAGCAGAACCGGGACCCCGGCTCCCCTGCCCGTGCGTGTGACCGCCAGAGGACCGGCTTCGTCCTCAAAGCCGGTCGCGGCGGAGTTGACCTGCCTATCGCTGCGACCGAGGAGCGCGCGGACATCATCACCTTGAATGCGGCCCCTGGGACCGGAGCCTGAGATGTCTTCCAACTGAAGACCTGCTTCACGTGCCAGGGAACGGGCCAACGGCGTAGCGCGAACGCCCTCTGACCGGGGAGCGGCTGCCTCTGGAGCATCCACCGGATCATCAAGGCTTTGTGCCGGTTCCGGCTCGGCTTCCAGTTCGCGGCCGTTGTTGGCTCTGGTGGATGAAGAGGCGCTTGGCGGGTCGCCAATGGCCTCGCCTTCTGCGTATAGCCATGCAACCGGCTCGCCAATCGAAACCTCCGTTCCTTCAGGCACGGTATGATGAAGGTAGCCCGTTGCCGGCGCTTCCACTTCCATCGCGGCCTTGTCTGTTTCGATGTCGAATAGCGGCGCGCCCTTTTCAACCATGTTCCCGGTCTCGATGTGCCAGACGGCAATTTTGCCGGTCGCCATGTCCATATCGACTTTCGGCATGATCACTTCGACTGGCATCAGAGGCGGCCCTTGGTCAGATTTCGTGCGGATTGCAGAATATCCGGGACCTGCGGCACGACGGCCTTCTCAAGTTCCGGACTGTAGGGAATCGGACATTCCGCTCCGCCAAGCCGAATGATCGGGGCATCGAGATAGTCAAAGGCGTCGCTCTCAGCGACCATGGCGGAAATCTCGGCACCGATCCCCAGTGTCTTGACCGCTTCATAGACGCATATCATGCGACCTGTCTTTCGAACGGAAGCAAGAACCGTTTCCCGGTCAATCGGCCGGATCGTGCGCAGGTCGATGACCTCGGCGTCAATGCCCTCATTCGCCAGAGTCTTTGCCGCTTCAAGCGCCTTGTGGACCATGATCGACGTTGCGACGATCGTCACATCCTTGCCCGACCTGCGGATTGCTGCCTTTCCAATCGGTGTGGTGTAGTGTCCGGCTGGAACACGCCCCTTCATCTTGTAGAGGATCTTGTGCTCGTAGATCATCACCGGATCGGGGTCTTCGAGCGCGGCAAGCAACAGACCCTTGGCGTCTTCGGGTGTGGACGGTTGAACCACTTTCAAACCGGGCACATGCGCCAACCAGGCTTCCAAGCTCTGCGAATGCTGCGCGGCCGCTCCTGTTCCGGATCCGGCGGGGAATCGCATGACCAGCGGGACGGATATCGCGCCGCCAAGCATGTACCGCAGTTTTGCCGCCTGATTGACAATCTGCTCAAGCGCCAGCGCGGCGAAATCCGAGAACTGAAATTCGAAGATGGGACGCAATCCGGTCATTGCCGCACCAACGGCAACGCCGGCGCCTCCAAGTTCCGAGATCGGCGTATCCATGACCCGGTCCGTGCCGTATTTGTGCACCAGATCGCCGGTGACCTGGAATGCGCCGCCATAGACTCCGATGTCCTCACCCATCAGCACCACGCGCGGGTCGCTTTCGAGCGCGATATCCATGGCTTCCCGGATTGCTTCGGCATAGGAAAGTTCACGTGTCTCAGCCTTCACAACAGCATTCATGCCGCAGCCTCATCGGTATATACAAAGCGGGTTGCATCCTCGACTTTCGGATCTTCGCCGTTGTTGGCAAATTCGATAGCGCCTTCAATGATTTCAGCCGCTTCGATTTCCATCGCTTCGATGTCCTCGCGCGTGCAAACATCATGCTGGACGAGCAACTCAGTCATTCGGAGGATCGGATCGAGCTTCATCCAGTCAGCGATTTCTTCCTTGGTGCGATACCGGTTCCGGTCGGATTTCGAATGCCCCCGCCAGCGATAGGTCAGGTTCTCTATCAATGAGGGACCTTCGCCGTTCCGTGCGCGGGCGACGGCTGCATCCACGGCCTCGGTAACTTCCGAAAAATCGTTTCCGTCGACAGTCAGTCCAGGCATGGAATAGGCCACCGCGCGATCGGCAATGTTCTTGACGGCAGTTGAGCGTTCGATGGAGGTCGACATGCCGTATTTGTTGTTTTCACAGACGAAGACGACGGGGAGCTTCCAAACCGAAGCCATGTTGAGCGCTTCGTGGAAAGCGCCTTCATTGTTGGCGCCATCACCGAAGAAGCAGACGGTCACAGCGCCGGTGCCGAGCCTTTTGGCCGACAGCGCGGCGCCGACCGCGATTGGCAGGCCGCCGCCAACAATGCCATTTGCGCCAAGATTGCCCTTGGATACATCGGCAATATGCATGGAACCGCCACGGCCACGGCAATAGCCGCTCTCCTTGCCGAAGAACTCGGCGAACATCTTGCCGAGATCCGCGCCTTTGGCGACGCAATGCCCGTGTCCGCGATGGGTCGAGGTGATCTTGTCCTCGTCGCTCAGGGACATGCAGGAACCGACGGCACTTGCTTCCTGGCCAATGGACAGGTGCATGGTGCCGTGAATAAGCCCACGGGTGTAGGAATCCTCGGCCCCTTCCTCGAATTTGCGGATAAGCATCATCTTTTTCAGCGCACCGCGCAGCTGTTCGGGGCTGTAAGCACGGATGGCGTAGGGAACGTTCGCCTCAAGCATGTTCGGCCTCCTGGACGACTTTTCCGAACAGCATCTCGTCCTGACGCCTGCGCAATTCCACGATGCGCGAATTCGCAGGCAAGGCGGTGTTCAGGCCGGTGATCAACTCACCCTTGCGGATTGGCCGGGTAACCGTTGCCCCGGTCAGCAGACCCGCCGGGTGCGCTCCGGCCTGGCGTGCTCTGGAGACTTCCATTGCCCATGCGCGGTAGGTGTATTCGCCGATCTGGTCGAGCGTATCTCCGGGCTTGAGATCGCGCTTGGCCACGGCGCAAACCTCCGCCACCGGACGATCAAGCGGGATCATGTCGGCTTTTCCGTAAAGCACCGCACGAGCGCAGGTCAGCGGCACCTCGAGCGACGTCAGATGATACGGCCGGATGAAGGTGAAATAGGGCCCCTCGCCCATCTTCAGATCCGTCAGGCGTTCGCGAATACGCGGATGTTCGGCCTCAATGACAACGAACACGCCGGGGGCGACCCCCTTGCCGATCGTGTAGTCGACGCGGCCAATCCCCGACAGGACTCCGCCGTCGCGGCTGGGAATCAGGGTGGTTGCAAGTTCTTTGGGGCCAACCGCCGGACCGTGCATACCATCGCAGTCAGGCACAAGGCCGGTTGCATTGGCAATCGCCGACATCTCGACCATGGTCTTGGAGCCATCGACGAACTCCACCAGCAGACGTGGATTCATATGCCGTTCATGCGCCTCGGCAGCATATTGGTCCGGCGTTGCATCGATGTTGAGTGGATTGTTCTTGCCCTTGCCAGCGCAGACGACCTTGTGCCCCATCGCGGAGACGAATTCGACCAGCTCCATGCATGAGGACGGCTCGTCGCCTGCCCCCAGGCTGTAGACGACGCCCAGCCGATCAGCTTCGCGGCGAAGGTAGGCCCCGATGGTGACGTCGGCTTCAACATTCATCATGACGAGATGCTTGCCATGCTCCATGGCGCGAAGGCCAATTTCAGCTCCGACCGCCGGAATGCCCGTCGCATCAATGACAACGTCGATAAGGCCGGAGTTAAGGATGTGATCGGCGTTGTCGGCGATGGCGGTCTTGCCGCTTTCGATTGCCGAGTTCAGCGCGTCGACCGTTGAAGCATCCACGCTGTGCCCGGCTTCCCGGCGCGCAATGTCAACGGCCTTATGAGCTGCCTCAGGCCGGATGTCGGCGATTGCCGCCACCTCAACGCCGTCCATCATAGAGGCCCGGGTCACGATATCGGTTCCCATCTCGCCTGAACCAATCAGGCCGATTCTGACAGGCTTGCCCGATTGGGCGCGATCCAGGAGATCTCGAGCCAAACCGGTCGGCGCAACATTAGAAGTCATATTAGTCTGTCCTCTGAAAATATGAGCCACATCATCGAGAACCAATGTTCTTCTGTCAACATATATGTTCAGATTATTTTTGCGCATTGCGGCGCAGTTTACCGCAATGCACACGGCTTTCCGCACGCCGCGCGGCATATTTGTGTATTGACATGCGCAGCGGACTGTACAATTGTTAGCTCGAACACTTATTTGTTCGCACACCGAAATGCAGCCAAGCGGTCCAGACTATCTCGGGCCTTTTCATTGGTGTGGATTGAGGCCAAAGCCATCAGGGAGGAAGCTCGATGGGATCAAATTTCAAAATTTCTCGGCGTAAGTTGCTGAAAACCGGCGCCGCGTTCGGCGCACTTTCAACAGTTTCAATGTATCCAGGCATATCCGGAAACGCGTTTGCGGCGTCGGACCTGCCGGACCCGCAGTCCATTCTGGATGACATTTCGATCTCAAAATACGTCCGCAAAGACTACCAGGAACTATACGGCATGGCCGACAGCAAGCCGATCTGGGACAACAACAAGGACTGGATCCGTACTGTTGACTGGGAGGCCGTGCGCAGCGAATTGGCCGGCACGACCGTCCGATTTGCAGTTGGCGCAGCTGATGCAGAATCAGCAGCTGAAGGCCTGGCGCCTTTCAAGGCGCTTTCCGGTATCAATGTCGAGCTTGTGCCGATTCCGGACGACAGCATGTATGACAAGGTTCTTGCAGAGTTCATCTCCGGCAGCACATCCTTCGATGCGCTTCAGTTCTTTTCGCCATGGATGGGCGACTTTGCAGCGCCCGGCTTCCTGCATGAACTTGATGATTTCGCCGAAAAATGGAAGCTGCCGCTTGACGACTTCTACGACACATACCGCCTGAATTACGGCTTCTTCAACGGCAAGATGTATGGCATTCCGTTTGACTGCGATGTTCAGATGGTACACGTCCGCAAGGGCTATATGGAGACGCTGCTGGGTGGTGAAGTTGATCGCGTCAACTCTATCCCGACCTATGATGAGCTGATCCGCGTCTCCAAGGAGCTGAACAAGGTCGAGCCCGGCGTTTCCGGCGTTGGAATGATGTGCGCTCCGGGCTTCTGGTCCACCTACACCTGGGAACACATCTCGGCTCAGGCCGGCATGATGCTCTTCAATGAAAACTGGGAGCCGATCTTCAACGGTGAAGAAGGAATGAAGGGCCTCGAGATCATTCTCGAACTCACCCGGAACGCCAATGAAGGCTTCGCCGGTGCAGGCTGGCCTGAAAACCGCGCTGCATGGCTCGGCGGTCAGGTGGCGACAAACATCAGCTGGCAGGATTCGGGAACGCAGGCCATGCGCCCCGACCAGTCCCAGATCGTCGATGACTTCGTGACGATTTATGAGCCGCGCATTGCCGGTGGCCGTTTTGCGCCTCCGAACATTGCCGGTTCGACATCCTGCGTTGCTGCCTCTGCACAGAATGCTGAAGGCGCGTTCCTGATGCTGGCGTTCCTGACAACCGCATCCATCATGGCGATGAACGAAGCCAACGCAAATGGCGTGGCTCCGGGGTACAAGTCAGTGCTCACCAACCCAAATCTTCAGGAAGTCTCCCAGCCGGCCAAGGTTTGGGGCGATTCTCTGGAGCATGCATGGTGCTCGCCACGTCTTCCCGGCGCATTCCCGATGGAACAGGCCATTGGTAACGAGATCAACCGTGCCGTTGTTGGCCAGATCTCGGCCAAGGAGGCGCTGGACAACGCAGCCGCTGCAGTGCGCAAGATCATGTCGGACAACGGCTTCTATCAGGGCAACGACCCTGTGGATTATGCTGCTGCAGCGCCGGGCCTCTATGTCGGCGAAGGCAAGAAGCTGCCATTTTAATCTCCCCACGGGATTAACAACTGACAGGTTAGAAATTCTATGACCAATCCCTCCCTGTCGGGAGCCGGGGCGACGCAAGTCGCCCCGGTTCGTCCGGCCAAGACACCCATACGGCGTCGCAGCAAGCGTCTGAAGGCCTGGTTTCCCTATCTGCTGGTCGCACCGGCAGTTCTTTATCTGCTGATGATCACGCTCTATCCGGGGATCTATGCACTCATCCAGAGCTTTTACGCGGTCAAGTTTGGACCTTGGCGCTGGGTCGGTTTGGAGAATTACGCGACGCTGCTCTACGACTACCAGTTCTGGGGCGCGCTCTGGAACACCCTGGTCATCGGATCCATTTCGCTTTCGCTGCAATGCCTTATTGCACTGGCCCTTGCGTATTTCGCTTATCGCGACAAATGGGTGCAAGGCTGGCGCATCATTTTTCTGGTGCCCATGCTGTTCATGCCATCGGCCGTGGCGTTCATGTTCAAGCTGATTTTTCTCGACGCCCGGGTTTTCTCCGACATCCTTATCCGTCTTGGCCTGATTGATGGAAACCTGGCAATCCAGTCCTCGATCTGGATGAGCCGGTCGCTGCTGATCCTGGCCGATGTGTGGCAATGGACCCCTTTCCTGTTCATCATCTTCGTTGCGGCACTGCAGGGCCAGGATGAAGAAATCGAAGAGGCTGCCAGACTTGATGGCGCCACCTGGCCAAAGATCTTCTGGAACATATCATTGCCGTTGATGCGGCCGGTGATCGCCGTCGCACTTGTCCTTCGCGGAATCGACATCACAACCATGTTCGCCAATGTGTTCATTATCACCAAGGGTGGCCCGGCCTTCGGGACAGAAACAATCAGTTTCTTCATCTACAGAACGGGCTTCAAATTCTTCAATTTTGGCTATGCCTCGGCGGCATCGGTCATCATGCTGGCCATCACCATCATAGTCGCCCAGGTGATCGTCAAACGTGCATTCGTATCGGCGAGGAGCTGAAACCATGGCATCGGTTCGAAAATCCCGCGGTGAAAGTCTTCTGGTTCGCTATCTGGTGCTCGGCTCCTGGGCGGTGATCTGTCTGCTTCCGGTGGTCTGGTTCCTGAGCATCGGTCTGCGACCGAGAACCGAGATCATCACACCCACGCCGATCTACCTGCCCACTTTCTCACTCGATGCCTGGCACATGATCTGGGAAGACTGGCCGATGGCAAAATTCCTGTTCAATTCGGTGGCGGCGATTTTGGGGTCCGTGCTGATCTGCCTGACGCTTGCGATCCCGGCTGCCTACTCACTGACACGCTATGAGTACCGCGGGCGAGATGACATCGGGTTCTACATTCTGTCGACCCGCATGATGGCACCGGCCATCGTGGCAATCCCGATCTTCTTTCTTTTCAGGAACATGGGGCTGCTTGACACGATTTGGGCGCTGATGCTGGTTTATGCGGCGATCAACCTGTCCTTCGTCACCTGGATTATCCGGTCCTACATGCTCGATATCCCCAAGGCACTGGAGGATGCCGCGCGAACCGATGGCGCCGGTGACCTGCGCATTCTGTGGGAGATCATCATCCCCGCGATCCTGCCTGGCATCATCACTGCTGCGGTCATTGCGATGATCTTCGCAATCAACGAATTCCTGTTCACCTTGCTGATCGCGTCCACCTCGAATGCCTACACAATGTCGGTTGCACTGGCCAACTTCACCGGGGGCTCGGACGGCGTCATCTACAACGCGATAGCGCTTGTCTCGTTCCTGGCTTTTGTGCCGGTGTTCGTGGTCGTTGTTGCAATCCAGAAACATCTGTCCCGTGGCCTGACCATGGGCGCCGTCAAAGGTTAGAAAATGGCGCAAATTCAACTCAGCAACATCCAGAAGCGGTGGGGCAACATCTACGGTGTTCGCGACGTCAATATCGATATTGCGGATGAGGAATTCATCGTTTTTCTGGGCCCTTCGGGCTGCGGGAAAACAACCACCATGCGCATGATCGCCGGACTGGAAGATCCGACGGAGGGCGAAGTCCGCATGGATGACATCGTCATGAATGATGTCGACGCGCGTGATCGTGACGTAGCCATGGTGTTTCAGGGCTATGCGCTTTATCCCAACATGTCGATCTACGAAAATATCCGGTTTCCGCTGCGGATGCGCGGGATACCCAAGGAGGAGCATGACGCACGTGTTCGCGAGGCGGCGGATCTGGTTGAACTGGGCGAATATCTTGACCGCAAGCCCGGCGCCCTGTCCGGAGGACAGAGGCAGCGCGCCGCGCTGGCGCGCGCCATTGTGCGCCAGCCGCGCGTCTTCCTCATGGATGAACCGCTTTCCAATCTGGATGCCAAACTGCGCCAGGCCATGCGGGTCCAGATCAAGCACATTCAACGCCAGCTCAAGATCACCACGGTCTATGTCACCCATGACCAGATCGAGGCCATGACCCTCGCCGACCGGATCGTGATCATGCAGTCGGGGGCCATTCAACAAACCGGAACGCCCGACGAAATCTACAATGATCCGGCAAACACCTTTGTCGCCGGCTTTATCGGCGCGCCACCGATGAACCTCATCGACGGGTCAATTGAAAACGGCGAATTCAATGCTCCGGGGGTGAAGGTCAGTGGCCTGTCCAGGGAACTCAGCGGGCATACCATCCTCGGGATACGCCCGGAAGATTGCGCAGTTTCTGAAGCTGGCGCTCACCTGAGCGCCGAAGTCTACGGCGTCGAACCTACCGGTGACATGACCTATCTGACCCTTCGCGCCGGCGACAAGCTGATCGAGGTGAAAGCCGACAGGGCTTATCGTGCGGAGCTCGGAAAACCGGAAGCTGTCCGGTTTGATCCTGACCGGATTTACCTGTTTGATGGTGCAAGTGGTGCCCGCATCCGGTAGGAGTTTGCGATGAAGTTCGACTACACCTCGATGGGATTTTACACTTTTGATGCCCTGTGCAGACCGGTCATCGATCTGCCGCCAGGCGGTGGGACATTGTTTGTTGAGGACTTCACGCTGGCAGTGTCAGGGGCAGCGGGAAGCGCCTCGATCGTTGCGGCCAAACATGGCTTGAAAGTTCAGGCTGTCGGCGGCGTCGGCCATGACGACATGGGCGACTGGGTGTTGATGAAGCTTGCCAAATATGGCGTTGACGCGGAACTGATGCAACGGTGCGAGGGCTACTCGACGTCGTCTTCTATCGTCACGACACGTCCGGACGGGGCCCGTCCAGCGCTGCACAAACTGGGCGCCACGGCAGGTTTTTATGTCGAGGACCAAGATGTGGACCGTGTTCTCGATACCAAGATCCTGCATGTCGGAGGTGTGGGGCTCATGGACCGGATGGACAAGGGACGCAATGCCGAGATTATGGCGGAAGCAAAGAAACGGGGATGCGTGACCACTCTCGACGTCTTCGCCTCCACGCCTGATGATTTGGCGCTGATTGAGCCGCTGTTGGCGCATACCGACTTTTTCATGCCCTCAGAAGAGGAAGCCATGGCGCTGTCCGGAATTGCAGATTTCGAGGATGCGGCCAAGTTCCTTCTGGACAAGGGCGCTGGTGCGGTCATCCTGACGCTCGGCGCACAGGGCGCAATGTACCGGGACCAGAAGGGCGGCCGGATTGACATACCCGCATACGACATAAGTGCGGTTTGCACCTGCGGATGCGGTGATTGCTTCAATGCGGGATTCGCGACCGGCTGGCATCTGGGAAAACCGATCGACGACTGCATTCGGTTTGGTCAGGCCAGTTCCGCCCAGAACGCTACTGGTCTTGGCTCACAGGCAGGCATTTTGTCGCTTCAAGAAACACTTAAATTCATGGAACAGACCCCCCTAAAGTGCTATGATGGAAAGTGAACAAGGATCAGCTTAAAGATGCGCGATCGCAACGACTTTTCATTGAAGAGCGCCATCAAAATGCCGCTTCGGGATTTGCTGCGCGGCGTTTCGGCGTTCGCCGCGGCTACCAATGAGGCCATGACGCCGGCCGGGCCTGCGCTGCCGTTTTCGATCCGGTCACCTTTCCTGCTGGCCAATGATGCGGTGGGTGTGGCCAGCGCACGTATTGCCGATATTGAAATTGATATCGCCGAAATCGCCGCCGCTTCTGCAGCCCTGAAAGCACAGGACAAGCAGCAGGTGGATCGCTTGATGTTTTGCCGAGTCCTGTATCAGGCGTGGTCACGATTGCTGTTACTGAGCCCTTCGAAGCATGTAATCGTAAGTGAAATCGTTGTTGTCAGCGGCTTCGAACGCGGCTGGGCTAAACCGGGAAAAACACCCCAGGACACGGCCGCAAATATCATCCTGAGCCTGCGCACAATGCGCGCCGCAGGACGTTTTCCCGGAACACCTTTCCCGGCCAGCCCGGAAGAGCAGTCCGACATCGACTTGACCCTTTACGCCACGGTGCTTTGGTTGCTTGCCGACCGTGAGGGTGATATCGCTGAGGAAAATCGACTTCTGGAATTGGCCTTTGCCTTCTCCATGGCGCAAAAAGAAGCCGTGATATCCAGTCTTCAGGCGAGAGAAGCACTTGCGATGTCCCTGCAGGGCCTTGCCGAGCAACTCTAAGGGCCAGTCAAATTGACCGACGTTCTCAAAGCTCCAGCTGACAAACAGCCGGTCAGAAAGGCGGCGCAGCACCTGCGCTGGTTCATACGTTCCTTTGAACAGCAGGTCGAACGCACCTCCATGGAGACCGGCACCCGCTATGAGGTTGACAAACAACTTCTTGCGGAAGTTTTCATCGACTGGAAAAGAGCCTTTGACGCCCACAAGCCAACGCAGGACTCTGACCGTCTTGCCTATGTGGGGTTTGCCGCAGGACTTATGCTGCGGGGGCTTTTGAGCCACAAGCCCGTAAAAGTCAGGGACAAGGCCAAAGATGCGGACCAAACCCTGCCTGCCCATTTCTGGCCGGAGGGATATCTCTATGTGGTCTTCTGCCTCAATGTCCGCGGACTGATAATCGAACAAGACTTCCATGGCGAACAGCATCTGCACGATGATTTCAACGACATTCGCACCTGGTGGAGCTTCAAGGAAAACAGTGCGGAAGACCCCTCACTGTCGATTGCATTCCTTGATCTGTTTGCCGGGGAGAAACCGGATTGGTCGTTTCCGGGAATCTTCAGGAGCAGAAATGCCCGTGAAATCGCCGGGCGCCGTGTCAAGGAGATCATCGGCACGACTCACTAGAAAGTGGCGCAGCTGGTGTTTACAAGTTTGCCCGCATTTCACGTTTGCCCGAATTTCAAACGGTGCGGACAAGCAGGGTGCGGCTTGCCGAACTGCGGGCGCTTCGGATTCATCGAATCGTCATCAAGCCATCCGGAACCGTTCCAGGAAAGAGGGCTCGCACTAGGTCCGCAACCGCCAGGTCATGCAACTCATTCTGTTTATTGAAAACCCAAAAACCTCTTTCATTCCAACAGCTTCACATGTGATCTGAAACAGGCATAATCCCGGGCATCCAAGTTGGGTTCGCGGACCTTGCGCCGCTTAACAAGATCAACCGATTAGGCGATATTCATTGCCATCTCCGTATCGCGATTTTGCATGTTCCGCTCCTGTTTATGTTTCGCGCGCCCAATGTTCCTTTATTGTTTCTTTACCCCTTGTGGAACACATATGGAACATGATAATTAAGTTCTGGTTTTGTTTCATCCGGACCATCGAGCCGGCCACCGGGGTAAATCACCAATGTTGACGCGCAAACAGCACGAACTTCTTCTCTTCATCAATGAACGCATGAAGGAAAGCGGGATTCCGCCATCCTTTGACGAGATGAAGGATGCGCTTGATCTGGCGTCGAAATCCGGCATCCACCGGTTGATTACCGCGCTCGAGGAACGGGGCTTCATTCGCCGCTTGCCGAACCGGGCGCGGGCGCTGGAAGTGATCAAGTTGCCAGACAGCTATCAGGCCAATCTGCAGCCCAGGCGCGGGTTTTCACCGAGCGTCATCGAGGGCGGCCACGGCAAGCAGCCAGAGTCGGTACGCCGCAGTGAGCCTGCAAATGACGAGCCGTCGCTGGTGGCAGAGGTTCCGATGATGGGCCGCATTGCAGCAGGTGTACCGATCTCGGCCATCCAGAACATCACCCACAACATCACCGTACCGGCTGAAATGATCGGCCCCGGCGACCACTATGCGCTTGAGGTCAAAGGCGATTCGATGATCGATGCGGGCATTTTCGACGGCGACACGGTGGTGATCCGCAACATGTCATCGGCAAATCCGGGCGATATCATCGTCGCACTGGTCGATGATGAAGAAGCCACATTGAAACGGTTTCGCCGCAAGGGCGCATCGATCGCGCTGGAAGCTGCCAACCCGGCCTATGAAACGCGGATTTTCGGACCGGACCGGGTCAAGGTCCAGGGCAAGCTTGTCGGCCTGATCCGGCGCTATCACTGACAGCTCCGGCGGAAACCGGGGCGGGAGCAAGATCAGGCAATTCGGCGTCCGGTTGAGTGCCGAATCTGAATGCGGTCGGATGCGCTGTAGCAGCTTGCATTTCTTTGCAGCGCTGATCAGTGCGGCAGGTCATAGGCACCGCTGCGCCAGTCAAAATAACGCTGAATCGTCCAAGGCCTGATCACGGCTTGCAGTGCAGCGACGATCTTCAGGACAGCGCGTTTGCGTCTCTTTTGCAGCCACGGCAACGGCTCCAAGGGTGCGACATTGCCCTGCCTGACCGAGATTGCCAGTGAACCGGTTCGGCGCAGGGTTCTCGATGTCACCAGCGTGGCGCCGGAGCGGCAGGCGCCGAGATAGACCGGGATCGACACCACCACCAGATCGGCGCGGTCACAGGCCGCGCCAATGAGAGCCGGCTCATCAATCGCCACCACCACCGCATTGGCATGAAGTGCAGCGCAGATCCCGCGGCTGGCGCAGTGAAAGCGCGAGGGCTGCGCGGCGGCAGACAGCAGCAACTGATCGAGCACACCGCCATGGGGCGGCATTTCCGGATCCTGCCGGCTGTCAGGCATCAGCTGCGGAACGGTTGCGGGCGGGCGGTGCGGCACGCCGCGCATGGCAGTCCGCCATTGGCTGAACACGAAGTCCGAAGGCCGGGCCGCATTGCTCGCCAGGCCGGTTCGATCCACCAATCCGACGAGATCACCTTTTTCACTGATCAGGATATCAGGAGCGTCACCGGCAAACAGAGGAGTCGCGAGCGCAAGACCGGCACCGATCAGCGCAAGGCCGGCAAGCCGCAACCAGCTTCTCAGCAATATCAGGATCACGAAGCCGGTTCCCGCGATCAGTGTGGACTGCAGCGGGATCTGCCCGACACTGACGTCACCGCCCAGAGCCTGGACGTCATTGGCGACCGCGACAACCGCCTCGAGCCCCTGCCCCATGATGAGCAACGGCCATGCATCCAGCCCAAACGGCATCAGAAGCATTGCCACCAGACCGGCGGGCATTACTACCAGCGTCACCAGGGGCATGGCGAGCAGATTGGCCAACAATCCGCCTGTCGCAACCCGGTGGAAATGGTGAGCCGAAAACAGCCCGGTGGCAAGACCGGCAACCAGCGATGTGATGGCAAGCCCGATAAGCCCCTTTGCCAGGAAGACCAGCCCGCCAACAAACCGGGACCGGTGTTTTCCAGCGCCCTGTATTTGCGCGTTGCCGCGGCTGCGGTGTGAAATCAGAGCATAGGCCGATATCAGCGCGGCGGTGGCGGCAAACGACATCTGAAAGCCGGGACCGACCACAGCCGACGGCGACACGAGGATGATGACAATGGCGGCAAGCGCCACATTGCGCATGGTCAAGGCCGGCCTGTCGGCAAGCACAGCCACCAGCATGACAGTCAGCATAATCCAGGCGCGCTGCGTGGAGACGCTGCCGCCGGAAATCAGCAGATAGGCGGTCGCGGTCATGATCGCGCCGACGGCTGCGAATTTCTTGACCGGCAACGCCTCGACCAGGCCGGGATAGACTGCAAGGCTCTTGCGGATTCCGACATAGAGCGTCCCGGCGGCGAGCGCCATGTGCAGACCGGAGATTGCGAGAATATGCGCCAGGCCGGTGGCGCGCAGTGCCTCAACCGTCGGCTGGCTGATGCCGCGCCGGTCAGACACCGCCAGTGCAGCGGCAATACCACCCGGATCCCCCGGCAGGACTGTGCGGATCCGCTGCGCGATATGTTCGCGCATGCGCCGCAACCGGTCTCTGAAGGGCTGGACAACACCCGTTGCTGCCGTGTCCTGAACAAGAGACGCAGGCTGCTGCTGCGGAGCACGATAAAAATAGCCATGCGCGCCGATGCCATCGATGAAAGCGCGGAACCCGAAATCATAGCCGCCCGGCAACACCGGCCCTGAAGGCGCGGACAACCGGGCCCGGCCGGAGATTATGGCGCCAACGGCCACCGGCTCGTGCTTGGTACGAGCGGTCAGGCGGATACGTAGTGGCGGACGCCGGATCTGCGGACCGGCTGTAGTTTGAAGGCGAATGAGATATCGCACCCTGCCCGCGGCATCGAATTCGCGTGCCTCGACCGTTCCCGAAATCGTTGTTGTGACATCGGAGTCAAGCAGGATGGAACCGCTTGAGACTTCCAGCACCGCAGCCAGCGCGCCGGCACAGATGGCGGCGGCACAGGCTGCAGCCCGGGCGGTGGCCAGGTGATGCCTGCCTGCAAGGGCAGCCAGCAGCAGCGAGATCCCAAAACCGGCAACCAGCAGTGCGGATGAAGGATCGGTGGACGCCATGTAAAACAGCCCGGCGCCCGCCCCCATAGCCACCGGCAGAAACAGGAAGGCGAGCCCCTGCTCTCTCTCTGCGTCAGCGGCGACAGTCACCGCATCACGCAAGCGCGGCAGTGCGGCTACGATGCGGCTTGCAGCGGGTTTGCGCCCCGTGGCTGTCAAACGCTGCGCATGCCCAAGCACCGCAGGCACGCCATGCTCGGCGCCTTGCCGGAGAGATGGTTTGAGAGCACCCGGTACATCTGATGTATCGCGCTCAAAGCCTGTGCGGTTTGCCTGCGTCATGCACGCCTCGCTTGAGGCCTGTCAGACTACCACCGAAACGCCCCGGACTGCCACCATGAATTGAGGTGTCTATTCCGCGGTTGCAACCGAGAAGTTGCCATTCGGGACGGCGGAACGCATAGTGTTTATTCTGCAATTCCAGAATGTTAATACTTCCTGAAGCCTGTGGTCACAGGGGTTTGCACATCGCGCCACCCCGTTGCAATTAGCCATCCGCATAGCTTGGCAGGGTGACGCAAATCATATAGCTAAATCCCTGACGGTCATCCAAGACGCCGGCCAAGGCCGGGCGTCTGCATTTGTGGAAGGACATGCCCATGGCAGACAAGAACGCAAAACTCACAATGGACAACAAAGAGGTCGAATTGCCGATCAAGACCGGCACGATCGGTCCTGACGTCGTCGACATTGGCGCGCTCTACAAGCACACCGGTGCCTTTACCTACGATCCGGGCTTCACATCCACTGCGTCTTGCGAATCCAAGATCACCTTTATCGATGGCGACGAAGGCATCTTGCTGCATCGCGGCTATCCGATCGACCAGCTGGCCGAGCATGGCGACTTCCTGGAAGTCTGCTATCTGCTGCTTTACGGCGAGCTGCCAACCGCCACGCAGAAAGCGGATTTCGACTACCGCGTCACCCGCCACACAATGGTGCATGAGCAGATGAGCCGGTTCTTCACCGGGTTCCGTCGCGACGCGCACCCGATGGCTGTGATGTGTGGTTGCGTTGGCGCGCTATCGGCATTCTATCACGATTCAACCGACATCACCGATCCGCACCAGCGGATGGTGGCTTCGATGCGGATGATCGCCAAGATGCCGACGCTGGCAGCGATGGCCTACAAATACCACATCGGCCAGCCATTCGTGTATCCGACCAACAATCTCGACTACGCGTCGAACTTCCTGCGCATGTGCTTTGCCGTGCCGTGTGAAGACTACGAGGTCAATCCGGTGCTGGCTCGCGCCATGGACCGCATCTTCGTCCTGCACGCCGACCATGAACAGAACGCCTCGACTTCCACCGTGCGTCTGGCCGGCTCCTCAGGCGCCAATCCGTTTGCCTGTATCGCTGCGGGTATTGCCTGTCTCTGGGGTCCCGCACATGGCGGCGCCAACGAAGCCGCGCTCGACATGCTGTCGGAAATCGGCAGCGTCGACCGGATCCCTGAATATGTGGCACGCGCCAAGGACAAGAATGATCCATTCCGTCTGATGGGCTTCGGTCACCGGGTCTACAAGAACTACGATCCACGCGCCAAGATCATGCAGAAAACCTGCCATGAAGTGCTCGACGAGCTGGGCATCAAGGATGACCCGCTTCTGGAAGTGGCGATGGAACTTGAGCGCATCGCGCTTACCGACCCCTATTTCATCGAGAAGAAGCTGTATCCGAACATCGACTTCTATTCGGGTATCACGCTCAAGGCGCTCGGCTTCCCCACCACCATGTTCACCGTGCTGTTCGCGCTTGCGCGTACCGTCGGCTGGATTGCCCAGTGGAGCGAGATGATCGAAGATCCGGGCCAGCGGATCGGCCGTCCGCGCCAGCTGTATATCGGCGAGGCCTCGCGCGATTACGTCCCGGTGTCTAAGCGCTAAGGCGTCAGCCGGCATGAGACTTAGAAAAAGCGCCTTCGGGCGCTTTTTTGATTCAGGAAGGAACGGCGGAGGGAAAACCGATGCAGCATTCAATCATTCACGACATTCCGCGAATGGGAGCGCGACTAACCGCAAGCGCTTGTGTTTGCTCAAGACCGGCTTGGTGGATTTGAAACAGTCTATCTGCCGGCGAGGACGGAAAGCAGCGTCGCGGCGGCCTTGTGCGAGGCCGGCACATCCACTTCCATACGTGACCGGATCAGATCGAAATCCGACAGCATGGCGGAGCGGTACAGCGTATCGCTGGCCAACTGATTGGCCTGACGTGCCAGGCGCGCCGGGCGGAGCTGGCTGTCGTAATATTCGGAAATGACGACATTGTCGGCGATCATGTTGGGCAGGGCTGCGGTCCAGGAGGTGACCAGCCGGGACAGCAATTGCGACACCGGATCAAGCTTGTAGCACGATATATGCGGCACACCGGCAAGCGCCAGCTCAAGCAGCACTGTGCCTGAAGCGGCAATCGCGACATCTGCCTCGCCAAAGGCCTGCCATTTGGCGGCATCGCCGGTAACAACCCGACACACAACATCCCATCCGAGGATCTCGTCGCGAATTTCCCTGCGGACATGCTCTCCGGCTGGCAGCACAAATGTCATGTCCGGATTGATGGAAGCGAGTGCCCTGGCTGCCGCGCCAAAGACCGGGCCGAGACGCTTGACCTCGCTGCGGCGCGAACCGGGCAGGATGAGGCACATTGGCGGCCGTCCTGCTGTATGACCCTGCCTATGGGCCTTCTGCGCCTGATGGGCCGCCTCGAGCCCGGGGTCCTCCATCAACCGGTGTCCGACATAGGTCAACGGCGGACCACCCAGCTGCCGGACCACCTCGACCTCGAACGGGAGAATGGACAGCACGTGGTCGATATAGGCGGTCATCGCCAACGCCCGCTCAGGCTTCCAGGCCCAGACGGTGGGGCAGACATAATTGACGATCTTGACGTCGGGCAACGCCGCGCGAACCTTGCGGGCAACCCGATGACTGAAATCCGGGCTGTCGATAATCAGCAGGCAGTCAGGCCGGGCGGCAATGATCGCTTCTGCCGTCTGATTGATGCGCATGATCAGTTTGGGCAGCCGCGCAATGACAGCGGAAAAACCAATGATGGACAATTCGGTGAAATCGAACAGCGATGTCAGCCCCTCGGCTGCCAGCCGTTCGCCGCCGACACCTATCAATTGCGGTGGCTCGCCGGTTTGAATGGCAAGCTGTTGCACCAACCCTGCGCCGAGAATATCCCCAGACGGTTCTCCTGCGATAACGGCCAGCTTCAACCCGCTCATGGGCTCACCTTTTCCTGCAGTGGGGTAATGCCGGTGACAAACAGCCCCAGACGGTCAGCTTCAGCAATGACACGCTCGCGCTCGAGGACCAGTGCCCGCCCAGCCTCAACGGCAATGCCGGCAAGTCCGGCCGAATGCGCCTTGATCACCGTCTGTGGGCCTATCGATGGCAAATCGGCACGTTCATCCTGATCCGGCTTGCACAGTTTGACCAAAACCCCGGAATGCCGCAAGGACAAGCGCTGGCTGGCGCGCAGGCCTGCGACCCGCTCCAGCATCGCATCTGTGCCCTCCAGGCCCTCGAGCGCCACCACACGCCCTCCCACGGAAACAGCGCCCTGCCCGACATCAAGCCCACCGAGAGCCAATGCCGCGCCGGATGCTGCGATAATGTCCTTGTGATCGGCCTTGCCCGGTTTGACATAACCCAAAGGACCAGAATTGCACAGAAGATCCGGCGCCACCTGCTGTGCGGCGAGCACACGGACACCCTCGTTTTCCAGTACCCTGATGGCAAAACGCAACAGCTTGTCATCTCCGGCCGATGCGAAGACGCCCAAGAATGACGGGAATGCAATCAGAGAGCGCCAGGTGGGACGAAGTTCGGTGACCTCCGGGCGCCTGCCGATGCCGCCGGCAAGAACGACCGAACCTATGCCTTCGCGGCGGGCGGTAGCGGAAAACCCTGACAGATCAGCAATGCTGATCCGGATGCTGGAAAAACCGGACCAATCCTGATCGGCTTCTCCCTTGATCTGAAAAATAAAAGGGTCATGCCCCAGTTTTTGAGCGGCGCGGGCAACCAGCAGCGGAAACAGCCCCTTGCCAGCCAGGATTGACAAACGCCCGCTGATTCCCGGCGCAGCGGATGCAGCGCTCACCGGTATCAGCCCCGTTGGCCCCGGGCCGGCGAGGACAGCGCACGATCGCTCTCGGCATCGATGAAGGCGATTATATCGGCCACGGCGGCGTTCATCTCGGTCTGCTCGCGAACGCGGGCGATGTTCTCCCGGATCGGCGTAGAGGGATCAAAGATCGCCTTGAAGGCACGCCGGACCGCATGAATGGAAGGTTTGTCAAAACCGGACCGCTGCATGCCGATGATGTTGAGGCCCATCAAGATGCCGGGATTGCCATTGAGCATGCCATACGGAATGACATCATTGTTGACAGCGGCCAGTCCGCCGATAAACGCATGATGGCCGATGCGGACAAACTGATGCACCGCAGCGCCGCCACCCATGATCACGCGGTCACCAACGGTTACGTGTCCCGCCAGCATGACATTGTTTGACAGGATGACATTGCTGCCGACGTGGCAATCGTGAGCAACGTGGGAATAGGCCAGGAACATCGAATTGTCGCCAACCGTGGTCTGGCCACCGGCATCGGGCATTCCGGGATGCATCGTCACACCTTCACGGATGGTGCACGACCGGCCGATGACCAATTCAGTGTCCTCACCATGATAATGGATATTCTGCGGAGCGCAGCCAAGAACAGCATTGGGAAACACAATGGTGCCCTCGCCGATGGTGGTGTTGCCCTGAATGACAACATGGCTCATCACCTGCACATTGTCGCCCAGTTTGACATTGGGGCCAATATGGCAGAACGGGCCGATCTCGACGTTCATTCCGATCTGTGCGCCATCTTCGACAATGGCAGCGGAATGAATTCTGGCCGGATGCAGGGTGGCGGGCGCAGGCGTTGTCATCAGGATTCGCTTTCTCCGGGAGCCAGCATGGCTCCGATATCCGCCTCGGCGGCTTTGACGCCGTCAACCAGCGCTTCACAATGGAAGCGCCAGATGTTGCCGCGCTGCTTGATCTTTGTGACATGATACTCAAGCCTGTCACCGGGAACGACCGGTTTACGGAACTTGGCGTTATCGATTGTCATGAAATAGACGATGTTCTTGCCGCCACCGGTAGCCTTGGCACAGATCGCACCTGCAGTCTGCGCCATTCCTTCAATGATGAGCACACCCGGCATGATCGGATTGCCGGGGAAATGACCGGTAAAATGCGGTTCGCTGGCGGTAACGTTCTTGATTCCAATGGCCGAATTGTCGCCGTCGATCGATACGATCCGATCCACCAGCAAGAACGGATAACGGTGCGGCAGAAGCGCCATGATCTGCCGGATATCAGCTGTTTCCAGTGTGGCCGTTGCGGTTTCCGTCATGTGTCTTTTCCGCCTTTTTTTCCATCTTTGCGACCAAATGCACGTGCATTGGCTTCAGCCGCGTCACGCAAAAAACCTCTCATCGGACGCGCCGGCTGTCCACCCCAGAGCGCTCCGGATGGTACGTTTCCTGCAACGCCACTCAATGCCGCGAGTTGGGCGCCATCACCTATGGTTACATGACCATTGATGCCCGCCCCACCACCGATCATTACGCCATCACCAAGCGTAGCGCTGCCTGCAATCCCTACCTGGGCGACGATAACGCAATGCCGGCCGATGCGGACATTGTGCGCAATCTGAACCAGATTGTCGATTTTGGTTCCCTCACCGATGACAGTGTCGTCAATCGCACCACGATCGATAGTCGTGCCGGAGCCAATCTCCACGTGGTCCTGAATGATCACGCGACCAACCTGGGGAACCTTTTCCAGGCCCCGGGGACCCGGGACATATCCGAAACCATCCTGGCCAATGCGCACGCCGGGGTGGATGACGACATTGTTGCCCACAAGCGCGTGCTGCACGGTTGCTCCATGGCCAATATGGCAATCACGGCCAATGCGTGTCCCCGATCCGATGGCAGCGCCCGAGGCGATGACGGACCCGGCACCTATCTCTGCGCCCGCTGCAACAACAGCGAATGGCTCGACCGTGACGTTGTCTTCCAGATGTGCGGATGGATCCACATGCGCTGCTTTGGACACTCCAGAATCTGACGACAACCGCAACGGCCTGACCGCGGAGGGAACCAACACCGCAGTCGCGCGGGCAAATGCCGATTGCGGAGCCGCGACAATCAAGGCCGCAACATCCGCGGGCACATGCGACGCCAGCCGTTTTGTGACAAATACAGCCGCAGCACGGGATTTTTTGAGATCCGGAATGGATTTGGCGGAGTTCGCGAAGGTCAGTTCGCCCTCGCCGGCGCGTGACAATGACGCGATTCCAGTCACAATGCGGCTGGAAAAGGACATTTCAGCCAGTTCCGCACCGCAAAGACCGGACAAGTCTGAAAGCGACATGCCTTCATGCGAAGGGAAAAAGCTGTGATTGTCCATAAAGAAACCAGATGGGTAGACCGGGTGGCGTTTCCGCCACCCGTGTCAAATCAGAAACGTGTCGAAGCGCCGAAGCCGAACTTCTTAACGTCGTCGAAGCTCTTTTTGACAACGGGTTCGGCGTAGTACACGCGAAGCGGGCCAAAAGGCGAAGCCCAAGTGATGCCGACGCCAACCGAGGCGCGCCAGTCCGTGTTGTTACCGACCAGAGTCTGTCCGCCGAAATCAGCTGCGCTGATATCGTTGCCGTAAAGCGTTGCCGCATCGGCAAAGGCATTGAACCGGAGCCCAAAATCACGAGAGATCATCGGCATCGGCGCAGACAATTCAACTGATCCGTTGAAGTAGGTGGTACCGCCGGCAGCGCCTACAAAATTGGTGCCGTTGAAAACACGCGGGCCGATGCCTCGGGTGTCAAAGCCACGAATTGTTTCCTCACCAACAAACAGGTGATCAAAGACGCTCAGATTACCGCTCGTCGCCATGACGTGTCCAGCACCGGCGCGGACCTGACCGATTAGGTCTGCCGATTCCGACAGCATATGGAAATAGCTGGCCTTGGCAGTGGTCTTCAGGTAGTTGGCATCGAATCCGAGACCGGCATATTCCTGCGTGAAACTTGCGGCAATACCCTCACGCGGCAGAGTCGTGTCGTCGAGCGTGTTGTAGGACAAGGTGTAGGAGAGTGCGCCGACATCATGGCCGCCACCGGCGATCCCGCGATTGATTGCAGCAAGCTCCGGATTGGAGGGGACTGTCGAGACGCCGGTGTACTTGGTTTGGTTATATCTGAAAGCTGTGGACAGATAGAGGTCATTGGTGATCGGCGCACCAAGCCGCAGGTTAATGCCCTGATCTTCCGTCTGAAAGCCCGTATAGCTCTTGTCGGTCTTCTTGAAGACATCGAACCCGGCAGCAAGGCGATAGCCAAGAAAATAGGGTTCGGTGAAGGACAGCGAATATTCGCGCGTATCGACGCCGCCACCCACGGAACCGCGAATGAACTGGCCCCGGCCAAGGAAGTTGCGTTCGGTGATATCAAGGGTCGCGGTAAATCCGCCTGTGTTCGAATAGCCGCCACCGATACCAAATTCACCGGTCGACTGGTCCTTCACATCGACGATCAAAACCACGCGGTCAGGCTGCGAGCCAGGCTGAGTGGAAATATCGACCGAGGAGAAGAACTTCAAATCTTCAAGCCGCTTCTTGGCCCGGCGAACCAGAACCTGATTGAAGGCGTCACCTTCGGACAGGTCGAACTCGCGACGGATCACGTAATCGCGGGTCCGCGTATTGCCACGGATCTCGATGCGCTCGACATAGGCGCGCGTGCCTTCGTCGACCAGATAAACCACCGAAATGGTGCGATTGGCATAGTCCCGATCACCGCGCGGTGTAATCTGCGCGAAAGGATAACCCTGTGTCGCCACACGGTCGGAGATCGCCAGGATCGTGTCTTCAACATCCTTTGCGCTGTAGACAGCGCCGCTGCGCGTCTCCATCAGCCGCTGCAGCGAATCGGTATCGATGCCCGGCACAGTGCTCTCGACAGAAACATCGCCGAAGACATAGCGTTCGCCTTCTTCCACTGTGATGGTGACAACATATTCGTTGTTGGTCTCATCAAGCTCGGCAAAGGACGAAATCACACGGAAGTCGGCGTATCCGCGGTTGTAATAGAACCGGCGCAGCAGCTCTTCATCCGCACGCAGCTTGTCTTCATCATAGACATCCTTGCGGTTCAGGAACGACAACAGGCCGGACTTCTTGGTGGTGATAACATCAGAAAGACGTCCGTCGCCGAACGCCTGATTGCCAACAAAGTTGATCGTGGAAATCTTGGTGCGATCACCTTCGTTGATCTCGAATGCGATATTGACGCGGCCGCCATCAACAGGAACCAGGCGGGTGGTCACGGTCGCATCGCTGCGCCCCACTGCCGCATAGGCATCCTTGATAGCCTGAACGTCTGCCTGAAGGATAAGATCGTTATAAGCGCCAAGCTGGCGGCTCTGGACAGCCCGGCTGAGAGCCGCATCCTTGATCTTCTTGTTGCCGTTGAAAACCACCTGATTGATGATCTGGTTTTCAGCAACTGTTACAATCAGGGTCGAGCCGGAGACGCTGATCTGAACATCGGAAAACAGGCCGGTGGCGAACAAGCGCTTCACCGATTCATCAATGTCATTGTTGCTGAAGCTGGAACCGGGAGAGATCGTCAGATTGCCCCGAACCGTGGATGCGTCAACGCGGGAATTTCCGCGGACATCAATACGGCTTACGACCGCCGCCTCTGCAACTGTCACTCCCGCAAGCGTAACAGCACTCGCGCCTGTCACAACGATCCCCGCTGTCAGCGCAACTGCTGATACAGCGTTCAAAAGGTTTGAACCGGCCTTCATTGATCTTATTACCTTTTTTTACTCGGATGCCCCATGCGGTGACACACATCGTGAGTCATGACTGGTGCCCGTTTTACCCGCTTTTGCCATACAAGCAAGGGACGGAGTTAAATTCTGTTTACTTCATTCGAACTCGTGGCGATTTAGCCACGCCTACCCGAAATCAGGGTAAACAGAGTGTTAGCACGGTCGCGCCCTGAAATTCAACCGATCAGCATGGAAACGTCATTCCATGTAGCAAACAGCATCAAAGCCAAAACAAGCGTCAATCCAAACCGATAGGCCCACTCCTGAGCCACCGCCCCGGGCGGGCGTCCACGGATCGCCTCAATGGCATAAAACACCAGGTGCCCGCCATCGAGCATTGGAACCGGCATCAGGTTGAGCAGACCAATGGAGACCGACAGAACAGCCGCAAGCTGGATCAGCGCGCCGATGCCGAGCGTCGACATGTCCTTGGAATATTTGGCAACCCGGATCGGGCCACCCAACTGATCGGCCTTTTCGCGTCCAGTGATGATGTTGCCAATGTAATCCACGGTCCGAGTGACGATGTACCAGCTCTGGGCAACGCCCTCGCCGACGGCTTCCAGCGGTCCGTATTCCCGGACGCGGAAATTGCCGGAATCATTGTTGGTGGCAACCCCGATGCGGCCAACCTCCATCTTGTTGCCGAAAGTATCGGAAATCTCGGTTCGCTCGGGGGTCAACGTCACGTCGACCATCTCGCCCTCACGCTCGAGCGTAACGGTTATCGGCACTTCGGGACGGACGCTGACATAGCGCTGAACATCATCGAAGATTTCAACTTCAACCCCATCAATGGCGACAAAGCGATCGCCTGGCAAAATGCCCGCAGCTTCCGCCGCGCTTGCGGGCAGCACCTTGGAAACCACGGGATCGGAGATGACCCGGCCATTGGTGGCGAACATGATGGCAAAGATAGCAATCGCAAGAATGAAATTGGCGACCGGGCCCGCGGCCACCGTCGCCGCCCGGCGCCACAGGGCGGCACCGGGAAAGGATCCATCACGCTCTGCCTCACTCAAGTCCGAACCGGCACCCGAAGGCAAGCTGGCGGCGTTCTCGTCGCCGCGAAATTTGACATAACCGCCAAGCGGGATCAGCGAAAGCTTCCACCTTGTGCCGTGCTTGTCGTTCCGGCCAATCAGTTCAGGACCAAAACCGACAGAAAAGACATCGGCGTGGATACCGCACCAGCGGCCAACCAGATAGTGGCCCAGCTCGTGGAAGAAAACCACGATTGTCAGCACCAGCAGAAATGGTGGCAAGGCACTGAGGATGTTTCCAGCCGAGGAGGTCAGAAATTCCATATGATCGGATCCTTTCGTGACGCAAGCTTGCCGGCGTCCAATTGAGTCAGTGCGGCCAGTACCGCCTGTCCGGACGGGTTATAAACCGAGCAACCTTGCCGCAAGCTCGTCAACACCACCTGTTTGACCAGCAAAAGGCAGCAGGTTTGCCAGCAAGAAAGCTGCAAATGCGGCAAAGACAAGACCGTCGACGCGATCCATGACACCGCCGTGGCCCGGAATCAGACGGCTGGAGTCCTTGGCGCCAAAGCGGCGCTTGAGCCAGGATTCAAAAAGATCGCCAATCTGTGACGCTATCGACAAGAGCAACGCGATCAGCGGAATCATCATACCGCCGCCCTGACGCACGATCAGCGCGACGCCCACCCCTGCTCCCACACCAGCGGCGGTGCCGAAAATTGCACCCGACCAGGTTTTGCCGGGCGAAATCGATGGCGCGAGTTTGGGGCCACCCAGAGCGCGGCCGAAGAAATAGGCCAGAATGTCGGTCGCCCAGACAATGGCGAAAACAAACAGCATGGCGAACAGCCCGAAATGCCCCTCACCGCGAATTTCCGCGAGCGCCAGACCGGACAGCCCGGCGTAGAATACCGCAGTCGCCGACCAGAGGCCGCCGCCGCGCATGATACCGGCTATAATGGCTCCCAAGCCACCGATCAGGATCGCTGCCAGGGCCATCTGAGGCAAATATGCCAGGATGAAACCGGCTGTGGCGAGAATTGCCATCCAGCCTATGGCATTGGCCAGCGGCGCCTTGGTCCGCGCATTGCTGATGGTGGAAAATTCATAGTGCATCAGCACCATGATCAGGACAGCAAGACTTCTGAACCACAGGCCGCCCGCCCATGTGGCAGCCAGCACCAGAAGGCCCAGGATCACCCCCGAGACAATGCGCAACCTGAGTTCGCGCGACATCAGGAGCAGACCGCAAGGTCAGGTGCGGATACAGCGCCAAAACGGCGGTCACGGCGGGCATATTCCGCCAGAGCCTCGTGGAAAGCCGCCCGATCGAAATCCGGCCAAAGGCACGACGGGAAGACAAATTCGGAATAGGCAGCCTGCCAGAGCAGAAAGTTGGAAAGCCTTTGCTCGCCACTGGTTCTGATCACCACATCCGGATCGGGGATGCCTGCGGTGTCGATGTGCGCTGAGAGCGCCGCTTCATCTATCGATTCCGGCTCCAGTTTTCCAGATTGCACCGCCTCGGCAATCTGCCGGACCGCACGCACCAGCTCATCGCGCGCACCGTAATTGAAGGCGATCACCAGGGTGATGCCGGTATTTTCCCGGGTACGCTGCTCGGCATCAACGAGCAATGCCCGAATGTCGGGCTGGATGCTCTGACGGCAACCAATTACTTTGACGCGGACATTCTCGCGGTGCAGTTCGGCCAGATCCTTGCGTATGAAAAACCGCAAAAGACCCATCAGATCAGAGACTTCCTGCTCAGGCCGCCGCCAGTTTTCCGACGAGAAAGCAAACAGGGTCAGATAGTCGATCTTCGCTTCTGCGGCGGTGCGCACAGCTTCACGAACACGTTCCACACCGGCCTTGTGACCGGCGGTACGCGGCAGACCCCTTGCTTTCGCCCAGCGACCGTTGCCATCCATGATGATGGCGACATGCCGCGGGGTGCTGATGGGTGTTTCTGTTTGCATTGTTCTGGCCATCTCCCGACTTATTACGCGAGTCGCGCCTAAACCTGCATGATTTCCTTTTCCTTCTCGACCAGCAAGTGATCAATCTCAGCAATCGTCTCGTCGGTCATCTTTTGAACCAGGTCGGATTCACGGCGGCTGTCGTCCTGACTGATGTCGCCGTCCTTCTCCGCTTTCTTGAGCGTGTCCATTCCGTCACGGCGCACATTGCGGATCGCAACGCGGGCGTTTTCCGCATAGCCATGGGACACCTTGACCAGCGACTTGCGGCGTTCTTCGTTGAGATCGGGCAAGGGAATGCGAAGATTGGTGCCGTCTACAATCGGGTTCAGACCCAGATTGGCTTCGCGAATGCCGCGATCGACAGCGCCAACCATCTGCTTGTCCCAAACCGAGACGCCGAGCATACGCGGCTCGGGCACAGTGACGTTGGCGACCTGATTGAGCGGTACACGCGAGCCATATGCTTCAACCATCACCGGATCGAGCACGTTCGGCGTTGCACGGCCGGTCCGCAATGATGAGATGTCGCTTTTAAAGGCTGCAATTGCGCCTTCCATGCGACGTTTGAGTTCCTTCAAGTCAGCGCCTGCACTCATCGCCAGTTCTCCCTGCAAATAGGCCTGTTTTCATCGCGGGGCGCTCATCGCGCCAATCGCGGTTAATGATCGCGAACGATGGTGGCCCGGCCTTCGCCGACCATAATCTTTGCGAATGCGCCCTTTTCATGAATTGAAAAGACGACGATCGGTATCAGATTTTCCCGCGCCAGCGCAACGGCTGCAACATCCATGACGGCAAGCCCCTTGTTGAGCACTTCGTCGTGGGTAATGGTGTCATAGCGGGTGGCGTCAGGGAATTTCTTGGGGTCGGCGGAATAGATGCCGTCGACCTGAGTGCCCTTGAGTATGGCCTGGGCTCCCATTTCAGCGGCGCGCAAGGCAGCTGCCGAGTCGGTGGTGAAGAACGGATTGCCGGTGCCGCCGGCGAAAATCACCACCCTGCCCTTTTCCAGATGATGCAACGCGGCACGCTGGGAAAAACTCTGGCAGATTTCCGGCATCGAGATCGCGGAAAGCACTTCTGTATCAATACCAAGCTTGCGCAGAGAGGTGGCCAGCGCCAGAGCGTTGATGACGGTCGCCAGCATGCCCATGTGATCGCCGGTCACCCGGTCGCCGCCCTTGGAGGCCACCGCGACGCCGCGGAAAATATTGCCGCCGCCCACGACAACCCCGACTTCCACCCCCATGCCGCGAACCTCGGCGATATCGGCAGCAATCCGGTCGACCACCGCGACATCGATGCCAAATCCCTGTTCGCCCATCAGGGCTTCACCGGAGGCTTTAAGGAGGACGCGTTTAAACAGGGGCTGTGAAGACATGGATTGTTCCGGATTTGATGTTTCAAGCCCGGATACACGAAGGGCACCGCGTTGTCACGCGATGCCCTTCCGGTTTTGTTAACAATCGGCCAAGAGGCCGATCGGGGTCAGCCCTTGGCTGCCGCAGCAACTTCGGCTGCGAAATCGCTTTCTTCCTTCTCGATGCCTTCACCGAGCTGGAAGCGGACAAAGCCTGCGATTTCAACCGGTGCGCCAGCGTCGGCAGCAGCGGCCTCAACGGCTTCACCAACGGTCTGGTCCGGATTGACAACGAAAGCCTGCGAGAGAAGTGCGACTTCCTCGTAGAACTTGCGCATGCGGCCCTCAACCATCTTTTCGATGATGGCTTCCGGCTTACCCGATTCGCGCGCCTGTTCGATGAACACGCTGCGCTCGCGGTCGGCGATTGCCGGATCCACGTCGGTGGAGGTCAGCGCCAGCGGGTTGGTTGCGGCGATGTGCATGGCGACCTGGCGGCCGATTGCAGCCAGAGCGTCGGCATTGCCGGTCGACTTGACGGCGACGAGAACGCCGAGCTTGCCGAGACCATCGGCGACGGCATTGTGCACGTAGGTGGCGACAATGCCATTGTCGACCGTCAGCTTGGTGGAGCGACGGAAGCTCATGTTTTCACCGATATGGGCGATCGCATCCTTGACGGTGTCGGTGACCGACTTGCCCGTCGATGCCACGGTGGCAGCGCTGACAGCCTCAGCCGAACCGTCTGTGGACAGGGCAACGGCTGCGATAGAGCGGGCCAGATCCTGGAAACCATCGTTGCGGGCAACGAAATCGGTCTCGGAGTTGACTTCGACGACGACAGCCGACTTGCCTTCCGAGGCGACTGCGATCAGGCCTTCGGCGGCGGTGCGGCCCGACTTCTTGTCGGCCTTGGCAATGCCCTTGGCCCGCAGCCAGTCAACGGACGCTTCCATGTCGCCATTGTTTTCGGCGAGCGCCTTCTTGCAGTCCATCATGCCGGCGCCAGTCTTGTCGCGCAGCTCTTTCACCATTGCAGCAGTAATGCTCATAACAGCCTCTTTATTCTTGGGGCGTCCTGTCCGCCCATCACATTGGCGCGGAACCCGGAATCACCTGGCGGCATATCAACCATGCCATTGAAATGTGACAGCCCGGCAAAGCACAGTGGCTTGGCCGGGCCGGTTTTTGTCCGAAACCCGGAATTATGCCTGTGCGGGAGCTTCCGCAGCAGCTTCTGGAGCGGCTTCAAGAGCCGGCTCGGCAGGCGCATCCATTTCACCGAGATCAACGCCGGAAGCGCCCTGCTGGCGGGCAATGCCGTCGATGCAGGCGCGGCTGATCAGGTCGCAATACAGCGCAATGGCGCGGCTGGCGTCATCATTGCCCGGGATCGGGTAATCGACAACGTCGGGATCGCAGTTGGAATCGATGATCGCAACGACCGGAATGCCAAGACGCTTGGCTTCCTGGATGGCGATGCCTTCCTTGTTGGTGTCGATGACAAACATCAGGTCCGGGGTGCCGCCCATGTCGCGGATACCGCCAAGCGCGCGGTTGAGCTTTTCACGTTCGCGCTCAAGGTTGAGGCGTTCCTTCTTGGTGAAGCCTGATGCTTCAGCCGCGAGAATCTCGTCGAGCTTGCGCAGACGCTGGATCGAATGAGAAATGGTCTTCCAGTTGGTCAGCATGCCGCCGAGCCAACGGGCGTTGACGTAATACTGAGCCGAACGGGCTGCAGCATCGGCAACGATCTCGGACGCCTGACGCTTGGTGCCGACGAACAGCACGCGGCCGCCCTTGGACACGGTGTCGGACACAAGCTTGAGAGCCTGGTTCATCATCGGCACGGTCTGGCCGAGATCGAGAATGTGAAGATTGCTGCGCGCACCAAAGATGTACGGCTTCATTTTCGGGTTCCAGCGGTGAGTCTGGTGTCCGAAGTGTACGCCTGCTTCAAGCAGCTGGCGCATGGAAAATTCCGGCAATGCCATGCCTTTTACTCCTGTTTCCGGTTGAACCTCCGCAGGGCGTGAGCGCTAAGCGCCACCGGCGGACCGATCCGGATTTCTCCCGAACCAACCCATGCCCCACGTGTGGAATAGGCGTCGCTTACAGGGATCAGTTTGGTTTTGCAAGCGCGAAGGGCAGGAAAGCCGTATAACGGCAAGGCAAGCCGGGGCAAAGTCCGGATCAATCCGGCATGTATCCGCTCAATTCCGCCATACCGGCACAGCGGCCGCGCTCAACCACAATCACTCCTCCGATGCCGATTTGCCGCTCTTGAGCCGAGAGATGGTGGAACGGCTGACTCCGAGCATGCGGCCGATGGCGGCAGCAGATTTTCCGACCTTGAGCAGAGAGAGTGCTTTCTGTTTCTGGTGGCTGGAGAGTTTCTCCGGGCGGCCGGCGGAGACTCCGAATGTTTTCGGCCGGTCCTGATCCACCCGGCTTTTAACATCCGCCACGGCGATCTCGAACTCAATCAAACCGCGAATGGTTTCGATGACCCGGTCGCCGCCATCGGTCGTGGTGTCGGCCCAAGGCTCTGCCAGCGACCGGAAATAGGCTCCCTTTTTCTGGATCTTCTCGAGCAGCCTGAGCAGGTCGGCAGATGAATCAGCCAGCGATGCCAGGCGGGTGGTGACAACCGTATCTCCGGAAGAAACCTCGGCGAGAAATTTTTCAAAGCCTTCATCAGACCCGTCCTGGGCGAAGCTGGTTTCGCTCCAGACCTTGTCGCAGCCCTGCCCCTCGAGCTGCGCCAGTTGAACCTCGCTTTGATACCATTTGGTCGAAACCCGCGCGTACCCGATTTTCACTCCCACTCCTTGCAGACCTCCAGTCGGCATCATCATCGGCGCCTATGCACCCGATATGATTTCGGTTGACATTTTGCACGGCATTACGGACGTTATTATGCACGGCATAATGCACGGCTGTAGTAGTATTGCAAACTTTCATACCCGGCGAAACCGGCACAGCAATATTGAAGAGGGGGACTACCATGACTGAGAACCTGGTGATCAAGGATCACGATCCAAGCCTGTACAATGAAGACCTGAAACCCATTGCCATGAAGGACAGAACCTGGGGTTGGTTCGAGATCTTCAATGTGTGGGCCAATGATGTGCAAAGCCTGTTCGGCTACACGCTGGCGGCATCGATGTTCCTGACCTTCGGCCTCAATGGCTGGACCGTGTTCGCGGCGATCATGGTGGCGGGCATTTTCGTCATGTGGCTGGTCAATCTGATGGGTGAACCGAGCGTCAAATACGGCATTCCGTTTCCGGTGATGGCGCGGTCCAGCATGGGCATCCGCGGCGCCAACCTGCCAGCAGTGCTGCGCGCCATCGTGGCGATCTTCTGGTACGGCGCACAGACATATTTCGCCTCCACTGCCGTGGCGCTTCTGCTGAAAGCGCTGTTCGGCGCGTCGGGCGATGCCGTATTCCTCGGCATGGGCGGGCTCGACTGGGTCGCCTTCCTGATGGTCTGGGTGTTCCAGATCTGGCTGTTCTGGAACGGCATCGAGTGGATCACCAAGTTCCTCAACTTTGCCGGTCCCTTCGTCTATGCGGTGATGATCATTCTTGCCGGCATCATCTGGTGGAAGGCGGGCAGCGGCCTGTTCGCGGAACTGGGAACCATCTTCCAGGGCACGGGCAATTACGAGGGAAGTTCATTGACGGCCTTTCTCGCCATTGTCGGCACCATGATCGCCTATTTCGCCGCGGTGGTGATCAATTACGGAGACTTTTCACGCTTCGTGAAGAGCCAGGGCGAAATGAAGAAAGGCAACTTTACCGGCCTGCCGCTCAACATCGCCTTCTTCTCGGCCATCGCGCTGATCGTGACCGCCGGAACGGTTGCCATCTGGGGGGAAGCCCTGACCAACCCGACCGACATCATCGCCCGGGTCGATTCGCTGCCGCTGACGGTGCTTGCCGCCATCATGTTCTTTGCGGCGACGGTCGGCATCAATCTGGTGGCGAACTTCATCCCGCCGGCCTATGACCTTGCCAATCTCTATCCGAGCAAGATCAATTTCCGCATCGGCGGGCTGATCACCTCGGGCTTCGCCCTTGTTATCGGCGGGCTGTGGGTCTCGGTCATCAGCCAGATCGGCATCTTCAATTTCGTCAACACGCTGGGCGCGATCCTGGCACCGATCTACGGCATCATGATTGTCGACTACTACATGATCAAGAACGGCAAGCTTGACGTTCAGAAGCTGTTTTCGACTGATCCGAATGGCGAGTATTTCTACGACAATGGCTGGAACAAGCGGGCGCTGATCGCTTTCGGCCTGACCTCGCTGTTCTCGGTAGCAACCGTCTGGGCACCTTCACTGGAGTTCCTGTCGGGCTTCTCCTGGGTCATCGGCGCGGCCCTGGGCGGCCTGGTTTATTTCGTGGTCACAAAGAAATAGGTCGAGACAGCCGCACAATTGAAAAGGGCGTCCGATTTGGCGCCCTTTTTTCTATCTGGCCTTCGGTGACAAGTGGCCGAGCAGCAGATTTGCAGCTCACGACGGCAGGTAGCCGACGATCACGCGGCGACGGGAACGGTCCATTGCTCGATATCGTCGCGTTCGCCTATCAATGCCAGGCCGTGGGCAATCGAGATCAGCTCTCCGCCGGTCTCGATGCGGTCAGCTGAAAAACGGTCGCTGAAAATGCGGCGAACCGCGGGGACAAACGAGGTGCCGCCGGTGAGGAAGACCTTGTCGACAGATCCCGCATCCGTGCCGGTCTTTTCCAACACATCATCGAGCGCACCGGTGATGCTGGCCAGATCATCGGAGATCCAGTTTTCGAAATCCCGCCGCCGGACCGTTTTTTCACCGGCCTTGCCAAGAGCCGAGAAGTGGAATTCAGCTTCCTCCGCTCCGGACAAAGCCATCTTGGTCGCCGAGACCGCCTGATGCAGCAGATAGCCCTCGTCGTGCTCGATCAGATCGATGAAAAGCTCGAGTTTTTCCGGCTCAACCGCCTGGCGGACCAGCGCCTTGAGATCGGCATATTCCCTGGTCGTCTTGAAGATCGACAGCTGGTTCCAGCGCGAGAAATTGCGATAGTAACTTGCGGGAACATCAAGCCGTTTGCCGAAACTCTTGAACTGGCTGCCTTTTCCGATTTCCGGCGCGACCAGATGTTCGATCATGCGCGCGTCAAACTGGTCGCCGGCCACGCCGACGCCGGACTGACCGACGGGAACCGCGCTGATGCGACCGGCCTTTGTCTCGAAGCGGATGAGTGAAAAGTCACTGGTGCCGCCGCCGAAATCGGCCACCAGCACGGTGGCATCATGGCTGAGGTTCTGTGCAAAATAGAACGCAGCGGCCACCGGTTCGTAGACATAATGCAATTCCGGGAAGCCAAGCCGGGTGAGCGCTTCATTGTAGCGCCGCATGGCGAGATCGGCGTCGGGGTTGGATCCGGCGAAATGCACCGGCCGGCCAGTGACGACACGGCTCACCGGCGATGGCCAGTTGTCGCCGGCATAATACTCGAGCCGCTTGAGGAAGACCTCCATCAGATCCTCGAACTGAAACCGGCGGGCATGCACCATCGTGCCCTGGAACAAGGGAGAGGCCGCAAAGGTCTTGATCGACTGCAAAAAGCGGCAGTCGCCGGGATTGTCGATGAAGGCACGGATCGCCGCAGCCCCGGCTTCCACCTGAAGCGCGCTGGCGCCGAGCTGCGGATCCTTCATGAAGGACAGCGCGGTGCGCATGGTGTTGCTGGTCCCTGCCGGTGAATTGAAGGTCACCGATGTGGTGTCCGATCCCTGGCTTTGTTGGGCAAGAACGGTGTTCGTCGTGCCAAAATCAAGCCCAAGCGCAGTCGCCATGGCGGTTGCTCCAACGTATCTAAAGGGTGAAATGATGCGGCGCTGATGTGTGGCGACCGCGAAAGAGCGGGCCTCATGCCACAGGGCGGCGGCCCAGTCTATCCCCGCGGGCTACCCGAATGCCATGCCGGGAGAATAAGTTCGACAAATCGTAACTGCAAAGGTGGGTCAGCCCAAACGCTCAGTCAGAGCGCGATCACTTACTGCAGTGCGTAACGCGGATGTTCCAATGCGTCAAAGCAATCGGTCAGCGTGATGCGGTTGAAGCCCTCAAAGGCCCGCTGGTAATCCCTGAGCAGCTTGTTGCGGGCCGCCGTTACCGGGCAAGTCGGCAGCAGGACGATGTCTGTCTGTGACAGCGCCTCGGCCTCCTCGTCGGTCAATGGCAGCACCGCCCGGAAGGGATCGCCGCCAATCGACACGCCGCGCGCCGGGGTCCGCCCCATCACGGCGGTTACGGGATTGGCGAAATCGCGCATGTCGATCACCTCGTAATGGCGGCCAAGCCGTGCTTCTCGCTCGCGAATGGCTTCGATCACCTCATCCATGGTCTTGAGCGCGGTGACCTGAAAACGGTGATCGAAATAAAGCCAATAGGCCGGCAGAATGTTGGATTCCGCATAGCTTTCGTAAGTGTTACGGCCACTGATCAGGATCGGGCGGGCTTTCTCCGCCCCCTCGACCGTCAATGTCTTGGCGCTGAAGCGCATGCTTGGCGGCAGGTTCTCGGTGCCGATGGAGACGTCCCTGATTGATGTCGCAGCGGCGCGCGCCGTCGAATGGATCATCTTGGTGACGGTCGGCAGCGACACCAGTGCGATCAGCACGATCAGCGGCGACAGCCGCCCCCGCCGTTCCGGTTCAGTGGCAAGAAACAGCGCAAGCAGGAAGGGCCACACCAAGATGAAGGCTGCGCCGCCCAGATTTTGCGATTCGAACAGGATATCGGCCAGGATCATGACAGCGAGCCAGAGCCAATCCTGGTCCAGCCGGTTTGGCGCCGGTGCGCGCGGATGCTCCCGGTCGAATGCCGCGAGCAGATTTGATCCGCCCCTGTAGCGGGACGCGAACAGATAGAGCGCAAGCAACGAAGCGGCGAAGATGGCGTCAAACCGCGCGCTGATGGTGGTGACGATATTGGGCAGCAACACGGACTCGTTGTTGGCGAGGAGCCGCATGATCGAAGCCAGGTAGGCCGAGACACTGCCGGTAAAAAGTTCAATGCAGACAACAACGGACAGACACACGATGGCGACGATCGCAGACGTGGCAAGACTGATGCGCCTGGTGGCCAGTGCCACGGCGAGAATGAGACCCGCCACCGCGAAGCCGTTGATCTTGACGAAGGCCAGCGTCAGCAACAGCGCCGAGATCAATCCGACAAGAGCCACTTGCGAGCGCACAAAGAACAAGGTGGCGACTAGCAGATACAAGAGCACCGCGGCGTGGCGGTTGTAATAGCCAAAGCCATCCACCCCGGGAAACGCGTTCCAGGACTCGATGTTGAACGGAAGGATCGAGAACATCAAATACGGCAGCAGCAACGCAAACGCCGCGCCCACTCCGCGCTGCAGCGCATGGTGGCAGATGACAGCCATCACCGGCAGGGTGACCAGCATCATGCACCATTGAATGACCAGGACTACATTACCTTGGGGAAACAAGCTGGAGAGGAGATCAAACAGAATGTAGTTGAGCGCTCCGACAGGGGCGTGGAAGTCCTTGTAGATCTCCTGCCCGACGGACAGACGATAGGCACCATCGATATAAATGTAGGTATCCCAGAAACTCTCGCCCAATGGCAATTCGAAGCTAAGGCTGAGACAGGCTGCCAGGACCAGACCCGTGATCGCAAAGACAGCATAAATCCAATATTTTGAATCACTTATATATGATTGTTTCATAATCCTGTTTAGTTTCCCCCGATGTCCCAACGGCGCCCGCAGGTTGCAAAACAATCGTTTAGATTGATTTAACCGATGGCGTGCCGCAATGGATTGCGGCACGCAGGTCTTTGAGCCGGACGATCAGAAACCGATCACCGCGTCAGCCAAAGCCATGAACAGCGGGATACTGAGGATGGCTACGGGCGTACCCAGTCCGGTTGAAGCGCCAAGATATGCGGACGGATTTGCTTCAGGCAAGGCGCCGCGCAGGGTTGGCGGTCCTGAGATGTCCGAGCTCGAAGCCGCCATTATGGCCAGCAGGGTGACCCCGCCAGCGGAAAACCCGGTCAGATGATGGGCGAGAAGCCCCAGACCAAATCCCATCAGCCCGTGCATGATGGGCGCTGCAACGGCATAAATGACATAGGCATGAGCGACCTTCCTGAGTTCCGACAGCCGCGACCAGGCTTCCATTCCCATGATCAGCATCAGGATCGAGAGCAAGCCGTGAAACAGTGGCTGGTAAAAGCTCTCGAACACTGCATCGGGTTTTGCGAAAACGCCGATTGCAAGACCGATGAGCAGGGCTGAAATCGCCGGGCTCCGGAATGTGTCGGTGAGGATGCCGCGGACCATGTCGCCGTCAACGCCGGCGCCTGCCCCCGAACCCATTGTCATGGTCGCCGCCCCGCCGCCGGCGTAGACATCTGCGGCGCTGCGTACCGCGCTCATCCGCGCCAGAATGATGGCTGTCACCAGCGCCGCGATATCCATGAAGGGATAAAGCGCACCGATAAAGCCTTCATACGCCACCCCTTCCGCATCGAGCGTCGCCATGCCTGCCGCCAGTGTGGAGGCCGACACTGCGCCAAACAGCCCAGCTGTCGCCATCCCGTCCATTCTGGAGACACCCGGCCAGAGCGCCAGCGTACGGCCGCCCAGCAGCACGATTGCCACGCCAAGGACCGCGGCGAAGACGGCCGGCACGGCAAGCGCGATGAGATCAGCCTGACGTACCGAAATACCGGCGCTGAGACCGACCTTCAGCAGCAGCAGCATGACTACGAATTTGTAGACGGGCTCGGGCACTTCGAGCTTGCTGCCAAGTGCGGCGAGCAGCATGCCTCCCATCAGAAAGGCCAGTGTCGGCTTCTGAAATTGCGAGAGAAGTGTGGTGGCGATTTCAATCAGATAGTCCATATCCTGTCCCCTTGGGTTGCTCGGTGACGCGGATATGGCGCATCAAGCGCCAGATATAAAATATATCTTCCAAGACTTTTCATTCTGTTTTATCGAACTATTATGCACGTGATCTTTGAAACAGGGAACGGGTTCGACCATGGACCAGCTCAACTACCATCACCTGCGCTATTTCCGGGAAGTCGCCCATGAAGGCCACCTGACCCGCACCGCAGACCGGGTGAACCTGTCGCAGTCCGCGCTCTCCAGCCAGATCCGCAAACTGGAGGAGCGCCTCGGGCATCCGCTGTTCGACCGGGTGGGCCGGCAACTGGTGCTGACCGAGGTCGGCCGGATCGTACTCGATCACGCGGACCAGATATTCGGAACCGGTGAGGAGCTTGTCGCCACCCTGCAACGCACGGGGGCAGCATCACCACCGTTCCGGGTCGGAGCGCTTTCGACGCTGTCGCGGAACTTTCAGCTCAATTTCCTCCGGCCTGTCTTGCAGGCGCAGAATGTCGAGATCATCCTGAAATCAGGTGGCGCAAGCGTCCTGTTCGAAGCGCTCAAGTCGCTTGCTCTCGATGTGGTGCTGACCACAGAGCCGCCGCCGGGCGCTTTCGGAAGCGACTTCACCGCCCACCGGATTGCCGAACAGACCGTCGGCCTCCACGGCACGGCGCACCGTCTGCGCCACGACACGCTGCGGGATCTGCTTGAACACGAGCCGCTGATCGTGCCGACAGACAGCTCGATCAGAACCGGGTTTGAAAGTCTGATTGCAAGGCTGGGGGTGACGCCGCGCATTGCAGCCGATGTCGACGACATGGCAATGGTGCGTCTGCTTGCCCGCGAGGACATGGGACTGGCCATCGCGCCCTCCGTTGTGCTGGCAGACGAAATCGCATCGGGGCTGATCGAGACGGCGACGTTCGATCTGGACATCGTCGAGAGCTTTTATGCGGTCACCGTGCGCCGCAACTTCCCTCATCCGGTGCTTGCCGACCTCTTGAGAAAATAGACGTTGCCAGCTGGTGTTGGGCTACAATTTCTCGACAGAACCCGGACTGGCGCATGCCGTCAGGCCGAAAACCTACTGTTCCACGCAGGGCTCGGGCTTGAAGATGTCGAGTTGCGCCAGCTGTCCCTGCAGCACAAAGTCACCGTAATCCATTGTCAGATCGCGGGTGACGCCGTTCTCATAGAGTTTGAAGGCGATGGAATAGACCGGCAGGCCGTCACCTTCAGCGGTCTCTTCAAAATAGGACATGGAGACAGGCCAGAAGGCGTCATCGGCAAGTTCGCCAGCCCGCTTCGCTTCGGCGTCACTGGCCTCAACCGGCTGTTTGTCACCCAGGATTGTCGTGGTGATCATCGCCTTGTCGCCGTCGTCGGAGCCGTCATAGATGCGCGATTCATAAAACCGCTCGCCTTCGACAGCCTTGTGGATCAGCTCAATCATGTGCTCGGTGGGAAACCGGGCCTTGGCAATGTCGACGGCGAGTTTCTCGGGCTGATCGAGATCGACCGACAGACCATCGCCGCTGACTTCCGCCGAACCGCGAACTTCGTGGTCAAGTTTCTGGTCGACATAGGAGCGGGTAACGAAGCTGAACTTCCCCTGGCGAACGTCCTCGAAGGTGGTTGTCTGCTGGTCGGTCAGCCGCGAATCCTCGCCCGTGGCGATCTCGGTGACGAAGCGGAAGCTGACCGTGTAGCCCTCGCAGGCAGACCCGTTGAACTCGTAGACCATACGGCCAATCATGCCCGATATGCCGGAGCGTTCGGAGGCGTCCTTGAGCGACAGATCATAGACCGCCCGGTGTGCTGCGAGCCCGCCCGCTCCTGCGGCGGGTGCAGCCTGTACCGTTGTGGTCGCCAATAGGGCAAGTGACGCAATTGCAAGCATGCGCATCAGGTTTTCTCCTGTCGAATCCTGAACCGATGTTATATGACCGGAGGTGGCAAAAGCGAGGCGGAACTTGCAAGAACCGCCAAATCGTTTGAGCAGCCTTAACAGAGCCGACTTTGGAGCCCATGATGACCGACACGATTGAATCCCGCCTGGCCGCACGCAACATTGTGCTTCCGGAAGCCGCAGCGCCGGCCGCCAACTACCTGCCTTATGTCATTTCCGGCTCCCTGCTGTTCATTTCGGGCCAGCTGCCGATGGAACATGGCGCCATTGCAGTCAAGGGCCTGCTCGGCCGCGATGTCGATGTGGCAACCGGACAGAGGGCCGCGGAATTGTGCGCCATCAACATATTGAGCCAGGCCAAGGCAGCTCTCGGCGGCGATCTCGGACGCATTGTCCGGGTGGTCAAACTCAGCGGCTTTGTTGCTTCTGAACCGTCCTTCACAGACCAGCATCTGGTGATCAACGGCGCATCGAACCTGGTCGCGGAAATCCTCGGCGAGGCAGGAAAACACGCCCGGGCCGCCGTCGGCATGGCTTGCCTGCCGCTCAATGCAGCGGTTGAAATCGACGCCATCATCGAGATCGGATGAGACGACCATGCCGCAGACCACCAACGATCTGAGCTGGCTGACCAATCGTCCGATTGCTCATCGCGGCTATCACGACATGAACCAGAGCATCTGGGAGAACACGCCAAGCGCTTTCCAGCGGGCCATTGACGCCGGATATGCCATTGAATGCGATATCCACGTCGCTGCCGACGGTGTGCCGGTGGTGTTTCATGACGATGACCTGGAACGGCTTTGTGGTCTCCGCGGCGATGTGCGGGCGCGCACCTCGCAGGAACTTGGACAGCTGACGGTCGGCGGCACCGCCGACCGGATCCCGTCGCTGCCGCAATTGTTCAAACAGGTCGCGGGCAAAGTGCCGCTGATCATCGAGTTGAAGGGCCGCCCCGGCGATGATGACGGTTTTGCCGATGCCGTGGTCGAATGTCTGGAAAGCTATGACGGACCGGTGGCGCTGATGAGTTTCGACCATCATCTGCTGCGGGACCTCAAGGAAAGCGGCGCTACCTGCCCGCTCGGACTGACCGCCGAGGGAGTCAAGCCTGAGACATTCTTCATTCACGAAGAAGCCATGCAGCTGGGCCTGAACTTCATCTCCTATTGCGTCCACCATCTGCCCAGCGCCTTTGTCGAAGCGCAGCGGGCACAGGGGATACCAATCATCACCTGGACGGTGCGGGATGCAGAGGCCCGCGAGAAGACCCGGACCTATGCCGACCAGATGACATTCGAAGGCTTTGATCCGGACACCACAGACGACGAGTGACCTTGTCAATTCCGACCGCATTCATACATGCAAAGACAATGACGCCGCGGGTCAACACCGCGTGCCGGACGGAGACGCATGAGCACTGACACATCCGATCATACGCTGTCGACCGTCGAGGGAATGTCAGCTGTTACGGCCGACGAATGGAGCACCCTCGGCGGCGCTTCGCGCCGTTCACAGCCTGAGTCAAGCGTCTCGCAATCTGAGTCCGGAACTGTCTATAACCCCTTCGTCAGTCACGCTTTTTTGTCATCACTGGAAGAATCCGGTTCGGTCTCAGCGGAAACCGGCTGGCTGCCGAGGCACATCGTCCTGCGGGCACCTGACGGGTCCCTTGAAGGTGCCATGCCCGCCTATATCAAGAGCCATTCGATGGGCGAGTATGTGTTCGACCATGCCTGGGCCGACGCATTTGAGCGGGCGGGCGGACGCTACTATCCGAAGCTGCAATGCTCCGCACCGTTCACGCCCGCGACCGGGCCGAGACTGATGGTCCTTCCGGGCACGGGAGAAGAAAGCCGCAGGCGCGCGCTGGCGGCCGGCGGGCGCGCGCTTTGCACACAGCTCGGCCTGTCTTCGGTGCATGCCACCTTCGTCCCGGAGAATGAAATTCCGGCCTTCGAGGCCGAGGGCTATCTGCACCGCACCGACCAGCAGTTCCATTTTCAGAACAACGGCTACACAAGCTACGAGGCCTTTCTCGACACGCTGGCGTCGCGCAAACGCAAGCAGCTCAGAAAGGAACGCAAGGCCGCACTCGAGAACGGCATCACGATCGAATGGCTGACAGGCAAGGAGCTGACCGAAAGCGTCTGGGACATCTTCTACGGCTTCTACATCGACACCGGCGGGCGCAAATGGGGACGGCCCTATCTGACGCGGCAGTTCTTCTCGCTGATCGGCGAGCGGATGGCCGACGATGTGCTGCTGGTGATGGCGAAACGCGAAGGCCGGTATGTTGCCGGTGCGATCAACTTCATCGGTGGAGACTGTCTATACGGGCGTCACTGGGGATGTGTCGAGGATCATCCCTTCCTGCATTTCGAGGTCTGTTATCACCAGGCGATCGATTTCGCCATTGCCAAGGGATTGGCGCGTGTCGAAGCCGGAGCGCAGGGCGAACACAAGCTGGCACGCGGCTATCTTCCGGCCACGACGCATTCAGCGCATTATATCGATCACCCCGGACTGAGGCGTGCCGTTGCTGACTATCTCGAACGCGAACGGCGCGATGTAGAACATATCGGCCAGGTGCTGAGCGAACATGGCCCGTTCCGCAAGGGCGATGGCAATCGGCAAGGCGAAGAGGAGTGAGCGCGCGTCGCGCTTGACCCTTGCAGGACAGCCGGTACAAACAAACCAATTGGACCAACCGGAGAGCTTTCCCATGACCGCGCCGCAATATGATGACAGCAATGTGTTTGCCAAGATCCTGCGCGGGGAACTGCCTGCGGAGCGGCTGTACGAAGACGAGCACACGCTGGCCATCATGGATATCATGCCCCGCGGCGACGGGCATTGCCTGGTCATTCCCAAGGCCGCTGCCCGCAATATCCTCGACGTCGGCACAGACAGCCTGGCGCATGTGATGGAAACAACACAAAAAATGGCCCGCGCGGTGATCAAGGCATTTGCTGCCGACGGGGTCACCATTCAGCAGTTCAATGAAAGCGCCGGAGGCCAGGTGGTGTTTCACCTGCACGTGCACATCATCACACGCTTTGACGGCGTCAGCATGAAGCCGCACACCGGCACCATGGAAGATGGCAGCGTGCTGAAGGCCAATGCGGCGAAGATTCGCGCAGCACTTTAGGCCGCGCTAAGCTGACATTCCAAAATGCGCTGAGATCAGATTCGCGCCAGCAGTTCGGCCTTCTTGGACTGGTATTCCTGGTCGCTCAGAATTCCCTTGGCGTGCAGGTCCGCCAGCCGCTCAATCTTGGCGAAAATATCCGATTCCTCCTGAGCGGTTGAGGCCTTTGGCGTATCAGACCGCTGTGCGTCTGGCTGCATCTGTTCAGGTGCGGGCGGCGCAGCGTCGATCTGTTCAGGAGACGGCTCCGCCGTATGGGATTGGGTCGCGGCCTTGAGAAGCGCATCGGACAAAGCCGGCGCGCTTTTTTCGGTGACGGATCTGGTTCCGGCATCACCGGGTTGCTCGAGATCCACTTCCCTGAGATCGGCAAGCTTGACGAGGCCGTACTGCGACGTGAAGCTGAGAGACTGGTCACCGGACTGCTGCTGGGAGAATCCGCCAATACGATGGTCGGCCGTGTCATAGACGCGGACCTTGCCATCACCCGCATCAATGGCGAGGCGCGCCGTATCCGGAAACCAGGCGTAGCGCATCTGATTCTGCGCGCCGGTGGATGCCGCATGACCGAGGCCGGATGGCCACCAGTTGCCCCCCGACCCTGCACCGACAAAAAGGCTGACGGTGTCACCTTGAGACTGAGATTGGGAGGGTGTCTGTGAGGACGCGTGCATCAGATCCGGCTGGCGCATCAGTTGCACGACATCGGAACAGATCGCATCCACCTGGGCTTTGAGCGAATTGTTGAACATGTCGCCGACCATGGTCATGCCGCCGAGAGACCATTGCCCCATGCCGCCGAGATCGGGATGGTTGAACTGGGCCTGGGTTCCCTGCCCGGCCATCAACGCCATCGCCACGTGCTCGACAGCTTCCGGACTGACGCCACGGCGCTCCGCTATCTCGACAAGTGCCTTGCGTCCGTCTTCGGTCAATTGGGTCAATGTGCATAACTCCTGTTGGGACCGACATTCCATCACGGCGCTTTATCAATACATTCAACATTACTAATGGTTTAATGTCCACACTTAATGAACTATCACGCCGATAAGATGGGCCGGCAACGGACATCTCGGTAGGCGTTGCTACCGGACCACGATGTCGACAACCCGGCGGGCAATCTCAGGCGCGAGGATTACACCGGGATGGCTTGCAGCAAGGATAAGCCCTTCAACGCCATCGGCAGAGGAGACAAGTGGACGCCCATCGGCGAGAAACGGACGCCGGCCAATCTCCACACTTGTTACCCGTGGATTGACGATGGCTGAAAAAATGCGGAAAACCTTGGCGAGCACCTGCTGCGCAAGGTCTGCCTTGACTTGCTCCTCCGGCCCGTCCTCGACGCCACAGGCTATGATCAATTCACCATTTCTCCGGGAGCGTATTTCGAGGCCATCGCCGTTAATGATATGGCTAAGCCCGAAAGCGTCAGCGCGCAGGGAAACCAGCGCTGCCGGGGACACTGAGATACCGTGATCCGGCATTATTCCCCCCAGAATTGCCGGGCTTTGCGCCCCGGCTGCAACCACCACGTGATCGGCAGAGATGGTTCGGTCCGTCAATCTGACGCCCTTGATCCGGCCGCCCGCCACCTCCAAACCAAGAACTTTCTGGCCGAAGATGAGCTGAGCATTCGCGCGATATGCGGACCTCATGAGCGAGGCGCAAGCATCCTGCACTTCCACGGCCTTCTCGCGGGGAAAATACGCCGCTAATGCTGGTGGATCTGCAATCATCGGCTCCATCGCGGCAAGTTCTGCTCGGGTGACCAGCCGCACCAGGCTACCTCTGGCTTCATGCCGCTGCGCCCAATCAAGCAATTCAGCTTCATTCTCACCCCATACCAGCGCTCCTTTAGACGGCGCGCAGATCTGGCCACCGAACTCCTCGTCAAGCGTCCATAATCGTCAATTGCCGCAAGCCGCGACTGATAAACCAACTCTGGCAAATCCGGGGTGCCTGCAGAACAGGTGATCCATCCGAATGACGCGGCGCTTACTCCAAGCCCCGGACCTTCCAAGGCATCAATCACGGTCACATTCACATTCGTGCGGCTCAAACGATGTGCGATGGACGCACCGACGATTCCAGCGCCGATGATAACGATGTGGTGCGCGCCCAAAACCATGGCCCCCGAATTGGATTACCGGCAGTTTATACGATGAACAATATCTTGATCGCATGACAACTTTTGGACGCAGCTTCACCTATTTTACATTTGGCCAACGATCAGTCGCCCAAATGCCACACCATATCGAACATGCAGGCAAAGGCCGGACGCAGCTGCCTTGTTTTTGCGGCATTGCAAGGGCATAGCACGCCTTATCAGGTTTCACGTCAACGAGGCACCCATGCAGACCGCACTCATATTGATGGCCATTCTTGGCTGCGACGACAGCGCAACACAGTGCCACTATGTCGAGATGCGCGATGAGCGCTGGGCGACCGTGCAGGCCTGCGATGCAGATTCGGAAGACAGGCTCAAAACCTATTCCAATCTGGATTATCCGGTGGTTGTCGCTGTCTGTCAGACCCCGGGCGATACGGGACTTGCGGAAGTGGCGGACGAGCCGGAGCAGGATCTTGTTGCAACTGCAGCCCCGGAAGCCGACACATCGCTGACATCGGCCACGCCCATACCAAAAGCCGGTATCCCTGAAGCTGAGACGCCCGGCCTTGACGGCAACGAGCCCGAAGTTGCAACTACATCAGATGCAGAACCAGGGATGACCACGCGGGTCCTCAATCTGGTCAAGGAAGCCCTGCCCGAAAAAGCCAGCGTCAAGGCGCTGGTCAGTGAGCCGGTTCACGTCGTCACAGACAGTTATTCCTGGGTGGTTCAGCGCTTCGAGAAGTAGGCCAGCTTGGCAGACATCGGAACGGCGTAGAACGTTTGCGGCCAATTGATGCCCGATCCCGGCTACCCGACCGCTGCCCCCAACAGCAACTGACCGCCGAACAGACAGCCAAGCGCAACGGCAATACCGACCCAGGTCCGTTTTCCGGCCATCAAAAAGGCTGCGAACCCCACGGAAGCGGCGGCAACCCGAATGGCGACCGGAACATTTTGCAGCTCACCGACCGGATAAAGAATGAGCTTGGCGATGACGGCTGCGAGCAACGCCGTCGCCACCGCACGCACCCATGTCAGGGCTGCGGAATCCTGGGCGAGCCGGTTGCCGATCAGGACACCAAGCCAGCGCCAGATGTCGGTGGCGAGCCAGCCGGCAATGGCGATGAACACATAGGGCCACCACCAGGCATCAAAGGACTGATAGTTGATCATGAGCGCGCACCGGCTTTCCAGAAGCGATCAATGACAAACGCCAGCGTGCCGCCAACCAGACCGGCATAGAGAATATCGAACTCAGGTGCAACCTGATGAAACAGCGGCCCCAGCGCCAAACCGATAATCATTGCGATGTGCCCTGCCCTGTCGCGGGTTGATGCCCAGATCGATGTCAGGAAATAAACCGGCGTGAGAAAAAACAGCGCGCCTGCGACCATCGCCGGCAGGTTCGCCACAGTCGAGTAGATCACCGCGACCAGAATGATGTTGGCGGTGGTCACGGTCATTCCGAAACCAGCGAAAAATGACACACGGTGCTCGCGTGGCACATCGCGAATACGCTCCATGGTGAAGACATAGGCCGTGATCGCAATGAAGTGCGACAACAGCAGCAACAACCATGTCGGCGTTTTCTCTGTGCGGATTTCCGGAATCAGCGCCGCCACCATGGGCATCAGCCGAATCGACGACAGCGCCACGGTGATGAAGGCCGCCGGCAGCGAGACTCCGGCGAGAATGGAGCCGACCAGCAACACCTTGGCCGGAAGCGCCCAGATCATTCCGGTCATGAAAACGGCTTCGCCGAGCGGGACCCCTGCCTCGACCGCAAAACCGCAGAAGCCGACAAAGGCGCTCATCAGGATGATGGCTGGAAGCGAAGCGATGCCGCGCGCGCCCTTGAAAAACCAATAGGCGCCGGATTGGCCGGAAGAAATGCTCATCTGCTTTTGTTAGAGGCTTTGCACAGCCCTGCAAACTGTTTTTGGGGCATCCAGTTGCTGCAATTTTTGCATGGCTGCCATGCTCAAACGCAAATCGCCCCGGCATGACCGGGGTGATTGAGTCGATAGCAGACCTGATCGAGTCTATTTTTTACGCGGCACCTTCGGCACGGCGCTGGATGTCTTCTTGGGTGCCGGCTTTTCGGCAACAGCTGCCTCGGCTTCACCGGAATCATCCGGCTCGGGCTTCTTGGCTTTCGCCGGGCCCTTGCCAGCCGGTGGCTTGCGCGTGGTCTTTGCCGTCGTACCGGAGGCCTTGGCCTTGGCTGGAGGCCGCTTCTTGGCAGCAACCTTTTCCTTCTTCGGCTTGACCGGCACTTCTGCCGGAATGGCCTCGAGGATCAGGCCATTTCTGCCGTCGGCTTTCTCGCCAACCGTCACCTTGACCGTGCCGCCATGCTTGAGCTTGCCGAACAGAAGCTCATTGGCGAGCTCTTTCTTGATGTTCTCCTGGATCACCCGGCCAAGTGGCCGTGCCCCCATACGTTCATCATAGCCCTTGTCGGCAAGCCAGGCGACCGCGTCTTCTCCGAGATCGAAGGTGACGTTTCGCTCGGCCAGCTGGGCTTCAAGCTGCATGACGAATTTCTGCACGACCATGTTGATGACCGCCGCCGGCAGAGACCCAAACGGGATGATGGCATCGAGACGGTTGCGGAACTCCGGCGTGAACAGCCGGTTGATCGCTTCCATGTCATCACCTTCGCGCTTGGACGATCCGAAGCCGATGGCCGATTTGGCCGCATCCGCTGCACCCGCATTGGTGGTCATGATCAAGATCACATTGCGGAAATCGATCTTCTTGCCGTTGTGATCCGTGAGAGAGCCGTGATCCATTACCTGCAACAGGATGTTGAACAGGTCCGGGTGGGCTTTCTCGATTTCGTCGAGCAACAGCACACAATAGGGGTGCTGATCGACGCCATCGGTCAGCAGGCCGCCCTGGTCGAAACCGACATAGCCGGGAGGCGCACCGATCAGCCGCGAGACGGTGTGACGCTCCATATATTCCGACATGTCGAAACGCAGAAGCTCGACGCCCAGCGAAGAGGCCAGCTGCTTGGCGACTTCGGTCTTGCCGACGCCGGTGGGGCCGGAGAACAGATAGGAGCCGATCGGCTTGTCAGGCTCACGCAACCCGGCACGCGCCAGGCGGATTGCCGCAGTCAGCGCATCGATGGCCGTATCCTGACCATAGACGACCGAGCGCAGTTCCTTGTCGAGATTGGCGAGGACAGTCTCGTCATCCTTCGACACCGTCTTGGCCGGAATCCGCGCCATGGTGGCGATGGTGTTCTCGATCTCGACGTCGGTGAGCATTTTCTTGCGGGACTTTTCAGGCAGCAGCATCTGCGCCGCACCCGACTCGTCGATCACGTCGATCGCCTTGTCCGGCAATTTGCGGTCCGTGATGTAGCGTGCCGACAGCTCGACAGCGGCCTTGATTGCCTCATCGGTGTAGCCGACCTTGTGATACTCCTCGAAATAAGGCTTGAGGCCCTTGAGGATCTCGATTGCATCGGGAATCGTCGGCTCGGCAACATCAATCTTCTGGAAGCGCCGGACAAGAGCCCGGTCCTTTTCGAAGAACTGGCGATATTCCTTGTAGGTTGTCGAGCCGATGCAGCGGATTGCGCCGGACGACAGGGCAGGCTTGAGCAGGTTGGACGCATCCATCGCGCCGCCGGATGTGGCGCCGGCTCCAATAACGGTGTGGATTTCGTCGATAAACAGGACCGCGCCGGGCAGATCCTCGAGTTCCTTGACCACCTGCTTGAGCCGTTCCTCGAAATCACCGCGATAGCGGGTACCAGCCAGCAGCGAACCCATGTCGAGCGAATAGATCACAGCATCGGCCAGCACGTCTGGGACATCACCCTCGACAATACGCTTGGCCAGGCCCTCGGCGATGGCGGTCTTGCCAACGCCCGGATCGCCAACATAGAGCGGGTTGTTCTTGGAGCGGCGGCAAAGGATCTGGATCGTCCGGTTGACCTCTTCCATGCGGCCGATCAACGGATCGATCTTGCCGGTCTTGGCCTTCTCATTGAGATTGACGCAGTAGGAGGTGAGCGCGTCCTGGCCCTTTTTCTTGCCGCCTTCTTCGCCTGGCCCCTCGGATTTGGCTGAATCGGGCTCCGGCTCCTCGGCGCCGCGCACCGGACGGCCTTCTTCAGCGCCCGGACGCTTGGCAATGCCGTGCGAAATGAAATTGACCGCGTCGTAACGGGTCATTTCCTGTTCCTGAAGGAAATAGGCGGCATGGCTCTCGCGCTCGGCAAATATCGCCACGAGCACATTTGCGCCGGTGACTTCTTCGCGGCCCGACGACTGGACATGGATCACCGCACGCTGAATGACGCGCTGAAAGCCCGAGGTGGGTTTGGAATCCTCGTCGTAACCGGTGACCAGATTGCCGAGTTCCTTGTCGACATAATCGCTCACAGTGCGGCGCAACTGGTCGATATCGACATTGCACGCACTCATGACCGCCGCGGCGTCCGGATCCTCGATCAGCGCCAGCAACAAATGCTCAAGCGTGGCATATTCGTGATGCCGCTCATTGGCATAGGTCAGCGCCTGATGGATCGCCTTTTCGAGACTGTTTGAAAAGCTAGGCAATTTCAGGTCCTCATTTCTTTTCCATCACGCATTGCAGCGGATGATGATTTTCGCGTGCACAGTCCATGACCTGGGTCACCTTGGTTTCAGCCACTTCATAGGTGAATACACCGCACTCGCCGACGCCGTGATTGTGGACGTGCAGCATGATTCTGGTCGCCTGCTCGCGGTCCTTCTGGAAAAAGCGTTCAAGAACATGAATCACAAATTCCATCGGGGTGTAGTCATCGTTAAGCAGCAGGACCCTGTACATGCTGGGTTTTTTGACCTGCGGCTTTGTGCGCGTGATGACGGATGTGCCTCTTTCGGTGTCTCCGTCATCGTTTTTCTTGTCCGCCTGCAAGCGTGTAAGATTCATGCTGTCATTCACTCTGGCCAAATCCTGTCATGTGCGCCCGGTGTGCGCAAAACGAAGCACCGAGCCTTGCCCTTAACTTAGTCCTTCCTGCAGGGATTTTAAGCCCCCTTGAGCGTGGAAGGAAGAGATTTCCCGCGGCGCGTCAATTCATGAAAAAACCCGGCCGCATAGCTATGCAACCGGGTTATCATAATTTCGCTCAACCGCTAAACGCGGCCAAGATAAAAAGCGCTTAGGCAGACACCTTGGCGGCAGCCTGTTCGAAAGGCTTGTAGGCTTCCTTGGCCATGTCAGCGTAGAGTTCGCTCATCTTGGTGGCCTGGGCAACAAACGTTTCGTAGGAATTCTTGACGTAGTCGGTCTGAATTTCAATGGCCTTGTCGAGGCTCTTGGCCGAAACCAGCTTTTCGACAACAGCTGCACTGTCCTCATAGGACTTCTTGGAATATTCGGTGGATTCAGCAGCGATCTGCTGGAAACCCTTGGTCATCGACGAAACCGTGGTCAGCATGCTGTCCATGGCTTCCTTGCTCATCTTCGAAGTGCTGTCAAAGTTCATCATGTCGAGGAGTCCTCTCGTTTGGGAAGTTGATGAACCAGACATAGGTGCACTGCACAATATTGTCAAGCATTTTGTGCAGTGCACCATTCTCTGAAAACGCCCCCGTGTTTCACAATGAGACAGGATCTCAACCCGGATTCGACGTGTTTCGGAACAGATCCTGGAAAGGAATGGTTCATCATAAACGGATTGGTAACGACGGCTGACTAAGATCGACCACAATGACTGATCAAGGAGGGCGTCAGTCAGAAACCCTTCCACTTGCCTGTTTATGAGTGAGTTATCGTGTATCAGCGTAAATCCAGCGTAATCGACCGGTTTGCCGCCCTTACCACCTCCGCGTTTCAACTGCTTTTCCTGATCGGCATTGCATTGTCGCTGGGAAGTGCGCCGGCTGCCGCCAATCCGAAATATGCAGGCATCGTGATCGACGCCAAAACCGGCAAGACATTGTATGCCAATGATGCAGACGAGCTGCGCTACCCCGCGTCGCTGACCAAGATGATGACGCTTTATTTGGTGTTCGAGGCTCTTGAGCGCGGCGCCATCAAGCTGGACACACGCATCAAGTTCTCGGCCAATGCCGCCAAGGAGCCGCCCACCAAGCTTGGCGTCGGCGCAGGGCGTTCGGTCACAGTCGAGCAGATCATCTACTCACTGGTGACAAAGTCAGCCAATGACGCATCGACGGCAATTGCCGAGCATCTGGGTGGCAGCGAGGCGAAATTCGCCAGCATGATGACTGCCAAGGCCCGCTCCCTGGGCATGTCGCGAACGACATTCCGCAACGCGCATGGACTGCCAAACTCAAAGCAGACGACAACCGCGCGGGACATGGCAACCCTGGGCATCGCATTGCGCGAACACTTCCCGCGGCAATACAAATATTTTTCCACCCGCTCGTTTACCTTCGGCAAGACGCGTATGGGCAATCACAACCGGCTGCTGGGCGTTGTTCGCGGTGTCGACGGCATCAAGACCGGCTACACCCGCGCTTCCGGATTCAACCTGGTGTCATCGGTTGTCGATCGCGACCGCTCAATCGTCGCTGTTGTCATGGGCGGACGCACCGGCGCCAGCCGCAACGCACAGATGAAAGATCTGATTGCCCGCTATCTGCCGAAAGCCTCGACCCGTGGCAAAGGCAACCTGATTGCCCGCGGCGCGACGTCCAGCATGGCAGTTGCCGTGGCGTCGCTCGAACTGCCCAAGGTCGGCCCCGTCCCGTCGCAACGACATGAAGGCAATCAGCGGCTGGCATTCGCCTATGCCGCACCCACGCCTGAGCCTGTAGTCGGGCGCAAGGCGCTGGTCAGCTCGCTGATCGCGCAGAAGGTGGCGATTCCCACTCCTGCTCCGGCAGTGGTTCCGCCGATGCCGGTTCAAGTTGCAACAAATGAGGCTGTCGATCCGGTTACCACTGCCTCTACTGCTCCACGCGACGGCTGGGTGATCCAGATTGGCGCAATGCCTGACCGGAATGCGGCAGTCGCGCTTCTGGCCCAGGCACAGGGCGCTGGCGGCAACACATTGTCAGGTACCGAGCCGTTTACGATGGCTTATGCCAAGGGCAATGAACAGCTCTACCGGGCGCGTTTCGGTGGATTTGAAGGACAGGCTGCCGCCACTCGGGCCTGCGCCACACTGAAGAAGAAAGGCTATGCCTGCTGGGCAACAGCCAACTGAAGAAGCGCAGCGTTTGTTTGGCGCTGCGTCCGGACATCCCAGCTCCGGGACATCCACGTTTTTTGTACTGCGTATTCGGGGAATTCAGTCATGTCGACTCAAGAGAACAGCTTTGGCCTCGTTGATCCGGCCAGCAAGAAAAGCAGAGCCTCCCGCATCGGGATGCATCCGCTTCATGAGGCGGCGATGCGCCTCGCGGATCTCGGCTTCACCCGCCCCCGGGCCAAGACCAAGGACCTCGTAGGCCTCCTTCTGTGTCATGGCGCCCGAGCCTGGAGAAGCTCCCAGACCCGCGTCGTCGTCCATGTCAAAGCCGGCACGCCAGTCGGGCGCGCGGCGGTCAAGATACGCTTCCAGTAAGCCCAGGCTTTCCGGATCGCCGGCCAACTCGGAATGCAACTGCAAGAGATCGGGCTCGTCGAGATTGTCAAGCTCGCGGCCTTCGAAGCTGCCGGCAAGAACCAGCCCGTTCATCTCTCCGGTGTCGAGGTCGAGCTCCATTTCCAGAGCGGCAGAGCGGACATAGGATTGCCCGCCGGGCTGGCGTGTAGCGCGGGAGGCACGACGGGCGCGCGAAAACAGCGCCACCGCAAAAGCCAGCAGTGGAACACCGATGCCGGCGCGTCCAATTAAGGTCAGAACGACCCCAACACCGGCGGCCGCAACCGGCAGGCCGTAGCGGAACGCGTTGGCGAGCGCAGACGGCTTGACGCTGAGGACGCCGGCCAAAAGCGCCAGCAGGATCAATGCTCCGCCGAAAAACACCGCAATTGCACTCATGGGCGCTTGGCTCCTCCGCTGCCAGGTTTTCCGGGCCCAAGTTGTTCCAGCAACAGCCGCGCTGCCTTCCCACCCGACTTTTCAAGCGCCAATCGCCCGCCGGTGGCATAGGCGGCGACAGCGCGCAGCAATTGAGCAAGTTCGGAAGCCGCGTTCTGGTCGAACCGGACATAGGCGCCGCCGGTGACGCGGGCAATCTCCCGGAAGCCCACCGCTGCGGCCGGATCATGGCCTTCATGAAACATGAAACAGGGCACTTTTCTGAGCGCCAGCTCGCCGGCGACCACTGCCAGCTTGTCGATGTCTTCTTCCATCGCATCGCCAATGTAGACCAGGGCGCTGACCGGTTTTGCGCGGGCCTCGTCAGCGACGTGACGCAAAACCCTGCCGATCTGGGTCTGGCCGCCACGGCAGTCAATCCGGGTCATCAGGTCAGCAAGCTGCGTTGTGTCGTTTACCCAACGCGAGGCGCGGCATTCTCCCAGTCCGCGAAAATAGACCAACTGTACGGACAATGCGCCGGACTTGCCCACGGCATCGAACATCTCCACCTGCAGTTTGCAGGCACTGTCCCATGTCGGCTGACGGCTCATCGTGGCGTCAAGCGCGAAGGCAAGCCGTCCTGACCCGCTGCCTTTGGGCACCACCGACTTTGCGGCGGAAAGGAAAGCTGCAATTTCGGAGCGGGACGATACGGCCGCGCTTTCGGGCAACGCCGCTTTACCGCGCTTGGACAAGGCTTTGTCGGATCCTGTTTTGTCTTTGGCCATGGGGATCGGCTATCAACTCACTCGCTGCTCGGTTCAACTTCAATGTGGCGCTTTATCCGGACAACACAAGAGTATGCGCTTCACCTTGACGTCACAGAAGCCCCAGCCCGGCCAATTCGCGCTTGAGTTCCGGCGGCAAATCCTCTCCGTCTGATCCTGCCCCCCCCAAATCGGGCGGCGCATCCTTGGGATCGAGGTAGCGCCAGCCCTGAAACGGCCGGCGTGGCGCCCAGGAGGTTTCGTGCAAGACCGGCTCCAGCACCAGATGGCATCGCGATATGCCGTCCGCGTCGACGAAAGGACGGACTTCCAGCAAGCGCTGGCGGGCCTGAATATTGCCCTTGATCACCCAGTACAGCGATCCGCCGTCAATGAGCTCCGCTGCCCGCTTGGGAACCATTCGCGTGGTGTGGAACTGTTCCGGCGTTTGCCCCGCTGCAGCCATCATGTCGAGGCGGCGCTGCATCCAGTCGCGCTGGTCTTCGACACTTTCAGCGCCGACACATAATTTCAGAAGATGTAGAGCCATAGATTGATACATCGGGCGCTGAATGCTTCCGGTCAAGCCGGAGGACAGCGAAAGCCCATCTCGTCCACAGGCTCAGCACCCGCCGTCCCGGATCAACAGGAGCCGCTATGGCGCCTTCAACACTCAACCACGTTGACCGCCAGACCACCTGTCGAGGTCTCCTTGTAGCGTTCATTCATGTCGAGGCCGGTCTGGCGCATGGTTTCGATACAGGCATCAAGAGGTACAAAGTGTGTGCCGTCGCCCTTCATCGCCAGTGACGCGGCCGTGACCGCCTTGACCGCCCCCAGGGCATTGCGCTCGATGCATGGCACCTGCACCAAGCCTCCGACCGGATCACAGGTCATGCCAAGATGATGCTCCAGCGCGATTTCCGCTGCATTTTCTATCTGCTCGGGCGTACCGCCCATGACGGCGGCAAGGCCAGCCGCGGACATCGCAGCCGCCGAGCCGACTTCGCCCTGGCAGCCGACCTCGGCGCCCGAGATCGAGGCATTGTGCTTGATGATGCCGCCAACCGCCGCAGCCGTCAGCAGATAGTCACGCACAGCCTGCTGGTCGGCACCATCGTGAAACTGCAGCACATAACGGATGGTGGCAGGAATGACGCCCGCTGCTCCATTGGTTGGCGCGGTAACGACGCGTCCACCGACGGCGTTTTCTTCGTTGACAGCCATGGCGTAGACGCTGAGCCAGTCATTGGCGAGCAGCGGATTGCGACGGTTCTGCCGCCACTCCTCCTGCAGCTTGTCAAACAGCGTGCGCGCCCTGCGCCGGACCTTGAGGCCACCGGGCATGATGCCCTCGCCCTCCAGGCCCCTGTCGATACAGCCACTCATGGCGCTCCATATCCGGTCCAGCCCTGCGTCGAGCTCTTCAGCCGACATGTGGGTTTCCTCGTTGACGCGTTTCATCTGGGCAATTGACAGACCGGATGAAGCGGCCATTTCCAGCATCTGTTTGGCATTGCGGAACGGATAGGGCACGGATTTGTCGACCGCGGCCTTCTTGGCGCTCTTCATGGCCTCCAGCTCCGTGTCGGAGACCACGAAGCCACCGCCGACCGAATAATAAATGCGGCGCAGAAGCATGTTTCCATCCTGATCCAGGGCGGAGAATGTCATGCCGTTGGCATGGCCAGGCAGCGCCTGTTTCTTGTCAAAGACAAGGTCCGTCTTCGGGTCGAAATGATAGCCGGGATGACCGGGAGGGTTGATTTTACGGCTTTGTTCGACGCCGGCGATAATCGCGTCCATGCGATCCGGGTCGACCTGGTCGGGCAATTCGCCGGTGAGGCCGAGCACCACTGCCCTGCCCGTCCCATGGCCGATTCCGGTAAAGGCCAGCGAGCCATGCAGGCTGACCTTGATCTGGTCGATTTTGGCGCCGGCCGGACGCGGCCAGTCGGGGCCGGCGATCTCGTCGAGGAAGCGCACGGCGGCCGACATTGGCCCCATCGTGTGGGAACTCGAAGGGCCGACGCCGATCTTGAAGACATCAAAAACTGAAAGAAACATGGTTCGCGGCAGCTCCGGTGAGAACGACCACCTTACATGCGGGTCCTGCCCTCGCCCGTCAATCCACCGACGTTCGATGCCGCTTCGACGACAGTTATGGCAGCTTACCGTGAAAGCCCGGTTAGTGGACAAAGAAAAGCAGAGCCGACCGGTGGGTCAGGCGCTGCTCTTGTCAGATCAAACGTTCGCTCAGATGCCGCCGAAAAGGTAGGCCAGCGCGAGAATTCCCGAAAAACCGATCACTGCACGGGCGGTAATGCCCCAGCAGGACTTCTGTACGGTCTCTTCCATGATCACTCCGGTTTTTGAAACTGTGTATCAGGCCGCGTGGTCCATGTGGACGCGCTCGGCGCAGGAAGGGGTGTTTAACGAGATGGTAATCTTTTCGCAACTGCAAAAAAGGCAATTCTGTGGCTGGTTTTTCATATCAGCTCTCCCGTTTGTGCATGGCTTCATATCAAATCAACACGTTACCTCGAAACCAGAGAATCCGGACACTCGATTTCGCCCACACTTTGGCCATGGACATGAAGATTTAATTAAAATGCAATGCTTTCACGGAGGCTTTGCGTCCAACCCCGCTTCATGTCAAAACCACGTCATGACAAATTTTGATTATCTGGCGATCGCCTGGTTTGCCCTCTCCTGGTTCATCTTCTCGCTGGCGTCCAACAACCACCTGCCGATCAAGCGCGTCAGCCTGACCACTGCCATGAACCAGCACCGCAAGCGCTGGATGCTGGTGGCGGCACGGCGCGATTTGCGGATGATCGACACCGCCATCATGGCAGGTTTGCAGAACGGCACGGCATTCTTCGCCTCAACCACGATCTTTGCCATCGGTGGATGTTTCGCATTGCTCGGGGCTACAGAGCGTGTGCTGGCGATTGCCGATGACCTGCCGATCACGCTGGTTGCGGACCCGGTCGCTTTCGAACTCAAGGTGTTCGGACTGATCGGCATTTTTGCCTATGCATTCTTCAAGTTCGGCTGGTCCTACCGGCTGTTCAACTATGCATCGATCCTGTTCGGCGCGATCCCGATGAAGGCCGACCTGCCGGATGACCAGATAGAGCTTGACGCGGCCGCCAACCGGGCAGCCTCGCTCAATGTTCTTGCGGGACGGCATTTCAACGCCGGCCTGAGGGCGATTTTCCTGTCGATAGGATATCTCGGCTGGTTTGCAGGTCCATTTGTGCTTATGGCGACAACCACGCTGGTGATCCTGGTGCTGCTCCGGCGCCAGTTCTTCTCCAATGCCCGCGATGCGATCCTCAAGGACACCATTATTCCGTGACCCAGCCCAAAAACCATTCGCCCGAGGTGTTGCGCAACGCCATTCTCGACCTGCTCAAAAACCTGCAGCCGGGCAAGAGCATTTCTCCGACCGAAGCCGCGCGATCACTAACGGGTTCCGATGAGCGGCAATGGAGCCGGCTGATGAAACCGCTGCGCTCTGTCGCAGTGGAGATGGCGCAGAACGGCGAAATCGTGATTCTGCGCAAGGGCAAGCCGGCGGATCCCTCAGCCTTCCGTGGTGTCTACCGACTGGCCCTTGTTTCAGGCAACGACGCCGGTTCAGCCTCCGCATGAGTCGGGTCAACCAGGCGTTACGGGAACCGACGCGTCTCGACATTGGCCTGATGATCATCACGTCCTTGATGCTGGCGTCGGGATTTATTGCCATTCGCATCGCGGTTCCGGAGACCGGTCCTATCTGGCTTGCGGCCATCCGGGTCGGCATCGGATTTGCCGTCCTGCTTCCCTACGCGATCTGGCGTGGCATGACCTGGCCTGCGAGCCCTGTCGAGTGGGTACTCGTGATCGGCATGGCCTTGTTGAATGTGGTGGTGCCGTTCATTCTGGTTGCCTGGGCCGGCAAGACCGTCGAAGGCAGCGTTCTGGCCCTGCTGATGGGCACCGGGCCGTTTCTGGCGCTCATCGGCAGTCATCTGATGACCGATGACGACCGAATGACGCCACGCAAACTGTTGTCGGTGATTCTGGGCTTTTCCGGTATCGTCGTGCTGCTGGGACCGAGCATCTTCAGCGGACTTGCCGGCGGGCCGCTGCTCGGCAAGCTTGCAGCTTTGGGAGCATCGCTGTGTTATGTGTGCGCAGGATTGCTGATCCGGCGGATCAGCATGCCACCGGTGCGGCTCGCCACGCTTGCCCTGGCAATCGGTACGGCGGTGCTGTTTCCGCTGGCTCTCCTCACCGACGGGCTTCCAACCCAGGCCTATTCCGCTTCGGCGATCGGATCGCTGATCTTTCTCGGTTTGTTTCCCACCGGCATTGCCTACATTCTGCGGTTCTCTTTGATCCGAGCAATCGGCTACACGCGGTTTTCGCTCTCCATCAATCTGGTCCCCGTATTTGGCGTGGCGTTGGGGGTGGCCATTCTGGGTGAACCGCTGTCGATCAACCTGGTTGCGGCGCTGGGGCTGGTGCTGGCTGGTTTGTATGTGAGCAGCAGAGGTAGAAAGCCCCAGCCAGATCCGGTTTGATTCTCAGCGCCTTATCAAGCGGCTGAAACGCTCTGTTTGCTGATGCAGAAAGTGATTTCGTGTGCCGCGGACAGGGACCGCTAGGCGTTCCGCATGACAGAGCACGCGACGCGGGATTGGTCGTCATGGCTTTGGGACGCTTTATCCCTCCGAGACGTTTCCGGCTGGTCGGGACATGGAATAGAATACCGAATCGGCGGCACCGCCCGATGGGTCAGATGGAGCGACAAGTTTGAGTGATATTGCCGGCAACCCGCCATCGTCTCCAAGCCCGGCCGGGCGCATCCACCTGCTCGATCTGGCCAGAGGATTGGCACTGTTCGCCATGGCCAGCTACCATTTTTCCTGGGACCTGGAATTTTTCGGCTACCTTGAGCCTGGCACCAGCACGCATGGCTTTCTCAAGGCCTATGCAAGGACAATAGCCGGAAGTTTTCTGTTTCTGGCCGGGGTCAGTCTTGTGCTGGCACATGGCAGGCAGTTCCGCCCGGATGCCTTTCTCAAGCGAATTGCCATGATCGCGGGCGCTGCAGGGCTGATCAGCCTGGCGACCTATTTCGCCATGCCGGACAGCTTTATCTATTTCGGAATCCTGCATGCGATCGCCGCATCCAGCGTGATCGGGATCGCATTCCTGCGGATGCCGGCTCTGCTGACGGTTCTCGCCGGCATTTTGTGCCTGGCAGCGCCGCAGCTCTACCAGAATGAGGTCTTCAACCAGGCCTGGTTGTCCTGGATCGGTTTATTCACAGTACCGCCCCGGTCCAATGACTTCGTGCCACTGATGCCGTGGCTCGGGCCTTTCCTGATCGGGATGGGGTTCACGCGCTATGCCGTCTCGCAAGGTCTGACCGGTCGTCTGGCGGCACTGCCGGCCAGCGGCACTGCCATTGCCCGGGCAACACGATTTTGCGGACGCCACAGTCTGGCCTTTTATCTGCTGCATCAACC